>QAKV01000040.1:59955-85542 GCA_003343625.1 Clostridiales bacterium
TTTCTATCAGAAAATTAACTTCGGCTCCGAATAATGATCCATCACTTTCAAGACCGGTTGCGGTGATTTTTATTTCGTCCTGATCGAAAACGACCTGTTCTGAAATGGAAGCGATTGATTCCGAAGCGTTCTCAGATCCTTCTGCAGTCTCGTTGGCTGTTTCTGCGGATTCAGATTCGCCTGAAGATTGAATATTCTCACGGAATTGACTTAAGCTTCCGGTAGTGATAACCTCATTTGTATCTTTATCAATAAACTCTATGATTACTTCTGTATCTTCAAAAGGAATTCCAGAAAAAAGCTGATAATACTGTCCAGCAAAATAAAAAGTAATAGCTGAAATTGAATCAAAGTCTGTATATGCTGCCGGATCAATATAAATCTTAAATTCACTTAAATCATCATTGAAAGTGATTTTAGTGAATGATTCGATCCGATCATCCCCATCCACAAAATCGGAAGCTGTTTCTTCGGTGGCATCTTTTAAGGACTGGAGGAATTCGGCATGTTGGCTTTTACTCATTGAAAAAGTGACTGAGCCGTCGCTATTTAATATACCACTTTTGAAACCGTTGTCAGAAACTATCTGATCAACTTTTTCCTGTGTCATTTCTCCACCATCTTCTTCATATTCATAAAATATGGCTGGAATAGTAACTTCTACAGACAAAAGTTTTTCATTGGCGAGAGTATCCGACATACTAGAAGGAGTTAGTTCAGTTTCCGAAGAGACCGGATGAGTTGATTCAGAAGATCTTTCAACTACAGTCTCTGATGGCGTCCCACATCCTGCAAAGAAAATAGAGATGGATAATATTACGGGCAACAGTTTTTTCTTCATAAGTAAATCCCCCTTGAAATATAATTTGCGCATATGCGCTATATCAGAACAGGCATTTCCTGCTGATTTTATTATTACTTTAAACGCAATTCAATAAGTTCTTTCTGATAACCCAAAATTCTACCAATTTGATCTGTGGTATATCCACAAGAGTAAGCATATTCATATATGAGATCGTCGGGAATTAGAAACTCAACTGCGAATTTATTTGCTTCTGACTCCAACTTATTATTTTAGATGAAAATCAATCAGTTTTTTTATTTTAATCGTAGATCAATCAGTTCCATAGCGTATCCAGTACAACGGCAGAATTGTTCTTTTGTAAATCCAGCGTATTCTTTCAGCATATCATCTGTTATCAAAAGACGGGCGGCGAAGATGTTTGCTTCTCTTTCAATTCCACTCGTCAAAAGCAAAGTCTTCTTCTTTATAAAGGCACAATTTTCTTTTCTGTGAAATATGGCATGTCCCAACTCGTGAGCAACAACAGTTTTGAAAAACGTGCTACTTATAGGGATATCGTCATTGATAAATATCCATTTTTTTCGCTTTAACAGTTTATAGTTTCCCGCAATATTCCCCAATGGAAGTATAGCAATTCCGATACCAATGGATTTTGCAATTTCCAATGGATCACTGCTTCCGGCAAGATTCGTATAATAGCGAATTGCGCGGTTAATTTTTTGATCGAAAGTTTCCAAAGTAACCTCACCTACTTTTAGTTTTTATGAGGGTTATATTTGACCTTATTTTCCTTTTTGGTTTTGCGCAAAGCGTATTCTATAGCATTTTGCAGGAGATTCAAAGAGGCGTCGTCGATTTCAACCCCATTGTAATAGATAGGACCGCCATCTCCTTTTTTGATTTCATTCATTATTCGGTCAAGGTCTTTGGCGATATCCTTATTATCTTTTTCATTCAGCCCATCTTCATCTATTCCATTTAAGAGATAGTCCATTGTTACACCGAAATATTTTGCAACCGCATTAAGCTTATCTGCATTTGGTGTCGATTTATCCCATTTTACAATCGTACCATTTCCAAACCCCAGTTCTGACTCCAATGTCGGCAAGCTCATACCACGTTCTTGAGCCAAACTTTTAATGCGATCCTTTAGTGACATAGCATGCTCCTTTCTGCGAGAAAAAAATCTAGTAAAACTATTGACAAAAAGAAAATATTCTCGTATAGTAAGGAGTGTAAGGAGAAAAAAATCTCGTAATTATTACTTGCAGCCGCTGAACGCCAATTCAAACAAGCTGATTAAGAGAATATATTCTATCTGTTTATCTAAATAATAGAATATTTTCTTTTGAAAGTCAATATTACAGAGGAAAATTTTCTCATAGCAAAAGACTAACTATTAAAAGTCAAGTTTAAAATGAAAATTTTTGAATGAATTTCAGAAATGCATTTCAGATAAAAATGTACCTTGAAAACTGCATGACAAACAGAGTGTCATTTCAGGCACTCTAAAAGGGGATATTGACAGAATAAGTTAAGCTGCCGGCATGTATGCCTGCCCTGCTTTCTCCATGGCAAAGATCAATCGCACAAGCTTCTTTGCGGCATGAGACAATGCAACGTTGGAAAACGAATGCTGGATAAGGATGAAACTGGAATTAAAGGGGAATACTTAATTCAGCTGTTTGCAATGTTTTAAAGAGACAGGCCGGGATCCTTTCAGGGATACCCGGCCGTTCCTGCATTACAGCTCCGGAATTATTCCGGCTCATGAATCAATGCTATTGACATATTTAGATCCAAAAGATTACATATAGGTGCACATCATAATTTGTGGTTAGCGACAGGTTAGCGACAAATTTTGAGAAGAATGGCTTAAATACAGGCTTTACGAATTTTAAAATCTTAAGGGAAACTTAAAGAACAGCGCCGTCTCCTGTGATATGATAGAAAAAAATCGAAGGTATAACGGGGAGCGGTTTTATGCAAAAGAGGAAAGAAGGGGAGTTTTCTCACATCGGGAATACGCAGGAGGCCAGGAGGAGAGCCCGGCGGGAAATTCGAAGGAAGAGGCGCAGACGTCAGGTGATGGCGGTCAGAATCGTAACGGGGATATTCGGATTGTTCCTGTTGGGAGGGGCCGGATTCGGCCTGTACCGTCTCGGCGTTTTTCTGTGGGAAAGCGAGAAAGGAGATGGGACCGTTTCCGCCATGCAGGAACAGAAAATCATCGAGACTAACCATTCGGAAAAGCCCGCTATCGACGAGGAATTTCTGACGCCGAACGAATATTCCAGGCCGGGTGACGAGCTGCCGGAGGTGACGGAGCTGTTCGTGCACTATACGGCCAATGCGGGAACCAGCGCAGCGCAGAACCGAAGCTATTTCGAAAATCTGGGCATCACCGGAGAGACTTCCGCCTCTTCCCATTTCGTCATCGGCTACGACGGAGAGATCATCCAGTGTCTTCCGCTCAGTGAGATCGGCTATTCGGTGAAAGAACATAATTTTAATTCCATTTCCATCGAATGCTGCTATCTGAGCGAGGATGGAAAGTTTACCGACGCCACTTACGATTCCCTGATCCGGCTTTTGGGATGGCTGATGAATGAATACGATCTGGGAATATCCAGCGTGAAGCGCCATTATGACGCAGGGGGGAAGCCCTGTCCGCTTTATTATGTAGAGCACGAAGACGCCTGGAATCAGCTCAAAGAGGATCTGAGAGAATATATTCTTTAATTGTGTTTCTCTTTCTGGAGTTTTATGCTAAAATACGAAATGGTTTCAGACAACGACAGAAAGATAAAGGAGAGAATACGATGGGTATCAGAATCGGTATTTTAGGCTATGGAAATCTTGGAAAAGGGGTGGAGAGCGCCATCCGCCAGAATCCGGACATGGAGCTCGTGGCGGTGTTTACCCGCCGCGACCCGCAGTCTTTGCAGGTGAGGACGGAAGGCGTCCGTGTGTTTTCTGCCGACGCGCTGGAAAACATGCAGGATGAGATCGACGTGCTGATCCTCTGCGGCGGCAGCGCTACGGATTTGCCGGTACAGACGCCGAAATACGCGGCGCTTTACAACGTGGTGGACAGCTTCGATACTCACGCCCGGATTCCGGAGCATTTCGACGATGTGGACAGAGCTGCCCGGCAAGGCGGCAAGATTGGGATTATTTCCTGCGGATGGGATCCGGGAATGTTCTCTTTAAACCGGTTGTACGCTAACTGCATCCTGCCTGAAGGAAAGGACTATACGTTCTGGGGCAAGGGCGTCAGCCAGGGGCATTCCGATGCGGTTCGCCGGATCGCCGGAGTGAAGGATGCCAGACAGTACACCATCCCGGTACCGGAAGCGCTGGATGCGGTCAGAAGCGGAAAAAATCCGGAGCTGACCACCCGGCAGAAGCACACCAGAGAGTGCTTTGTGGTGGCTGAAGAGGGGGCGGATCTGGCCAGAATCGAAGAAGAGATCAAAACCATGCCCAATTATTTTTCGGATTATGATACTACAGTTCATTTCATCACGGAAGAGGAGATGAAGCGGGACCACAGCGGCCTGCCTCACGGGGGATGCGTGATCAGAACCGGAAAGACCGGTCTGGAGAACGAGCATGGTCATGTGATCGAATACAGCCTGAAGCTGGATTCCAATCCGGAATTTACAGGATCCGTCATCGTCGCATATGCGCGGGCTGCTTATCGGATGAATCGGGAAGGAATGACCGGCTGCAAAACAGTATTCGACATCGCGCCGGCTTATCTGTCCGCGAAGAGCGGGGAAGAACTGAGGGCTCATCTGCTGTAAGGGATCCGGAGAGGACTTAAAGGGGAAGGACTATGGCGAAGAAAAGGCGTAGAAGGCATCGGAAACAGCGGATTTCTCCGTCTGCAGCGATCGTTCCGGTGGCCGTCGTTGCGGCAGCGATTGCGATTTTGCTGATCGCCATATTGGCGATCAGAGGCTGCGGCAGCGAACGGGCGGCGATCGCGGAGCCGGTACGGCCGACCGAAACGTCGGAGGAGGCGTCAGCGATCCATGAGGAAGAGACCCGGGCACAGCTTGTGGAGGAAGAAACGGCTGTGGAGGAGACAGCGGAACCGGAAACGGTGATCGCGGCCGAAGTCGGGAGCATGGAGGACGATCAGGATCCCCAGTCTTCCACCAACACGGCGGGAGACGAAACTATCGGGGCGTCTGTAGATCTTTCTCAGGTGAGCGTGCCGGAAGGTGAGACGACGGAAGCGACTCTGGGCATCGATGTGTCCAAATACCAGGGAACCATCGACTGGGCTCAGGTGAAAGAAGCGGGCGTGGATTTCGCGATGATCCGGGTGGGATATCGGACAAAAGCCACGGGCGTGATTTATGAGGATCCGGGCGCGCGGTATAACCTGCAGGAAGCTACCCGCAACGGGATTCAGGTAGGCGCCTACTTCTTTTCTTCCGCCGTAACAGAGCAGGAAGCGGCGGAGGAAGCCGGCTGGGTAACGGGATTTATCGCCAGATATAAGATCACTTATCCGGTGGCCTACAACTGCGAGGATTTCCAGTCGGAAGACAGCCGGCAATACGGGCTGTCGAAAGAGGAGAGAACCGACATTGCCTGCGCCTTTTTGGATGCCGTTCAATCCGCCGGTTATACACCCATGTTTTACGCGTCCCGTAACGAAATGGAAGGCAGTGCACAGTGGGATATGGAGACCCTCGGGTCGAAGTATAGGATCTGGGTTTCCCAGTATCCCGAGGTCCCATTCCCTCAGACTCCGTCCTCCACCTATAGCGGGAGCCATTCCATGTGGCAGTACACCAGCCGGGGACAGGTCGCGGGGATCGATGGAAACGTGGATCTAAACGTAGCTTATTTCGGTTATAGTCAGGAGGCGGAAGCAAAAGATCCCACTCCTGCCGAAATCGTGGAAGCGAATCCGGAAGTGGGCCTGAATTTCGCGGAAGTGGAAGAAACGGTGACCGCAAAGGAGGAAACCAATCTGCGCAATCTGCCCACCACGGAGGACAGCATTGTGGTGTACCGGCTCAAAAACGGGGAGACGGTTCTGCGCACTGGAATTGGGAGCAACGGCTGGGATCGGGTGATCTATGAAGGGCAGAGGCTGTATGCGGTGCACAGCTTCCTGACTACGGATCTGACCCCCGCTGTCCCGGAATCTACGGGGGAGAGCGGAGGAACGGAGAGCTCCGGCACCGAGTCCGGGGGAGCTGCGGACGGTTCGGGAACTTTTCAGGCTGGCGGCCTGACCTTTCGCGCGGTGAGCGAGGCGGTGACAGCCCGGGATCAGGTGAATCTTCGGGATCAACCCAGCACGGAAACCGGAAATATCGTCGGGACATTGAGTTTCGGGCAGGCTGTTGTGCGCACGGGAATCAGCGGCAGCGATGACACGGGATGGTCCCGGCTGGAGGTCAACGGACAGGTGGTGTACGCATCATCCAGGCTTCTGGCCACCAGCATGGACTATAAGGAGCAGGAAAAGATCACGGCGGATAATCCGGAGGCGGGCATGCATTTCGTGGCTGCTTCAGGGATCGTGATGGCCAAAAGCGGCGAAACGAATCTGCGGACGCTGCCTACCACCAACGAGCCTTCCCAGGTGGTAGGGCAGCTGACGGGAACGGCCACGGCGCAGCGCGTCGCAGTGGAGCCGGATCGGGGTTGGACGAAGTTGAATTATAACGGTCAGACGGTCTATGCGGTCACCAACTATCTGACCGTGGTGGAATGAGCGAAGCGAGCGGCCGGGTCAGCCTTTATCTGGCGGACATCCGGCCGTTGTACGATCCGGTTCTGGCCGGAAAAGTCTACGAAAGACTGGACGATGTCCGGAAAAAAAAAGCGGATCTCTGCAGGAAACCGGAGGCCAGAGCGGCTTCTTTGGCCGTCGGCTTCCTGGCCCGATATTCCCTGGAAGATGCCGGTTATGCGGATTTCAGAATCCTCTATGAGCCGGGGGGCAGGCCGATGGTGGAAACGGATGGCCCTCCGGTTTTTTTGAGCCTTTCCCATTCCGGAGATTACGCTGTGTGTGCCGTTTCACAAAGGCCGGTGGGCGTGGATCTGCAAAAAAGACAATCCGTGAAGGCGGGGGTTCTTCGGCTTTTCTATTCAGAACGACAGGCAGGACTTTTTCGGAAGCGCTATGGAATCGGAGAATCCGGGATTATGGAAGGGGAGGCGCTGGATCGGTTTTTACGGGAATGGACGGTGAAGGAAAGCTATATGAAGATGACCGGAAAGGGGATGAAAATGGGGTTTGCGGATCTCTTCGTCGACATGGAGAAAAAAACGGTCGTGTTTGCCGGGAAGGAAGGGGGCCCCGCCGTTTTTCGGGAGTATGATGCCCCCGACGGATATTTCCTCTCCGCCTGCACAGCGGTGAACTGACAGTCAAGTTTGCGCCCGCGCCTGAATATATATGGAAAAAGAGGAGGCGTGGACATGGAGAGAATGAGACCTGGGGAAAAGGACGTGCAGACCGGACGGCTTCCGTTCATTTTGGGAAAATGCCTGCTGGCATCTTATCTTCTGACAGGAGGTGCGTTGTTGCTGCTGGCCCTGCTTCTGTATCGCTTTCAGCTTTCGGAGCAGATCGTCAGCATCGGGATTCTGGCGATTTATACGATGGCTACTTTTCTGGCCGGTTTTCTGACAGGCAAAGGAGTGCGGGATCGGCGGTTTTTCTGGGGACTCGTGGCAGGAACGCTCTATTTCGTCCTGCTGGCGGCGTTGACTTTTATGGTCAATCATGGCTTTAAGGACTTCGGAAACCACTTTTTTACGACCCTGATGATCTGTGCGGGAAGCGGAATGTTGGGCGGCATGCTCAGCTGAATTACTTTTTGAAAAAAATGCTTTTCCTCCCTTTATTTTTATGGTATACTGATTTTCAGTTATGAAATAAGGGCAGTTTAGACTGTGACTATAAGGAGGCTATGTGAGATGAAGCACATCAAGACATTGACGACGAGAGATCTGAAAGAGTCCATGAAGAAGGGCGGCTGCGGAGAATGTCAGACATCTTGCCAGTCTGCATGCAAGACGTCCTGCACGGTGGGAAATCAGAGCTGCGAAAAAGTGAGAAAATAAGCAGACAACAGACGGATTGTATAAGCAGCGATGCACATCGCTGCTTATTATACGTTATGAAACACAGAAAGGATAGGATTGCGTGATACACCAGTTTAAGAATAACGGCTACAACATCGTGATGGATGTCAACAGCGGAAGCGTCCACGTGGTGGACGATCTGGTCTACGATGTGGTGGGACCGGCGGAGCAGCCCATCAGCAGAGGCGTACGCGATCTGGATGCGGTCGTGGCGGAAGTGGAAGATAAGCTGACGGCGCCATGGTCTCATGAGCAGGTGAGGGAAGCGGTTTCGGAAGTGTTGGAACTGGCTGAGGAAGGCTCGCTGTATACGGAGGATATTTACGAAAGCTATATCGATCAGTTTAAGAACCGTCAGACCGTGGTCAAGGCTCTTTGCCTGCACATCGCACACGACTGTAACCTGGCTTGTCAGTACTGCTTTGCGGAAGAAGGGGAATACCACGGCAGAAGGGCGCTGATGAGTTTTGAAGTGGGGAAAAAGGCGCTGGACTTCCTGGTGAAAAATTCCGGCAACCGGATCAATCTGGAAGTGGATTTCTTCGGCGGAGAGCCGCTGATGAACTGGCAGGTGGTCAAGGATCTGGTAGCCTACGGCCGGAGCCTGGAGGAGCCTTTCCACAAAAAATTCCGTTTTACCCTGACGACTAACGGCGTGCTGCTAAACGATGAAGTGCTGGAGTTCGTCAACCGGGAGATGAGCAACGTGGTGCTCAGCATCGATGGAAGAAAGGAAGTTCACGATAAGATGCGGCCGTTCCGGGGCGGTCAGGGAAGCTATGATCTGATCGTGCCGAAGTTCCGGAAGGTGGCCGAAAGCCGGGGGCAGATGAACTATTATGTGCGGGGTACATATACCCGGAACAACCTGGATTTCTCCAAAGATGTGGAACATTTGGCGGACTTGGGATTCGAACAGATTTCGGTGGAGCCCGTGGTGGCGGATCCGAAAGAACCATACGCCCTGCAGGAAGAGGATCTGCCCGTGCTGATGGAGGAATACGACCGCCTGGCGGCGGAGTTGGTGAAGCGTCAGAAGGAAGGGCGGGGCGTGAATTTCTTCCATTTCATGATCGACCTGAGCGGAGGCCCCTGCGTGGCGAAACGGCTGTCCGGCTGCGGGTCAGGGACTGAATATCTGGCGGTGACGCCCTGGGGGGATTTCTATCCCTGCCATCAGTTCGTGGGAAATGAGGCCTTTCTGATGGGAAATGTGGACGAAGGCATTGTGAGACAGGATCTGGTGGATCAATTTAGGTGCTGCAACGTCTACTCGAAAGAAAAATGCAGGAATTGTTTTGCAAAATTTTATTGCAGCGGCGGCTGTGCGGCCAATTCCTACAACAGCCACGGCAATATCAACGATGCTTATGATCTGGGCTGCGAACTGCAGAAAAAGCGCGTGGAATGCGCGATTATGATGAAAGCGGCTCTGGCTGATGAAGAAGGATAAGGAGTGGTTAAAATGAACAGGAAAAAAGGGATTATCACCCTGATAGCGGCCATCGTCGCGCTGATCGGTTTTACCTTTGTAGCCGTGTTCGGCCTGGATGCAAACAAGACAGGATCCGCTTCCAACATCAAGTTGGGACTTGATCTGGCGGGCGGCGTCAGCATCACTTACGAGGTGGTGGGAGAAGAAGAGCCCAGCGCGGCCGATATGAGCGACACCATCTTCAAGCTGCAGCAGCGCGTGGAAAACTATTCCACGGAAGCCCAGGTTTATCAGGAGGGCAGCGACCGGATCAATATCGAAATTCCCGGCGTTTCCGATGCCAACGCGATTCTCGAAGAGCTGGGCAAGCCGGGATCGCTGGTCTTTTTGGATGAGGACGGCAACGAGGTCTTAAACGGTACGGATATTGCGGATGCCCAGGCCGCTTATCAGCAGAACAGCATGGGCAACCAGGAACCAGTGGTTTCTCTGACCATGACGGAGGAAGGAACGGAGAAGTTCGCGGAGGCCACCAAAGCTGCGGCTCCCAATCACGAAATCATCTATATCGTCTATGACGACGAAGTGGTCAGCTATCCCAGCGTACAGGATGAAATTACGGACGGACATGCGGTGATCAACGGGATGTCCTCTTATGAAGAGGCGGAACAGCTGGCTTCCACCATCAGGATCGGCGGCCTGAAGCTGGAACTTCAGGAGCTGCGTTCCAACGTGGTGGGCGCCCAGCTGGGTTCCGATGCCATCCGCACCAGCCTCATAGCAGGGGCAGTGGGTCTGGTGCTGGTCATCATCTTCATGATTGCGGTATATTGGATTCCCGGCGTGGCGAGTTCGATCGCACTGTGCCTGTATACGGCGATGATGGTTCTTTTGCTGAACGGCTTTGATATCACACTGACTCTGCCGGGCATCGCGGGCATCATCCTGTCCATCGGGATGGCGGTGGATGCCAACGTGATCATTTTCGCCAGAATCAGGGAGGAAATCGCCACGGGGAAGACGGTGAAATCCTCCATTAAGATCGGTTTCCACAAGGCCCTGTCCGCTATCATCGACGGAAATGTGACGACGCTGATCGCCGCAGCGGTGCTGGGATTCATGGGCACCGGCACCATCCGCGGGTTCGCGCAGACGCTGGCGCTGGGCATCGTACTCTCCATGTTTACTGCGCTGACGGTGACGCAGCTGATTTTAAACGCCCTGTATGCCGTGGGATTCAGGGATGAAAAGTTCTACGGGAGAGCGAAGGAGAGAAAGCCAATCGGCTTCCTTCGCAAAAAGCCTGTCTTCTTCGCGCTGTCTGCCGTGATGATCCTTTCCGGATTCGTTTTCATGGGCATCAATCAGAAGAACACAGGAGAAGTTCTGAATTACAGCCTTGAGTTTATGGGCGGCACTTCCACTGATGTGACGTTCAACGAGGATATGAGCATCGAAGAGCTGGATGAAAAGGTGGTGCCGATTTTCGAGGAGATCAGCGGCGATCCCAATGTCCAGACTCAGAAAGTGCAGGGAAGCAATGAGGTGATCTTCAAGACCAGGGCGCTGTCCGTGGATCAGAGAGAAGAGCTCAACGGACGTTTGGCGGAGGAGTTCGGCGTGGATGAAAGCTCCATCACAGCGGAGACGATCAGTTCCACTATCAGCTCGGAGACGAGGACAGGAGCGGTAGTGGCAGTTCTGGTCGCTGCCTTGTGTATGCTGGTCTATATCTGGTTCCGGTTCAAGGATATCCGCTTTGGCGCCAGCAGCGTGGCGGCGCTCCTGCACGACGTACTGGTCGTTCTGGCATTCTATGCGATCTCGAGAATTTCCGTAGGAGGTACATTCATCGCCTGCATGCTGACCATCGTAGGTTACTCCATCAATGCGACCATCGTTATTTTCGACCGCATCCGGGAGAATCTCCGGCAGTCCGGCAGCGGGGAGCGTCTGGAGGAAGTAGTGGATCGAAGCATTGCGCAGACGCTCTCCAGGAGCATATTTACCTCCCTGACCACGTTTATCACGATCGCAGCGCTGTTCGTGCTGGGCGTTCCCAGCATCCGTGAGTTCGCGCTGCCCCTGATGGTGGGAATCGTGTGCGGCGCTTATTCTTCCGTTTGCCTGGCCGGCGCGATGTGGTATATTCTGCGCACCAAAGTCGGGAAAAAGGAATCAGCGAAAGGCGCCAAAGCTGCCAAAGCTGCGAAATAAAGGGAAAATGACGGCCGGGGAGCGATCGCCCACAGGGATGGGCGCGTATCCCGGCTGTTTCCTTAAATTTTCCCGAGCCGGATCGAAGACGAAAGAGGATGACGGAAGATGGCGAAATGGTTTGTTATGGCCAAAGGGGCGGATTTCCAAAAGATCGGAGAACAGTTTCACATCAGCCCTGTGGTGGCGAGGATCATCCGGAACCGGGATGTTATAGGGGAGGAGCAGATCCGAAAATATCTGTACGGAACGATTGAAGAGTTGTATGACCCGAAGCTGCTCAAGGGGATGGAAGAGGCGGTGCGCCTTCTGAAAGAACGGATTGAGGCGGGCGATCGGATTCGAATCATCGGGGATTATGACGTGGACGGGATTTGTTCCACGTTCATTTTAAAAAGAGGGTTGTCCGCCTGCCGGGCGACTGTGGATTTTTCCATCCCTGACCGAATGAAGGACGGATACGGCCTGAACGAGCATCTCGTGGAGAAGGCGGCTGAGGAGGGCATCGATACGATCGTGACCTGCGATAACGGAATCGCCGCGGCAGCGCAGATCGCCCTGGCCAAAGAAAAGGGTATGTTTGTGATCGTGACGGATCACCACGAGGTGCCTTATGAAGAGATTCCAAAGGGAAAATCAGAGGAACCTGTGAAGCGTTATCTCCTGCCGCCTGCAGATGCGGTAGTGGATCCCAAACTGCCGGGTTGCGCCTATCCCTTTCGGGAGATTTGCGGGGCGACGGTGGCCTTTAAACTGGTGCAGGAACTGTTCTTAGCGTTTGGGCTGCCGGGCCTTTCCGGCGGAGCGAAGCGGGAAAGGGGTTTGCTCGACGAACTTCTGGAACTGGCGGCTTTCGCCACGATTTGTGACGTGATGCCGCTGCGGGATGAGAACAGGATTCTGGTTCGCCACGGTCTGTCCCTGATGCAGGACAGTCAAAATGAGGGATTGAGAGCGCTGATGGAAGTATGCGGAGTGGGGGTGTCAGGAAAAGGGAAAAAACTCACGGCCTTTCATATCGGTTTCGTCCTCGGCCCCTGCATGAACGCTTCCGGAAGGCTGGATACGGCGGTTCGGGCGCTGAGTCTGCTGGAGTGCAAAAGCCGGGAGGAGGCCATTCCCCATGCGGCTTTCTTAAAGCAGCTCAACGACAGCCGCAAGGAGATGACCGAACGGTACGTGCAGCAGGCGGTGGAGTGTATTGAGAACACCTCTTTGAAAGAGGACAGGGTGTTGGTGGTTTTCCTGCCGGACTGCCATGAGAGCATTGCGGGCATCATCGCCGGCAGAATCCGCGAGCGCTACTATCGGCCGGCCTTCGTGCTCACCAGAGGGGAGGAAGGCGTCAAGGGCAGCGCCCGTTCCATCGAAGAGTACCATATTTATGAAGAGATGACGAAGAGCAGCCGTTTTTTCACGAAATACGGGGGACACAAGATGGCGGCAGGCCTTTCCATGCGGGAAGAGGATATCGAGCCGTTTCGCCGGGAGATCAACAGGCTGTGTGAACTGACGCAGGAAGATCTGGAGGAAAAGATCCGTATCGATGTGCCGATGCCGGTCTCCTATGTGAGTTTTTCCCTGGTGGAGGAGTTGGAACGTCTGGAACCCTTCGGAACGGGAAATTCCAAGCCCGTGTTCGTCCAGAAAGACCTTTTGTTCCTTTCGGCAAAAGCCCTGGGGAAAAACGGAAACACGCTGCGATTCACCGTGATGGACGATCGGAATCAGCGGTGGGAAATGATATATTTCGGGAACAGGGAAGGGTTCGACAACTACGTGAGAGACGAATTCGGGAGCAGAGCGCTGGAAGATCTGTACGAACGGAGAGGAAGCGGAATCCGAATGAGTGCGATATACTATCCCGAAATCAATACCTGGCAGGGAAACAGCAGGCTGCAGCTGGTTATGCAGCACTATATGAGAACAGGGCGGAGGAATGAGACATGATACTGACGGTGACATTGAATCCTGCAATCGACAAGACCTATCGGGTGGAGGAATTGGTTCTCGGCCACGTCAACCGGATGGAGAGCATCGAAAATATCCCCGGGGGAAAGGGGATCAACGTGGGAAAGATCCTGTGTGAGTGCAACTGTCCGGTGATCGCTACGGGCTTTCTGGGAGGTTATACGGGACGCTGGATCGAACAACGGCTAAAGGAAATGGGACTTCCCTGCGATTTCGTCAGCATCGGGGCCGATACCAGATGCAGTATGAACGTGGTGGCCGATAACGGATATGTGACGGAAATTCTCGAACCCGGGCCCGAAATCCGGCCTGAAGAACGGCTGGTTTTTCTGGGAAAATATCGGGAACTGATCCGCCGGTGCGATTTGGTAGTTCTGTCCGGAAGCGTGGCGCCGGGACTGTCACAGGAGATTTACGGGCAGCTGATCGGAATCGCGAAAGACGCCGGGAAGAAGGCGATCCTGGACACCAGCGGAGAAGGGCTCGTGAAGGGGATCGAGGTCGGTCCATGGCTGGTAAAACCGAACCGCAAAGAGCTGGAATACGTCGTCGGACACAAATGCAGGAGCCAGGACGAATTGCTGGATGCGGCGAGGCAGATGCTTCGGAATCAGATCGAATGGGCTGCGGTTTCCGTCGGAGAAAAGGGAATGTATCTCGTTGGAAAGGACAGCGCTCTTTTCGCGGCCGCGCCGAAAGTGGATGCGGTGAATACGGTGGGGTGCGGGGACAGCGCCTGCGCTGCGTTCGCCATTTCCGCGCTGCGCGAAGAAGATATGGAACAGATGCTGAGGCGGGCGGTGGCGATGTCCGCAGCCAACGCTTCCACCCTGGAGAGCGGAAGCGTGCCTTTGAAGCTGGCAGAGGATCTGATGCATCAGATCGAAATCGTGCGGATTTGATTTTTTCATGGGAACTTTATAATTTTTAGAAGCTTTTCAGAAATTGTACATACTTTGTACATATATTTTGGCTATGATATACACAGATAGTTGAACAACTCACTATCTCCCCCCTCATAAGAAAGTGAAAGCCTCGCTGCAAAGCGGGGCTTTTGCTTTTATGCCGGGCTCTTGGCTGTTGCATCCTCCGTCCGTTTCGTATAAAATGGGAAAGGACGAGAAGGGCTGCCACACGGCCCTTCCGAAAACGGTATTCGGATTTGGGAGGCAGAATGAGCCTTATGGGAAAAAAGGCCGTCCTTTTGGTGCTGGCGGCGGTTTTGATAGAGGTGACGCTTTGTCAGGCGTCTTTCTGGATCACATGGGGAAAAAAGGGAGAAGATCTGATGCAGAGAATGGAAGTGATCTGCGAAGATGTTTCCCTGGAGGAGATGGATGCAGCCGCAGGGGAATTCCCCGGGACGACAGCAGGGGAAGAAGCGGAGATTTACAGTCCCCCGGGAGTTGTGATATTCCGGCTGAGAGGGTTGGATCAGGAGGTGAGCCGGCTGCATCTGGATCTTTCGCTTCCGGAGGACGCTCCGGTTTTGGTTACGGTGTATGCCAGGGATGAGGGAAACAGTTATATTTATCAGCTCGGCAAAGGACGGATCCTCCTTTCTTCCGTACCGGAGAACTCCTGGATGAAGCTTTATCCTTACGGCCGGGTGAAGGATCTCTACATCCGGGTGGAAACGGCGGATGAACGGGGAGAGGGAGCGGCAGGATCGATGGGAGCACTCTCCCTTGGACTTCGCGGGGCGGAAATCAATGGCAGGATGCCTTTTTCCTTCCGCTGGCCCAGAGTTCTGGCCATCGCCGCTGTCCTCCTTTTTTTGTACGGGCTTCGATCGGGAAGCCGGCTGCATGAGATTCCTTTTCTGGCGGAAGAGGAAAACCGGAGGGGAAGATGGAAACGGCTTGCGGCTGCGGCTGGGCTGACGGCTGTTTTAATCGGGGCGGCCGGGATCTTCGTGCAGATCAATCCGGACTGCCGCCGGAATCTTGCGCCTCATCACGCCCAGTATCAGGAACTGGCAGTCGCGTTGAGCCGTGGGGAAGTGAGTGTGGGCGAAGCGGATCCCCGCCTTCTGGAAGTGGAGAACCCCTATGATACCATTTACCTGCAGGCGAATCGGATTCCCTATCAGGCGGACTATTCCTATTATGATGGGAAGTACTATGTATATTTCGGCATCGTGCCGGAGCTGCTCCTCTATTTGCCTGTCTATCTGCTCACGGGCAAGGCGCTGCCCAATTATCTGGCGGTGTTCGCTTTTTTTGCCGGATTTATTTTGGCGTGCGCAGGGCTGTGGTGGGAGCTCATGCGCCGGTATTTCCCGAAAGCGCCGTTTTATTTGTACGGGATCGGGATGCTCCTGCTCTCTGGCAGCTATTCCCTCTTTTATCTGTTGATCCGCCCGGATCTCTATCACGTGCCCATCATCGCTTCCTGCATGTTTACGGCGGCGGGGCTCTGGGCCTATCTGCGCGGCCTTATCGGCGGCCGGAAGAGAACGGCCTGGTATGCGTTGGGGTCTTTGTGTCTGGCGCTGACGGCAGGCTGCAGGCCGCAGTTCGTGCTGTTCGCGCTGTTGGCCATCCCGCTGTTTTGGGAAGAAATTTTTCGGAAGCGCTCCCTGTTTTCCAGGCAGGGGGCCGGCCGGACGGCCGCTCTGCTCCTCCCCTTTTTGGCGGTGGCCGCAGGGCTGATGTATTACAATGCGCTGCGGTTTCAGTCTCCGTTGGATTTCGGCGCATCCTACAGTATGACCAGCAACGATATGACCCACAGGGGATTCAATCTGTCCAGGATCCTTTACGGGCTCTGGTACTTTCTGCTGGAACCGCCCCGCATGGAGGCATCCTTCCCTTATCTGATGAGCGCCGCCATCGAAACCGATTATCCCGGAAGGATGGTGAGCGAAAGCTGCCTGGGCGGGATCTTCGCCTGCAGCCTGCTCTCCTGGCCGGTCTTCTGCCTGGTTAGCAGGAAATTCTTCCGGCGGGGGATGCCAAAGGGAACGCCCATGGCGGCGGCCGCGGTGGGCGTGAGTCTGTTTATCGCGGCCGCAGACGCCACGGGAGCGGGAATTTTGCAGCGCTACAGCTGCGATATCTCCTTCGGCCTGTTTCTGGCCGCCGCGATCTGCCTGCTGCTTTTGGCGGAATGGGCCAGGGAGAGGAGAGTCTATGGGGCGTTTGTATTTTGGCTGAAAGCGTCGACGCTGCTGCACATAGCGTTTCTGTTTCTGGTGCTGATCCAGACGGACAGCAGCGTCAATCTGCTCGCCGGAAATCCTCAGCTGTACTATTCCATTCAGGCGATGTTGCGCCTGTAACAGGAGGGAAGATGAAGCGAAGAACCTGTTTTTTGACCCGGGAACAGTCCATGATCCTGAGGGGAGCGGGAGTGATCCTGGTGATGGTCACCCATTTCATCAACTGGTATGCGGATTTGTTCAACTGCGAGCCTTTGCGCTATGCCCTGATGCGGTCGGGCATTTACGGGGTGGATCTGTTCTTTCTGGCATCGGGATACGGTTTGGTTAAGAGCGCGTCCGGAAAAAAGATCAGGGGTATTTTTTTGTGGAAACGATTCAAAAACACCTATCTTCCCTACCTTCTGATCGTGGGCTGCATCGAGCTGACATCCGGGGGGATCCACGGCGCGAAAGACTGGTACCAGTTTTTCACCGGCTATGATTATTGGTTTATCCGGAATATCCTGGTGTTTTACCTGGCCTTTTTTCTCGTCTTTCGTTCCATGAAGACCCCGGGGAGCAGGATTACGGCGCTGGCGGCCTGTACGATCGCCTATACGGCATGGCTGATCGCGGAGAAGAGAGCGGATTTCTGGTATGTTTCCAATGTGGCTTTCTGGCTGGGGGCTGCTATCGCCCAATACGAAAAAAAATTACTCAAAATTGCCAATTTTCTCTATCCGGCCTGGATCGCCGCGCTGGCTCTGGGCGTAGGCTGGGTGGTAAAAAGCGGCATGGACGGAAGGCTCATTCCCCCTATGGGATGGGAAAAAATAAGGGATGGAATCGCGGCCAGCGCCATATGGACGCTGTTCGCCGCTCAGGCGGCTTGTCTGCTCAGGGGGCGATTGCTGTGTTTCTTGATTTTTTTGGGGGAGATTTCCCTGGAAATGTATCTTTTGCACCTGTTCCTTTTTTATCGGGTGCTCAACGGTTTCCCTGAGCTGGGGATCGTCGCGGTGGGGGCGTTGTCTATCGGGCTGACCGCAGTCCTTTCCTGGCTGATTCACTGGCTGTTCTCCCTGCTGTTTTCGGCGGCGGAGGCGTTGGGAAAGAAAAGCGGGAAAAAGGGGCGCTAAGAGGAGCGCGATGAAGGAGGGCCGCAGGAGCGGCCGGATAGGAGGAAAGAATGAGGAAGGGAACGAAGAAGTGGACGGTTCTGGCAGCGTTTGCGGCCGCATGTTTTTGGTTCATCGGGTTCGAAGCCAACGCCGCTGAGGCGCAGTCCGCGCTGATTCAGATGCCGGGATTCGTGGTGGAGCAGTGGCCTGCGCCCCGGGTGATGGCGGTGAACCAGTCGGCAGCGGTGCGGAATCTGGCGCAGGAAGACGCACAGACTATCGGTGCCGTGGAAGCGGGCCAGACGGTCAACGCCTGGGGGCAGACGGATAACGGATGGTACTTCATCGAATGCGGGCAGACGCTGGGATATGTCCGCTATGAGGCGGCCGCTTTCGTGGATGAAGCCGTGTTGGCTCAGCTGAAGGAGCAAAACCGTCAGGCTCAGCAGGCGGCTGAAGAAGCGGCCCGGGCAGCAGCTGAAGAGGCGGCCCGTCAGGCGCGGATTGCCGCGGCGGCGCAGGTACAGCCGGCGATGGCAGCAGGCGTGGTGTTCATCGGGGACTCCCGCATGGTGACGTTAAAGGAGGATGTGGAAGAGGCGTTCGGGATCTGTCCGGTTGCGGTGGTAGCGCAAAATGGCAGCCGTTATGAGTGGTTTCACGATTCCGCCATTCCACAGGCGGATCGGATCATCGGTCAGGGCAGCCGGGTGGTGATCAATATGGGAGTGAACGATCTGTCCTATGCGTCCAAATACGCCGAGGATGTGAACTACTGGGGCGCAGTCTGGACCCAGAGGGGGGCCACGGTTTACTATGCGTCCGTCAATCCGGTCTGGGCCAACAGCCATAACATCACACAGGAAAGGGTGGATCTGTTCAACTCCGCCCTCCGTTCCCGGCTGATCCCTCAGGTGATCTGGCTGGACAGCAGCTCTTACCTGATGCAGGCGGGCGTGCATGCGGTGGACGGACTCCACTATAAACCGGATACCAACCTGGTGCTGTACAATTATTATATGACTGCGATCGGAGCGGTCTGAAAGGGAAAGGAACATGCGATTTCGACATATATTATTTGATCTGGACGGAACGCTTTTGCCCATGCGACAGGAGGAATTCGTGGCATATTACATGCCTCTTCTGGCCCGTGCCTATGGAAAACGGAAGGAAGGGATGGACGGAAGGGCCCTGATCGGGACGGTTTGGGACGGCTATAAAGCAATGATCTCAAACGATGGCAGCCGTACAAACAGAGAGGCGTTCTGGGAACGCATGGAGGGCAGGCTGCCCCTGCCGCTGCAGGAGGCGGAAGAGATCGCCCTGGATTTTTATCAAAATGACTTCAATCAGGCCAAAGCCGCGACGAAACCGTCGCCCTTGGCGAACCTGGCGGTAAAGACGGCGAAAGAAAACGGGATGGCGGTCTATTTGGCCACCAATCCCGTCTTTCCCCGCTGTGCCACCGAAAACAGGATCCGCTGGGCGGGGGTGGATGCTTCGGATTTCGAGGTTATCACCACCTACGAGGACAACCGGTTTTGTAAACCAAATCCCAACTATTTTTCCGATCTGCTGAGACGTTTTTCACTGGATCCCGGAGAGTGCCTGATGGTGGGAAATGATGTGGAAGAGGATCTGGCTGCAGGAAAGGTGGGAATTTCCACATTTCTGGTGACGGATACGATGGAGAATCCCAAAAACCTTCCTGTCCGCTCCGACTATACGGGATCCCTTCGGGAGCTGGTCGGTTTCATTGGAAATTGAGTATCCGGGACGCAGAGAGACGGCAGATTCGTCTGGCGGGTTCCAGGACGGCGAACAGGGCGGCCAGACCCATCAGAGCCAGAATGAACAGCAGGGAATCCAACGGAAAGATCCAGGCATCGCCCCAGCGGCTCGCCACCAGGAGGTCGTATATTTGAAAATGGAGGGGAAAGCCCAGAAGGCAGCCTGACAGGATCCCTCCTCCCAGATAGGTCAGCGCTTCCGCTGCCACCATTTTTACCAATTCTGCGTCATCGGCGCCGATAGCCCTCATGGCGGCGTATTGCTGCAGCCGCGCGGATACGCTCATGGAAATGGCGTTGATGATATTGAAGAAGGAAATCAGGGCAATCACTGCCAGAAATCCGTATAAAAACAGGAAAAATACATAATAGACAGCCCTGCTTTCCGCATTTTCCAGCCGGTGGTCTGAAAACCGAACCTGAGCGCCGGCGGCCTGTCGGATGGCATCCACGTCCTCTTCAGGCGCATTTCGATCCAGCTGCAGATCCAGGATCGTATAGCCGGACAGGCCGGTGATTTGCTCGAACACCTCTTCCGAGCAGATGACGATCTGAGCGCCTTCCGACGCATCGAAGGGGCACTTGGACAGGACGCCCGACACGGGAAGCTCCGTTTCTGAGCCTGCGAAGCCCAGAGCGAGGACGTCTCCTGTGGAAAGAGGGTTGTCAGGAGAAAAGACAGTCAGCAGCCCCTGGCCGTTTCGGACAGGAGCGACAGATCCTTCTGTCATCAGATCCTTCGCCCAGCCGAACTGGTTTTCTTCATAAGAGATCAGATCGATGGAGCAGGGCTGCCCGCCGGCCGTGACGGTCATTTCATAGGCAAAACTCCTCCCGTAAACCCGTCTGACCGACGGGTTTTTTAACAGCGTTTCGCTCAACTCCTTCGGGATGGAACAGGTATTGTCCGGGCTTATGATGGAAAAGTCCGGCGAATAGGGCTGCAGGACGGTGAGGGCGTGGCGGGCGAAATCCAGCGTGGGCTGAAAGGATAAGAACAGGATGATGCTGAAGGCGAAGGAAGCGGACAGCAGAAAGAAGTTCTTTTTGCTTCCTGCAGCATGATGGATTCCCAGGGCGATTTCTACCGGGAAGAGTTTGAGATCAGCAGCCCGCCTGACTGCAAAAAGGGTGCCAGCGTTGCCGGCGGCTGCCGTCAGAGGGGATACCTTCGATGCCTTCTCGGCGGGAGAATGGGCGGCGAAAAGCACGGTTAAAAGGCCCAGAAGGCTCCCGGACAGAATGCCGATCCAACTGATGCCGAGTGCGGGTATTTCCGAAAAATAGGTGGGAGTCAGGTAACGCAGCAGGGCGCACAGCCCCCAGACCATCAGGACAGAAAGAAACAGCCCGGCCGGAATGGCGGTGCGGCACCAGTGCAGAGCTTCCCTTCTCACGAACCGCCTGACCTGTTTCTCTGTGGCCCCCAGGCAGCGCAGCAGACCGAAAAATTCCGTCCGACGCGCCACATTGCTATTCAAACTCCCGGAAATCATAAGGATTCCGGAGATCACCACCAGGATGGAGAGAATGGCTGCCGTAGCATAAATCTGCATCATGTAGAGGTCATTGGTCTGAAACATCAGCCCTAAAAGTTTTGTGTTTTGTCCTATCTGGACGGTGGGAAGCTGTGCGGTCAGCTCCGCGATGGTTCTCTGGATTCGACAGAAGGGAAAGAACTGCACATAAAGATCCGTATCCGCCGGATCAGCGCCTTCAGCGAAGCAGTCCGTCCAGGTTTCCATTCCGACGAAAGCGCCGAAGGCATCGGAGACCGTAAGCATGGAAGTGTCTCCGGTAAAGCCGGTGACGATGAAATCCAGTTTTCCCTGAGGGGTGCTCATCTCCAGCGGATCTCCAACCGCCAGTCCGAGCCGCTTTTTGACGCTTTTGGTCAGCAGGATTTCACCTTTTTGGGAAGGAAACCGTCCTTCTTCGATCCGAACGGAGGGAAAAAAGGACAGAAATTTTTCGTCCATACCGCAGATCACCGTCCGTATGCCTGCGATTTCATATTCCTGATCCAGCCGATAGTTCAGCGTCGCATATCGTGCGGCTTCTTTTACTTCGGGCCGGGAGCGCAGGATGGCCTCGTCCTGCACGCTGATACCGCGAAACGCTGCATGCCAGGCACCGTCAGTCTGTATGGCCTGCAGACGCATGCAGCGCATATACATATCCGCCATGCCGAAAATAGCGGACACGAGAAAGACGGCGAGGAGGATGCACAGACGGGTGAGGCGGCTCTGACGGCGATGGGCTTTCGCGTAGAGGGGGATCAGATCCAGATAGTTTTTCATCGTTTTGCACCTCCCAACTCTTTTAAAATTCCGTCGCTGACGCGCAGCACCCGGTCGGCGGAGGCGGTGAGGTTTATGTTATGGGTGATCATCAGTACGGTTTGCCTGTAATGGCGGGATGCTTTCAGAAGCAAATCCATCACATCCTGGCTGTTTTTCGTATCCAGATTTCCTGTGGGCTCGTCGGCCAGCACCAGCATGGGTCGGGAGATGAGCGCTCTGCCGATGGCAACGCGCTGCTGCTGCCCGCCGGAAATCTGGCTGGGCAGATGGCGCCGGCGATCGGAAAGCCCCAATACCTCCAGCATCTCTTCCACCTGCGAAGGATCCGGCTTTTGATGATCCAGGAGCAGGGGGAAGACGATGTTTTGTTCCACATTCAGCTCGGAAATCAGCTGGAAGGACTGGAAGATGAAGCCGATATTGCGCCTTCGAAAGATGGTTCGATGATTTTCGCTCAGGGAAAAAAGATCCCGCCCGTCCAGGAGAACCGTCCCTGAACTGGGTTCATCCAGACCTCCGATACAGTTTAGCAGCGTGCTTTTACCGGAGCCGGATTCCCCCACTACCGCCACGAATTCGCCTTTCTCTACGCAGAAGGACACGTCCTGCAGGGCTTTTACCAGGGCTTCCCCGGATCCGTAGTTCTTGCACAGATGATCCACTTTCAAAATTTCCATGATTCCTTTCCTTTCTTTTCTGGAGTTTTCGGTTCTGTGTCTTTAGGATAGCACGTCGGGGATTGGGATAGGTGAATCCGGGGTGACAAAAGAAGGGCGTTTTCCTTACGATTCCGTAAGGAAGGACAGAGTGAAACAGGTACCCTGTCCTGCGGCGCTGGAAACGGTCAGAAGGCCGCCCTGGCCTTCCAGGATGGCCCGTGCCAGGGGGAGCCCCAGGCCGATCCCCGGGGATTTTGCGGGGCCTCGCCCGGTATAGAACCGCTTGAAAATGTGGGGAAGATCCTCAGGGGAAATGCCGCAGCCGTCGTCTTCCACCATGAGGCGCAGCATAGCGGGAGAGCGTTTCCAGGAAATCCGGATGGTGCTGCCCTCCCGGGTGTGATCCAGCGCGTTTTTCACCAGATTTGCGATAGCTTCCTGGGTCCATTGGGCATCGCAGAATACGGTTTCCTGCAAATCCCCCTGCAGGAGAAGGCATTTGTGTTCCAGCATGGCTCTGGTTTTCAAATCCCGGATGGAGGCATGCGCCAGTTCGGAAACGACGCATCGTTTTTTCTCAAAGGAGACGCTGCCCGCATCCAGGCGCATGACTTTCAGCAGCAGATTGATCAGCCTTTCCATCCGCTCCAGGGACTGGAGGGATTTCCGGGCGAATTCGGAGACGGTTTCAGGGCGATCCGGCTCATTCTGCATGATTTCCGCATACAGGTGCAGGGCGGAAAGGGGCGTTTTGAGCTGATGGGAAATATCGGAGACCGTATCCTTCAGAAACTCTTTCGCATGCCGAAGGGATTCGTTTCTGGACTGGAGGGCGGTGGAGAGACGGTTGACGGAATCGAACAAAACGTATAGGCTTCCTGCACCATTATCGGGAAGGCGGCAGGAGAAATCCCCCTCGATGTAGCGGCGAACCGAAAAAATCGCCTCCTCCATGATGCGCTGCCTGCGCATGAAATACAGAAGCGAAGCGCCCAGGAGCAGAGCTGCGGGAAGGAGGAGCAGCAGAAGAGAAAAAACGGCCGTCTGCATCCCAGCCTGCTCCAAAAAAGGCAGGAGAATGGAATCGAATTTTTGAGCGTGTCCTGCCTTTTCCAGAAAATCCACACCTTCCGAAGTGATGTCCGCGTTTCGCAGTGCGCGGGCCAACGCTTCTACGGATACGCCGTCCGCCAGCAGGGAGGAGACCAGCGCCTGTTTTTGGCGCAGCAAAAGGAGGCCGAAACGGTTCCTGCAAAAGCTGGAAAACACCAACGGAAAGAAGAGCAGCAGAAAGCAGGCCGTCGCTATGGACAAAAAGAACAGGCGGTTTTGTTTATCCAATAGAAATTTCAAATTTTTCCTCCATTCCGAACCGCATTTTTCAGTTCTATTCTTCCCACCGATAACCGAGCCCGCGGACAGTGATCAGCCGACGGGGCGATGAGGGATCAGGTTCCACTTTTTCCCTCAGGCGCCGAATGTATACCGACAGCGTGTTGTCGTCCACGAAGTTCCCGTTTCCATCCCAGAGGGCATCCAGAAGAAAGGAACGGGAGAGCAGCTGGCCGGGGCGGGAAATGAACAGGCATAAAAGCCGGTACTCCATTCCGGTGAGTTCTGCATTTTGCCCGTTCACCCAAACTTTTCCCGACAGGGGATCGATGGAAACCGTGCCGGAGGAGAGCAGGGCAGTCCCTGACGGGCCCGCCGGATTCGGGCCAAAAGAGGCCGGGGACCTGCGCAGCAGCGCGCGGATCCGTGAGCAGAGTTCCCCTAAGCGAAACGGTTTGGTCATGTAGTCATCTCCGCCGCTGTCCAGCCCGCGGATGATGCTCGTCTCTTCGTCGGAAGCGGTAAGGAAGAGGATAGGCGTTCGATCCCCTGCCTGACGGATCCGTTCACAGACGGAAAATCCGCTGCCGTCGGGCAAAGTCACGTCAAAAAGCAGAAGATCATAAGGATGTCCGGGGAACAGAAGCGCCAGGGCTTCCCGGACGGTGCTCACCACATCCAGGCGGAATCCGTTTCTGGACAGGGAATAGCGAAGGCCGTCGATGAGATCGATGTCGTCTTCCAGTAACAACAGATGGTTCAATGTATACACCTCCTGCCCCATTATAGCACGATGTCCGATCCCTTTTTCATTCCTTACGAAAGTGTAAGAAAGATTTAGAAAGAGTTCCGAAATTTTTCAGAAAAAATCCGGATTGACAGCCGGGCACAGGAGAGAATATAATCCCATCTTTGACAGTTAAAAAGATAAAGGAGTGCCATAATCCTTGAAAATACTGGGGTTATGGCACTTCGTGTCCTATACTTGAAATATAGTAATGTTTTACCTTCTTTTGCTTTTTTTCTGGATCTCTTTCATTTTTCGCTTTGTTATGAATTGATAGTCTGTGCGAAAACCACACGCTTCATGAAGCTCATCCGTGATCCTTTGACGTTCATACACAGGCATAAAGCCTTGTTCTTCTATATCGGCAAACTTCATGCCGCGCAGTACGCACAGCAGTTGCTCTGTAGTACAGGGAGTTTTTAATGTCTTTTTCAGCATCCGGAAATGCAGCAAAGCTAAAAAACAGATGAGGAAATGGGCTTTTATCCGGTCCTCGCGGCTGACATAAACAGGCCTTGCGTCAAAGTCTGTTTTCATGGTCCGGAAGCAGTCCTCAATCTGCCATCTGCCTTCACTGACTTTCAGAATGTTTGCTACATCATCGTCCAACAGGTCGGTGCAGACAGCATAAAGCCCGTCATACGTTTCTTCTTCTGCGATCTTCTCAAGATCAAGATAGTAATGAACCTCCGCCTTTTCTCCTTCTTTTGTCGCTACGATCTTATTTACAAACCTTGCAGGATCGTTGGGATTTTTTCGCTGCCTTTTCAAAGAGCCGTCGGCAACCATTTTTTCAGCACGGCTGATCTGCTCTGCACGGACAGCTTTCTGGTATGCGGCATATTTGGGAGAATAGGTTATGATCAGCCGCTGATGGAGTTTCTTTGTAGTGTA
>QAKV01000042.1 GCA_003343625.1 Clostridiales bacterium
TCGTGGAGATGATCGAGCGCGGCGAAGTGGAAACTCTGATTGTCAAGGACCTCAGCCGTCTGGGACGGGAGTACCTGCAGGTGGGGCAGCTCATGGAGTTCTACTTTCCGGAGAAGGGCGTCCGGTTCATCGCGGTCAACGACGGGGTGGACTCCCTGGTGGAGAGCAGCAACGACTTCAACCCCATCCGTAACTGGGCCAATGAGCTTCACGCCAAGGACACCAGTAAGAAGGTGCGCGATGTTAAGAAGGGCAGGCGGAGAATGGAGAACGGCTGGGAGCCAAACCGCCCTACGGCTATAAGAAAAAAGACGAACAGTCCAAAGAGATCATACCGGATGAGGCGACCGCCTCTGTGCCCAATGATCCGCAGGTTCAGAAAATGTACCTATGGGAAACATCAGAACGCATCCCCCTTTTTTTAAACGACTATATTCCGTTCTTCCCCACCCAGAAACGCTTCGATGTTCCTGCAGGTTTCGCTGACGCAGCGTTCCCGCGCCTCCGTGCTGGCCCAGGCCATGTGCGGCGTCATCTGCAGCTTTCCCGTATCCGCAACGGACAGCAGCAAATCGTCCGGGCTCATGGGCTCTTTCTCGTATACATCCAGCCCGGCGCCCCGTATCTTTCCCGCCAAAAGCGCCTCCGCCAGCGCCCGGGTATCCACTACGGCGCCGCGGGCTACGTTGATCAGAATGGCCTCCTTTTTCATCCGTTCGAAAGCCGATGCATCCATCAGGTGCCGGGTTCTCTCGCTCAGCGGACAATGCAGGGACAGGATATCCGACCGTCGCAGAAGGCCGTCGAAGTCCACCTGTTCATAGTCCTGACACGCGCTCTTGCCGGAAGCCGAATAGAAAATAATGCGGCATCCAAAAGCCTGCGCTGCGGCCGCCACCCGGCGGCCGATATTTCCCATTCCCACGATGCCCCAGGTCTTTCCCTCCAGCTCATAAAAGGTCTTTTCATAATGCGTAAACCGGGTCTGGCGGGAATAAGCGCCGGACTTCACATATCCGTCGTAGTAGGGAAGGTTTTCCAGTACGGAAAGCGCCAGTGCGAAGGTATGCTGTACGACGACGGCAGTGGAATAATTTCTCACATTCACCACCCGTATCCCGCGTTCCCGGCAATAGCCGATATCCACGTTGTCATATCCCGTAGCGAACTGGCAGACCAGCTTCAGCCGGGTCGCCCCGCCCATCGTCTCCGCATCCATCCTGGCTTTGTTCGAAACCACGATGTCCGCATCCCTGATCCGTTCCGCCACCTGATCGTTGGAAGTGACGCTGTAATACGTCACTTCCCCGTACTTTTGAAATTCGTCCACGGAAACGTCCTCGCCTACGCTGCTCCTTTCCAGGACGACTATTTTCATCCGTTCACCCATGTTCCGTCTACAGCCTCTTGAGCAGCTCTTCCCTCTGCGCTTCGTATCCGGGCTTTCCGAGCAGGGCGAACATATTCTTCTTGTAGCTCTCCACGCCCGGCTGGTTAAACGGATTGACTCCCAGCAAATATCCGCTGACGCCGCAGGCGAATTCGAAGAAGTAGAACAGCTGGCCCAGATAGAACTCGCTGACTTCCGGTACGTTGACCATGAAATTGGGCACCTGGCCATCCGTATGAGCCAGAATCGTTCCGTTCATGGCGCTCTTGTTGACGAAGTCCACGCTCTTGCCCGCCAGATAGTTCAGACCGTCCAGATCCACCGGCTCTTCGTTGATGATGATCTCCTCCCGAGAGGTTTCCACATTGATCACGGTTTCGAACATGATCCGCGCGCCGTCCTGAATGAACTGTCCCATGGAATGCAGATCCGTGGTCAGATCCACGCTGGCCGGGAAAATTCCTCTCTGATCCTTGCCTTCGCTCTCGCCGTAAAGCTGTTTCCACCATTCGGAAACATAGTGCACAGCGGGCTCATAGTTGGCCAGAATCTCGACGCTCTTGCCCTTTCGGAGCATGATGTTGCGCAGCGCTGCATATTTCACCGCGTCGTTTTCTTCAAACGGCGCATGCAACGCCATTTCCCGTCCGCTGGCAGCGCCTTCCATCAGCTTGTCGATGTCCGCGCCGCTGACCGCGATGGGAAGCAGGCCCACTGCCGTGAGAACGGAAAAACGCCCGCCCACATCGTCCGGAACCACGAAGGTCTCGTATCCTTCTTCGTCCGCTACCTTCTTCAGCGCGCCCTTCGCCCTGTCGGTGGTGGCATAGATCCGGGCCGCAGCTCCCTGCTTGCCGTATTTCTTCTCCAGCATCTCCTTGAACACGCGGAACGCGATGGCCGGTTCCGTGGTGGTGCCGGACTTGGAAATCATATTGATGGAGAAGTCCCGATCCCCGATCACATCCATCAAATGTCTGATATAGGTGGAACTGATGGAGTTGCCCACGAAATAAATCTCGGGCGTCTTGCGGATCCCCTTGTCCACCATGTTATAAAAGCTGTGGCGCAGAAATTCGATAGCCGCCCTGGCGCCCAGATAGGAGCCGCCGATGCCGATGACCAGCAGCACTTCGGAATCGCTTTTGATCTTCTCCGCCGCCTTTTTAATGCGCGAAAACTCTTCTTTGTCATAGTTCACCGGCAGGTCGATCCAACCCAGAAAATCGTTTCCCGCGCCGGTTCTGGAAACCAACAGTTCCTTCGCATCGCAGGCCAGCTTTTTCATGTTTTCCACCTCATGATCCTTCACGAAGGGAGCGGCCTTGCTGTAGTCAAACGTCACTTTCGCGCTCATTCCTTTTCCTCCTTAAAACTGCCCGCAATTTCGGGCACAATCTGTTCTAAATGCCGCTATAAGTGTAGCAAAGTTATCTGTCGATTTCAAGCCAAAAATTCCCGCAAAAGCCTCTCCAGTTCAGCTCCCTCCAACCCTTTTCCGGGAGATGACATTCCGCCGCCCTCCCGTTCTTCCGCTTCTGCCGTCTTTCCGGCGGCCTCCATGGCTTTTTGCTGTTCTCTTTCCAGATAGTCGCTGTCCTGTCTGACGTTTCGGATCCGCTCGGGCATCCGGTTTTCCAGGAAATCCGTTACCGTAACCTTGAGCGCCTCGCGCTTCCCCGAAACGTCGATGAGCCCGGACAGGCCGAAGTGCAAATACAGCGACAGAAAGGCCTGCAGATAATAGGGCAGCACCTGCCCCAACGTCTCCCCATGCGCCAGGCCCAGACAGGAGCCGATGCCATCAGCGAATACCGACAGCAGGAGAAGCTGCCCGGACAGTTGATTGAGCAGCCGCAGGCTGCATTTCCCGATCCGGATTCCCTGCATGAATTTTTCCACGAATATTTCCGCGTTCACGGATCCTCCGTTGAGCTCATAGCAGTTGCGGAATTTCAGCTTGCACTGTTTCAGCAGCCCGTTTTCCGTGGCTGACATATTTTCCGCCTCGCGGATCAGTCTTTTTAAAATCACGCCGATCATAAATCTGCATAAAATACTGAATAATAAGAAAAGTGCCGCCGCCCCCATAAAGAAGGCATGTCCTCTTTCAAAAGCCTGCATGCGAATTCCTCCTCCTGTTTCATAATCCAGTATAAAACCCGCCGGGATCCCAGACAATCCCCTATCGGCCGGGTTCAATTTACATTTTCCGCCTTTCTTTTTCGGAGCAAAGCTGTTATAATCGCTTTATTGACATAAAACAGCAAAATTACAGAATTTTATGGGAGGAAAAAAATGCGTTATAAGACGAAGGGAACCTGTTCCACCGCGATCGATATAGAAATGGACGGCGATGTGATCCGTTCGGTGGCGTTTACAGGGGGATGTAACGGGAATCTGAAAGGCATTTCCAGCCTGGTGGCCGGAATGAAGGCGGAGGACGCCATCGCGAAGCTCAAAGGAATCCGCTGCGGGTTCAAACCCACCTCATGTCCCGATCAGCTGGCCTGCGCCCTGGAAGAAATGCTGCAGACCCGGTAAGGATCGCAGCGTATCCGAAAAGATCATTCAGGGCGGCTTTTTTGGAGATCCCGCCCGAAACAGGAAGGAGGCATCTTCGGATGCGCAAAAAAATCGTGCTCACCGGCGGCGGAACAGCCGGCCACATCACGCCTAACATCGCCCTTCTTCCGCGCCTGGAGCAGAAGGGTTACGACGTTTTTTACATCGGTTCCTATGACGGCATGGAAAAAAGGCTGATGGCGGATTTTCAGATCCCCTATTACGGCATATCCACCGGGAAATTCCGCCGGTATTTCGATTTGAAAAATTTCACCGATCCGTTCCGCGTCCTGAAAGGATTCGCGGAGGCCCGCAAAATCCTGAAGGAAATTCAGCCCGATCTGGTCTTTTCCAAAGGCGGTTTCGTAGCCGTTCCCGTCGTCCGGGCTGCCGCTTCCCTGAAAATCCCCTGCGTGATCCACGAATCCGATATGACTCCGGGTCTGGCCAATAAACTGTGCATCCCGGTAGCCAAAAAGGTCTGCTGCAACTTTCCGGAAACGCTGCGCACTCTTCCCGCTTCCAAGGCGATCCTGACCGGCTCCCCGATTCGGGAAGAACTGCTCCACGGAAACAGGGAAGCGGCCTACCGGCTGTGCGGTTTCGATTCCAGCAAACCCGTTCTGATGGTCATCGGCGGTTCTCTGGGCTCCGCCGCCATCAACCAGGCCGTTCGGGAATCCCTGCCCGCTCTGCTGGCCGATTTCCAGATCGTACACATCTGCGGGAAGGATAAGATCGACAATCTCCTTCTCAACACCAACGGATACCGTCAGTTCGAGTACCTCAAAACGGAACTCAAGGACGTATTCGCCATGGCGGACGTGGTGGTCTCCCGCGCCGGAGCGAATGCCATCTGCGAGCTGCTCGCGCTGAAAAAGCCCAACCTGCTCATCCCTTTGTCCGCCGGGGCCAGCCGCGGCGATCAGATTCTGAACGCCCGCTCCTTCGAAGCCCAGGGATTTTCCATGGTGCTGGATGAGGATTACCTCTCTCCCGGCCTGCTGACCGAAAAAGTTCAGGAACTGTATTTCACCCGGCAGACCTACATTGCAGCGATGTCCAGAAGCCAACAGACCACTGCGATTTCCACCCTCATCAGCCTCTTTGAGGATATCATTTCCGGCCGCTGCTGATCGATTTGATACGGGCGCAAAAGGATGCCTGTTAAAGTTTCGGATAAAAAGGGATAAAAAAGTGTGCGCCGGGGCGCACACTCGCGCCGAGCGCGGTTGCCGTCAGGCAACACTCTACTTTTCGCGCGAGTGCGCATCCTCAGCGGAGCGTCTTTTTTTATACGATAGGAAATGAAATTTCCTATCGTATAAAAAAAGGAGCCGCGAAAAACGAGATCGTTTTCGCAGCTCTTTCTTTTTTTGAAAACACATTATTTCACATCCGCAATTTCGGCTTCCCGGAGATCTTCCTGCGTCCACTTTCGCAAAAAACCCGCTCCCACCGGATACGGGCCGGTGTGCACGCCGATGGTAGCGCCGATCTGGATTTCATCCCAGTCTGCCGGCTGATTATCTGCGGCTTTCAGCCTTTCCCGCAGATCCTCACAAAACGACCGGTATTCCGGCACCGGCAGCCCCTCCCCCGTAGCGAAACGATATCCCTTCAGATCGATCTTCTCCCGTTCCACATACTGTAAAAGCCACTCCGTGACCTTCTGCAGAGACCGCTTTCTCCCCCTACACAGTTCCGAGGGCCCGAGCTCCCCGTCGTAAAACCGCAGCAGCGGTTTTATCTCCAGCATGCTGCCCACCAGACAGGCCGCCTTGCCGATTCTTCCGCCCCGCTCCAGATACTTCAGATCTTTTGTGGTGAAAAAGATGCGTCCCGAATTCCGGATTCTCTCCAGGGCCTTCACCGCCGTCTTCAGAGGGATGCCGTCGTCCCTCAGACGCGCCGCTTCCTTGACGAACAGCCCCTGCAGGCCTGTGGCGAGGCGGGAATCCAGCACTTCGATTTCCGCCCCTGAAAACTCCTCCCGCAAAACCGCTTTGGCGTTCATCGCCGCTTCCATGGAGCCGCTGAAATTCCGGGTCAGGCAGATACAGAGTACCGGCAGTCCTTCTTTGACCGCCGGCAGAAATGCATCCACATAATCCTGAACGGAGGGCATGGAGGTTTTGGGGGCACACTCCGGTCTGGCTTCCATTTCCCGATAGAAATCCGTTACCGCAATCTATCGCCCTTCCTGCAGATATTCCTTCCCATCCAGGGAAACATAAAAGGGTACGACGGAAATGCCCGCTCTCTTCGTCCAATCCTCCGAAAGATCACAGGAACTATCGCTTACGATGTAAAATTCCATAAATTTTTCGCGCCTCTATTCTTCTTCCTCTCCGCAGATCGTCCTGCGCACCTCCTCCAGCTCCTCCTGGCTCGGGCTGCCCGGCTTCCAGCCGATCGTCTGCCCGTCGCCGTGATAGCGCGGGATCATGTGGATGTGGAAATGGAATACCGTCTGTCCCGCCACTTCGCCGTTGTTCTGCACCAGGTTAAAGCCATCGCAGGAAAGCCGCTCCGACATCCGCCCCGCCATCCGCTTCGCCAGCGCGAACGCCTTCTCGCACCAGTCTTCCGGCAATTCATACAGGTTGGCAAAATGCTCTTTGGGCAATACCAGGGCATGTCCCTTCGCCGCCGGACCCAGGTCCAGAATCACCCGAAATCTCTCATCCTCATACAGCGTCTTGGAGGGGATCTCTCCATTTGCTATTTTACAGAAAATACAATCTTCTTTTCGCATTATTCCCTCTCTTCCCGGCGATGCCTAAACCGCGCGCCGCCTCTCCCTTCTCGGGATGATATTCAGCAGAAACGCCAGAAGGAACCCGGACAGGAGCCCTCCCACATGCGCCGCATTATTCACGTTCGCCCCGTAAAATCCGGCATACAGGGACAAAAAGACCGCGATCACCATCCGCTGCATGGAGATATGGGCAGCAGCGCCTTTCCTGACGATGACCAAAAACAGCAGGGCGCCGGTGAGACCGAAGACCGCGCCGCTGGCTCCGATGGAATCGTAAAAACTTCCCGTGGAGAGCTCATAGGCCGACGAAAGAAGATTCCCGAATACCGCGGACAGGGCATAAAGGATCAGGAAACGAACCCTCCCCAGCGTCCGCTCCACGATCTCCCCGCAGAAATAGAGCAGGAGCATATTGTTGACCAGATGTTCGATATCCGCATGCAGAAAAGCAGCTGTGATCAGCCGGTAAAACTCCCTGCCATGCAGCAGATAGATCACGCTGTAGCATCCCCTGGCCTCCATCCAAAAGCCGAGCCTCGGCACGAGAAGGCCCAGCGCAAAAACGATCGAATTGACCCCGATCAGGGCGACGGTGCAAAGAGGCAGCTCTACAGTTCTCCTCGGATTTTCCCGGTATCCCATGGCGGTTTCCTCCTGTAACAAAGGGTATCACGTCGGGACACCGCTGTCAATAAAAGCGTAGGGTAAACCGCTCCCGCCCGAACTGCACCAGATCCCCTTCGCGAATGGCGGCCGATTCGTTGGGAGACAGCTTCCTGCCGTTGACGATGGTGCCGTTTCTGGAATTTAGGTCCAGCACGTGAATTCCTCCTTCTGAGACCAGCAACCTGGCATGGATCCGGCTCACCGAGCTGTCCGTCAACTCGATGGAAACCCTGCCTTTTAGCTTTCCGACCGTCATGGGGAGCTCTCTGAGCGGAAAGCGCCTGCCGCCTCCCTCTTCCTCCAGGCAGGCGGTCTTCCCGCCTTCCTGTTTCCGTTCCAGATCCGTAAAATACACGGTTTCCCCGGTACCTTTCGGATCCAGCTGCCCCGCATAGCTGTCCCACACGGTATCCGGCCACGCTTCCTCCGGCAGCTCTTCTTTTGCCGTCTTTTTATGCCTTTCGCGCCTTCCGAATAGCAGACGGGAAAGCCAGCTCTTTTTTGAGGGCGGCCTTTCTATTTCTGCCCTGGTATCCTCAGGCCATTCCGAACCGCTCAGGCCGCCGGCCCCGCCCTTCGCTTCCCGCTCTTTTTCCGGCGCGAAGCCAGAAGCGAAGGGATCCTCTGGCACCTCCTCCCTTTCTCCTGCCGATTCCCGCGCTTTCGCCTCCTCCTTTTCCAGGTATGGCAGAAAAGAAGACAACACGAAATATTCTCCTTTCGACAGCTTGTAGAACTGATAGGCCACGTTCACCGCGTGTTCCTCGCTGTGATCCACATGTTCCAGAAAGAAGTCCGCCAGCTTCGCGTATCTTTGCCCGGCCGTCCTTCGCTGAGGATCATAGCAGAAAAAAATTTCTTCACTTTCCACATCTGCGAAGAGCATCTCCGCTTCCAGCAACAGTCCCTGTTCGTCTAACAGATACTCCCCCAGATCTTCCTGCATGGCGGCGATGGAGCGCAGGATCCCCGCCAGATCCTTCACCCCCATTTTGGTCGATTCGTACAGGCGCTCCAACGGCTGCCGGGAAGAAATGTCGTAATAGAGAAAGGTCTCCCCGTCCAAAAAACGCTGTCGGCAATCCAACAGGCGGCCGATCCGATTCTCCTCCATCATCCTCCAGGCATATTCTTTAAGGAGCTCCGGCTGCCCGCACTTCCGCACCAGATAGCTGTGATTCAATTCCCTTTTATAAGTCACTTCATTCATCCGTTTCCCCCGTTTCGCTCAGTTTCCTCAATCCTCTGATGTAAGATACGGGATCCCTGACCGGAATGTCCCAGGAAGCGGTGAGGGGCCGGATCCCAATGGATTGAAGCGGCGTATTCCGGCGCAGGGAAACCCTGACGTCAGCCAGCCCGATTCGAATCGTCCGCTCCTCCGCCTCGAACCGAAGCGCCTCTCCCTCCAGGAGTTCCTCCAGCTGGCTCTCCACATAGGCTTCTCCCCTCTCCGGATAGCGGCTTCCGCGAAAGGCCGCCACATAAGCCGCCTGTGTCAGAAAACATCCCTGATACAGATAGCTGCACAAAAAGACCAGCAGCAGAATCAGGATCGATGCCCAGGGAAGCAAAAACGCCGCCTCCACGATGACATACCCCTCTCTCCCTTTCAGAAGCCCGACAGTCCTGCCAGCGCTACGGCCGCCAGCAGAAACGGGGCGAAGGGAAGTTTGCTGTCCTTTTTCAGCCTGCCCGCAGCCAGTCCGATTCCTGCCCAGAGAGCCGACAGCAGGCAGGCTGCGCACAGCGCGACGACACACCTTCGCCATCCTAAAAACAGCCCCAGAATCAGCACCATGTCCCCGTCCCCTCTGCCCACTTTCCCTTCCGTTAAAAAGCTGCATCCCCACAGCAAAAGCCCCGGCAACAGGCCGATTCCGATCTCCCATGGCTCCTCCCTCCCTTCCAGCAGTCGCGCTCCGGCCAACGCCGCAGCGACCAGGGCGCCGGCCAGCAAAACGGCAGCCCCTATCTTTTTGTGCCTCAGATCCATCGCCGCGCAAGGCGTCAAAAACAGGACCGCCCATACGACTCCTCCCATAAATTCCTCCCTGAATTTTTTTCATCCATCGCGTCCCTTTCGTCCCCGCTCACCCGCACTCAGGACAGGCGTGTCTGCCCATGCCCTCAGCCTCCTTCAGAGATATGCTGCTGATGTTCCTGCGCAGCCCGCTGCATGTCACCGTACCGTGATACCGCTCTCCGCCCCGGGTTACATAAACGATCTGTCCGGAAGGGCGGCAAAGCAGGCAGGGCGTGTACGCCTGTCCTTCGCTGTTTTTCGCCGTCCCGGCTTCAGCCATGGACAACAGCTCGATCTGCGGGTTCAGATAGCCGCATCCCCGATCCCGGTGCCATGCGGTTCCGGAGGAGGTGATAAAAACCAGCTCCTCCCGATCCGGGGCGGCGCCGTTTCCCTCTTCCTCCCCCAGCGCGAACCCGATCCATTTATGCATCACGCAGCCGCTTGCGACGAATGTTTTGGGAAAGCCCGCTACGGGAATCAGCGGCTCCACCCGTTCTGTCCGCACCAGCCGGATATCCGCTTCTCCGCTTTCCTGTCCGTGAGCCAGCATGGACAACATCCGGCCCGTCTGATGCAGCCGGCCCTCCTGTACGCTGAACTCCTGAAACATCAGAAACAGGGACAGCAGATTGATGACAGCGAATAAAAACAGCGGCAGCGCGATAGCCGCCTCCACCGTCAGATTGCCCGGGAGGGCCCGGCAGGATGCCCTTTGTCTCCCCATTTTTCGACCGGGATATTCAGGAGAATGCCTTTGAGCGTTTTGCCATATTTCGTTTTTTTGGAGAGAATAATGTTTTTTCTGTCGTCTCAAATGAGGTTGAAAGGACACCCTGTCCGACCCTCCCTTCCTGTTTTCGGGGACGCCTCCCTATTCCCTTTCGTATTCATAGATCCTGGTGATTTCGAACTCCCCGGAAAAACTGCTGGTCACCGAAATTCGGGCTTCCATGCCGTCGATGAGCCCGTCGATCCGGAACTCCCCGTTTCCCTGCGTTCTTCGGATATCGCTCTCCACCACATCCATCAGCCCTTTCTGTGCGTTCTTCGCGCCGTGCAAAAACAGCAGTGCGCCCAGGTAGTCACCATAGCTCCAGCCGCTTTCCGACGAACGATAGGAATCCAGATGCATCCGGTAAGTGAGAAGCTGGGAAAAGGGCGTATTCCAGTCGGCCTCGCTCTTGAGAAGCGGCACCCGATCCCCCTGAAACAGGATACGGATGTCCTTGACGCTCTCCGCATAGGCCCAGGCGAACAGGATCACGGTTTCCACCGCCGGCGCGATTTCCGGCATAAGCAAAATCGCCGCGATGACGTTGGCTACTTCAGCGGCCTGGCTGCGCAGTCCGCTCCCGAACAGGAATGCTACATTGGCAGCTTCCCGGATCAAAAGCAGCTCCCGGGCGGTGCGCTTCAGGTTCTCCCGGTCCTGACACTGCTGCTGCAGGATATATTCCACCTCATAGGCCAGGGCGCTGTTTTCCTTTTCGTTTCCCAAATATCCGCAATGTTCCATGATATAGGCGTAGAACAGTCCGTCCTCGATCAGTCCTTCCGCCGGCGTTTTGGGCTCAAACAACCCGGTTCCCCGGTTCAGCTTCCTTCGTGAAGGCCGGGAGGCATCCGGAATGGACGCGCCGGACAGCTTCATTCCCTGTGCCGCCGGCCCCAGGATTCCCTCTCCCCGGGTGGCGCGCACCGCATCCGAGGGCGTTTCCGGAATTTCTCCGTCCCATTCTTCATCCTGCAGCCGTTTTTTGCGGGAGATCTCCTCCTTCAAAGCCTCTTCCGCCGCATCCCACCGGCCTTCCACGTCCTGCCCCTGCCAGGCCTGCGCTTCCCGTCCCAATCCCAGAATCCGCTCGGCCAGGGAAATCCCGCTGATGTCCTTCATGTAACGGACTGCGTGGTATTTCAGCACGCCGCCGTCGTCGTCCGTCGCTACTCCCGCCCGCAGCAGTTCTGCGTCCACGGCGGACAGGCCGGTGATATCCCGGGCCCCGGGGATGGAAAATTCCTCCCCGGGACGCAGATTTTTTTCCATGTATTCGAAGATCCAGTCCTCCGTGCGATGAAAAGAAGGATCGCCGGTTCCGTAAGACGTATCGATGAAAAACAGATCGTATTGGTTCAGCATTTCCCTGTGATATTGGGCCAGAACGGAATCCAGCGCCATATCGGCACAACATTCGATGTGCATCCGGACGGTGCTCCTTCTGGCCCCTTCGATAACGGCCAGAAGCAAAGACAGCAGCACTCCGAACGTCAGCGCCAGATAGACCGTCATGTAGCCGAAACGCTTCATACCTTTCCGGCCTGAGACGTAATCCGGTTGAAAATGGAGGTGACCAGTTCCGTAATCCTGTCCTTGAAAATCAGCACCAGGCCTACGGCCACCAGAATCAGGAGCACCACTTCCACGGTGCCCACCCCGTCCTGATTGGACAGGATAGATTCCGCTCTCCGGCGTAAGCCGCACACAAATAATTTCGCGTTTCTTCCGATTTTTTTGAGCATATTCGTTTTCCTCCCTGTGTATTTTTGCATCAGATTCCCCCGAAGGAGAAACAGGCCGGAACCAGGACGAGAATCATAATTACCGCCAGCAGCATCAGCATGGGCGCCAATAGCCTGGTCTGCGCTTCGTCTCCCCTCTTTTTCGCATATCGCTTCCGTTCCTCGAAAGCGGCTTCCGCCTCCCTGTTGAGCGCTTCCAGCAGTCCGGCCGTCCCCCTCTGCAGGTTTTGAGACAGCAGGGACGCGTATTTTCTGTACTGAGGCAGGCCGCACCGTCGCCCGAAATTCCCGATGGCTTCGAGCTGCGTCATGCCGCTTTCCATCTCCCGGCAGGCCCGGAGGAGTTCCTCCCGAACCGGATCCTCCTCCCTTCGCCCCTCTTTGGCCATCCGGAAAAAAAACGTCCGAAGGGGCATCCCCGTGCCCGCGAACAGAGCCGTTCTGGCCAGAAAGGAAGGATAGGCCAGCAAAAGTTCCTCCCGGCGCTTTTTCCCCGCTTCCAGCAAATCCCGGTCCCAGGCGGCATGCAGGGCCAGGCAGCCGATCAGAGTCAGCAGGATGGACCAAAGGAAAGGCATGGAAGGTGATTCATACCACCGCACCGCCTGGCCGGCGAATTCTTCCGGAAGGCTCACGCTGTCCGCACAGCTCTCCTTCTCGAGCTGTCTCCCCACTTCCCGCACGACCTGTTCCGCCAGCCCGGTTTCCGCAGGCACGATCCGCAGGGGAAAAGTCAGCGTCCGTCCGCTTTCCCCGCAGGAAAGCCGCGCCGTCATAGTGACGACCTCGCCCTCCTCGTCAGGCAGCTCCTTTCGGATCCGTCCGGACCCGTCCATCAGTTCGTAATCGCTGCTTTGCCAGCCCACTTCCACCAGTCCGCCGCACAGTTCCCCGGGCAGCGCGATGTCCGAGCTGACCGCGTCCGGCTTCCAGCCGTCTCCTTCCATCTGCGAGGAGAGCCTGTCCGCCGCTTCCGCCAGCAGCCATTCCTCTTCTTCGGGCGTAAGCGCACGCTCCGGCACATCCAGGTGAACCCGGGCGGGCGGCTCGTCGCCGATCTGCAGATTCAGCGACAGATTTTTGCTTCCTTCCCCGGTCGCGGGCCTCTCCAGCGCCGTCAACGCTTCCTTCCCCCGCAGCCAGAACGCTCCCAGCAGGGCTGCCGTGAGGGCCGTTCCCGTCAGAAAAAGGGCCAGCAGCCGTTCATATTTACCGATCTGAAACTGCCGGTATTCCTCCCCCGCCCTGGCCTGCCCGTAGAGGGCGGACAGCGCCTCCATCCGCTTTCGCGCAGCGGCGCTGCCGACGGGCCTCCCCCGGGCCTCCCGCTTTTCCCACAGCCACTGCGCCGGCCGCTGCAAAATGTCCCACGCATCCCTTTGTTTCCCCTGTTTCAGCTCCTGCTCCTCCTTTCCCCTTTTTCCGTCCGCTTCCATCGAATCCGAATTCACACCCGGATGTCCATGATCCGCGCGGACAGGCCGCAGGCAGCCAGATACAGCGCCAGCGCTCCCGTCATGACCGCCCGTCCCGCGGCGTTGTGATACAGGACATCGAAAAATCCGGGGGAAGACAGCTGCAGATAAACGAACAGAAAGAAAGGGATCAGCATCATCACCTTCTGTTCATATTTTCTGGCCGCCAGGATGGCCTGGATCTCCCGCTCCGCCTCCATCCGCTGCCGCGTCAGCTCCACCGTCCGCAGAACGATAGCGCGCAGGTTGCCGCCCATCCTCTTGGCCGCGGCGAAAGCTTCCGCAAAATCCCGGATTTCCTCCACTCCGCAGCGCCTGCCCAGCCCCTGAAGCATCTGTTCCAAAGGGATCCCGTTTTTGAGCCCTTTTCGAACCGCCGCCAGCTCGCGGGACATTTCGCTGTCCTCCCCGTGCAGGGAGCGGATCTCTCCTTCCGCCTCCAGGAAGGCGTTTTCCACAGAATATCCGGCCTGCATGCCGGCCGCCGCGGCCTGGATGGCGTCGCAAAATTGCAGGGCCAGCCTTTCTTTGCGCCGCTTCGTTTTCCGCTTCCTGTCTCCTTTCAGCCACAGCGCCGCCGCTGCGGGCCAGGCCAGGCATCCGATCCAGGATCGATAGAACATATACGCAAAAGCCCCGGTGGCCGCTGCGCTCTTGCAAAGTCCCCAGAGGACTTCCTTCCAGGACAGACGATAATCGTCATAGTCCGTTTTCCCTTCCTTCCCGTCCCACTCCCGCTTCTTCCAGCTTTTCCACATGGGTCAGTTCCCCCTTTTTTATCAGTTCCCCGCAGACCCTTTCCCGGGTACTGCGGCTGTTTTCCTCGAAAGCATACAGCGTCCGGGTGCGGATTTCCCCCTCTGAAAAACCGAGGATCTCCGCAATTTCCAACACTTTTCGGGTCTTGTCCCGCATCCTTCCCAAATGCACCATCAGATCGATTCCGGAAGCGATCTGGCGGCGGATCGCGGCCAGCGGCACGTCCATCCCCATCAGGAGCATCGTCTCCATCCGCAGCAGCATGTCCCGTGCGGTATTGCCGTGTCCGGTAGACATGCTCCCCGCGTGCCCGGAATTATAAGCGGTGAGAAGCTCGCAGATCTCCGCTCCCCGTACCTCGCCTACGATGATCCGATCCGGCCGCATCCGCAGGCTGGTGCGAATCAGGTCACGGATCGTCACCGGCACGCACCCTTCCGCGTTGGCGTTTCTGGTCTCCAGGGAAACCAGATTTTTGGCGGATTTCAGCTGCAGTTCCGCGCTGTCCTCGACGGTGATGATTCTCTCCTCTTCCGGAATAGCCTGGGACAGGGCGTTTAAAAAGGTGGTCTTTCCGCTGCCGGTGCCTCCGCTGATGAAAATGTTATATTTGCAGCGCACCACCAATTCCAGAAACGCCCTGCACTCCTCGTTGATGGATCCCAGTTCCACCAGCCTGGAAAGCGTCATTCCCTCTTTGGGAAAGCGCCGGATCGTCACGGCCGGGCCGTTTAATGCCACCGGGGCGAGCACCACGTTCACACGGGATCCGTCCGCAAGCCTCGCGTCCAGAATCGGAGACGCTTCGTTGACCGCCCGGTTGCAGCCGGCTGCGATTTGCTGGATCACGTCCTGCAGCCGGGTCATGCTTTCAAAGCGCCCTTTCCAGGGCCAGAGCCGTCCGCCTTTTTCCACGAAAATCCGATCCGGGCCGTTGATCATAATCTCCGTAATCTCTGAATCTTCCAACAACTCCTGTAAAAGATCCAGTCCCCGGATGGAGGAAAACAGCTCCCGGCTCATGGCCCTTCGGGATGCTACCCCCAGCTTTCCGGCATATTCTCTGCCGCACAGCTTTTCATCGATCAGGGCCCGTACCTGTGCGTCCGTAAAGTCGCGCCCGCAGTCCAGCTGCTCCAGGATTTCCTTTTTCAGGGCCACCCGTATGGACTCATATTCCCGTTCTCTCATCTTTCGCTCCGTTCCTCTTCCAACAGCATCTTTTCCACGTATTGGGCCAGCTCGCTTCCTTCCGGGTGTCCCAGATCCCGGGGCAGCCGCTGAAAAACCGGCAGCGCGCACCTGCGCGTTTTCTCCGCGACGTCTCCGCAGTCCGCACGCTCCAGCGCGGCCTCATATTGTGCCAGTTTCGCCCGGGCAAATCCGTCCTCCCGGACGATCGTATAGACCCGGCTGCAGTTTCTCAACAGCTCGAACAGCCCCATGACGGCGTCGGACAGATCCAGAATCACATATTCATAACGGCTGCCTTTGAGGATATCCAGGAGGCGCAGCCATTCTTCCCGCCGGATCTGAAACAGATCCGGTCCCAGAAAGGCGGGAGGAACCAGCTCCAGGCCATTCACCTGTTCCGCCTGACGGTACAGGTAGCCCAGCACCTCCTCCTTCGGCTCCGGCAGATGAAAGAGCAGATCCGAAAAATCCGCTTCGAAGCTGCGACACAACAGCCGATCCAAACCCGAATAGCTTTCGAAATTCAAATATAAAACCCTGTGCGTGCGGGCCAGAATCTGACCCAGGACGAGAGAAAATGTGGTTTGCAGACACCGGTGAACCGGCGTATAGACGCCCAGAAAATGGACGGGATGTTCGCAGGGCTGCGGCGGCGGCAGATCTCCGGCCTCCGCGGCCGTCTCCATGATTTTTTTTGCGATCCGGGTCACGCTGCTGTATTTGCTCAGGAACGGAAGCTCCTTTTCCTCGAGCTCCTCCTCTTCTTTCAGCAGGATGATCCGGGATATGCCCCAGCCTTTCATCTCAGCATCAAAGGCGCGCTGGGCGATGAGCAGGATCTGGACGGGCCGTTGGGCCAGGCTCTCCCTCAGCCGATCCGTACCGGTGAAGGTGAGCATCTCAAACGGGAAATCTTCTCTCCGGCTGAGAGCATCCATCAGGCGATACGCGTATTCCTGCTCCGGATCGCAGATCGCCAGTATGTTTCTTTTCAAGCAGTTCCTCCCTGGGAAAATCGACGAATAAAAGCGTCGGGGCGGTTCGATCGAACCGAATCGAAGTGAAAATTGGAAATGCTGGTAAAATGAATTATAGACCCCCGCCCCGCATTTGTCCAGCAACAGGACAGAAAAAAACTTTTTTCGGCGAAAGCGCCGAAAATCTTTTTCTAAATTCGTGAGATACGACAGGCCGGTTCCGACGGGCGGACTGTCAGAGATAGAAACGGATTCCGTACAGCAGCGCGACTCCGGGAAACCCCAGAAGCCCGGAGGTCAGAAAGCTGAAGGGATTGATGCCGACGCTTTCCTCCACTCCCCGTCCCTGCAGAAAAGAATTGACCAGATAGATCGCGATCATCCCGAAGATCGCGCGCAGCATGAAATTCAGAAAATGTTCCGTCCAGTTTTTCACGGGCCGCTCCAGCATGTCTTTTTACCACTATATGAGCCGTCTTTCCCCGATATACCACAATGGCGGGACAGAAGCCGCGTATATTTCTTCCAGATTATGCCTATACTCTACTATACAAGCAATCAGGAGGTTTTGTCATGAAATCGAGTTTCCACATCGGCCGCCGTCCGGAAAAGGGGGAGGCCGCGCTCACTTATGAGGAAAGCCTGCGCTTCGACCTGCAGCTGGCCGCATGGGATCTGGAAAACGCCTACGCCGGTTTTGACTACGCCACCGAGCCCGACCTGATCGACTGCTATATTTACGAACTGAATGCCGCCATGAAGCGATATAAGTATCTGCTTGAAAAATATGAAGCGCTGAAAAAGGAATCTCTGCAGGCGGATCGGATCGGCGCTGCGGATGAGGGAGCGCCTTTCGAATTTTCCGTCGTATAGGAGGCGGAAGAAGTCGTATAGGAGCGGCGGATGGCGCGAAAGAAAATGGGAATCACAAAAAGCGTGTGCCTCGGCACACGCTCGCGCCGAGCGCGATTGCCCTCAGACAAGCATTTCCTATCGTACGAAAAAAGCGGGAACCTCCCGGTTCCCGCTAAAGCGCATTTAAAAAGCGAATACCACCGCGGCATAGGCCGGGAGGTCGAACGTGATGCGATAAGGCCGGTTATCGCTGGGCTTCGCTTTCGCCATCAGCTCCGCCGGCACCGTTTCCCCGCTGCCGCCGAAACGCTTTTCTGTGCTGCACAAAACCGTACGGTATTTCTTCCGCCGGGGCACGCCCACGCAATAGTCTTCCCGCGCCACGGGCGTCATGTTCAGCACGAAGAGCAGATTCTTCTTCCCGTCCGAAGACTTGCGGATGAAGCTGTAGGTGCTGCGATCCGCATCGTCCGCGTTCACCCATTCGAATCCGCCCCAGTCGTTGTCGATTTCATACAGGCAGGGATATTTGTGATAGAGGGAGAGCAGCTCCTTCATGTATTCCTTCATTCCCCGATTCAGCTCGTTTTCCAGCAAAAACCAATCCAGTTCCCTGGCTTCGCTCCACTCCCTTTCCTGCCCGAACTCCTGTCCCATAAAGAGCAGTTTCTTGCCGCAATGGCCGAACATATAAGTATAGCCCAGCCTGAGATTCGCATATTTATCCACATGATAACCCGGCATCTTGTTGACCATGGAACACTTCAGGTGCACCACTTCATCGTGGGACAGGGGCAGGATATAATTTTCCGCATTGTTGTAGGTCATGGCAAACGTCATGCCGTAATGATCGTTTTTACGGAAATAAGGATCCAGTTTCATGTATTCGCAGAAATCGTGCATCCAGCCCATGTTCCATTTGAAGGAAAAGTGCAGGCCGCCTTCTTCGATGGGGCCCGTCACCTTCGGCCAGGCGGTAGACTCCTCCGCAATGGTCATCACGCCCGGAAATGTCCCCCGGATCACAGAATTGAAATGCTTGAAAAATTCGATGGCCTCCAGATTCTCGTTTCCCCCGTACTTATTTGGAACCCACTGGCCGTCCTGCTTGCCATAGTCCAGATAGAGCATGGACGCCACCGCATCCACCCTCAGCCCGTCCACATGGAACTCCTTGATCCAGAACAGAGCGTTGGCGATCAGAAAATTTTTGACTTCCGTCTTGCCGTAATTGAAGATCTTGGTGCCCCAGTCCGGATGTTCTCCCAGTCTCGGATCGGAATGCTCGAACAGCGCTTCCCCATCGAAATCCGCCAGCCCGTGGGCGTCTTTGGGGAAGTGGGCCGGAACCCAGTCCAGGATCACGCCGATCTTATTCCGGTGAAGGGTATTGACCAGATAGGCAAAATCCTCCGGCGTCCCATACCGGGATGTGGGCGCATAATATCCCGTCACCTGATATCCCCAGGAACCGTCGAAAGGATGTTCCGCGATCCCCATCAGCTCCACGTGCGTGTATTTCAGTTCCTTCAGATATTCCACAATGCGGTTCGCGAACTCCCGGTAATTATAAAAGCCGTCCTCGCTATCCGGATGTTTCATCCAGGAACCGATATGGCATTCGTAGATGGCCAGCGGCTCCTTCGTCATATCTTTCTGATCCCGTTCCTCCATCCACTTCCCGTCGGACCACCGGATTTTGGACAAATCCGCGACGATGGAAGCGGTTCCCGGACGCAGCTCCGCATAGTTCGCGAACGGATCCGCTTTATACAATTTCCTCCCGTCTTTGGTCGTGATCAGAAATTTGTACATTTCCCCGGTACCGATTCCGGGAACGAACGCCTTATAGATCCCGCCGGGTCCCAGCTTTTCCATGGGATGTGCCGATTCATCCCAGCCGTTAAAGCTTCCCACCACGTGCACGCCCTGGGCGTGAGGCGCCCAGACCGCGAACATCACTCCCTTTTTCCCGTTTTCCTCCGACAGATGGGCGCCGAGTTTTTTGTAGATATCATAGTGCGTCCCCTGGGCGAACAGATACTGATCCGCCTCCGAAATGAAAACTGTTCCCGGTACATTTGCTGTTTTTCCCATAGTAAACCCCCTAGTTCATCATTTTTGCCGCCGGGCTCCCCTGCCCAGCAGTTCTCAACCAAAATCCCTCTCTCTCAAGATAATCATATCGTCCTCATCGTACCGCTTCCGGAGCAAAACGTCCATAAAATGGCGCAGAGATTTCCGTTCCGCATGTTCGATAGCCTCGTCCACGATTTCCCTGACCTCTTCCACCGTCACGGCGTGATCGCTGGTCTGCATGTCCTCGATCCTGGTATGCAGCGCAAGACGGCCCAGTTCGTCGATGGAATACTCCATGTTGTATGCATACTGACAACCGTATTTGACCAGCGTTCCGCTGTCCAAAGCCGCGATATCGAACCTCGCCGTGAAAAAGGACTGAAGCTGAGGGCATCTGTCGGTCAACCGCTCGATCGCCCTGCTGGTATCCATGAGGAAAATCACCACTCCCGTGTGCTCCTGGTTGAGCGCCTTCATCAGATTTTCCGCTCCGGCATCGGAGAGTTTTCCGGCCTTTTCCACGATCAGGGCGCCATTGGGGATCCTGGTGAGAATGCCGTCCGCTTTCCTGCGGTTGAGCATTTCCGCATTGACCTTCGCCACCTTTCCGGAAAAATTCCCGTCGGAAGCCTGGAGTCTGCGGATCACATTTTTGGCAAATTTCATCATATCGGAGCCCGGGGCGCCCGTGATGATCATGTTGCCCGTATAAGCCGAAAGGCTGATCTGATCCATCGCGCGCACCAGCTGGCGCATGGCCTTTTTGGTGGGAACGAAAGGGGCGAACAGCGCCTTTTCTTTCTTCGTCAGGCTGCGTTCGTGTTCTTCCATCTGCTGTTCCCGAATCCTGGTGTGCAGGGCCGCCGTGTCGCCTGCGGCCTCCTTTTCGGCCGGACGGGATCGCCCGCCCTCATCCCGGGCGCTCTCCTCCTGCAGGCGCTCCTCCGGTTCTGCGGCCGCAGCCATCGCCTCCGCCGCAGGGGACGCCGTCTGTTCGTCCGATACAGGCGCAGCCGGCTGCGCCGTTTCTTCCAGAATCCCCTGCGCCGCCATGACCACCCTGGCCGCTGCATTCGCAGGTGCCGGCTGAACCGGCTTAAGCGCCTGTTCCGGCTGCTCTGCCGCCGCAGGGCGTACGGGCATGGGGATCACATTGGACTCTGCGGCCGTCTCTTCCTCCGGCGCCTCGATCTCCTCCAGCTCTTCCACCTCTTCCAGGGAATCGAAGGAGTCCGTATCTCCGATTCGTTTTCCGGTTTCCCGTTCCGAAGGCAGGGACTCTTCCCTCTCCAGCTTTTCCAGAACGCCGTCCCTGGCCGTATGGTCGAAATCTTCGAACAGCGTCCCCGTCTGCTGCATCATCCACTGCCGGGTCTCCTGCTTTCTCTTTTCTTCGTTATCCCGCCTGAGCTTCTCCCATTCCGCCAGCACCTCTTCCAGGCTCATCTGGCCCGTGATGCGCCGTTCCCCCGGCCTGGATTCCGTTCTTTCGGCTTCAGGCGCCGCCGCTTCGGGCGCGGGCGCGGACGCCCCCGGCACAGGCTCCTGTACGGCGGCCTGCGCGGCCTCTGCGGCTGCGGACGCGGAAGCGGCGTCAGCTTCCGCTGCCCTGGAGACACGGGAATCGATGCCGGAATCGGGCAAAACGGCAGAATCCGAAGGGCTTTCCTCCGGCTGCGCCGCAGAGCGCACCGCCTGCGCCGCTTCCCGGATCCTGTCCGTTTCAATCGTTTTCGTAACGCTTCCGGGCACTTCCTGCATCTCCGGGTCTTCGGGCATCTTTGTCGCCTGCTTTTCCTTCCCCTCTTCCGGGCCGAGCACTTCCTTCATGCTCTCCGCCAGAGCCGCCTGCAGATTCATCGTATTGTACTGGCCCATGTCCATGGGCTTTATCTGGATCTCCATCTCCTCGCCCGCAGAAGGCGTTTCTGCCTTCGCCGGACGCTCCGCTCCCGCCTTCTGATCCGAAACGGCGGGCCGGTCTTTTTCTTCCCGTTTCTCGGGCTCCCTGCCTTCCCGCTTCCCCAGATATCTGTCATAAGCCTGCTGCTGAGCGGGAGAAAGGGGGACATATAGCATTTTCAGCTCCATGGCTTTCGCCACATATTTTCCCTCGCCGAACCATAGGATCAGCTGATCGCACTCCTCCACGCATTCGGTGGCCAGCCCCACCCGGTGATACAGAAACGCGAGTTCATAGGCCCATTTCTCGTTGTATTCCCGCTTTTTGTATTCTTTCAGGACGGCGATGCGCTCCTCCAAGCTGATATCCTGAGCCTCATATATCTTATACAGGAGGATGTATTTGCTGTTGTCGTTGGGCGCCAGCTGTACGAATTCCTTGTAATATTCGACGGCATCCACCACCTGCCCCATCTTGACGGTCAGGTCGCAAAGCGCATAGAGGATCCGCCTGTTCTGCGGGCTCTTCTCGTTGGCGAGAAGGAGGATCGCCTTCGCGTCGTCAAATCTCCTGTTGATCTTGTATACATCGCTGATCACGCCCAGCGTGGACACGTTTCTGACCTTATTCCAGTCGATCGTATCCGCCACCTGGGCCGCTTCCTGAAACCTTCCTTTTTTGTTCAGCGTCCTGATCTCTTCCAGCCGCAGCTTATATTCGTACTTATCCAAGGTGCTCACCTCATATGATTCATCATTCCGTGCATCGGGAAACGGGCCCGAGTATATCGCTATTCCGTCAATTCCGTTTGGGTATACTCTCCCACTTTTTCACTTTACATAGTGTATCATAGCGCCTGGCCGTTGTCAAAGAAATGATGGGAGGAACATTCCTCCAGCGAATCTGCAGCTTTATTGTCCCGAAAGGTCGATCTTCAGATCGAGTTGCCTATAGGGGATATTGACCGCCGGAAACCCTTCCGCATAGCTGGCCACTTCATACTGGCCGAAATAGAACGTCACCCCGTCTTCCGACAGGCAGAAGTCCATATCGAGTCCGGCAGCGTCATATACGATCTGCCATCTTTCTTTCCAGATCTCGTCTTCGTTGTAATAGGGCGGATTGCAGAACGCGTCCGCCACCGCGGTTTTCACTTCCTCCTCTGAGTTTCCGAGCACGTCCGCAAGGGTCAGCCGAGCGCCGGTCTGTCGGTCGAACAGATAGGATTCCCGCGCGGAATTTCCATGGGCTCCTCCTCCGTATTCGTAAACCTGTCTTACCAGGTTCAAATATCTGCCCTGATCGTATACGGCTTCCATCGCAGCTTCCGAAGAAATGGAAACGGCGCTGGATTCGTGAATACAGCCCCCGTCCCAGGACGCCGAAGTTTCCACATACTCCTGCGCCCGGGCGGCCCAGTCCGCGTAGATCTGTCCCAGCGCTTCGTTGATCGCGCCGTCCCCCGGAAAGGTCCCGGTCAGGGTCAGCTCCTGATCCCAATACCAGTCCCGATGTCCGCAGACGGGGCAGAACACGTTCTTTCCCCCGACTTTCACTTCGCCGAGGTCGCCCAGCCCGTCCCGGGAAACCGCCTCTCCGAGCAGCGTCGGTTCCCCTTCTTCGCCCCGTTCGAACACGGCCAGATAATCGCTCATCCCATCCTCTGCCGGATAGAGGGAATACACTTTCTCCTCCAGCACGGCGGCGCTGTAAGGGCCGTTTTGATAAATTCTGCCCAGGCCGACCCTGCAGGGGATGCGCAGCAGTTCCTCATACTGCACTGTCCGGCGATCGAATCGGCCGATGACATATTCCCCGGTTACCGGCGTCTCTGCCTCGGGTTCCTGGAGGCTGCTCACATATAGGGAAGTTTCATCGTAGCTCAGAACATCCAGAAACCCTTCGCAGATGGGCGTCTCCTGCCTGTCCGTCCGGCCTTCTCCCGCCCAGGTGACATAGTAGGCGACCCCGTCCTCGCTTCCGATGCGGGTTCCCACTGCGAAATCCGCCGTTTGAAGCGTCCAGGCCATCTCCTCTTCCCCATAGGGCGCGACCGGGAAAACTCCCTCTTCCACGTAAGGATCCCCCAGACTGCCGTCCTCCAGAATGGGATAAAAATAGCGGTCATAGAAAGTGCCTTCGTCGTTTGGGGCTTCCAAAAACAGGATGCCGTCCCGGACGTTCAGGCTCTGATACATCCTGCCCGCTTCCAGAAGTTCACGGCTCTCCAGCGTCTCCCCATCCACCATCCAAAGGCCGTTCCCGTACTCCAGATTGATATAGAGATTTCTGCCGTCTATGGCGAAGTCCGCGATGGGCGTATATCCCCCGTCGAACAAAAGCGTCCTGTCCCCTCCCGTCAGGGTCTGCCGATAGATCCTGTAATGGTTGTCCGGAGTCTGATAGGCAAAATAAACCCAATCCCCGGCCTCCTGGATTTTCTGCAGGGCTTCGAACCGGAAGGAAGCCGCTTTTTCCTCCAGCGTCAGCTCCGTCCCCACAGCTTCGGAGCTTTCCGCCGCTGCCGCCGCATCTTCCGTAACTGCGGTCTCCGCGGGCGCGCCTTCCGTTCCCCCGCAGCCCCAGGCGCCTCCCGCCGACAGCGCCGCGCACAGCAGGGCGAACGTCAGCGCCCGCCCTTTCTTCTTTTTGTTCCCGATATTTCTCATATTCTCATTTCTCCCTGTCTCTCACTTTTCGATCTCAAACTCCGGCATTCCCATATAGCCCGGCGCGATCTCGTATTCATCGAATACCACCACTGCATTTCCCGCTTCGTTCAGATAAAATTTCGTATTTTCGGAAACCGTCGTAAATCCTTCGATTCCCATCTCTTCGTCTTTCTCTCCATCCGGCCCGTAGCCAAAATAGGACTTCATTTCATCCGTCCGGATCTGTTCCCGGATCTGGGCATCGATGCTTTCGTTGCAGATCCGTACGTAATCCTCTCCCAGCACGTCCTCCAGCGTCAGCGCCCGTTCCTGTGCCAGATCCAAATTGTAATAATGCCGTTCCTCGGAGGCTGCCACCCAGCCTTTGGCCGTCACCAGCTCCAGGGAAAGGATATTGCCCTCCTGATATTTCACCGTGTAGTCCACGGTGATATCCATCTTTCGGTCATTCCATTCTTCTTCCGTCCCGCCGGTTTCAAAAAAAGCCTTCTTGTATTCCTGGAACTCCGCCCGCGCCTCTTCCATATACGAATCCACGATCTTCTCGATCTCAGCGTTGATCTCGCCTGTGAAATCCTGCCTGGATGCGCCCTGTGTCTCCTCTCGGGATTCATCTTCTTCTGCGCTTCCCGGAACCGTTCCGCCCGCGTCCTCCGGCTGTCCTTCACCCGGTTTCGATCCCTCCGCTTCGATTCGGGGCACCTCCATGTCGATCTCATAGTCCCCATCCGTGCCGTGCCAGGATCGCACGGTCAACACTCTGGCCAGAGCGCCGATCACCGGCAGCTCTCCCACTTCCCTGGCGAAAGCCTCGCTGGAATTCACTCCTACGGTCAGGCAGAGGATCAGCGCAGCCGCCGCTGCAGCCGCGTTTCGAAAAAAGCGAACCGTACGGTTCCTTCTCCTTTCCTTCTCGTAACGCCTCAAAATTTCCTCCTTATCCCGGGAACGGATGGCACGGTTCACCGCCTCCGAAAGCCGATCCGGGATTTCGATGGAGTCATAAATCTTTTTTCCGTCTTCCGGTCTCATATAGCAGCCTCCTTCAACCCTTTTTCCAATCTGTTCAGCGCGCTGTAGAGCCTGGATTTCACCGTATTCAGATTTGTTTTCGTGATCTCTGAAATCTGTTTTAAGGTCAGGCCCTCATAAAAATGGAGCACAACGACGGTCTTCATGGGCTCCGGCAACCGCATCACTTCGTCATAGACTTCCCTCTGCCTCTCATACGCCGGCTCATGATAAACCTGCTCCGGCAGCTCCCCGTCCGGGCTGACCGCCTCCTTCTTGTTTTTCCTGAGATACTGCAGGGCTTCGTTAACCACGATGCGATAGAACCACGTGCTGAGCGCATCCTGGTTTTTCAGGCTGCAACATTTCTCCAGTCCCTTGCAGATCGCGCTCTGCACCACGTCCAGCGCAACGTCCTCGTTGCGCACATAGCTGTACGCCAGACGATAAAATCTGTTCTGATTCTCCAGAATATAGGAAACGGTGCGGTCATAAATATCCTGCGCCATATGCTGTACTCCTTTCCTCGCTTTACCCTATGGATTCTCCGGGCGCCCATAAAGTTGGGCCGAAGTTAAAAAAGTTTTTTTATTCCCGGTCGTCCACGGTGAATTCGAGATAGAGCGGCAGTTCTCCCTCCTGCCCCGAAACGGAATAACGCTTCACCAGCCGATATTTCCCGGGTTCCAGCCGCCCGTATCCGCCGGACAGCTCTGCGGTATCCTCTGCCTGTTCTCCGGGCGAAAGCTCGTAAAGCACATCCTCCCAGGCGATTTCTCCTATGGGCTCAACCATCCGCCAGACGCCCTCTTCCAGCCGTTCCAGCCCGAAAGCCGCCCCATAGGAAACCTCCTGATCCGTCCCGTTGGAGAGCAGAAAAGTCACGCTGCCGCCGTCCGCTTCGAGTATGACGCCGGAAACTTCCTGGCCCGCTGCCATATCTCCGTCCAGGGAAGCCGGCGCTACTCCTGAAGCGACATCCTCCCCGGCGTCATCCTGTCCGGTTTCTTCCGCCAGCTCCGCCGTCTCTTCCCCGATCCCCCGGGCCGCCTTTTCGCTCTGATGCGCCTGCAGCGCCCGGGTAACGTCCGGGGCCGGCGTCACCGGGTTCTGTTCCCGGATCCGGTATAATCCGACGCAAACGACCAGCAGAGCGCAGGCCGCCAGAACGCCTTCTATCCGGAAGATCGCCTTCCTCGATCCCGTCCTCTTCTGTTTGGGCCCTGCCGTCCGGGCCTCTTCTATCAAATCTTCGTCGATCTGCCCGATAGCGTCCAGCAATCGCTCGCTCTTCTCCCGCCGTTTTTCCTCCCGATTCATAATTCGATTCCCTCCTTTTCCAGCTGTTCCCGCAGCCGGTTCCTGAGCCGGAACAGCTGGGATTTCACCTTGCTTTCACTGACGCGAAATCTGTCCGCTATCTCCCGGACAGAGTCCAGATAAAAGTATCGGCGCACGAAAATGTTCCGCCCCTCCTCTCCCAGGCCGCGCAAAAAGCGGTCGATGGCAGCTGCCAGTTCCTTTCCCTCCATCTCCTCTTCCACGCTCTCCGCAGAGGGGATGCAGTCTTCCAGTTCCGTCAGCACAAGCTCCATTTCCCCGCCGCCCCTTTTTCCGGCGCGGTTCATCCGATAGCGGCTGATGGAGAGATTTCTCGTGATTTTCCCCAGAAACGCGCAAAGACAGGCCGGCCGCCCCGGCGGCATGCTGCTCCAGGCTCTCAGCCAGGTATCGTTGACGCACTCCTCGGAATCCTCCCGGCTCTTCAAAATCCGCATGGAAAGGCTCCTGCAATAGTTGCCGTATTTTTTATCCGTTTCCACAATGGCCTCTTCCTCTCTGGCCCAGTACAAATCTATGATCTTTTCGTCTTCCATCCTCGTCCTCCCCTGTATCTTTTCCCCTGTCCCTTTGCTATATCCGACGCAACAGGGTCGGCCCCGGTCGCGCATCCAGGCATAAATTCCGTCCCGTTTCACTATAATTTTATCATACATCCCTTCAAAGGAGCCTTTTATGTTATCGTTCTCTTCTCTTTCGGATCCGTGCCCCTATCCCCCCCTGCGCGTGGAACGCCCCAATCCTCTTTATGCCAGCGAAATGCTTTCCAACATCGGGGCCTGCAACTCGGAAATGTCTGCCATCAGTCTCTATCTGTATAACAGCACCATCCTGACGCCCGTCAATCGGGAATTCGCGGAAATTTTCCATAAGCTCAGCGCAGTGGAAATGCACCATCTCAATATTTTCTCCCATCTGGCCCATATGCTCGGTGCGGATCCCAGGCTGTGGACCTGCAGCGGAAAGCGGCCCTGTTACTGGTCTCCCGCCTGCAACCACTATCCCCGCCAGCTGGTTTCCCTTTTAAAAAACGCCCTGCAGGGTGAGCAGGACGCCATTTTGAAATACCGCCGTCAGGCGGATCAGATCTGCGACGCTTATGTGACAGATCTCATAAACAGGATCATTCTGGATGAACAGATCCATGTGGAAATCTTCCGGGAAATGATCGGAATCGCTACAGCCTCAGCTCTCTGACATCCATCCTGTCGGGGCCGCCTCGACGGAGTGCTTTTTTCATACGATAGGAAATATAATTTTCTATCGTATGAAAAACACCGGCCCCAGACCCAGGCCCCAGGGAGCGCTCAGAAACGCCCCCCAGACGATGGAGGCTGCGATTCCGATCAGGGAAAGCAAAAAGACGATCCCGCACCGCTTTCTTCGCACCGCCCGCAGGATCCCCAGAAGCAGCAACGCTACGGAAGCGGCCGCTACGCCGAGAAACAGCCACACGAACAGAAAGCCGTAAAGTCCGGCCTGGTCGACGGCCAACAGGGCGAATACGACCAGCATCGCGAATCCCGCAAATCCGGTCAGGCTTCTGATTTCCTCCCGGCGCTCCGCCCGGATCTGTGCCCTTCTCTCCCGTTTTTCCTGTCTGCGCTGCCGTTTTTCCCCGCGCTTTCGATCCATGGCCCGCGCCTTTTCTTTCCGCAGAAGCTGCTGTTTTTGCCGTGCCGCTTCCTTTTGCTCCTCTTTTTGTGCGGCCTTTTCCAGGCGCGCTTTCGCGCGAAGCTGCCGCCGGGTGAGCGGCGCGGGTTCCGGCCCCTGCCCCTCCTGCGTCTCTGTCGGCGCTTCTGCGACAGCAGGCGCATCCGCAATCGCCGGACTGGCCTCACCTTCCTGCGTCTCTTTCTGGGGTATCGCTTCCTGCTCTTCCCGTTCGTTTTGCATCTCCTGTTTCTCCTGCATCCGCTGCCGGATCAGCGCTCCCGCATCCCGTTCTTCTCTCGTTTCCATCTCCCTCACCTGTCCTTTTGTCGCGAAGCTTCCTCCGCAATTTTCTCCTTCGTCCGCCTCACCGCTTCTTCCTGCAACGCTTCCAGCGCAGGAAAGCCCTTTACGTTTGCGGCGGCGTAGGTCTGCTGCAGTTCATATTCCAGGGGCAGCCAGGTGGCGATATCGCTCTCGTTGTGCGAGATGACCGCCTCCAGCCGGTCCAGGGCTTTATAGAGTTTCGCCTCTTTCGTCTCCTGGGCTTCCATCTCCGCAAACATCCCGAGCAGTTCCTTCTCCAGCGGTTCGGGCAGCCCTTTCAGCAGCGCCCCGACGGCCTCCCTCTCCGTCCGCTCGTGATCCCCGTTCTTGACGAAAGTGGGAATGTCCCCGGTAACCGCTTCTCCGATATCGTGGATCAGGCACATCCGGATGACGCGATCGATATCGACAGCCCCTAACTCGTCCTTGAGCAGATACGCCATCAGCGCCGTCCTCCAGGAATGCGCGGCCACCGTCTCCGGTTCCCCGTCCGCAGTGACGCAATGACGCCGTACGGACTTGAGCTTTTCCACACGATTCAGAAAATCCGTAAACTGCTTTGCAAAACAAACGTCCATCCGACTTCCTCCGTTTCGTTTTCCCATACGGAAATCCGGCGGGTTTTTCCTCCGGCGTTCCCGTTTTATTGTAGCAAGCCGTCGGCGCTGTGGCTAGCCAAAACCGAGCTTTTTCGAAAAAATTAAAAATTTCCAAAATCCGGAGACCATAGTATAATGGGGGGCAGGACAAACCGGAAATCATTTCGCATGATAGGGAGGATGGGAGCAGCGCATGAAACGCATTTTCTTCGTGGAGGATGATCTGAGTTTAATCAACGGCCTGTCCTTTGCGCTCCAAAAGCAGGGGTATGAGCTGACGGTTTCGAGGACGAAGGCCGAAGCCGAACAAATCTGGAAAAAAGGCGGCTACGATCTGATTCTTTTGGACGTGACCCTTCCCGACGGCTCCGGGTTCGATTTATGCAAAAAGATCCGGGAAACTTCCAAAGTGCCGATTCTGTTTCTGACAGCGGCCGACGAGGAAACGGACATCATCATGGGGCTCGATATCGGCGGAGACGATTACATGACCAAACCGTTCAAACTGTCGATCTTCCTTTCGAGGGTGAACGCGCTTCTGCGCAGGAGCGAAAATTTCAACCGAAGCAGCACGGAGCTGAGCTCCAACGGGATACGGGTCAACCTTCTCAAAGGGGAGGTTACCAAAAACGGCGCGCCGCTGGATCTGACGGCCGGCGAGTATAAACTGCTGTGCTTTTTTCTGGAAAATCCCGATATCGTCCTCTCGCCGGAACAGATTCTCGGCAAGCTCTGGGATTGCGACGGAAACTATATCGACAGCAGCGCCCTGACCGTTTATATCCGCAGACTGCGCGCGAAAATCGAGGACGATCCCGCAAAGCCGGATCATATCGTGACCGTCCGGCGCATGGGGTACAAATGGAATGAGAGGAAAGCATGAGGACTGTCATGAAAATTCTGGTCAATCGAAAAATCAAGCGGCTTTTTGGCTGTGCGCTGTCTGCCATCGCCGTTTTTTCCCTGCTTTCCGCCGCCTGGGTCGGATTTTGTTTTCCGAATGCGGCGCTGGTGGTATCTCTGTCTTTCCTGGGGACAGCGATTTCTGTTTCCGCAATCCTGTACCGGTATTTCCGGGAGGAAAACGAAATCCTAGAGGATGCCGTCGTCCGGATCAGGGACTATCTCTCCGGGCATCGGAATGTCCGCATCGAAAGCGACGAGGAGGGGGAATTGTATCGGCTGTTCCACGAGGTCAATTCTCTTGCGGCGATCCTGAACGCCCATGCCGAGAGCGAAGCGCGCTCCAAAACGTTTCTGAAACACACGATTTCGGATATTTCCCACCAGCTCAAGACGCCTCTGGCCGCACTGAATATCTACAACGGGCTGATGCAGCAGGAAGCGGACGCCTCGCCTGCGATCCGGGAATTCGCAGCGCTGTCGGAACAGGAGCTGGATCGGATCGAAGCCCTCGTCCAAAGCCTTTTGAAAATCGCCAAATTGGATGCGGGAACCATCGTTTTCGAAAAAGAGCTGCAAAACATATCCGAAATGATGAGCGATCTGGAAAGGCGTTTCTCCTGTCAGGCCGAGCAGGAGGGAAAGCATCTCGTTTTCTCCGGCGACGATGCAATGACTCTGCTCTGCGATCGAAACTGGCTGACAGAGGCGATCAGCAATCTGATCAAAAACGCGTTCGACCATACGAAGGAGGGCGACATCATCCGCGTGGAATGGAGCCGTTGCGCTTCGATGGTGCAGATCGCCGTACAGGATGACGGCAACGGCATCCATCCGGAGGATCTGCCCCATATTTTCAAACGCTTTTATCGCAGCCGATTTTCCGAAGAGAAACAGGGGATCGGTCTGGGGCTGCCGCTGACGAAAGCGATCATAGAAGCCCACGGCGGAACCGTCGAAGCGGACAGCGATCCCGGAACCGGCACAGTTTTCACCGTCAATTTTCTGATTCCTACAAAATTGTAGGCTCTGCGTCATGAGGCGGTAGGATTGACATGTTACTCTTTCTACAACAAAACAGAAAGAGGTGTTGAATGAAATGAACTTGTTAGAGGTCAAAGAGATTTCGAAAACATACGGAACCGGAGAAGCCTCCGTCCACGCCTTAAAGAAGGCGTCTTTCTCCGTGCCCAAAGGCGAATTCGTGGCCGTTATGGGCGAATCCGGATCCGGCAAAAGCACGCTGCTGCATATCATCGGCGCGCTGGACACGCCTTCTTCCGGCAGGGTATTTCTCGACGGCAAAGATATTTTCGCTATGAAAGAGAGAAATCTGACCGTTTTCCGCCGGCGGAACATCGGATTCATCTTCCAGAGCTTCAATCTGATCCCGGAACTGACCGTCGAGCAAAACATGATCTTTCCGGTGCTGCTGGACTATCAAAAGCCGGACGAAAAGTATCTGGAAGAACTGCTGGCGGTACTCGGTCTGCAAAACCGCCGCCGTCATCTGCCCGGCCAACTCTCCGGCGGCCAACAGCAGCGAGCAGCCATCGGCAGGGCGCTGATGACCCGTCCAGCTCTGATTCTGGCGGATGAGCCCACCGGCAATCTGGATACGAAAAACACCGGCGAGGTCATCGCACTGCTGAAGGAGGCCTCCAGACGATATGAGCAGACCATCGTAATGATCACCCACAGCAGGAGCATCGCCCAGACCGCCGACCGGATCCTGCAGGTCTCCGACGGCATGGTGACGGATTTCGGGAGGTGCCGCGAATGAAAAGCTATTTGAGCCTGATTCCGATTTCCGCGAAAGTGCACCGGCGCCAGAACCGCATGACGCTTCTGTGCATCATCTTCGCCGTGTTTCTGGTCACGGCCATTTTCAGCATGGCCGAAATGGGCGCCAGAATGGAGCAAATGCGGTTGGCGGAAAAGCACGGTGGCTTTTCCCTCCAAAGCCTTATGGACAACTCCCTGGGGCAGACCCTCCTTCTGACGGCGGCAGCCCTTTTCCTGCTGGTTCTGATCGCCGGCGCGCTGATGATTTCCAGCAGTTTAAACAGCAGCGTGGCGCAGAGGACGCAGTTCTTCGGGATGATGCGCTGTCTCGGTATGAGCAGACAGCAGATCGTCCGCTTTGTACGGCTGGAAGCCCTGAACTGGTGTAAAACCGCCATTCCCGTCGGCCTCGCCCTCGGAGTTATCGCTTCCTGGGGCCTGTGCGCCGCTCTGCACTTTTTGGTGGGGGAAGAATTTTCCCATATTCCGCTTTTCGGCATCAGCGCTGCCGGGATCGGCAGCGGCGTTTTGGTAGGAGTCGTCACCGTCCTGTTGGCCGCCGGATCCCCCGCAAAACGAGCCTCAGGGGTGACGCCCATGGCCGCGGTCTCCGGCAATTCGGAAGGCATACAAACATCGCGCCGTTCGATCCGCGCGCGATCTCTTAAAGTCGAAACGGCGCTGGGCATCCATCACGCCGTCTGCGCGAAGAAAAACCTGATCCTGATGACCGGCTCCTTCGCGCTCAGCATCCTGCTGTTTTTGAGTTTTTCGGTTCTCATCGATTTCGTGGATTTCCTGATGCCCCAATCGGCAGCCGCTTCCGATCTCGACGTCACGAACAGCGACAACATCAATTCCATCCGCAGCGGGCTGCCGGAAACGCTGGAGGACATGACAGGCGTGAAACGGGTCTATGGGCGCCGGAGCTGTTTTGATCTCCCTGCCGGGCTGGCGGGCGATCCTGCTCTTTTGGATACCGTCGACCTGGTTTCCTTCGACGAGTTCGATTTGAAATGCCTCAAAAAAGACGGGGCGCTGCCATGGGGCAGCGATCTCAAAAAGGTCTTTGGCGACAGCGGATACGCTCTCGCCACCTGGGATCCCGACTGCGCCTGGAAAATCGGGGATCAAATCCTCATCGGCGGGGAAAAGCTCACCATCGCAGGGCTGCTCAGGTACGATCCCTTCAGCGGGGACGGCCTCACCGGCGGAAAAATCACCCTCATCGTTTCCGGGGAGACTTTTGCCAGAATAACGGGCGTGACGGATTATTCCCTTCTCATGGTGCAGCTCGCTTCCGACGCCACACAGGACGATGTGGAGGCGATCCGCAACGCGGTCGAAAGCTTCGGTTATACCCTGAATGACAAACGGGATCAGAGTACCTCCGGCACATACTTCGCATTTGTGGCATGTGTCTATGGGTTTTTGGGGATCATAGCGCTGGTCGCGGTGCTGAACATCGTCAACAGCATTTCCATGAGCGTTTCCGCCCGTACCAGGCAATACGGCGCCATGCGGGCGGTGGGGATGGACGGACGCCAGATCGCGAAAATGATCGCGGCCGAAGCCTTTACTTACGCGTTTTGGGGCTGCGCGATCGGCTGTGCGGCGGGTCTTCCCTTCAGCAAACTGCTCTGGGACTTTCTGATCGCCGACCACTTCCCCTACGCGGTCTGGAGCCTGCCGGTGAAATCGCTGGCGGTCATCCTGGCGTTCGTCGCCGCCGCTGCGATATCCGCCGCGTACGCTCCGTCCAGACGGATGCGAAATCTCTCCGTGGCGGAAACCATCCGGCAGTTATGATATTCAGGCCGGCTTTACTCCTGGCCCCATAGCTCCGCCAGCTCCCCGGCGGCCTGACGGGAAACGTTGAAATCGCGGATGCCCATCTCTTCCGTCCGAACCTGAATCTTGTCCAGATAGGACTCAAACGGCCAGGTATCGTCCCAGACGGCCGCAGTCTCCGGATCCAGGAGGATCGGGGCCGCATCCGCAGAGAGGGAACTCAGATAGCCGTAATCATCGTATTTCCCGGCCTGCATGGCAGCGATATCATACCGGGCGATCCAGTAATCCGGCCTGCCGAAAGCGGGCAGAAGATACAGGGCGGCGACTGTCACGGTACAATAAGCGAACAGGGGGAATCCCTTCCAATAAATGGACACGATGACTCCCGCGAACACCAGCGCGATGACCCCCAGCGCCCAGAGGACGAACAGCCGCAGGAAGGTGAGGTGATAGTTCTGGATGTAGAGCAACATCCGGTAGGCGCTGGACGCGATCATGATATAAGTCATCAGGGAGATGGCTGTCAGCACGGCCCTGAGCGCCCTGCTCTCTTCGAAGGCCGCCAGACAGACCAGCACCAGCGCCAGATTGATCAGGCAGACGAACAAAAGCTGGAAAAATCCCTGTCGGGCGTATTGTGCCCAGGTCAGGCCATCCGGCAGCCGCATCTTTCCCCAGAACAGATAGGCCACCTGTATTCCGCAAAAAAACAGATAAACCAGAGCCGTCACGGAAGTGAATGCGAGGGCTGAAACGGGCTGATACTTTTTCTTTTCTTTCCCATTTCCCGGCGCAGGAGCGTTCGTCAGATCGGCGGTCAGCCCCCGCATGTAGCTGTAAGAGAGGACGAAGATCAGGGCGGTCAGCGCAATCATCCCTCCCGTATTCCACAAATTCATCCCTTCCGCCGCGCGCTCCAGCAAATCCGAAAAGACTGCGTCCGCGCTGATCAGAAGGGCCAGAATGACGATCAGGAAGGGGATCGCGGCCAAAAGGCCGATGGCCGCAGCCTGAAAGCGCCCGCCTTTTTTCTTCCGGTCCCGCTCCCCCAGCCAGCCGAAGCCGTCCCGGAAAGGCGTGTCCAGACAGCTCAGCGTTTCCGCCAGGCTCCGGCAAATCCGGCACAGCCATGTGAAAAAATCCCATTCCTTCGTGCGGTAAAACTGCCGCATCACCAGGACGACGGTGAGCAGAAAGATCCCCGTTTTCGTCATCAGATGGATCTTCCCGTCCGCAGTCAGGCACACGGAAATCCCCAGCAAAAGGAGGACGCCCGCGTAGAGGCCGTCAAGGGCGTCTTTTCTTCCACTGCCGCTGTTCCCGGAAAGAACCCTGAACTTTTTCGTACAGAAGGAAAAATAGAACAGGGTTCCTGCGACGAAAAAAGGGTATGTGATCCCTGAGGCGTTGCGATACAGGCAAAACGTGTAAAACAGCGCATACAGGGCGCTGGCTCCTCCCAGAACCGGAAACGGGATGACCGGCCGCGCGATCCCCGGCCGCTTTTCCTGCGGCATTTTCTGCTGCGCGCTCTTATTTTCTTCTCTTTCTTTTCTTCCTTCATCGTTCATGATCGTTCCCTCCTTTTCCTCAGGCCTTTCGTTCCCCGTCTCCCGCGGCCTCATCGTCCTCCACATATTGCAGGATGTCCCCGGGCTGGCAGTCCAGCGCCCGGCAGATCGCGTTTAAGGTGGACAGGCGCACCGCCTTCGCCTTATTGTTTTTCAGGATCGAAAGGTTGGCCAGGGTGATGTCCACCTCCCCCGCCAGTTCCGTCAGGCCTTTTTTGCGTTTGGCCATCATGACGTCCAGATTGATGATAATCGACATGGCCCACCTCCTAAATCGTCAGGTCGTTTTCCAGCTTATAGGATACCGCCCGGTCAAACACCCCGGCCAGTACCCGGGAAAACAGGCCCGCGATAACGAACACCAGTATGACTATGAGCACCGCCGGCGTCACGTACAAAAGGAGGCGGCAGGCGGTGATCGCAGCGATGCAGAAGCTGTAGATTCCCATCCGTTTTAAACTCACCACATTCTCCCGGATAAAGCAGTCGTCATCCAGCACTGTCCGAAACATCCTCCGCAGCTCCAGGATAATCAGCAAGGCGAACACCCCTGAAATTCCGAACAGAAACACCAGGGCGATCCAGTTATTCGCGAAGTATGAATTGTATCTCCCGTAAATGCGGATGGATGCCGGCAGCGTAACCGTCACCGCGATCCCGGCATAGAACATCGCGTCCAGCAGATACTTGGTAAAAATCGTCAGTCTGTCTTTCATCATTCCCTCCATTCCGAAAAAGCGCGGATCCGCTCCTTCCTTCTTTAATCGTACTGTATCACCTTGCAAATCGAAAGTCAATATATTTTTATCGAAACACAATAAATTTTTGTTGTTTTTCGGTTTTCCTATATGGGAAATCACCCAAACGCCACATCCAGAACCATCATGAGGAGAAAACCGCCCATCACTCCGAAGGTTCCGGAGCGGTCGTTTTCTCCCCCGCTGGCTTTCGGAATCAGCTCCTCCGCGATCACATAGATCATGGCCCCCGCCGCAAAAGATAACAGCCAGGGCATCATCGCTCCCGCCCGATCGCCGAAAGCCGCGATGCCGACTCCGAAAGCGGGTTCCAGAATTCCGGCGCCGACGCTGATGCAAAAGGCCGTCTTCGCGGGCACGCCGTCCTTGCGGATGGGCATGGCCACCGCACTTCCCTCCAGAAAATTCTGGATTCCGAGCCCCAAAGACAACACGACTGCGGCTGCCATTACCTGGCTTTTTTCTCCCGAACAGGCCGCCAGGAACGCCAGCCCCGTAGACATCCCCTGAGGGATATTGCGCAGAGCATTGGCCGCCAGAGCCAGGGTCGTTCCCCTCGTCATACCACAAAAGCGCCAGCCTTCTCCCATCCGGAGGAATTTCCTTCCGATCAGGCGATCCGTCCAAAACAAAAACAGGCCGCCGGCAGCGAATCCACACGCCACCGGCAGCCAGCCAGTATGGTTTTTCTCATTTGTGATCCCGATGGCCGGGATTAAAAGCGACCGTCCTGGCGACGGAAAACGACAGGAACGCATTTTCCGGTTCAGATCAGCCCGAAATGTTCCATGGCCTTTTTAATTCCATCCTCAGAAACCCGGGAGGTCTGCCAGACGCAATAAGGCAGAATTTTCTCCGCGCACTCTCCCATGGCGATGCCGTTTGCCACGGCCCGGAACATGGGAATATCGTTTTCCCCGTCCCCGATGGCATAGCAGTTTTCCGTCCGTATCCCGAATTCTTTCTGCAGGAAACGGATTCCTTCCGCTTTCGTGCAGCCTTCCGGCACGACCTCCAGCCGGTCTTCTCCCTGAGGAGTGGCCACGAATTCTCCCCGAATGTATTCCTCCAGTCCCTCCCGGTCGCTTTCTGCGGTCAACAGACAGTAAAACTTGTCAAAAGTCAGCCCGCTGCCCTCCAGATCCCGGGGGAAGTCCTGCACATTGGATCCGTTTTTCGAAAAAGCGGTTTTGGACTGCTCGACCTCCGGATTTTTCACCGGATGCTGTCCGTCGAACCAGACGTATTCCGGCGACTCGAAGAACGCCGTGATCTTCAGCTCCCGGAGCCGACGGACGATTTCCACGCATTTTTCATGGGGGATCGTATGGGAAAAGAGCGTCTCTCCCCGGTAATAAATGTGGGTACCGCATCCGCAGACCATACCGTCGAACCCGATGTTCCGAATCCCTTCGTGGATGCTGTTGAGCGTCCGTCCCGAATTGATGAAGGCCAGGTGCCCGTTGCCGCGCAGCCGCCGGATGGACTCAACCGCGCTCTCCGGAATGCGATGGGTCGCGTTGTCCAGAAGCGTCCCATCGATGTCGAAAAAGACGATTTTTCTGTCCGAATAGTCGGCGCTGTTTCGATCGTTCCTGTTTTTCATTTTCCTATCCTTTCAAACTCCCGTCCGCCGGCGCGGTACGATATTCCTCCAAAAATGCCTCGATCTGTTTCCGCTTCGCCTTCACGGAGCCCTGAACCATCGGGTTTTTCCCTCCGCCCCGCCCCGAAAGGGCGCGGTTGAATTCCCGGCCGAGCGCGGCCACGTCCCAGATCCGGCTGCAGATCACGTACTGATAGCCGCCCTCGTCCGTCCCGGAGAAAACCGCCGCCAGCTCCGCCTTCTGCTGGATCCGGTCGGCCAGCTTGCGAACCTCCACCGGAGTCAGCCCTTCTTCGAAGAGCACCCCCATCTTCTGCCCGTCCGCTGCCGATTCCGCCTCGCTTTCCAGCCATTTCAGGCGAAAGGCCGTATACTGCATTTTCAGGGCAGCGAACTCCTCCTGCAGCTTTTCCACCGCCTCCCCGATCCGCTCTGCGGGAACCGACAAAAGCGCGGAAATCTTCGCGGCTTCGGCGGATTTCTCCCCGTAATCGGCCAGCGCCTTCTCCCCGATCAGCATGTTCAGGCGGATCCCGCTCTTGTAATGTTCCTTCCCGATGACGCGGATCGGGCCGATCTCCCCGGTGCGCCTCACATGGGTTCCGCAACAGGCGCACACGTCCGCCCCCGGGATCTCCACGATGCGAACCTGCCCTTCCAACTCCTTTTTGCTGCGGTACTCCAGGGTCTCCAGAGTTTTTTCATCGGGATACCAGGCGCGGATCTCCACGTCCTCCATCACCTTCCGGTTGGCCGCTTCCTGCGCTGCCGCTATCTCCTCATCCGTCAGCCGGCGGCTGAAATCCACGGTGACGAAGTCCTTTCCCATGTGAAATCCGATATTGGAACAACCGTAGCTGCGGCAGATGATACCGGACAATACATGTTCGCCGGAATGCTCCCGCATGCAGGCGATCCTTCGCCGCCAGTCGATGATGCCATGAACCCGGCTGCCCGTCGAAAAAGCGCGGCTGCAGATGTGCACCACTTCGCCGCCCGCCTCCTGCACATCCAGCACCTCCGCTGCGTTCTCCACAGATTCGCTTCGTTCGGGCCATTCCCCGCCCGGGACGGCGTCCGTTTCCCGAAGCGTCCCCAGATCGCAGGGCTGCCCGCCGCCTTCCGGATAGAAAGCCGTCCGATCCAGCACCACCTCATATCCCCGCTCGCAGGCCCGGCAGGAAACCACCTGCGCATCGAATTCTTTCCGATAAGCGTCCTCATAATAGATCCGTCCGGTCATCGTTCCCTCCATGTCGCTTTCTCACCATTCCCTGCGGATTTCATCCGCCCTGATCCCGTAGGTTTTCAGAAATTCCTCCCTGTCCCGATCCGTCCGAAGACACATCACTTCCCGGAAACGCCCGGTGCTGCGATCCTTAAATCCGGCCACCTGCTCCCCGGTGCAGATGCTGCTTCTGATCACCGGAACTTCCTTCTCCCTGTCGAAGCTCTCTATCCCCTGTCCCCGCTTTTTTCCGAACATCCCATTTCCTCCCTGACGGCCCGCCATTTCGCCGTTCCTGCAAATTTCACCTCATTATAGCGAAAAAAATCCGGCGCCGCAAGACGCCGGCAAAACGGGAGACTTTTTACGCCCGTTTTCCAAAGAGATTATACCCGGCCTTTTTCCGGCACGAACATCAGAAAAAAGACGGACAGCAAAAATGCGGAGCAACACAAAACCGCCTTTTCTCCCAGCCCCCGGATCAGGAAATTCCCCAGCACAGCTCCCGCTGCAAAGCACAGTATGATCCCGTAATATAAAAAAGCGTCCTGCAGCTTTTCCCGATCTTTTCCGGCGAAAAACTGGCAGAGGCTCTGTGTGCCGCTGCGCAAATTGCCGATGCACATAGTGGTGGCCACTCCGTTTCCCCTGATTTTCCGAAAGCTCTCCACCTGGATGCCGCAGGCGAAGGAGGTCAGGGAATTGGCCAGCGGGTTCAGGGTCAAAGGGATAAACGCCACCCCCGCCAGAATCAGGGCTTCGATCAGCACCGCGGTCTGCCGCCAATGCAGCGCCTCCGTTTTTTTCAGACGAACCAGCTCGGCCAGAGCGATTCCCGCAGCGAACGAGAAGACCGGAAAAAAGTAGCGGGCCGCCGCCGCGATATTCCCTTCGGACAGGTTCACGCCGAAGAGGAGGATGTTTCCCGTCTGCGCGTTCGCGAAAACGCGATCCCTCAGCAAATAGGAATAGGCATCCATAAATCCCCCGGACACCGCCAGCAGCATCCCCAACCGGATGGATTCCGACATCTGTTTCCTTTCTTCCATTGCCCGATTTCCCTCCGCTCATGCCCCCCGGCTGTTTTGGGCTTTGTATCCTTCGCCCCACGTCCACATAGCGTCCAAAATCGGCTTCAGGCTTCGCCCCAGCTCGGTCAGGCTATACTCGACCCGCGGGGGCACCTCGGCATAGACACGGCGATCGACAAGCCCTTTCGCTTCCATATCCCGCAGCTGCGCTGTCAATACTTTCTGCGATACGCTGCCGATGGATTTTTTCAGTTCTCCAAATCGCTTCGTCCCCGGCATCAGATCCCGAAGGATGAGGACTTTCCATTTATCTCCGATCAGCATGAGCGTGGTTTCCACCGGACAAACCGGTAATTCTTTTTCTGTCTGCATGGTTCCCTCCATGTCGGAGCGCCTTTTGCTCCGACCGCGCGGTAAAATCGCGTATGTGATTTCGCCGCTGCGATCACAGCAGTTTTGCGGCGCTCCCCTTCTGTTGGTTTCCGATCGATAGTTGCAGTTTAATGAGGAGTTTGCTTTACAAAACGCCTTATTGAGTCATTATAACATTCCATCGGGAGGAATGCAATTCCTGACGGCGCATACTTCCCCTTTTTTCAGGCATGTGGTATAGTCATGTCTATCACTGAAAAGAAAGGGGAAGCATACGATGTTCTCTATCAGACACGCTTTACACGGGGATCTCCCCCGCATTCTCCCCCTCTATGACCGGGCCCGGGCCTTCATGGCTGCCAACGGGAACCCGGATCAGTGGGGAAACGGATATCCGGATGCGGAAGTGCTCTCCCGGGACATTCAAAATCAGACTCTGTATTTATGCGAAAACGACGGCGACATCGCCGCCGTCTTCATGTTTTTCATCGGAGAGGAACCCAACTATGCGGTCATCTCGGAAGGGGCCTGGCCGGATCGGCTCCCTTACGGCACCATCCACCGGATCGCTTCTTCCGGCCGCTTTCCGGGCGCGGCTTCTTTCTGCATCCGCTGGTGTTACGAACAATGCCGCCGCGCTCAGGCCGGCCTGCGGGGGGACACCCATGAAAAGAACCTCCCCATGCAGCGGGTCTTTCAGAAGAACGGCTTCCTCCGTTGCGGCCTGATCCGGGTGGAAGACGGCACGGAGCGCATCGCCTTCCAGAAAACCTACCGCCCTTAAATTGTGGAGAAACCTCTCTCACCCCAGCGTCCAGTTCCGGCTCTCCTTCTGCCTCCAAATTTTCCGGAATTATCTTGCATTCCGATTCCATTTATTGTATGATAAACGGGATTCGGGATTTCCCCGGAAAATGAATACAAACGATAGAGGTGAACTGTTTGTTAATTGCAGTCGGAGCGGAGAAGAATTAAAAGAAGACCGGTACGATTTCGGGACGCGTCAGCGCGATGCCCTTTTCTTTTCGTACCTTCCATCCGGCTGGAGCGTTTATCATAGAGAAGCGAAGCTGTCCCCTGACAAAAGAGGATCGGATTTTATCGTCCGCCCTCCGATGCGGCAGCTTTGGATTTCGATCGATCTGTAAGGCGGATGGGCTTTACAGATCTTTTTTTACGACAGGAAATTGCATTTCCGACAAAACGCTTCTTCTCCGCTCCGATTCTGAAAACGTACTATGGCAAATAGATCGAAAGGAATTGACAAACATGAACACCGTTTTTGAAACCACAGGATATACACAGGTATTACAGCGGCTTTCGGAGCTGGCGATCACCAAAGCCGGCACCCGGCAGGCTCTGGACTTAAAGCCCGAACGCAGCGAATTAAATCTGCGCAAACAGCTGGCTGATACGGCACAGGCAAAGGAAATGCTGGAGATCTTCGGCGCGCCTCCGCTGCCCGCCATGGAGCGGACGGAAGAATGGATCGGCCGGGCGGATGCGGGCGATCTGCTTTCCGCGCTGGAAATGGAGGAAATCGGCACCTTTCTCGCCTCCGTCGGCCGCATGATCCGCTATCTGGACCGGGGCTGCGAGCGACAGATCAGCCTGGCCTTTTACCGGGAAAATCTGGATCCCCTGTCCGGCCTGCAGGAAGAGATCCAGCGCTGCATCCGAAACGGCCGGGTGGATGACGCAGCCTCCCCCGCACTGCGGGATGCGAGGCGCAGAATCCTGCTTTTGGAGGAAAAGATCCGCGAAAAGGCGGAATCCATCCTCCGCTCCCAAAAAAACTGCATGGCGGAAGGATTTACGGTAATGCGAAACGGCAGCCTCTGCCTGCCGGTGAAAAAAGAATGCAAAAGCAAGGTGCCCGGCCGACTGGTGGATAAATCCTCCACCGGAGCGACCCTGTTCATCGAACCTGCCGCCGTCGCCGCCCTGCAGCAGGATCTGGAGCTGTGCCGGCTGGAAGAAGAAAACGAAGAACGAATCGTTCTCTATACGCTGCTTTCGGAAATCGCGGATCAGAAAGTACCCCTCCTGCAGAATATTCGCACGCTGGAAAAACTGGATTTCGTATTCGCAAAAGGGAAGCTGGCGCTGGACATGGATGCGGTGGAACCCGCAGTGAACACCGAAGGCTATCTGTCCCTAAAAGAAGCCCGCCATCCGGCCCTGCCCAAAGAGGCTGCTGTTCCGCTGACGTTCTCCATGGGCCGCCAGGAAAAGGGCATCGCCATCGCCGTACTGGAACAGCTGAAAGCCAGCGGATGTCTCTTTCTCGTCACCACCCACTATCCGGAAGTCAAAACCTGGAGCGAGCGGACGGATGGGGTTACCAATGCCAGGATGGCCTTCGACCGGGATAATTTAAGGCCCCTTTATCGTCTGGAAATGGGCGAATCCGGGGAGAGCTGCGCCCTGTACATCGCCAAGAGGCTGGGCATGCCGGAAGAAATGCTGGAAGCCGCCGCTCTGGCCACTTATGGGGAACACAGCGGCCCCGTTCTGGAGCGACTGCTGGATGAACCGGCTCTTTCCGGGAACCGAAAGCCGTCCGGTTCCCGGCCATGCCCGCGCGCTTCCTCGCTGGAACGAAAAAGCCCCCGGCAGAGCGACGGCCCGAACGGGAACGTCTGCACCCTGCAGAGGGGCGACAGCGTAGCGGTATGGCCGGAAGGGATCACCGGCATCGTGGTTCGGCCTGCGGATGACCGGGGCGACGTGCTGGTACAGATCCGGAAGGAAAAGCGGAAGATCAACCACAAGCGTCTCACCCTGCGGGTGGCGGCCAGCGAACTGTATCCGGAGGATTACGATTTCTCCATCGTCTTCGATACCGTAGAAAACCGCAAGGCCCGGCACCGAATGCGCAAGGGCCATCAGGAAGGGCTGATCATCCGCCCGGAGGATCCCGACGCCTTTTAGCCTTCCCGAAAACGTCACTCTTTCGCCCGGTACAGATAGGCCCTGCCCTCCTTACCCACCACCTCCGCCGCGCCCAGAAAAGCCAGCACATTCAGGACAGTTCCTGACAGTTCCCGGCGGATCCGGACGGCCTTCGCGAACTGCGCCGATGTAAAGGGCTCCTTCAGGTCATAAGGGATCAGCCGGAGATAGTCCCGGGGGCAGGCGAACTCCACCTCGTACTCCAGGGAAACGGGAATCCTGTCGTAACGGCTGGATCCCCGTTTTTTGTCGCGGCTCCAGCCGTTTAGCAGCTTATATTCTTCCATGTTCAGGAAGGGCAGCCGGATCCGTAGATTGGGATCTTTCAAAAACGGTTTGATCCGGTACAGTTCCGGAAAGGCCAGATAGGGACTCCCCTTCAGCGGCGACTTCCTGCCCCCGGAAATTTCCCCTGTCTGCGGATCCACCCAATGCACCGTTTTTTGAAGCGGGATGGGGTATACCACTGTCACGGGGAACAGCGGGAGGAACCGCTCCAGCTTCGGGCGCAGCCGGTGAAATCCTCTGGTCTGGATCTCCACGATTTCGGAACCGGTGCAGATATCCGCCACGCATCCGGCGACCGGGACTTCCTGCATGGCCGGATCCGGCGCATAATACTCCTTCAAAACCGCGTGCACCGTCTTTTCCGACAGGGTTCCGATGCCGTTTCTCTCCCTGTCCTTTCCGATGACCTTCTCACGGGCTTCCTGAAACCGGCGGAATTCTTCCCCCGTCATGGATCCGCCTCCCCGAACAGCCCTTCCATCTTCTCCGGAATCTTTTCCCGCACCAGCGCCTCCACGCGCGCCAGCTTTTCTTCTCCGTTATCCGGCGTCACCAGATATTCGGAATTCTCCGACTGCGCTTCCAGCGCGATCCAGCGGTTCACATCCGCAGAAAAATGGATGGGATCCATATAGTTGTCCAGATTCAGAACGATCTCCTCTTCTCCCTGAAAATCGTACAGTCTGACGTTATCGAACGCGCAGAGACGCTCCATGGCCGCCCGCCTGGCGTACAGATATTCTTCCCCCTGGCCGCTTCGGCACACGTTGTCCCACCACAGCATGGAATAGGGCGGGAGGAAGAAATAGAACTGCGTCTCCGGATGCGCTTCCGCCATTTCCGCCAGAAGATCCAGATTGCCGTCCACCCTGGGCTGCCATTCCTGCCGGGTCAGGGGCTCGGCGACGGCCGCAGGCCGCACATAATGCTTCAACGCTTCCTCCTGCGAAAACGTCTTGTCTTCCCACCAGTTGTAGGACGTGCCCTCGTCATATCCGGCAGCCGTCATGGCCAGCAGATAGGGAATGTCCTCGAACAGCACGTCCCGGTTGAGCAGGTAGCGGATATCGTTAAACGGGTTGTGGTCGTATAAATACAGAGGCATGGATTCGTCGACGAAATCGCTGTCCGGATCCCCGTCCAGGGCGAACAGATCCAGACTGTAAAACACGTTTTTCACCTCATGGGTGGCGAAGGCTTCGTCCAGATAAAATTTCAGATCCGCCGTGGTTCCGGAGCTCTTAATGGCTTTCACCGTCCTGGCCCCGAAGCCTTCGTCGAACCAGCCGTTATGATAATTTTCCGCCGTGGAGGAACCCGCCAGCACGCTGTCGTAGTCGAAATTCCGGATCGTCCCGATACACTGGTATTCGGACTTGGTGACTACGGCCTTTAAGCCCGGCAATGGCCCGTGAAAGTGATAGAACGGGTCGAACAAAAACACCAGCGCAGCCGCCAGCAAAAGCAGCCCGGCCGCTGCCAGGCAAAAAAAGCGGATGAATTTCAAAAAAGAATTCTGTTTCATGGTTCTTCCCCACTTTCCGTCCGTTTTTCCCATCGGGGTATTCAGAAGTTAAAATACAGGTACGTGCTCACGCCGGTCATCCCCAGAACGGACCAGGCGAAGAGGCACGCGGTCAGAAACGCCGCTTTCTTCGAATATACGCCTTCCTGTACGATAGCAGGCGCATTTTGGGCCGCCAGGACGACCGCGCAGATCCCGATCAGCAAAAGCAGCAAAATCAGGTTAATCCACGGCAAAAGGGCCGGCGCCCCCAGGGACGCGGCCTTGGTGAGGACATAGAACTCGGACGGATCCAGCGCCTCCGCCATCCGGAACAGAAAGCCGTTCCACTTCGGCACGATCATGGCGCGCAGAATAGCGAATCCCTCCCCGATGGTGGACGCCCGGAAAAATACGAAGGCCAGACAGACGTAGACGAAGGTCAGCGCCTGATGCATCCATTTTTTCGGAAGGCGCAGCGCCCCCAGACTGTCGAAGGCTACTGCGATCCCGTGCAAAAATCCCCAGAATACGAAGGTCCATGCAGCCCCGTGCCAGAGTCCCGACAGGGTGAAGACGATCAGCGTATTGAGGATCGTCCGCCCCTTCCCGCGCCTGCTGCCCCCCAGCGGAATATACACATATCTGGTGAAAAACCGCCCCAGAGTGATATGCCACCGGCGCCAGAATTCCTTGACCGAAGCGGACTTAAACGGGGAATCGAAGTTTTGCGCCACCTCGATGCCGAACATCCGCCCCAGCCCCATGGCCATGTCGCAATACCCGGAAAAGTCGAAATACAGCTCCGTCAGATAACCCGCCGCCAGTAAAATCGCCGAAATGCTGTCCAGGGAAGCCACGTTTTCGTACCCGAAGTTCACCGGCTTTGCCAGGCTGTCCGCCAACAGCACTTTCTTGGCCAGCCCCATGACGAACAGACGGATTCCTTCTGCGAAACGCTGCGCGTCGAACTGCCGCCGTTTTTCCTCGTGCAGCTGTGGGATCAGTTCCTTTCCCAGCAGGATGGGCCCCTGCAGGATCTGTGGGAAATACAGCATGAAAGTCAGGTAATCCAGCAGGCTGCACCGCTCTTCCTCCCCCTTCCACCGGTCGATGAGATAGGCCATCTGCTGGAACGTATAAAAACTGATTCCAACGGGGAGAATGACCGAAACCATGGCGAAGTCCGTCCGCAGGACGGCATTTACGTTTTCCAGGAAGAAGTTGCTGTATTTAAAGTAGCCCAGCGTCCCCAAATGGAAAAAACATCCCGCCGCGAGCACCGCCTTTCCGGCCGCCGTGCCCCTCACCCGATCCATCCATTCGCACAGCCCATACCCGATGAGGCAGCTGGCCAGCAGGATCCACAAATGCGACGGATTCATCCAGGCATAAAACCACAGGGACATCCCCACCAGAAATCCCTGAGCCAGGCCGTATCGCTTCCGGCCGTTCAGGAAAAACCATCCCGCCAGCGCGATCGGCAAAAACACGAAAATGAATATGTGTGAATTGAACAGCATATGATTCCTGCCTTTTCCCGGCCTCAGCCCACCAGCTCAGTCAACTGCCCCAGCATATCTTCGAAGAGCTTCGTGGCGGCTTCCACCGGCTCCTTTTTGCTCATGTCCACGCCTGCCATCTTCAGCAGATCGATGGGATCCGCAGAACCTCCCCCGGTAAGGAATTTCATGTAATCCTTCACTCCTTCTTCTCCCAGGGTCAGGATCCGTTCCGACAGCGCCGCTGCGGCCGAGATGCCTGTGGCATACTGGTACACGTAAAAAGGCGTATAAAAATGGGGAATTCTCGCCCACTCCAGGCGGATCTCCTGATCCACCGTCATGTCAGGCCCGAAGTACTTCACATTGAGGTCATAATAAATCCGGTTCAGTTCCCCCGCAGTCAGCGCTTCTCCCGCTTCCGCCTTGCGGTGAGCCATCATTTCGAACTCCGCGAACATGGTCTGACGGAACAGGGTTCCCTTGAAACTGTCCAGAAAATGGTTGATAATGTAGGCTTTCTGCACTTCGTCCCCCGTATGGGAAAGCAGATAACGGGTCAGCAGGATCTCGTTGCAGGTGGAGGCCACTTCCGCCACGAAAATCAGATAGGAGGCGGTCTGATGGGGCTGTGTTTTTGTGCTGAAATAACTGTGCATCGCATGGCCCAGCTCGTGGGCCAGCGTGAACATGCTGTCCAGCGTATCCTTATAAGTCATCAGCACGTAAGGATGTCCTACCGTGACGCCGCTGCAGTAAGCCCCGCTTCTTTTGCCCGCGTTCTCGCAGGCATCGATCCAGCGGTTCTCAAAGCCTTCCCGGAGGGCCGACAGATATTCCTCCCCCATGGGCTTCAGGGCTTCCAGAATCGTCTCCCTGGCTTCCTCGAACGTCACCTTCATCGTGCACTCGGGGATGATGGGGGCGTACACATCGTACATATGCAGCTCCTCTACACCGAGCAGTTTTTTGCGCAGTGCCACATAGCGGTACATGGCAGGCAGAGCTTCATGAACCACCTGAATCAGATTGTCATAGACCTCCTCCGGGATATTTCCGGGCGCCAGATACATGGCCCGGGTGGACGAGTATCCTCTCGCTTTGGCGAAGAAGACGGCCTGCTTGATGTTGGCGGAAAAGTTGGCGGCTATGGTATTGGCAAACTGGCCGTAACTGGAATACATGGACTCGAAAGCCGCTTTTCTCACGTTTCTGTCCCTGCTCTCCATCAGCCCCACATACCGCCCGTGAGTTACTTCCATCTCCTCGCCGTCCTCCCCGACGATCTTAGGGAAGGTCAGGTCGGCGTTGTTGAGCATCATGAAGGTATCCGAGGGCGCGGAAGCCATTTCCGATGCGCTGGCCAAAAGCTCCTCCACTTCCCGGCTGCGGGTGTGCTCCCTTCTGCGCAAAAGCACCGTAAAATACCGGTCATAAGCCTTAAGTCCCGGCTCCGACGCACGGTATTTTGCCAGAGTTTCCTCCGGAATAGCCATAATCTCCGGCTGCGCGAAAGCGTTTTCTTCCTCCGCTCTGACCGCCAGCATCTGCGCCTTCATCCGCATGGTCTGATAGGTCACGTCTGTCGTATCCACATCCATATTCAGATGGGCGTACAGATAGATCTTCTCGATCTCTTTATCGAGATCATCCGCATAATCCAGATATTCCTTCAGCATTCCGGCCGAATCGCCCAAATGCCCTTTGTACTTCTCCACTTTACCGATGAGGCCTGCCACGCGCTGATAGTCCTCCTCCCAGGCCGCGTCGCCGGGATACAGATCCTCCACGGCCCATCTCTTTTCCTGAGGGATTTCGCTCCTCTTTGCCACCTTATCCGCCATTTCGCGTCACTCCTTCTTTTTCAAATGCGATTTTCCTATGCGTCAGCTATATACTGTACACTGTCTACTAACTTACCACGATTTGCCCCGACTGTCCACATCGGCGCATCAAAATAGCGGCGTTCCCGCATTCCCGTATGGGAAGCGGAAAACGCCGCACGTAAGACCTGCTATTTTGTGATCCGTTTTCTCATCTGCCCCTTTCGGCGATGAACTTCTCCACCTCTTCCACTTCAGGCATGACGCGCAGCGCGCCCTTTCTGGTGGTGACGATGGATGCCGCCGCGTTGGCGAAAGTGAGCATTTCCTTCAGCTTCGCCTCGTCCAGATTGTCCAGGCCGTATTTGAGCACGTAATGCAGGCAGCATCCTCCGAAAGTATCTCCCGCCCCCGTGGTCTCGATGGTAGCATCCTGCAGGAACGGCGCCACTTCCACTCTCAGATCCTTATAATAAGCGCGGCTTCCGTCGCGTCCCAAAGACAGGAGGATCAGCGGAATATCGTACTGGCTGCGCAGCTTCGCGATGCCCGCATCGAAATCCTCTTCCCCGGTGAACCACTGGATCTCGTTGTCGGAGATCTTGAGCACGTCGCACTTGCCCAGGCCGTATGCCACCTGCTCCTTCGCGTCGTCCAAAGTCTTCCAGAGCGGAGGGCGAAGATTCGGATCGAAGGAGATCACCGCGCCGCTCTCTTTGGCGATATCGATAGCTTTTTTCGTAGCCCTGCGCACATCGTCGTGTGTCATGGAAAGCGTTCCGAAATGAAACACCTTTGCGTCCCGGATCAGGTCCTCGTGCAGGTCAGCCTCCGTCAGCATCATATCGGCGCCCGGGTTGCGGTAAAAAGAGAAATCCCTGTCCCCATCCGGGAAGGTCTCCACAAACGCCAGGGTGGTGCGCGCCTCTTCGTCGATGATCAGGTTTGATGTATCGATGCCCACCTCGTCCAGCGTGGCTTTCAGCTTATTCCCGAAAATATCCTGTCCCACTTTCCCGATGAACGCGGTCTTCCTCCCTGCCCGGTTGAGCATCGCCAGCACATTGCACGGCGCCCCGCCCGGATTGGCCTCATAAATTGTATTTCCCTGCGCGCTCACGCCGTTTTCCGTAAAATCGATCAACAGTTCGCCGAGCGCTACCACATCGAACTTCTTCATGGTAATATCCCCTTCCTTTCTCATTTTCTTCGCCGCATGCGGGCAAAGGATGTCAGTTCCATTTTATCAGGAAGCCGGAGAAAAAGAAACAGGAAAATCCGGATTTCCATAAAACCTACACTTTTAAACGGATCAGAAAAAATTTTTTCTTTCATCTTGTTTTAATTTTTCCCCTTTATACTACACTCATAACAAGCTCCATTCCGGAGCGTCAGCGACGGGGCGTATCATCATAGCTGCTTGTGACGCTCCGGCACAAATAGCCGTCCGAAAAGCGGAATTCAAAACATCATAAAGGAGAAACGCAATATGAAGAGAAAAAACATGTCAATCTTACTGGCACTCACCCTCACGGCATCCGTCCTGACGGCCTGCTCCGCATCGAACGGACAGCCCCCCTCCCAGGCGCAGGAAATCGCACAAACCCAGGAGACCGCGCAGGAAACCGGACAGGCCGCCGAAAGCGCACAGCCCGCTGAAACCGCGCAGGGCGCCGAAGCCACACAGGCCGCCGACGCATCCGGCGCGACGGTTCAGGGCGTCCAGACAGGCGATTCCATCTCCGCCGATGAAGCGAAATCCATCGCCCTGGAGCACGCCGGGGTGGCGGAAGGAGATCTCATCGCCATCAGCAGCACCGAAGAGCGGGACGACGGGATGGAACTGTATCAGGTGGATTTCTACACCGCGGATAAAGATTACGACTATGAAATCGAGAAAACTTCGGGGCAGATCATGTCTATCGACACGGAGATCAACGATCTGACCTGGTCCACCCCTTCCGGCGCGGCCTTCACGAAAGAACAGGCTATCGAGGCCGTGCTGGCGAAAGTTTCCGGCGCAACCCAGGACAACCTGCGGATGAAAGCGGAACGGGACGACGGCCGCACCGTCTATGAAGGCGAAGTCGTCGTTTCCGACCGGAAATACGAGTTCGAAATCGATGCCCAAAACGGCGCTTTTCTGGAATGGAATGAAAAGGCCTTCCCCGCTCAGGCTTCCGGGCAGACGGCCGGCGGATCAGCGGCGTCTTCCGGCTCCTCTGCAGCTCAGGCTGCGGATCAGACGCCGGAAAATGCCGCATTGCAGACCGCAATGGCCGACGCAGGGGTTTCACAGGATACCGTCCTCACTGTGGGCGTCCGTCAGGATCGTGACGACGGCCAGACACGCTACGATGTGAAAATTTATACCGCGAACGCGGATTACGAATATGAAATCGACGAAACCGGCACGAGGATTCTGGAACGGGAACGGGAAACTTACGATTTGACCTGGAATACCCCCTCCGGCGCGGCCTTCACGAAAGAGCAGGCCATCGAGGCCGTGCTGGCGAAAGTTTCCGGCGCAACCCAGGACAACCTGCGGATGAAAGCGGAACGGGACGACGGCCGCACCGTCTATGAGGGCGAAGTCATTTTAAACGACCGCAAATATGAATTCAAAATCGATACCGGTACCGGGGACTTTCTGGAATGGAGCGAAGAAAGGCTGTTCGGCTGATACCGAAGCAGAACGGATTTCCTTTCCTGTATAATCGAAAAACACCGCAGGATTTTTGCAGATCCTGCGGTATTTTGTAGTATAATGTAAAAGGGTTCCCCGGAAAAGGAACCTGAAATCATGATACGACCCTCAAAAACTGCAAAACAGAGAAAGGATACACTGATATGACAGAACTAACGCCTGTTCCCGTCGCCAGCGTGGCGGGTATGATTTTTTCCCTGATTCTTTCCATCGGCCTGCCCATCGCCCTTCTGGTCTTTTTGCGAAACCGCACCGGCGCCCGGGTTTCGGCCTTTCTGATCGGCGGCGCAACGTTCTTCGTATCCGCCATGGTGCTGGAACAGCTTCTGCATTCCGCGGTGGTCGCCGCGCAGTTCATCCCCCTCGTTCTGGTGGAGGTCGTAGTATTTTTGCTCACCGCCCTGACGGCCGTCATCGCCGTCCGCTTCTATCGGGAAGCCGGCGAGCGGTAAAGCCCTTTCAGAGTCTGCTCAAAACGCTCTCGTGCAGAGCCTTTTTCACCCGCTCGAAGTCCCCGACCTCCGGGCACTGGATGGACACCACCAGCCCTGCCCGGGGCAGCACCGTTGTGATCTGGCCGAAGGCGCCATCCGCTCTGTAGCTGTCCGGATAAGGGGACATCCAGAACTGATAGCCGTACCCGCAGCGCCACAGATCCGCCTTTTCGGGCTCCGGATCCGTCTCGATCTGCTTTTTCGTCGCTTCCCGGATCCAGGATTCCTCCACCAGACGCCTTCCTTTCCAAACGCCGCCGGCCAAAAACAGCTGACCCAGTTTCATCATATCGGACAGTTTCAAAAACATCCCTCCGCCGCCGATAGGGTGCCCCTGAGGATCGTTCTCCCAGACGGGAAATCCGATTCCCATGGGTTCCAGAATCCGGCGATAGACATATTCGGACAGCCGCATTCCCACCGCCGCTTCCAGCATCCGACCGGCCAGAATGGAGTCCGCCGTGGAATAGCAGAAACGCTTCCCCGGTTCTTCCTTCACTTCCCGGGAAAGCATGTAGGAGAGATAATCGGGTACGCCGATGCCGGCCCTGCGATCCGCCCCCATCAGGTATGCCTCCCCGAATCCGCTGGACATAGTCAGCAGATCCTTCAGGCGGATGGCGAGAAGGCGGGACGAAGGGGTTTGGGGGAGTTTGTCCGGGAAGCGATCCGCCAGCCGATCTTCCAGGCTCAGCTTTCCCTCCTCGATCGCGATGCCCGCTGCTGCGGAAACAAAACTCTTCGTATGGGAATAAATATTCCTCGGCAGATCCGGCGTGAAATGATGCTCGAAGAGCACCTTCGATTCGTCGCCCGCCGCAATCGCTTCAAGAGGAAGCCCGGTTGCCCGCGCTTCCTCCACAAATTCTTTCAATATTTTTTCGATCATATGCCTGATCCCTTTTTATTTTATTCGAATACTTTCTCTTCTCCGCCTTCCGTATAACGGATTTCCCAGTCAAAGGTATCGAAGCGCACCGTGAGCTGCGCGTACTCCCCGCCTTTCTCCCACCGGAGTCCCAGCGTATATTCATCCGTATCCATCAGCACGAAATCTCCGTTGAATGCAGGATGGGAATTTCTCAGCTTCATCAGCCGGTTCATTTTCTGCACCACAGGGCGCCTGAACTCTTCTTCGATCTCCGCCAGGGAATAGTAGTGGCGGTTGATATCCCTGCTCTGCTTTGTCTTCTCATACAGGTCGAAATCGTTTCTTCCCGCGAACAGGCCCACATAATACACCTGAGGGATACCCGGCGCGAAGAACTGGATCGCCCGCGCGATGAGATAACGGTTGTCATCGGATCCCAGCGCGTCATAATAGGAACAGCAGATCTGGTAGGTGTCGAACTTGGAAAAGTTCACCTTTCCGTTCAGCCTGTTGATCTCCGGGTTCGCCTCGAAGACCTTTTTCTTCGTCTCCAGCACTTCTTCATCCGGCATGAGGTAACGCACGTCCACAACGCCGATCCCGTCGTGGGTATCCAGTGTCGTGAACTGTTTTCTCGGGCACAGCTTCATCCAGTCTTTTAAGTAAAGCGTCCTGCCGAAATAAACCGCGTTCAGAATCAGCATGGGCAGCTGGAAGTCATAGGTGTAGACATTCTTTTCCTCCAGCTTCTTCTGGATAAAATAGTTCTCGTGGATCTCCGGAAGGATCTCCACGCCGGTACCTTCCAGCGCTTTCTGACAGTCTCCCATGATCTGCCAGATCTCAGGCTCCACAAAGAAGCAATTCGTGTTGCGCCGTTTGGAGGCATAGGCCACCGCGTCAAGCCGGATCAGGGAAGCGCCGTGGGAACTCAGGAATTCCATATTTTCCCGCATATATTCCTTCGCGGTCTCGGAATGCAGGCAGTCGATATCGATCTGCTCGGGACTGAAAGTACACCACAGTTTTTCCTTGCTGCCGTCCGCAAATTCCGCCTCGATATAGGGAACCTGACGGCGCAGATACAGCTGGGAAATCTGCTCCTGAGTGGGCTCTCCTTCCGGCCAGAAATCCTTGAAGCGGATGAAGAAATCCCGGTATTTGGACTCGTCCTTTTTGGCCAGGAAATCCTTATAGATCTCGCTCTGGGCGGAAAGATGGTTGATCATGTAGTCATACATCATGTAATAGCGGTCCGCCAGGGACAGGATATCCTCCCAGGTCCCGAACTCCGGGCTCACCTCTTTATACGTTACAGGAGCGAATCCCCGGTCTGCGGAAGACGGAAAAAAGGGCAGAATATGCAGTCCGTAGACCGCTCCTTCCAGATAATCGGACAATACCCTGTCCAGATCCTTCAGGTTATTCCCGAGGCTGTCCGCATAAGTAATTAACATGATTTGATTCGTCACTTTTTTGCTCATACAACTGCTCTCCACATTTCTTCACCCTGATCAGGTGGTTTTTCGTTCAATCAGCTCCACCGGAATGACTTCCAGCGGTTTCAGTGTCTTTTGATTCACCATATCCACAATAGCTCTGACAGCGGCTTTTGACAACTCCGCATAGTTCTGACGGACTGTCGTCAGCGGCGGATAGATCAGAGAACTGATGCTGACATCATCGTAGCCCACGATCCGAAGATCGTCCGGAATCCGAATTCCCTGCGACCGCGCATAGCTGATGCACTGCGTGGCCATGATATCGTTGCTGGAAAAAATCCCGTCCATCTGCGGATTCTCATAGAATATCCGATTGATGAGATCCCGATTGTCTTCCACGCCCAGCTTGTCCGGACAGCTCTCGTAAACTTTATAAGCCACGCCCTTTTTTTCGCACTCTTTCACAAAAGCGAAGGTCCGTTCGTCCGCATGATTTTGCAGCCTCAGATCCCCGCTGATATGCACGATATTTTTGCATCCCTTCGCGATCAGATGCCGGGTCGCCAGAATCCCTCCCTGGGTATCGTCCGAAACGATGGAGGGAACGCCTTTCAAATCGCTGATAAGCGCTACGAAGGGGACTCCGACATTTTTGACGATGGCCGACCAGACCTCCTGGCTGGCGGAAAAGGTCTGGATAATCCCGCAGACCTGGCTGGCCCGCAGATAGGATATGCATTGCTCCAACTCCTTTTCCCCTCCGGGCGAAATGCTGAACAGAACATGGTATCCCTGGTCTTTTGCGTTCCTTTCGATCTCCTGGGCGATTTCGCTCCAGAACGGATTATTGAAAAAGGGCAGCACCACTCCGATGGTGTTGTTCTTTCCTCTCACCAACGCCCTCGCCATGCGGTTCGGGTGATAGTCCAGCTGGCGCATCGCCCGGTTGACAGCTTTTTCCGCCTCCGGGCTGACCGCGTCCTTTTTATTCAATACTCTCGACACCGTGGCGATGGAAACTCCGGCGCTTTTCGCAACATCTTTAATTGTGGACATAATGTCACTCCTGCCTTTAAGATTTTACGGCACCTGCGACAACTCCACCGATGATGTACTTCTGCAATGCGATATAAACGATGATAACCGGCACTACGGTCATCACAAGCGCTGCCATCATATTACCATAATCGCTGGAAAAAGTCCCGACAAAAGTTCGAATTGCGATCGGTAATGTATGTAATTTAGGCCTTACCAGTACCAGGCTGGGCAGCAGATAGTCGTTCCACAGTCCCAGCACCTGCAGAATCGCCACCGTGGAAAGAATAGGCTTCAGCAACGGAAGCACGATCTTAAAGAAAGTCTGGATGGGGCCGCAGCCGTCGATGATGGCGGCCTCCTCCAGCGCCAGCGGCACGCCCGTCTTAATGAATCCATGACAGAGGAACATCGCAAAACAGGTGCCGAAACCGAAGTTCATCACAATCAGCGTGAGTCTGGAATTCAGCATGTTGAAAGTGCTGCCGTAAATGGAAAGCAGCGGGATCATGATGACCTGGAAGGGCACTACCATATAGGAGATCAGCAGGAGGAAACTGATCTTACACGCCAGATAGTTCTTCCGCACCAGAATATATGCGCACATGGATGAAAGCACAATCAGAAGGGCCACGGAACATCCGGTAACGATAAGGGAGTTTGCAAAGGCCTGTAAAAAGTCCATATCCACATAAGCGTTGGAATAGTTTACAAACTGAAGGCCTTCTTCATCCAGCACCTGCAGAGGAGTCTTGACGATACTGATCTTCCTCTTAAAGGAGTTGATCACCACCAGCAAAAAGGGAATCATATAGATGATGAACAAAACAAACGCCAGCGCGGACTTTGTAATTTCCGCTGCGGTGCGCTTCGATCCGCCGACTCTGACGGCTTTTTCCCGTTTCTTTTCGCTCATGCTTCCACCTCCTTGGACTTACCCGCAAATACCTGAATCACCGCAACGATCAGCATGATGACGAAGAAAACGATGGCCTGCGCCTGGCCCAGACCGTATTGGTGGGCGGTAAAGGCGGTGTCGAAAATTGTCATGGATGCCATCTTGGTGGTTCCGTAAGGGCCGCCTTCCGTCAGGGACAAGTTCAGGTCATACACCTTAAAGGCGCTGGTCAGCGTCAGGAACAGGCAGATGACGAAGGATTGCATCATCAGGGGCAGACGGATATACCAGGTGATCTGCTTGGAATTCGCGCCGTCGATCGACGCCGCCTCGATGTAATCTTTCGGCACGCCGACGATGCCGGCGATATAGATCAGAAGCATATAACCGGACTGCTGCCAGGTAGCCACAACCACGATGGCCCAGAAAGCCATGTTGGGATCGCTCAGCCAGGACTTTTGAAAGATCGGGATGGACTGGAGGAAGGAAAGGTTGGGCAACACGCGCCCGAAGATAAAAGTCCAGATAAAGCCCAGGACGATGCCGCCGATCAGGTTGGGCGTAAAGAAACCGGCCCGCAGGAAGTTCTGTCCCTTTATCCCGCTGGTCAGAAGACAGGCCAGGGCGAAAGCGATAATATTGACTAAAATCACCACACAAACCACATATTTAAAGGTCAGGAAAATAGAGGTCCAAAACTCCTGATCCTGAAAAGTGGTGATGTAGTTTGCCAGGCCCACGAACTCCTTGGTTTTGGAAATGCCATCCCAGGAAGTGAGGGTCAGATAAATGCCGTAAATGAACGGGAAGATGACGAAGCAGGTGAACGCCAGCATGGAAGGGCCGGCAAAAATCAGAAACAGCTTCGTCTTCGTCCAGAAACTTTCTTTTCTCATAAAGCACCTCTTTTCAGAAAAGGCACCGACCGTATGATCGGTGCCTTTTTCGCACGTTCAATCCGTGATATGGAATTTTGCTTCCTTATGAAGGATCATGCGTCTGCCAATACTCGGTAAGCGCCGCTGCGATATCCTCGATGGTCTCCTGGCCAGCCAGATAAGCCTGCATATGAGGAGCCAGCTCGCTGGTATGATCCGTAGGAGTGGTAAACGGAGCGTTGTTCACGGTCGTTCCCGCATCGATGTAGGTCTTTAAGACGACATTGATCGGGTTGGTCGGCGCATTCGGGTTGTTGGTGAATGCCACCACGATCTCCAGATCGTTGACCAGCGCGGACTGTCCCTCTTCAGAGTAGACCAGCCAGTTCAGGAATTCCTTCGCAGCCGCCTGCTGTTCCTCGGTAGCCACTTCCCTGTCGATAACGATCTGTTTGGACGCGAATGCGTAAATCTTACCCTGCATGTCTGCATTGGTTTTCGGGATAGGCATGATGCCGTAATCCATGGTGCCGTCCACGTAGGTGCTCATATCGGGCCATACCCAGGTGCCGTTGATCCAGAATGCAGCTTCGCCTTCTGCGATGTAGGAAGCGTTCAGATCGTAGTCCGCCGCCAGCGGGTCGTCTTTGTTGATGTTGTACTCGATGAAGATATCATAGTCCTGGAACAGGTTCTGGAACATCTCGTTCTCCATCACATCAGCGCCGCCCTTAATCTCCTCGACGAACGCATAGGAGCCTTCCGCGGTGCCGTCCTGGAAAGTATAGATATTGGAGCCAAACAGATGTCCGCCCAGGGACCAGTCTTCCTGGTTCAGGATCACAGGGTTCTCCATGCCTCCCTCGCGCAGCTGCTGAAGCAGCCCTTCGAACGCTTCAGGAGAGGAATAATTCTCAGGAACGAACTCTTCGCCGGTGATATTTTCGATAGCGGTCTTGTTATAGACCATACCGGGAGCCTCCACGCACAGCGGGAAACCATACAGGACATCGTTGACTTTGGTGCCCATGGTGTCACCGCCGTCCGCAACCCAATCCTCGCCGGACAGATCCAGGAACCTCTCCTCTGCCATCTCCGTCACATTGCCGGGATCGACGATCGCCAGTACCGGAGGATCGCCTGCCGCATATCTCTGAGCCAGCATATCTGCCGGGGAGTCGGTCTCATATACTTCAAAGGTCACATTGTGAGCTGCGCCCCACTCTGCGGTCACCGCTTCCAGAGCTTCCTGAATCTCGGGTTTGGAGTTCATCATCGTCAGGGTGATCCCGCCGTAATCCGTCACTTCGCCATCAGCTGCCGCTTCTTCCGTACCAGCAGCTTCCGTGGACTCCGCAGGAGCCGATTCTTCCGCAACGGTGCTCTCCGGTTCAGCCGCCGCCTGAGTGGACTCCGTAGCCGTGTCCGAGCCACATGCAGCCAGGGAAGCCGCCATGGTCAGCGCCATGATGAGAGCAAGTGCTTTTTTTGCTTTCATAATTTGTTCCTCCTTTAAGAATTGATCGTCAGCTTTCGCTTGATTCAAGCATACAATCACTTTGAATAATTGTCAACGTTTACACAAGGTTAATTATATACAAAATTTATAATTCATTTTTATTCAAATTCCATAATGCGGGTTCTTATTGCAGTAGTTACATATTGAAATCCACTTCATTTAATCACATTTGCATATTTATTTTCTTTTATAGTATTGACATTTCCTCTTTCCGGAAATATATTGTAAACGTATACACAATATATAAAGGAGGGTTTTTCAGCATGAACACAAAACAACTTGGCAAGAGCGACGTGATGGTTTCCGATCAGATTTTCGGTTGCTGGGCTATCGGCGGAACCTACTTCACCGGCGCCGAGGATGAAAAGTCTGTGGCTGCCATCCGGGAAGCCATCGAAAGCGGCATCACCTCCCTGGACACCGCCTATATTTATGGAAAAGGGCATTCCGAACAGATCGTGGCCCGTTCCATTAAGGGGTACGACAGATCGAAACTGACCCTCATCACCAAACTCTGGAAGGACTGGATGCCCAAAGATCTGGTGGAAACCGCCTGTGATCAGAGCTTAAAGGATTTGGATACGGATTATATCGACGTCTATTTCATCCATTATCCTTCCGATACCGGAGTCCCCATTGCCGACACCATGGAAGCCATGATGAAGCTGAAAGAAAAAGGGAAGATCCGCTGCATCGGAGTTTCCAACTTCAGTAAGGACCAGCTCATCGAAGCCTGCAAATACGGGCAGATCGACGTGATCCAGCCCTGCTACAGCCTGGTGTGGCGTTTTCTGGATCTGGAAGAAATGGACTATTGCATCGAAAATCAGATCGGCGTGATTTCTTACTGTACGCTGGCTCAGGGAATTTTAACCGGAAAATTCAATAAGGAAACCCGTTTCCCTAAGGAAGACGGAAGAAGCCGGGTTCCCCTTTTCCAGAGTCCTTATTATGAAGGCGCGCTGGACGTGACGGAAAAGCTGCGTCCTTTCGCAGAAAAATACGGCGTCACCCTGGCGCAGCTGTCCATCCGTTGGGTGATGCAGAAAAACGGGATCACCGCCCCCATCGTAGGAGCGAAGAACCCCGCTCAGGTACAGGATAACGTGAAAGCATCGAATTTCGTCATCTCGAAGGAGGATTTCGCGGCCATGGACGCCATCAGTCGGGAATTCGCCTACAACCTTCCCCGGTTCAGGACGTTCTTTTCTGCGGAGTAAAACCGCGCCGATGACTTTTGAAAAAATAACATACAGGAGGATTCTTTTATGTCGCTGGCAAAAGTGAAAGATCTGCTGATTCATGCACAGGAACACGGCTATGGCATTCCCGCCATCAACGTATTCGACTATAACAGCATCAAGTTCGCGGCCATGGCCGCAGAAGAGGCGAAGATGCCCCTGATTATCCAATACTTCCCGGGGTTTGACGTACACGCCCCCCTGGTGGACATCCGCAATATCGCTGTGGCTTTCGCCCGCCGCGCTTCCGTTCCCATCGCGGTTCATCTCGATCACTCCAGAAGTTTCGAAATCGCCGTTTCCGGCCTGGGCGCGGGCTTTCCTTCCGTCATGGTGGACGGTTCGGCCCTTCCCTATGAAGAAAACGTTTCCCTGACGGCAGAAGTGACCAGGTGCGCCCATGCCATGGGCGTGGACGTGGAAGCGGAGCTGGGACATGTGGGCGTGGGGATGAATCTGGAAGATATGACCAACACAGACCACTTCACCAATCCGGATCAGGCCGTGGATTTCGTCAGCCGCACTGGCGTGGACTCCCTGGCCATCGCCGTGGGAAACGCCCATGGAAATTACATCAGGACGCCCGAACTGGATTTCGACCGGATCTGCAAGCTGCGGGAAGTTCTGAACATCCCTCTGGTCATGCACGGCGGTTCCGATATCCCCAACGATCAACTGGCCCGGGCGGTGAGATGCGGTATGTCCAAATTCAATATCGCCACCGAATATCAGAGGGCTTTTTACAACAATATGAAAGAATTCTTCGCGGACGAGTCCAACTCCGGAGCTTATTTCAAGGCCCTGCGCGCAATCGAGCGGCCGTGCATCGATTTCGTGAAATCCAAAATCGATATTTTGAATCCTGACCACTACCAGCTGTAGAAAAATTACTATGACGGAAGGGAATAACAATATCATGGAAGAAAAAAAGTTTGATATCATCGGGATCGGGCATCCCTGCATCGACTACCTTCTGCACATCGACAGTCTGCCCGGTTCCAATGAATCCCGTTTCGTTCGCGACGGCAGCTGGCAGTGCGGCGGCAAGGTGACCACCGGTCTGGTCGCCGCCGCCAGATGCGGTCTTTCCTGCGCGCTCATCGGCGCCATGGGAGACGATCTGTTCGGGCGCTACTGTTACCGGGATTTTCAGCTTCATGGAATCGACCTGTCCCAGGCGAAGCTGCGCAGCGGCCAGACCACCGATATCGGGGTGGTGTTGTCCGAAGAAGAAACCAACGGGAGGAATATTTTGTACAGGAGGGGAAGCTACGAACGGATCCGCCAGGATGAAATCGATTTTTCCTTCCTGGAGCAGGGGCGGTACCTGTTCATCGCCCTGGTAGACGAACTGCACATGGCCGCCGCGAAGTATGCGAAAAAACACGGCGTCAAGGTCCTCATCGACGCGGACAGCCGCCCCATGGACTATTATGAGGAAATCCTTCCCTATGTGGACTATTTTGTGGCGTCCGAATTTGTATACAACATGAGCTTTTCCGACAGGGATTATGAACGCCATATGGAAGACATCCTGGAAAAAGGCCCCTCCGCCGTGGTCTTTACCTTCGGTTCGAAAGGCTGCCGCGGTCTGGACAAAGAAGGGTACTTCGAACTTCCTGCCTTCCGCGTGCCCGTGGTGGACACGGTGGGCGCGGGAGATACCTTCCACGGCGCATTTTTCTACGGGCTGACCCACGGATATTCCTTAAAAGAAACCGCGCGGTTTGCCAGCGCCGTCAGCGCCATCAAATGTACCTGTATCGGCGGGAGGGCCGGAATCCCCACCCCCGATATCACAAAAAAGTTTCTGGAAACCGGGGTCATCGACAGCGCCCCCCTTATGGAACGGGTGGAAGCCTATTCCTGGGGGCTGGACGATTTCTTCCGGGAGGTAGCAAAGCGTGAAACGTAAAAAAAATGTCTGCGAGTGTCCGGTCTGGCTGCTGCTTGCGCTGAATTCCTTTCTTTACATCTCGTCAGCCCTGTACTCTCCTTTCCTCAGTACCTATTACACACAAAACGGGATTTCTTCTACGCAAATCGGGATTCTGATGGCCATCGGACCCGTGGCGTCCGTCCTGGTCCAGCCCCTCTGGGCCAGGGCCAGCGACGCCAGCGGCAGGGCAAAAACCTTTGCCGCGCTGGTCATGGCCGGAACGGCTGTTTCCCTGATGAGTTATTACCTGGGGCACAGTTTTGTCAGTTTTCTGTTTTCCAGCACCCTGCTGGCCCTGTTTTCCACCTCGGTCAGTCCCATGACCGACGCCATTGTCATCCGGAACGCGAACCGTTACAACTATAACTTTGCCTTTATCCGGATGGGCGGGACCGTAGGGTATGCCGTCATCGTGCTGATTGCAGGGATTTATCTGCGCCAAAATCCTTCCGCGCAGTTTTTCCTTTCCGCCGTTTCCTACCTGGTCCTCATGGGCCTGATGTTCCTCCTTCCCAAATCGGAAAACCATCTTCCCGTATCCGATGCCCCACGGACCCATCGCAAAAAGGGCGCGGGGCTGTTTCGTCTGCAGGACATTTTCGAGGACCGAAAGATCGTTTATGTGCTGGCTTTTGCCTTTGTTTTCCAGATCGGGGCAAGTTTCTGCTCCGCTTTCCTGGGGGTTTATGCAGTGGAAATCGGCTATGGCCAGTCCCAGATCGGCCTGTTGAACTGCATCTCGGCCAGCAGCGAAATCCCGGTCCTTTTGTGCATTAAAAAGCTGACCCGCAAATTCGGCGCCATCCCCTTAATCGGCGCCTCCACTTTTTTAATGGGAATCCGCCTGTTCTGCGTTTCCGGCGGCTCCCTCCCCTTTTTCATGCTGGCCCAGGCCATGCAGGGCATCACCTATATGGTGGTCCATTTCGGCTGCGCCACCTATATCGGCAGCACGGTAAAAAGCGGGAAATCCTTTGAGGGCCAGAGCGTCCTTTACATCATCCAGGCCGGGCTGGCCAGCATCATCGGCAACGTCCTGGGCGGCAGGCTGGTGGACTTTGCCGGCAACTGCCTGTCTTACCGGCTCACCGGCAGCTTTGTCCTTCTGGCCACTGCCTGCGTCATCTTCGTCCTGCTTTGGCAGGAACACAAAGAAAGGAGGACTTCTTTATGAAATCCTGTTTTGAACCCGCCACCCCCGAATCCCAGGGCGTCCCTTCCCGGGCGGTTCTGGATTTTCTTGAGGATTTAAACGACAGGGGGCTGGAAATGCACGCCTTTTCCATCCTCCGGCACGGCAAATGCATTGCCCAGGGCAGCTGGTATCCCTACCGCACCGACATGGAGCACAATGTATTTTCCTTTTCCAAAAGTCTCACTTCCATGGCCATGGGCTTTTTATGGCAGGAAGGAAAGCTTTCCCTGTCGGAAAAACTCACCGACATTTTTGCGGACTGTATGCCGGAAACAATTTCGGAAAATCTCGCTGCGGCCACGGTGCGGGATCTGCTGATCATGGGCTGCGGGCATGAAACGGAGCCCTTCGTGGACAATTTTACCCCGGACAATACCTGGCTGAAACAGTTTTTCGCCCATCCTTTCGAGCACGCGCCCGGGACCGCCTATCAGTACAACACCGCCGGCACCAACGTGCTGTGCGCCCTTCTTTTCCGCAAAACCGAGGAAAGCCTCACCGGATATCTGCGCCCCCGCCTGTTTGACCCTTTGGGCATCGGCGCGGTTTCCTGCGCGGCCATCGCGGACGGCACCCAGTTTGGCGGCGCGGGTTTTCGGCTGACGCTGGAAGACATGAAACGCTTCGGCCAGTTTTTCCTAAAGAAAGGCCGCTGGGAAGGAAAACAGCTTCTTTCGCAGGAATGGTTCGACCAGGCCTGCACAAAGCAGATTGAAACCGCCGGACGGGCCCAGCCCGATCACCCGGACTGGAACGCCGGTTACGGATTCCAGTTCTGGATGTGCGACGAACCCGGCAGCTTCCGGGCGGACGGGGCCTTCGGACAGTTCGCCGTCGTACTCCCCCAAAAAGACGCCGTGATCCTCACCCAGTCTTCCACGGAGCAGACCTTTTCCCTTATGGAGGCCATCCACGGCCTTTCCTCCCGGATGCAGGACTGCGCCCTGGCGCCCTGTCCTAAAGAGTACGGACTGCTTTTGCAGAAACAAAACAATCTGGCCCTGGCGGGATTTTCGGGCGTGCGCAACCGGAAAATGGAAACAGCCATCGAAGGGGCCGTCTATTCCCCCGAAGGGGACGCGGTTTCCTTCCGGACCTTTTCATCGGGTATCCGCATGCTTCCCTCCCCCAAAGACGACGGAAAATGCCTGCAGATCCGATTTTCCTTTGAAAAGGACCGGATCCTTTTGCACATTGCGGATGACGACGGTTCCTATGTCCTGCCCCTGTCCACCACGGGAAATTACTGCGTCAGCAGCCAGCCTTTCTCCCGCCAGGGCGTGGCGGGAATCGCCCGCTTTGTGGAAAACAACGTCATCGAAGCGGTGGTCCGCAACCTGGACCAGCCTTCCGGCAGGCGGCTGTATTTCTGCTTTGAGCCGGACCGGTTTTGCGTGCGCGCCGTTTCCACCATCGTTACGGACAGCCCCATGACCGCAGGGGCGGTCTGGCCCGCTTTCCTTAAAACAAACGTTTCAGAAGGGAGATTCCTATGAGCAAAGTCGTTGTCATTTCTTCCGACGCCATGGTCGGGGAAGATCTGAACTATTACAAGACCCTGCCTTCCTACCAAAAATATTTTCAGGGCGGGGCGGAAATCACCAATGTTTCTTCCATCTATCCTACGGTCACCTTCCCGGCCCACGCCACCATGATGACCGGCATGTATCCGGACCGCCACGGGATTTTTTCCAATATGCAGCTGATCCCGGAAGCGGATCCCACGCCCTGGCAGTGGGACAGCAGCTTTCTGACCTGCAGCGATATTTTCCACGCCGCAAAGGCTGCGGGAAAAACCACCGCAGCCGTCTTCTGGCCCGTCACCGCAGGCAATCCGGCCATTGATTACCATATCGCGGATTACTGGGCCCAGGGTATGGAGGACACCACCGAAAAAGCCTTCGCCCGGGCAGGGGCCTCAACAGAGGTTCTGGAAATCGTGAAAAAACACAAGCACCTCTTTGAAGGGGTGGAGCGGGAACACCCCCAGCGGGACGCTTTCGGCATGGCCTGTGCCGCCGATATCATCCGCCGCTTCCGGCCGGATCTTCTGCTGGTGCATCCCGCCAACCTGGATGCCGCCCGGCATGACGCGGGCGTGTTTGGCCCCCACATCGACCGGGCGCTGGAAGATCTGGACCGGTGGATCGGGTGGATCGGCAGCGCTCTGGAAGAAGCCGGCATTCTGGAAGAAACGAACCTGTTTTTGGTCAGCGACCACGGCCAGCAGAATGTGTGCCGCAATATCAGCCTCAACGTGCTGTTTGCGGAAAACGGCCTGATCCGTCTGGACGAAAACGGCAAAGTAAAAGACTGGGACGCATGGTGTCTTTCCAACGGCATGTCCGCCCTGGTCTTCTTAAAGGACCCTTCCGACCAGGCCCTGTATGCAAAAGTCCGCGGCCTGCTGGAAAGCCTGCAAAAGGAAGAAGTTTACGGGTTTTCCCGCCTCTATACGCAGGAAGAAGCCCGGAAGGAAGAACGGTTCGGCGGGCCTTTCTCCTTTGTACTGGAAACCGACGGCTATACCGCTTTCGGGGATTTTGTCACCCGTCCCCTGGTGAGCCGTCTGGACAATGAGGATTACCGCTTCGGCCAGGCTACCCACGGCTATCTTCCCCGGTTCGGCCCCCAGCCCATCCTGCTGGCAAAAGGACCTTCCATCCGGGAAAACGTAGTCCTCTCCGGAAACCATATCGTCAATGAAGCGCCCACCTACGCAAAAATCCTGGGCGCGGATCTTGGGGATACGGACGGCAAACCCATTGAAGAAATCCTGAAAGCATAAAAGTCAAGCCCACGCAGCCAAAAAATGGAAGCGTGGGCTTTCTGTATGCAGACTTTGGATTCTATTTCAGCCGCAAATCCATCCACACCCCCAGCACGGCCGCCAGAAACTCCGTCGCCGGGAAGACCAGCCAGATGCCGGTCATTCCCCATGCCCCGGAAAGCAGGAACGCCAGCGGGAGAATGAGCACAAGCCCCCGAAGCAGGGAGGTAAGCTGCGCAGGAAAGGCCTTTTCCTCCGAAGTAAAGTAAGTGGACAGGATCAGATTGTAACCCACAAAAGGGGTGGCAAGAAAATACAGCTTCAGTCCGGCCACCGCGATTTGCTGCAGCATGGGATCTCCTTCGCTGTTGAAAATCCGGGCGATTGGACCGGCAAATACGAAAAGCGTCAGATACAGCACAGCGGACAGCGCCAGCATGGTCACCACTCCATAGCGAAAAAACCGTCTCGCCTGCCTTTCCTCCCTTTTTCCGTATTCCCGGCTCACCAGCGGCTGGATTCCCTGGGCGATTCCGGTATGGATGGATACCACCACCAGGGAAATATTGGCCACAACCCCATAGGCCGCCACCCCCGTATTTCCCGAAATTCCCAGGATGAGGATGTTGAAGACGATCATCACAATGCCCGAAGACAGCTGGGCAAACAGGGACGGAAACCCCAGCGACAGGGTCCGTCCCACCGGCTCTGCGCGCAAAAACATCCGGACCGGATGAAAACCTTTTTCTTTTTTCATCCAGTGCGGGGACATGAGCAAAATCCCGATTACCGGGGAAAGCCCGGTGGCGAAAACCGCACCGAAAATCCCCATGCCCAAAGGAAACATGAACACGTAATCCAGGACAATATTGGACAGGCTTCCCGCTATGGTGGCGTTCATGGCCAGGCCCGGGTTTCCGTCATTTCTTACGAAGCAAAGAAGGATATCGTTAAAAATAAAAGCGGGGGCAAAGAAAAGCAGCACTTTCAGATACGTATTGGACATGGAAAAAACCGCGCTGTCCGCCCCCAGCAGACGGGTAATGGCTTCGGAGCCAAAAAATCCCGCCGCCGCAAACAAAACGGAACAAATCAGTCCCAGCCAGACGGTGTTGGTGAACATTTCGTCCGCGCCTTTTTGATCTTTGCAGCTTTTGCAGATGGTAAACCGGGTGGCCCCGCCCATTCCCAGCATCAGCCCTGTCCCGTGAATGAAATTATAAATGGGGATCGCCAGGTTCAGCGCCGCCAGCCCGCCGGTGCCCAGGCTTTTGGACACGAAAAACGTATCCGCCAGAATGTAGCAGGAAATGGCCGTCATCCCCAGCACGCTCATACCGGCATATTTTCCAAATTCTTTGATCGAGTTTTCCATCCTGGTCCCCCTGTCAGCAGACCGCATCCCGAAAGTAAAAAACAGCGATGCCAAAGAAGAGGCCCAGGAAAAGCAACCCTAGGCCCACCCAGAGAAATACGGCGGAAACAAGACCCGTGGTATTGTCATTTTCAATATAGCAGTTTTTTGGATCCTTTGGCTGATAGAAAACGGTCACTTCGGCTCCGACCGGGTAGCGGGGACTGCCCGCTTGGCCAAAAGACATGGTTTTTTCGATTTCCCTGCCCTCAGCCCAATACCGGATCACCGGATACCAATAAAACCGGGCGGCTTCCCCGTGCCGGTAATGGACCCTGCTGATATTTTCCTTTACCACAGCTACAGTTTTCCGGGTACAAAGGGCAATCTTTCTTTGGCGGATTGTCCGCAGCAAAAGACCCAGCGCCAGAAATACCACACCCAGGAAAACAAAAATACAGAGAAAAATAAGCAAAGTACCTGCTGCCATTTCAATAACCTCCCGATTCCCTTTTCGTTATTATATAACCGCAAAGAAGTTGCAGCAAGACAAAAACAGACCGCAGCAGGTTCCCGTATTTTCCTTTTATTCCATTTTCAGCTCATGCCATTTTGCCTGGAATGCTGCTTTTCCCTTTGCCCCGAACCGGATTCCTTCCGCTGTCAGATCCGTATAGGTCAGGCAGCTCATGGCCTGTTCCCCGTCGTTGACAAAAATCTCTGCCGCATACTTGTCCATGACGATGCGCAGCCGGATCGCCCCGTCTTTCTGCGCCACATAGCAGGAACGGCTGGTGACGGAATCGCGGAACTGGTTTCCCGCCCAGGTCCTATCAAAGGTCAGGATGCCGGACTTTGGCTCGTAATACAGGATCGTCCGATGGGTTTCGTCCGCCGCCAGATCGATTTCAAACCGCTCATAGTCCCCGGATTTTACTTCCACCGTCATGTC
>QAKV01000010.1 GCA_003343625.1 Clostridiales bacterium
ATGTCCGTCAAATCGAAAGACAGTAAAATTTTTTTCACTGCTCAAAACAGCTTCATTGCTGATTGCCACGCGCCCGTCACCTCCAACGCATATTTTATGTAACTCAATTATAATTTACAAAAACAATATTTTCAACCGAAACTGCTTCCGTCCAGGAGGAACCGCATTTCAGCATAAAAAAGTGTGCGCCGGGGCGCACATTCGCGCCGAGCGTGGTTGCCGTCAGGCAACGCCCTACTTTTCGCGCGAGTGCGCATCCTCAGCGGAGCGTCTTTTTTTATACGATAGGAAATGAAATTTCCTATCGTATAAAAAAAGCGCTGTAATCTTTTGGATCACAGCGCTCTCTCAAATTATCAGTTTATAAACAGATTGTTATGTTTAGAACTTCCCAGCCTTCGCAGCTTCCTCAATCGCTACCGCCACGGAAACGGTCATGCCGACCATCGGGTTGTTGCCCGCGCCGATCAGGCCCATCATCTCTACGTGCGCCGGTACGGAGGAAGAACCTGCGAACTGCGCATCGGAGTGCATACGGCCCATGGTATCGGTCATACCGTAGGAAGCGGGGCCTGCAGCCATGTTGTCGGGATGCAGGGTACGGCCGGTGCCGCCGCCGGATGCAACGGAGAAGTACTTCTTACCTTTCTCCACGCACTCCTTCTTATAAGTACCTGCAACGGGGTGCTGGAATCTGGTGGGGTTGGTGGAGTTACCGGTGATGGAAACGTCAACGCCCTCTTTCCACATGATCGCAACGCCTTCGGTTACGTCGTTTGCGCCGTAGCAGTTTACCTTCGCGCGAAGCCCGTCGGAATAGGACTTGCGGAATACTTCTTTCACTTCGCCGGTGTAATAGTCCATCTCGGTCTCAACGTAGGTGAAGCCGTTGATTCTGGAGATGATCTGCGCTGCGTCCTTGCCCAGGCCGTTTAAGATAACGCGCAGGGGTTTCTGACGAACCTTATTCGCCTTCTCCGCGATGCCGATCGCTCCTTCTGCAGCAGCAAAGGACTCGTGCCCAGCCAGGAAGCAGAAGCAGTCGGTCTCCTCTTCGAGAAGCATCTTGCCCAGGTTGCCGTGGCCCAGACCGACTTTACGCTGATCCGCTACGGAACCGGGGATACAGAAGGACTGAAGGCCTTCGCCGATCGCTGCTGCCGCATCAGCCGCTCTTCTGCAGCCTTTCTTGATCGCGATGGCAGCGCCTACGATATAAGCCCAGCAAGCGTTCTCAAAACAGATGGGCTGGATTCCCTTTACCATATTGTAAACATCCAGGCCTGCATCTTTCGTAATTTTCTCCGCCTCTTCGATAGAAGCGATGCCATAGCTATTTAAAACGGAATTGATCTTGTCGATACGTCTTTCATAAGATTCGAATAATGCCATGTCTTTTCCCTCCTTGTCGATTCTACTTATTCCTGTCTGGGATCGATGATCTTAACAGCGTCAGCCACGCGGCCGTACTGGCCGGAAGCCTTTTCGTACGCGGTATTCGCATCATCGCCCTTCTTCATGAAGTCGGTCATCTTGCCGAAGTTCACGAATTTGTAGCCGATGATCTCATCGTTCTCATCCAGCGCGATGCCGGTCACATATCCTTCCGCCATCTCCAGATAACGAGGGCCTTTCGCCAGCGTGCCATACATGGTTCCTATCTGGCTTCTCAGGCCTTTGCCCAGATCCTCCAGACCTGCGCCGATGGGAAGACCGTCTTCGGAGAAAGCGGACTGTGTACGGCCGTAAACAATCTGCAAAAACAGTTCCCTCATCGCGGTATTGATCGCATCGCAGACCAGGTCGGTATTCAGCGCTTCCAGAATCGTTCTGCCGGGCAGAATTTCGGAAGCCATAGCAGCGGAATGAGTCATTCCGGAGCAGCCGAGCGTTTCCACCAGCGCTTCCTGAATGATACCTTTTTTTACATTCAGAGTCAGCTTACATGCGCCCTGCTGAGGTGCGCACCAACCCACACCGTGGGTCAAACCGGAAATATCTTCGATTTCTTTTGCCTTTACCCATTTTGCCTCTTCAGGGATCGGCGCACAGCCATGATTGACGCCCTGTGCAACCGGACACATTTTTTCTACTTCATGTGAATAAGTCATGTGAAATCTCCTTTCGATATGTATAAAGAATTTTCGATGGCAGAATACCCTGAAGGCCTGCTGACTCCTGCCATACGCTGATGCTATTTTCTCACATTTTCCGATAAAAATCCAGCACTTTTTTGTAAAATCAGCTGAGGATCATCCTGTCGTTGGCCAGCTCGCCACCGCTGACCTCTTCGAACTTCTGCAGAAGATCCGCCACAGTCAGGCGCTTTTTCTCTTCTCCCGCCACGTCGTAGATAATCCGTCCTTCGTGCATCATCACCAGCCGGTTTCCATGTGCGATGGCGTCTTTCATATTGTGGGTAATCATGATCGCAGTCAGCTGATCCCTTTCCACGATTCGGTCTGTAGCCTCCAGTACCTTCGCCGCCGTTTTGGGATCCAGGGCCGCCGTGTGTTCGTCCAACAGAAGGATCTTGGGCCGTTTCAGGGTCGCCATGAGAAGCGTCAGCGCCTGGCGTTGTCCGCCGGACAGGAGACCGACTTTCGTGGTCAGCCGATCTTCCAACCCTAAGTTGAGAACCTTGAGCTGCTCCTTATAACCTTCCCGTTCCTTATGGGTGATCCCCTGTCGGAGGGTTCTGAGGCTGCCCCGACGCGCCGCCAGCGCCAGATTTTCCTCGATCTGCATAGTGGCCGCAGTGCCGGTCATGGGATCCTGGAATACCCGCCCCACATACTTCGCCCTTTTGTGCTCCGGCAGCCGGGTGACGGAAATCCCGTCGATGGTAATCTGCCCTTCGTCCACCGGCCAGACGCCGGCGACAGCGTTCAGCATGGTGGATTTCCCCGCGCCGTTGCCTCCGATGACAGTTACGAAATCCCCTTCGTCCAGATGCAGAGACAGCTTGCATAACGCCGTCTTTTCGTTGACTGTGCCGGGATGGAAGGTTTTGCTGATGTTCTGGATATCAAGCACGGGAAGCACCTCCTTTTTTTGCGGGTTTTACCCGTTTGGAAAAATATTTTCCCTTCAGATAGGGAATCGCCAGGAAAACCGCTACCACCAGGGCGGAAAGTAGCTTTAAGTCGTTGGAATTCAGGCCCAGCCAGAGCACGAACTGCAACACGAGATAGTAAAGGATCGCCCCCAGCGCCACGGAAAGCAGCTTGAACGCGAAATTGCCGCAGACTTTTCCGAACACCACTTCCCCGATAATGACCGCGGCCAGCCCGATGACGATAGCTCCGCGCCCCATGTTCACATCCGAAAATCCCTGATACTGGGCGTAAAGGCCGCTGGAAAAGGCCACGATTCCGTTGGAAAGCATCAGTCCCAGGATTTTGGCGAAATCCGTGTTGATCCCCTGGGCCCGGGACATGCTCGGATTGGATCCGGTGGCACGGATGGAGCAGCCCAGTTCGGTGCCGAAAAACCAGTACAGCAGGGCGATCAGCACGACGATGATCAGAGCTACCACGAATATGGTATTGCGATAAAAAGGCACGTCCTTGACGTACCGCAGGGAAACCAACAGGTCGTATTTATCCACGCTGATAGCCTGGTTGGCTTTATTGCCCATGATACGCAGGTTCACGGAATACAGGCCCAGCTGCGTCAGAATGCCGGCCAGGATCGCGGGGATCCCCATGGCCGTATGGAACAGTCCGGTCACCAGTCCGGCCAGCATCCCGGCCAGAAAAGCGCAGAACAGGGAAAATCCCACAGAATGCCCGTTGAGCATCATGATGATACAGACCGCGCCTCCGGTACACATGGTGCCGTCCACGGTCAGATCCGCCAGATCCAGAATCTTGTAGGTGATGTAAACGCCGATGGCCATGATCCCCCAGATCAGCCCCTGGGCACAGGCCCCCGGCAGCGCGTTGAAAAGTGATGCGATATTCACTGTCTTACCTCCCGTTTGCTATTCTATCGTTTCATCCGCTAAAAAGTGGCAAAAAGTGAAACCCTTTTTGCCACTTTACCCCGTTTTCAATTTTCTGCGGCAGCTTATCCTTCGATCGCCACATAATCGTCAGGAACCTCGATGCCCAGCGCTTCGCAGTTCGCCGCATTGTATTTTTTCGTCACTTCAGGCGCATATTCCACAGCCATGGTGGTGATATCCGCGCCGTTTGCCAGGATCTCGTAAGCCATCTCCCCGGCCGCATATCCGATATCATAATAATCGATGGACAGGGTCGCCACGCCGCAGCCGCTGCAGATCCCCTCTTCTCCCGCTACTACGGGAACGCCTGCCGGCAGGCAGATATTGTTGATGATCTCCGTGTTGGACGCTGCCGTGTTATCCGTGGGGATGTAGATCACATCGCATTCTGAAGAAGCGGTGGTGGTCACGGAAGCCAGATCGTTGGAATCCGCGAAAGTGTACGGTGTGCAGGTATAGCCATACTCTTCCAGATAACCCTGAATCGTATTCACCTGATACGCGGAATTTGCCTCTGCCGAGCAGTATAAAAGTCCAACCGTCTCCGCGTCCGGAAACAGCTCATTGAGCATCGCCGCCTGCTCCTCCAGGGGCGCCAGGTCGGAAGTTCCGGAAATATTCGTCCCGGTGGTGCCGGTCCAGTCGTCGATCTCCAGCGCAGTCGCATAGTCCGTGATGGACGTTCCCAGAATCGGGATCTCATTCGTGCCGGCTGCAGCTGCCTGCAGCGCCGCAGTTCCGTTCGACAGAATCAAATCCACATCAGCGGACACGAACTGGTTGATGATAGTCGCGCAGGTCGGCGAATCCCCTGACGCGTTCTGCAGGTCGAAATTCACGTTTTCCTCTCCGAGAAGGTCTTTCAGCGCCTGCTGGAATCCTTCCGTCGCCGCGTCCAGAGCATCGTGCTGTACCAGCTGACAGATACCGATGTTATAAACCGTTCCGTCCGAAGCGGCCGCTTCGTCGCTCCCTGCATCCGCGCTCTCCGCCGCCGCAGACGATGAAGAATCCTCCTGGGATTCCGCTGTCGCTTCCGTTACCGATGATCCCGCTGTCGCCGTGCTCTCCGCTGCAGGTTCTGCGCCGCATCCCGCCAGAGAGGTGACCGTCAGGGCCAAAACCATTGCAACTGCCGCTAACTTTTTCATAATACGCTCCTCCTCACCTTCGCCTGTTACGCTTTAACGCGTGCAAGCGTTAATTTCATTAAGTAGATGATACACCGAAGGCGCGTATCCGTCAAGCAATTTTACCGCTTTTTCACCACATCCTTCGCGTCTTTGTAGATGCTGTCCGAAGGGACGTATCCCCTCACCCGGGAAAGAGGATAAATATTGGTGTTCTTTCCGATCACAGTGCCGGGATTCAATACGCTGTTGCAGCCCACTTCCACACAGTCTCCCAGCATGGCGCCGAACTTTTTGAGACCGGTTTCGATCTCCCCTTCAGCGCCTTTGACCACTACCAGCGTTTTATCGCTCTTGACGTTGGAGGTAATGGAGCCCGCGCCCATGTGGGCCCGATAGCCCAGAATGCTGTCCCCCACGTAATTGTAATGGGGTACCTGCACCTTATTGAAGAGGATCACATTCTTTAACTCGGTGGAATTACCCACCACAGCTCCTTTGCCGATGATCGCGCTGCCCCGTACGAAGGCGCAGTGCCTCACTTCCGCTTCCTCGTCCACGATACATGGCCCGTTTAAGCAGGCGGTAGGCGCTACAGCCGCGCTTTTCGCCACCCAGACGTTCTCCCCCCGCTTTTCAAACCGATCCTCCGGCAGACTGTTCCCCAGCTCGATAATGAAGTCCTTGATTCCGGCCAGAGCTTCCCACGGATATTCGTACCGCTCTAACAGCGGCGCTGCGATGGTCTCCGACAGCGTATAAAGGGATGTGATTTTCCATGCTTCCATAAGTTTTACTCCTCCTGTTTGATCGGGCGCGCTGCCTGCGCTCCCTTTTTTTGGTAAAATCCCGCCGCCGCATCGAACTGCGAAAACAGGACGGACTGATTGTTGAGCTGTTTTACGATATTGGTTCTGCGGGACACGAAATCCTGCAGTTTGCCCATATACTCTTCCGGGGTGATCGTTCCTTCCGCCACACCTGTCAGCCCTTTTTCCCAGCTGGCCGTCAGGGCGGGGTTTAAAAGGGGACGGATGGAGTCGGACACCACGTCGCAGATCATCTCTCCCATCAGAGTGGGCGTGATGATCTGGCTCTTTTTATTCAGGGCCAGGTATTCGATGGATACCAGTTTCTTCAAAATTTCCGCCCGGGTGGCCGAAGTACCGATCCCGCTGCCCTTGATCTGAGCCCTCAACTCCTCGTCCTCGATGAGCTGCCCCGCATTTTCCATGGCCAGAATCAGCGTACCGGAATTATATCGCTTGGGCGGGGAAGTCTCCCCCTCCCGTATCTCCATTCCCTCCAGTCCGATGGCCGCCCCCTTCTTCAGGGCGTTCAGGCGCTGAAGGAAGGCAGCGTCGCATTTTTCTTCCGCTTCCTTCTCTCCGCCCTCTTTCCTGTCCGGTTTCTCAGCGCCTTCTGCCTTTTTGGAAAAAGATGGAGACGCTGTGGGCAAATAACCCTCCTGAATCAATCCCTTAAAGGAAGCAAAAAAGCGCTCCCCCTCCGGCAACCGATCTGATTTGACCAGCAAAGTCAACAACATTTTCTGATAAACTGCAGGCGGATAAAAGATGCTCAGAAACCGTCGGACGATCGCCTCGTATACCTTCGCCGCCACCGGAGAGACGGAAGGCAGTGCCCCCAGCCCCTGTCCTGTAGGGATGATAGCGTAATGATCCGTAATCTGTTTATCGTCAACGTATCGACTTTTCCCTATCTTCCGATCCGCCCCTTCCTCCAGAATCCATGAGACATAGGGCGCTGCCGGCGGATAATTCCGCAGCCCGGACAGGTTTTTGCGGATTTCTTTGGCTACAGCAGAAGACAAAACCCGTGCGTCCGTCCTGGGATAGGTGGTCATTTTCTTTTCGTACAGCTCCTGAGCGATGCGCAGCGTTTCATCCGGACTGATCTTAAACAGCCTGGAACAGTCGTTCTGCAGCTCCGCCAGATTATACAACAGAGGTGGATTCTTTTTTTCCTTTTTGCGCTCGCATTTCTCCAGGACGCAGCTTTTAAACCCTTCTTTCGGCGTTCCTTCCGGCAACGCCATTCCCAGTTTCTCAAGCAGCTCTTCGGCGGATTCCTTTTTCAAAAAACCGTTTTCCTTATACAAAAGCGGGGAATCGGCCCAGGCGCTTAACTGCGTTGCCCGCCATTCCCCATCGAACGCCTTTTTCTCTTCTCCCGGCAGGGAAAATTTCCCGACGATCCGGTAAAACGGCGTTTTCACGAAGGATCGGATCTCCCTCTCCCGGCTCACGACCATGCCCAGTACGCAGGTCATCACCCGCCCCACGGAGATCACGGCCCGATCCCTTCTCAGGTAATTTTTCACGTGATTTCCGTATTTGAGAGTGAGCACGCGGGAGAAATTGATCCCCATCAGATAATCTTCCTTCGCCCGCAGATAAGCAGCGCTGCCCAGGTTGTCATAGGCCGACAGATCCTTCGCCTCCCGTATTCCCCGCAGGATCTCCTCCTCCGTCTGGGAATCGATCCAGACACGGTATCGTTTTTTCCCGGGAGATTTTTCGGTGACGCCGGCCTGCTGCTCCACCAGGCGATAGATGTATTCCCCCTCCCGTCCGGAGTCCGTGCACACATAAATCTCCTCTATGTCCTCCCTGTTCAGCAGGGAGCTGACGATATCGAACTGCTTCTTCACGCCGGGGATCACTTCATATTTGTAGGTCTCTGGTAAAAAGGGCAGCGTCTCCAGCGCCCATCTTTTGTATTTGATGTCGTAGGCCTCAGGATAGCTCATGGTCACCAGATGACCCACGCACCAGGTGACGACGGCTTCCGGACATTCCAGATAGCCGTCCTTTCTGCTCATCCTGTACTTGAGGGCTTTCGCAAACTCCTGGGCCACGCTGGGCTTTTCCGCGATGAATAGCTTTTTTCCCATTTACTTCTTCTTACTTTTTCCCGATATATCCCTGAGCCTTCAGCAACTCCGCACACAGGATCGCACCGCCCGCAGCGCCGCGAACCGTATTGTGGGAAAGGCCGATGAATTTCCAGTCATAGACCGTATCTTTCCGCAGACGGCCGATGGAGATGCCCATGCCGTTCTCGAAATCCACATCCAGACGAACCTGAGGCCTATCCTCTTCTTCCATGTATCGGATGAACTGTTTCGGCGCGCTGGGAAGGGCCAGCTTTTGAGGAAGCCCCTGGAAATTCACAAGTTTTTCAATCAGCTCTTCTTTCGCCGGATTCCTTCTGAACTTCACGAACGCCGCCGCCGTATGCCCGTTGAGCACGGGAACGCGGATGCACTGGCAGGTAATCACCGGACTCTCAGCCGGAACGATCACTCCGTTTTCGATCCTGCCCCAAATGCGAAGGGGCTCCTTTTCGCTCTTCTCCTCTTCGCCCCCGATATAGGGAATGATGTTTCCCTCCATTTCCGGCCAGTCCGCAAACGTCTTGCCTGCGCCGGAAATCGCCTGATAAGTGGTCGCCACTACTTCATAGGGGTCGAATTCCTTCCACGCGGTGAGCGCGGGCGCATAGCTCTGGATGGAACAGTTGGGCTTCACCGCCACAAATCCCCTTTTCGTGCCGAGCCGTAGCCTCTGGAAAGGGATCACGTCCATGTGCTCCGGATTGATTTCCGGTACAACCATGGGTACGTCAGGCGTCCAGCGGTGGGCCGAATTGTTGGAAACCACAGGGGTTTCTGTCTTCGCGTAATCCTCTTCGATCCTCTTGATCTCCTCTTTGGACATGTCCACGGCGCTGAATACGAAATCCACACCCCCGGCCACTTTCTCCACATCGTTGACGTTCATAACGACGATGTTCTTCACCGCTTCCGGCATGGGGGCTGTCATTTTCCATCTGCCTCCCACAGCCTCTTCATACGTCTTGCCTGCAGAACGCGGGCTGGCCGCAATAGTCGTAACTTCGAACCACGGATGATTTTCCAGAAGCGAAATAAAACGCTGTCCCACCATGCCGGTGCCGCCCAGGATGCCTACTCTCAGTTTTTCACTCATTCTTCTCTCCATTCTGCCGCCTTTTGCGACGCTTTGTCTATTTTTTTATCGTATCTTTCCAGTCTTCTGCCAGTTCTTCCCGGTTCCTTCGGATCACTTCTTCCATAGCCTTCCTGCCCGGGCCTCCCAGGGTGATGCGGTTTTCCACGCAGGTTTTCAAAGAAATTGCATCGTATACGTCTTCTTCGAAGACGGGGCTGATCTCTTTGAGCTGAGAAAGGGACATTTCCTCTATACTCTTATTCTGCTCGATGCAACTTAAGACCAGCCGCCCGATCAGGCCGTGAGCATCCCTGAAGGGAACTCCCTTTTTCACCAGATAGTCCGCAGCGTCCGTGGCGTTGGTAAAGCCCCGTTTGGCGGACTGCTCCATCCGATCCCGGTTAAAACGCATCGTCCTTAACATCCCGTCGAACAGAGCGAGGCAGCCTGTCACCGTGTCGATTGCGTCGAAAGTCAGCTCCTTGTCCTCCTGCATATCCTTGTTATAGGCCAGGGGAATCCCTTTCATGGTCACCAAAAGCCCGGTCAGCGCCGCATATACCCGGCCGGTCTTGCCCCGCACCAGCTCCGCGATATCCGGGTTTTTCTTCTGGGGCATGATGGAGGAACCTGTGGAATAGGCGTCGTCGATTTCCACGAACCGATATTCGTCGCTGTTCCAGAGGATGATCTCCTCGGAAAACCGGCTCAGGTGCATCATCACAACCGACAGGGCCGACAGGAAATCGATCACATAGTCCCTGTCGGAAACGGAGTCCATGCTGTTTAAGGTAGGGCCGAAAAAGCCCAGCGCCTCCGCGGTATCCTCCCGATCCAGGGGATAGGTGGTTCCTGCCAGCGCGCCGCTGCCTAAGGGGCAGTAATTCATCCGGTAATAAAGATCCCGCATCCGCTGCCGATCCCGCTTGAACATTTCGAAGTAGGCCCCCAGATGATGGGCCAGCGTTACCGGCTGCGCCTTCTGCAAATGGGTGAATCCCGGCATATAGGTATCGAGATTTTCTTCCATCAGATGCAGAAGCGTCTGCAAAAGTTCCTTTAGCAGATCGTCCGTCTTGAACGCCTGTTCCCGGATATACAGACGCATGTCCAACGCCACCTGATCGTTTCTGCTTCGCCCTGTATGCAGCTTCTTTCCCGCATCGCCGATCCGCCCGATCAGATTCGCTTCCACGAAACTGTGCACGTCCTCATATTCTTCCGTGATCGCCAGCGTCCCGCTCTCCACATCTCTCAGAATGCCTTGCAGTCCCTGTATGATCCGCTCTCCTTCCTCTTCCGTCAGAATATTCTGCCGGGCGAGCATGGAGGCGTGTGCGATGCTGCCTTCGATATCCTGCCGTAACAGGCGCCGGTCGAAGGAAATGGAAGCGTTGAACTGATAGACAAGCCGATCCGTTTCCCCGACAAAGCGCCCTCCCCACAGCTGCGCCATATTGATTCCTCCCGATTTTTTCAGATTTATGACTGATCGTAACACAAATTTCACTTTATTTCAATAAAGCATAAGGGATTTTGTCAGATTTGAGGGAAAAAACGCACGAACTCCTTTTCCTTTCATACTATATGACTATAGCCGGGGCAAGGATGGAATTTGGAGGAAATTGTATGGAATCAGAGATTTTAAAGATAGAGAATCTTTCCTTCTCCTATCATACGTTAAACGGAGAGACAAAAGCGCTGCAGGATCTTTCCTTTTCCGTGAAAAGAGGGGAATTTCTGGCCGTCGTAGGGCCCAGCGGCTGCGGGAAATCCACGATTCTCTCCCTGATCGCCGGGCTATTGGAACCGGAGAGGGGCGGGATCACCTTTTATGGGACGGAGGGGAAAAAGCCCGGTATCGGATATATGTTGCAGCGGGATCACCTGTTCGAGTGGCGGACCGTCTGGCAGAACGTGACGCTCGGGCTGGAAATTCAACATAAAATGACGCCTGAATCCCTTGAGCGGGTAAAGAAGATGTTGGATGACTACGGTCTGTCCGGTTTCGCTTCCAAAAAGCCCTCGGAATTATCCGGCGGGATGAAGCAACGGGCAGCTCTGATCCGCACTATGGCTCTGGAGCCGGAAATTCTTCTGCTGGATGAACCCTTCAGCGCTTTGGACTATCAGACAAGGCTCACTGTTTCCGCCGATATCGCCCGCATTATCCGGAACGCCGGAAAGACCGCCGTTTTAATCACCCACGATCTGTCGGAGGCCATCAGCCTTTCCGACCGGGTGATCGTCCTTTCGGAAAGACCGGCTACAGTGAAAGGGGAATTTCCCATTCGTCTCACGCTGCCGGACGATTCCCTTCTGGCCGCCAGAAAGGCGCCGGAATATTCGAAATATTTCAATCAGATCTGGGAGGAATTATCGGATGAATCGGAATAAACTCAATGAATTTGGCGAACGTAACGAAATGAGCGGCTCCGACGCCCAGCAGACCTATATGGTCAGGCACTACCGGCATCACAGATTCGTCCGCATCGCCCGGATCGCGATTCTCATCCTGTTCCTCGCGGTCTGGGAGGTAGCAGCGGATACCGGGCTGATCGACAGTTTCTTCTTCTCCAGCCCCGTCCGCGTAGTTACCTGTTTCATCTCCATGGTGCGTGAGAAATCGCTCTTCCTTCACATCGGCGTCACTCTGCTGGAAACCGTAGCCAGCTTTCTCTTGGTAGTCTTCATCAGTCTCGCCGCCGCTACCGCCCTGTGGTACTGCCGGGGGCTGTCGGAGATCCTGGAGCCCTATCTGGTGGTCTTAAACAGCCTGCCCAAATCCGCCCTGGCTCCCCTTCTCATCGTCTGGCTGGGCACGGGAATCGACACCATCATCGTAGCCGGAATTTCGGTGGCCATCTTCGGCGCCGTCATCAACCTTTATTCCGGTTTCCTGCAGGTGGATCCGGAAAAACTCAAGCTGGTGCTCACCCTGGGCGGCACCCGAAGGGACGGTTTTTTCAAAGTGGTGCTTCCGGCCAGCGTGCCGACGATCTTAAGCAATATGAAGGTGAACATCGGCCTGGCCCTTGTGGGCGTTATCATCGGTGAATTCCTGGCCGCCAGACGGGGGCTGGGCTATCTGATCATCTATGGAAGCCAGGTTTTCCAGCTGGATATGCTGATCACGTCCATCCTTATTTTGTGCGCTATCGCCATGGGACTGTATCAGATCATCCAGATGGCGGAACACCGGTACAAAAAGAGGGTGTAAGACAGGCGCAGGATACCGGGAAGACGAGCAGGAGAAAGTCCTACATTTTGCGCTCCAGCATAACTGGAAAATCGCTTAAAATGTGGGGGCATACTCCCACGCTGAGTCTCGATACGCACCCGCGTCCCACCCCGCAAAAAGTTTTCTGCTATCATTCGCTGGAAGGGTCGAACGGAGAACTCTCTAATATTCATGGTCGTCACTTCGTCCGGTATTGTGCCCTTGTACCGAAAATACTATTTCAAACTATTCAAATATCGAATCATCCCGATCAAAATAATCGGGATTTATAAAAAGGATTCTACGTTCAAAAAGACGCCGGGATTTTATTCCCGCCGCCTTTTTGGACCTCTGTTTGCTGTTTTCTTTGATTTCGTTCACAGCTGGATCTCAGAATTTGTCAGCACTGTAAGAGAAAAGCGAAGACCATTCTCTGTAAATCCCTGCCTCTTATCTGCCCTGCCGAAAAATAGAACTTCCCTGAGTTATCCCATAACGCTTCTGATATAAGATACGGATTCTGCTGCCGCCCGATCCAGCTCTTCTTCACTCCCGGTATCAGATAATTGTCTCCATAATCGAACATCCTTTCCGACTTGACCGCCCATTCTAACAAAAGGTTCCATAACAATATAACCGTTGTATCCGATGTCCTTCAGTGCAGTTCCAAGCGCTTCCCAGTCGATTCTTCCAGTTGGCCCTGGACATTTTCTGTTAGCTTCCCCGATATGGATATGCCCTACAGAGAACTGCATTATAATACAAGCAAGGGCAGAACCTCAAAAAGTAGGCTCTGCCCAAAGTAACCAAATGACATATCTTATATCAGTTTTTCCAGTTTACACAAAATATCTATCGTTCCCTAACAGCAGAATGTGCATTCTTTTATCATCTCCTAATCTATGCTGATATCCGATATAAACAGCCGTTACTAATAAATCTTCTCGCCCTTCTGCTCGGAGCCGCAATCCCCATCCTCTTCATAGACGATTCTCCTGCTGACAACCCCGATCTCTTCCAGCGCGTTGACCATCCGATAGACCGTGGCGATCCCGATACCTTCATCCAGTCTGGAGGCTCTGTAAAAAATTTCTTTGCAACTGGAACACCGGTTTTCCAAAATGATATCCAGAAGCTCCCTTCGCTGCTTCGTGATCCTGCATCCGTTGTTTTTGAGTTTTTGAATGATTTCCTCTTTTCTCTTTTCCATTTCGGTTTCTCCCGCCATGTTCCGGCGCCTTGATCGCGTCAGCCTTCGATCGAAACGACGCTGAATCCCGCTTTTTCCACAGCGCGCTTCAGCTGAACGTCGTCCAGTACCCTGTCATAAGAAACCACCGCAGTCTCCGTTTTCAGGCTCACTTTTGCAGATGCCCCTTCTATTTTATCGATCGCCTTTGTCACGCTTTGCACACAGTGGTCGCAATGCATTCCCGAAATGCGAATCGTTTTTGTCCCGATGACAGGGCCGGAAAGCTTTTTCTCTTTCACTGCGGTCGCCAGGGATCCGCCGCCTCCGCCACAGCAGGGGCCTTCCCCTTTGAAATGTTTGATCGTTCCTTTCAGTGCGAATCCCAGAAGTACAATGACCAGCAGGACAACAATGATATCCGCCATCTCCTCTTTCCCCCTACTTTTCTTCCCGATACAGACGGTCTTTCCGATTTTCCCGCCATTTTTTTATCAACTGGACGACCTGATAAACCGCCATCCCCAAGATATAGATCACGATAAATAATAAAAAGGCGTAAAACATAGAACCCGTCGAATCGCCCATATAGATCAGCTCCTTTTTTTCAGCAGACCGTCACCGTCCTGCCACGAGATGCCATTTTCGCTGCAGTTTCCCGCACAGGCGCCGCTACAACCGGAACAGCCCGCGCACCCGAAACAAGCCGCGCCATTCTTTTTCTGCCGGTGACGGCGCATCAGAATGAAAACGCAATATCCTATTACAAGCATCAGAATAACTAAATCAGCAATCATAACCGAGCCCTTTCCTGAGAGGAAAGCCGGATACCCATCGCACCCGGCCCTCCTTTATTCAGTCTTATTTTATACCATCGTCATGCTGCCTGTACAGACCGTTTGGAATACACTTTCGAATTTTTGTAGGGATCGGGCCGCACCAACAAGAACACCAACGCCAGCGCAAACACGATGCCGACGACCGTACCGATGCCGAAAGGAGCGCCCATCGCGAAAGATCCGATCTGATAAACGCACAGGCAAACAACATAGGCGAACACGTTCTGGAACAGGATCGCAAACCAGAACCACTTTCTGGACTGCATCTGCTGCGCCATGGTAGCGATAGCCGCCAGACAGGGAGAATCCAGCAGATTAAACAGCAGGAAGGAGAAAGCTGCAACCGAGGTCGGGAACCAGCCCTGTACTGCCGCTGCAACGGTGACCGCGTCTTCCGTGTCCCCGGTCACGTTGGCCAGAACGCCCATCGTGGATACGATCGCTTCCTTCGCAGTAAATCCGGACAGGGAAGCTGCTACGGGCTGCCATGCTCCGAAACCGAGGGGGGCGAAGATCGGTGCGATGAATCCGCCTATGGCTGCCAGCAGACTGCTGGAACTGTCCTCCACCATGCCGAATCCGCTTTCCCCGAATCCGAATCCTCCCAAAAACCACATGACCACACACGCCAAAAACAAAATTGTCCCGGCCTTGATGATGAAGCCCTTCAGCCTCTCCCACACGTGCATCAGCACGGTTTTGGCAGAAGGAATGTGATACTGGGGAAGCTCCATAACAAACGGGGCGGGTTTGCCCGAAAAGGGCTTCGTCTTCTTTAGGATGATCGCGGAAACCAAAACCGCCAGGATGCCGATAAAGTACATCGCAGGTGCGATCACGCCGCCCGCTTCGTAGCTTCCTGTCGCATAGCTGGCCATGACGCCGCCCATCAGGGCGATAACCGGCAGCTTCGCGCCGCAGGGAATGAAGGTGGCTGTCATAATGGTCAGCCTTCTGTCATTATCCTGCTCGATGGTTTTGGAAGCCATGATTCCGGGAATGCCGCAACCGGAAGAAATCAGCAACGGGATGAAGCTCTTTCCGGACAGCCCGAAATGGCGGAACACCCGATCCATGACGAAAGCGATGCGAACCATGTAACCGCAGTCCTCCAACAGGGACAAAAACAGGAAAAGGATCGCCATCTGGGGCACGAAGCCCAGCACCGCGCCCACGCCGCCGATGATGCCATCAACAACCAGGCTCTGTACCAAATCGCCCGTGCCGATTGCCGTCAAAAATCCGCTCACCACGTCCTGAATCGCTACTACGAACACATCGTTGGTCCAGTCCGTCACGATGGTGCCGATGGTGGTGACCGATATGTAATATACCACAAACATCACGGCGATGAAAATCGGAATGCCCAGAATCCGGTTCGTCACGATCTGGTCGATCCTGTCGGACACGGTCATCTTTTCCTTCCCTTTTTTCACCGTGGTTCCTACGATCTTCTGGATGAATTTGTACCGCTCATCCGTCACGATGCTCTCCATGTCGTCATCGCGATTCTTTTCGATTTCTTTCCGGAGGGTTTCCACCATACGCGCATCGGACTCGGCAAGCCGCATGCTTTCTGCCACTTTGCTGTCGTTCTCCAGGAATTTCACCGCGTACCATCTCTTCTTATTTTCCGTCACGGAAGCCGGGAGGACGTCCTTCACCTCCGCGATGGCCTTTTCCAGTTCGTCGGAAAAGATTTCGCCCGGAAGCTTTGCCTCCTTTTTACGGGCGACGCGCACCGCCTCGTCGATCAGCGCGTCCAGACCGCTCTGCTTCAGCGCAGAAGTTTCGATAATAGGGCAACCCAGCAGCATGGATAGCCGCTTCGCGTCTATTTTGATATTCCGCTTCGCCAGCAAATCCGCCATGTTCAGGGCGATGACCACCGGTACCCCGGTTTCGATCAGCTGGGTGGTCAGATACAGATTCCTCTCGATATTGGTGGCATCCACCAGGTTCACGATGACGTCCGGATTCTCCCTGAGCAGATAATCCCGGCTCACCACTTCTTCCAGCGTATATGGCGAAAGGGAATAAATGCCCGGAAGGTCAGTCACGATAATCTCCTCGTCCTTCCTCTTCCCTTTCAACTTTCCTTCCTTTTTCTCCACCGTAACGCCCGGCCAGTTGCCAACGTACTGATTGGCTCCGGTCAACGCGTTGAACATCGTCGTCTTCCCGCAGTTGGGGTTGCCGGCGAGCGCAATCTTGATTGCCATTCCCTTTTCCTCCTTATTTCACCTGTACGCACTGCGCGTCGTTCTTTCTCACGGAAAGTTCATATCCCCTTACCGTGATTTCCACCGGATCCCCAAGAGGCGCTACTTTTCTGATGTACAACTCGCTTCCTTTTGTGATCCCCATGTCCATGATGCGGCGCTTGTAAGCACTGTCGCCTTCGATCTTTGTCACTACGACCGTGCTTCCAACTTTTGCTTCACCCAGGGTCATCATTCACTTCTCCTTCCTCTCCTCGATTCTATCAATACAACGAAACATCTCCGTCAAACCATGATATGTCTCGCCATATCCGCGTTGATCGCCACTCTGGAATCCTTGACGTTTACGATCACATTCCCTCCGATCTCCGAAAGAACCGTGATCTCAGCGCCCGAGACGAATCCCAGATTCTCCAGGAATCTCCTGGTCTCCTCATTTCCGCCCACTTTGCGGATCGTGTTCACTGCTCCGGTACCTACCATCGTCAACGGCATCATACTCATCCTCTTTTCCTGATTTGCAGGGCAGCCTGAAAACACTTTTCATCCGCCCTCTACATTTTGTTAGTATAAGCTAACGAACATTAGTAGTCAAGAACATTTTTGATCATCTATTCTCAATAAGCGCGAAGGGCCGCCGCAGAAAACGGGATGGCATACAGCCATATCGTTTCCGCAGCAGCCCCTGAAGGATGCCGAAATTCGGATTTATAATATTTTATTTCTCCAGAAAACTATAACGCTTCAAACCGGGAGGGGCCGTTTCGCATCAGCTTCCTCCACACCAGCAGACCCAGCGCCGTAAACAACACAGCCATCGCCAGACAAAATACCTCGAACCCGATCTTCCTTCCGGTCAGCACATACAGTCCTGCGGCCGCTGCCACGATCAGGATCGAACCCAGGCAGGCGATCATGGCCGAAGCTGACTGCTTGATCACCACGGTGTCGTTGTCCCAGTCCAACTTGGGAAAATGCAGATTTACCATCAATTCCGCCGCCGCCAGAAATCCCGTCATGGCCAGGCTGACCAGAGCCATACAGATCGCCCGCATCGCCGATATTCCCAGCGAACAGGCTGCCAGAATCGTGAAAATCAGAGTTGCCGGCCACGCCAGAACCAGATTTAAACAGATTTTCGCCCCAAACAGGATGGATGGCTTTAACGGCGCTTCTTTCAGCAGCCAGATCGTCCTCCCTTCCAGGCTGATGGAGACTGCCGTCGGATAAACGGTGGCCAGCAGAAAGGCCATGCACCCCAGGAGAACGGGGTCTGCCAGCTCATGTCCTGCGACCTCCATCAACAGAGCCATCTGATCCTTCATCACCGTCATCCAGACGCCGGCTGCCAGTAAAAGGACGACGCCGACTCCCGCGTTGAACAAATAGCTGGGAGTGGAAAAGAGGCGCCCGATTTCCTTTTTGAGCATGGCTCCAAAAGGCCCTTCTTCCTTCACCTTCGTCAACCGATAATCGTTGCGGATCAGTCGGGACTGAAGGCTGGAAAGGATCGCCTGATACCGGATGGAAAACAGCCAGGTTACGCCAAAAAAAGGCAGGGCGCAGAGGATCCAGCTGCCCAGCAGCGCCGCCCGGTTTCCCTCCATTCCTTTGCCCAACAGGCCGATGGGTAAAAACCAGGTCATGAACAGGCGACGGGCCTCTTCCCGGTGATTCAGCAAAAGAGTACCGATCTGATTGATCTGCATACATCCCAGCATCAGCGCCAGAAACAGGACGATGGAAATCAGATTTGACAACAGCGCCCGATGCTTCATTCTGGCGCCGGCCCAGGCGACCACATAGGCCCCCAGGGAAGCCAGCAGGGAGGGCAGGAAGGGAACGAACAGAATGGAGAGCGCTAAGCGCAGGAAATAGAGGGGATCCTTTCTCTCTCCGAAGATATAGCCAGCCGCTCCCGACGGGATCATCCAGAGGCCAACAAACAGAAGGTTCTCCAGATAAAGGGCGCTCATCCTGGAGAGCATCACGGAGAACGCGCTCACAGGCATGGACAGGATAAGATCCGTGTCCTTTCCGCCGAAGATGATCCCGCTGGCCGCAAAAAAGGTGAAGACCAGGCTCACCGCCACCGCCAGCAGAGTCATCACGGGAAGCAGAAATTCCAGCACTCCCGCTTCTTCCAGCAGTTCGCCCATCAGCCAGCTGTAAAGTCCGGAGATATAGAGGGCCAGAAAGGCCATCAATCCCACGGCTCCTGCCGCGGTAGCGTTCTTCTTCTTTCCCTGTCCCGTGGCGAAAGTATGCAGCATCTGCCGGAAGCTGACGCCGACCAGCAATCTCAACTCACGCATCCTCTTTTCCCTCCTGTGCCAGCTCCATGAAAACGGCTTCCAGACTCTCTTTTCCCACGATCTGTTCCGTAGGGCCCTCTTCCACCAGCTTTCCGCCGCGGATGATGGCGATCCGGTCGCACAGCTTCTCCGCCACTTCGAGGACGTGTGTGGAAAAAAGCACGGATCCGCCGTTTGAACATATTTCCTTCAGGAACTGTTTCATCACGAAAGCGGCCTGAGGATCCAGACCTACGAAGGGTTCATCCAGAACCAGCAGTTTCGGCGCGCGGATCAGAGCGGAAATCAACGCCAGTTTCTGCTTCATCCCGTGGCTGTATCCGGAAAGCTGGCTGCCGAGTACGCCCGTCATCTCGAAAGCGTCCGCGTACCTGCCGATCCGCTCCGTCCTCACATCAGCCGGCAACCGATAGAGATCCGCCACGAATTTCAGGTATTTGATTCCGGTCATAAAATCGTACAGTTCCGGATTATCCGGTAAAAAAGCGGTGATTCTTTTGGCTTCCACCGGCTCTTTATGAATATCTTTTCCGTCTATGAGAATCGATCCTTCCCGAAAATCCAGAATCCCGGCTACGCACCGCAGCGTAGTAGTCTTTCCCGCGCCATTGTGACCGATGAATCCAGTGATCTGTCCGTCCGGGACAGTGAGATTCAGGCCGTCGACAGCTTTCTTGTTCCCGGTATAGGATTTGGAAAAATTCCTGATCTCCAACATGCTTTTTTGCTCCATTCCGCCGTAAAACGGCTTATTGTATTATTGATTTAGTACAACTATACAATAGTTTTCACATACTGTCAACGGGGATTTATTTTCTTTACAATCCCCCTCGAATGAATTATGATTATGAAAAAGAGACAGGAGGAATGACTATGTTAAAGGTCGGTATTTTGGGGGCCGGCGGCATCGCTTCCGCCATGGCTAAAACCATCTCGCAGATGACTTCTGCCCGCAATTTCGCGGTGGCGAGCCGCGATCTGAATAAAGCCCGCGAGTTCGCCGCAAAATGGGGAGTGACGAAAGCATACGGATCCTATGAAGAAATGCTTGCGGATCCGGGCGTCGACCTGGTTTATGTGGCGACTCCTCATTCCCATCACTATCCCCATGTCAAACTCTGCCTGGAACACGGCAAGCATGTCCTCTGCGAAAAGGCGTTCACCGTCAACGCCGCGCAGGCCAGAGAACTGTTTCGCATCGCGCGGGAGAAGCATCTTCTCCTCACGGAAGCCATGTGGACCAGATTTCTTCCCATGCGCGGGACGATCAATGAGGTGCTGCGCAGCGGTATCGTCGGCAAGCCCTGGCTTCTGACCGCCAATCTGGGTTATATGATCAGCCAGGTGGAACGCTTAAAGGAGCCTTCTCTGGCCGGCGGAGCCCTTCTGGATGTGGGAGTTTACCCGCTGAATTTCGCCGCCATGGTGTTCGGCAATGATCCCGTTTCCATCACGGGCACCGCCGTTCTCTCCGACAAAGGCGTGGATCGTCAGGATTCCATCACCTTGCGATATGCGGACGGAAAGATAGCCGTGCTGAATGCCACCATGATGGGGATGAGCGATCGCCGGGGCGTTATCGACTGCGATAACGGCATGCTGGAAATCGTCAATATCAACTGCCCGGAGGAACTGCGCGTATATAACAAAGACCGACTTCTCATCGCCTCGTACCGCGCTCCCAAATGCATCAGCGGTTATGAGTACGAAGTGGAAGCCTGCGTCCGCGCTCTGGATGCCGGCGGCATCGAATGCCCTCTGATGCCCCACGCGGAGACGGTCCGAATGATGGAGTGGATGGACGATCTGCGCGCCCAGTTCGGCGTCAGGTATCCTGACGAAATCGAAAAGCTGTGAAAGGAACAAAAGAAATGGTTGTAAACGAATCTGCGGAAAACTATCTGGAAACGATTCTGATCCTGAGCAAAAGCCGTCCTGTGGTCAGATCCGTAGACATCGCGGAAGAAATGGGATTCAAAAAATCCAGCGTCAGCGTCGCCATGAAAAACCTCCGGGAGAAAAAACATATTACGGTGACGAAGGAGGGCTTCATTTATCTGACGGACAGCGGCAGGCAGATCGCGGAAATGATTTATGAACGCCACGAGCTGCTGACAAAATGGCTTACCAGACTGGGGGTAGACCCCTCAATCGCCGCCAGAGACGCCTGCCGGATGGAACATGTCATCAGTCCCGAGAGTTTCTCCGCCATCAAAGAACACGTGCGCCGGATCGGAGATCTGGGAGAATAAGAGCGGATGCGCTCCAAAAGAAGGGACTGTTTCAAAAACCGGTTATCAGTTTTTGAAACAGTCCCTTTTCAAAAGTCGTTATTGCATTTTGCGCTCCCCGCTTTTTATACGGGATTTCTTTTCTTTTCTCCGGCCGATTGCCGGATCTTTTCAGACACATAGGACTCCAGTTTTTCTTTTCCCACGTTCAACACGATGGAAAACTCCTGAAACAGATTATCCTGCGCTGTTTTCAGATATCTGGAATCCATGACGGGAAGCTTCTTCCCCTGTTCGATCCGGGACCTTCTGCGCAGCTGCAGCTGCCGAATCATGGACAGCATCGCCTCCGCGTCTCCGTGATTCACCGCTTCCCGATAATGCGCCTCCCGGGCCCGATCATCCCGAATCCATTCTTCTTCCAACTCCGGAATCCTTTTCAGCAGATCTCTGACTTCATCTTCCGAGAGAAGGGGACGCATCACGCTCTTGCTTCCTTCGTGCTCTACGGGCGTAAAAATCCTGCTTCCCGGATCCGATACCAGCTGCATCTCATAATACAGCCGGTCTTTGGGAATCCCTTCCATATTTAATGTCGTCACTTCCCTGATCTCACAAACGCCTTTACACCCGTAGATTACATAGTCCCCTTTTCGATACATAGCACCCTCTACTTTCTGTCACCGACGCGGTGACCTGCCGGATAAACCGCTTCAACTTCGCCTTCTGGTACTATTATACCCCAAAAATGAGACTTTCGCTAACGAAATCTTCTATTTCTGTTCATCTTTGTCTACTATTGCGCATATGCCCGGAGATCTTTTTTGTGCAGAACGCCGCTCTGAATCAGTTTTCCTTCTTCTTCCCGGTGATTTTTGACATGATCAGGACGACCAGCAGGATCACCAGGCTGGCTGTAAAAATGCCCAGCATCCCCTTCCACATGATTTCCAGTGCGATCGTGAAAACTTCCATGCGATCCATTCCCGTCTCCTCCTTCCATCGACTTTACAGAAACCGGCTGACCAGGTTGATCACCAGGCCGCCCGCCACAACGGATGCGATCTGCCCCGAAACGTTGGCTCCTGCAGCGTGCATCAGGATCACGTTGCCGGGACGCTCGGTCTGAGCGATTTTCTGAACCACGCGGGCCGACATCGGGAAAGCGGAGATGCCCGCCGCGCCGATCATCGGGTTGAGTTTGTTCTTCCGGAACAGGTTCAGTATCTTCGCGAATACGACTCCGCCGATGGTATCGAACACGAATGCCACAAGACCGATGACCATAATCAGGATCGTTTCCGGCCTTACGAATTCTTCCGCACGCATGCTGAAGGAAATCGTAATGCCCAAAAGCAGGGTGATCAGGTTCGCCAGATCATCCTGTGCCGCCTGGGAGAGGGTTTTTAAGACGCCACATTCCCGCAGCAGATTGCCGAACATCAGGAAACCGACCAGCGCCACCGAGGAAGGCGCGATAAATCCTACGATAACCGTCACCACAATAGGAAACGCGATGCGCATTCCCTTACTCACGTTGCCGGGATGATAATCCATCTGAATGCATCTTTCCTTTTTGGTGGTGACCAGCTTGATAGCGAAAGGCTGCACGATGGGCACCAGCGCCATGTAAGAATAAGCGGCCACCGCAATCGCCCCCACATAAGCGGAATTCAACACCTGGGATACCAGAATGGAAGTGGGGCCGTCAGCCGCGCCGATGATACCGATGGATGCGGCATCCTTGATATCGAATCCGAGCAGCGCCGCCACGCAGATCGCGAAGAAGATGCCGAACTGCGCCGCCGCGCCGAACAGAAACATAACGGGCTGGGACAGAAGCGGGCCGAAATCGATCATCGCCCCGATTCCGATAAACAGAAGGATCGGCATCGCTTCGGAGGCCTCGATCCCGACTTCAAACAGCCACTGAATGATACCGTGGGTTTCCACGGTACCCTGTACGACCTGGTCGATCACTCCGCTCATGGGCAAATTGACCAGGATCGCGCCAAATCCCATGGGCAAAAGCAGAGAAGGCTCATATTCCTTTTTGATCGCAAGGTAGATGAGAACGATCCCCACCACATACATGACCAGCTGCTGCCAGGTCACATTTCTGAAACCATCCAATAGAAACTCCATAATCTCCTCCTTTTATACTGTATCAGTATAAATATAAAATAAATCTTCTCTCTTGTGTTGTTCAGATTCCGTTAAGAAGATGCATTCAACCGCATCTTCCATCCAGCAGATCCCTGAGCGTCACGCTGTACAGATATCCATCGATCAGCCCGTCCAGCTTCTCCCACATAGGGCGGGTCAGGCAGGTTGCCGGGCGCTCGCATCACGCGCAGCGCATACCTCCCTTTCGTGGAAACCATCATGTTCAGCGCCCTCCTTAACAGATTTACAGTTTCAAAATCAACGCCAGAACGCGTTTCGCGCAGGCAGCCAGATCGCTTCTCGTAAGCTCCCCGTCTTCCAGCGCCTTAAGCAGCCTCTTCGGCTTGCCCACCGGCATTTTTAGATCGTTTCCTGCCAAAACTTCCTTTTCATGGCGGGCGAAATTCCACCAGTCGCTGGTCACCATTCCTTCGAAGCCCCATTCTTCCCTCAGGATCCCGGTGAGCAGTTCCCTGTTCTCCGAGGCCCTCGTCCCGTTAATCACGTTATAGGATGTCATGATCGTCCAGGGGCGGGCTTCCTTCACCACGATTTCAAATCCTTTGAGATAAATCTCGCGCAGGGCCCGTTCCGACAGACGGGAATCGCTGTTCTTGCGATTGGTCTCCTTATTGTTGCAGGCGAAATGCTTTGCGGATGCTGCGATTTGACGGGACTGGATTCCGCGCACCATAGCGGCCCCCATCTTTCCGGCCACCAGCGGATCTTCCGAATAGTATTCGAAGTTCCGTCCGCACAGGGGACTTCTGTGAATATTCATCGCAGGCGTCAGCCATACGCCGATGTTATTTTCCTTTACTTCCAAAGCGCCTGCCCGGCCGATCTCTTCCACCAGTCCTTCGTCGAAGCTGCAGGCCAGAAGGGTTGCGCAGGGCCACGCCGTAGTGCATACCATACATTCCGGCTCGATGCGCAGCCCGGCGGGGCCGTCCGCTGTCATCACATCGGGAACGCCGACATCCGGCAGATTCCCGATGCCGAACGTATTCCCCACCCCTGTGTTGGGCTGTCCGCCCAGCAGATGGGCCAGCTCTTCCTCCGAGAGGCTGTCCAGGAACTCGTCCAGGGAGACTTCGCCCTCAGCCACATCGATCAGCTGTGGACTCCGGGGCGGCTGTGCCCCCTTTTCCCAGTGGATCAGCCTGCCCGGGATCTCCTTCTGTGCGGGCATGCAGGCCTTCACCATTTCTTCGTCCCAGGCGATCTTTTCCTGATTTCCGGTATAGGAAGCCATCGCCTCCATCGATCCGTCCGGCCGCATCCGTTCCCTGAGCATACAGGGCGCGCAGCGCCGGGTCAGTCGCTGTACGATTTCCGGCTTTTCCACTTCTAAAACGAAGCCTGTGTCTTTCGCGTCCCGAACCGCGTTTCCCAGGTAGAAGCGATAGCCGCCCTCTTCCAGCACCCAGGCGGATTCACAGACTTTGCCCTCGTCGTCATAGGCCGACAGGGAAGATCTGCTGACGGTCAGCCGCAGTCTCTGCATCTCCCCGGCCTGAAGTGTTCGGGTCTTCGCGAAGGCCTTCAGCTCCCTGGCCGGCCTTCCCAGCCTGCCCTGAGGGGCCGACACGTACAGCATGACCGTTTCCTTCCCGGCCCTCCTGCCCACATTGGTCACGCAGACATCGAAGAAAAGATCCTCCCCCTTCTGTTGCGCCTGCAGGAACCGGATCTCGAATTCCGTATAGGACAGGCCATAGCCGAAGCAATAGTTGACTTTGGAAGCGGCGCCCGGAACGGTTTCGAAATACCGGTATCCTACATAAATGTCCTCTTCATAAGCCACATAATCGTCCGATTCATGAAATCCCCTGCTGGACGGATAGTCCTCGAAACAGGATGCGAAGGTGTCGGCCAGCTTCCCCGAAGGATTCTCATCCCCGCAGAGAACATCCGCTTCCGCAGGGCCGCCGGCCATACCTCCCTGCCACGCCAGAAGCGCAGCCCGGATGCCCGGTCGTTCCTTAAACCAGGAAGTATCCACCATACCGCCTACGTTCAAAACCGCGATCACGCAGGGAAACGCTTCCTCCAACCGTTTCGCCAGCGTCTCCTCCTCCTTCGTCAGATAAAAATCGCTGTCCGATCGATCCCAGTCTTCCCCTGAAAAGCGGCAGATGGAGAACACAGCGGTATCCGTAAACGCTCTCGCCCCGCGCAGAAGCTCCTCCGGCACTTCAGGCTCACTGGTCTGTCCCGGAAGGATACCGGCGCCGTACTGCTCCTTTATGTAGTCTCTGTAAAATTCGTTCAGCGGGGCGAACAGGCTGATCTTCCCCTGGGCTTCCTTCTCTTCCATCCCATCGATCAGGTTCTTCACCCACGCTACTGTCACGTCTCCGCTTCCTCCGCCGCCTTTGACATAATCCGCCGAAGCCTTTCCGAAGAGCGCGACCGTTTTCCCCGCCGGCAGGGGAAGCGTTTCCGCCTCATTTTTCAAAAGCACCATGCCCTGCGCCGCCGCTTTTCTCGACAAGGCGACATGGTCTGCGCATCCCGTTGCCCTTCGTCCGTCGTCGCCCAACGGAAGCACCGGCAAATGCACAAATCGGTTCCATTTTTCCATTCGTAACCCTCCTGCTGTCTGATCTTGTATTGTACCGACTCTTCCATTATATCAAGTTCCCGCGCTAAAATCCATAAAAACAAAACAGCAGTTTGACTTCTTTTTTATTCCATAGTAAAGTGGGAAAATAAGGAGGAAAAAGACATGCTCTGTATCAAAAATGCGACAATTCATACCGCCACCAACGCGGATCCCCGGGTACGAACCCTGGTAGGGGATATCCTCATCGACGGCGGTAAAATTCTGGAGATCGGCTCCGGGCTTCATCCGGATGCGGACTGTACGGTGAGAGACGCCTCCGGCCTCCACATCTATCCCGGCTTCGTGGAAGCCCACTGTCATGTCGGCCTGGACGGCACAGCCGTAGGGTACGAGGGACAGGATTACAACGAGTATAACGATCCCGTCACTCCGCAGCTGCGGGCGGAAGACGGAATCAATCCCTTCGACCCCGCCCTCAGGGAAGCGGCGCTGGCCGGAGTGACCTGCATCGCCACGGGCCCCGGAAGCTCCAACGCCATCGGCGGGACTTTCGCAGCCATCAAAACCGCAGGAAAGCGAGTGGACGAGATGCTGGTCAAATCCCCCGTGGCCATGAAATGCGCCTTCGGAGAAAACCCGAAGCGGTGCTACCGGGATCATGGAATCAGCAGCCGGATGACGAACGCTGCCCTGATCCGCGAAGCCATTTCCAAAGCGCTTCAATATCGGCAAAAAAAAGAAGCCGCCGGCTCCGATCCGCTTAAAGCCCCGGCTTTCGATGCAAAATGCGAGGCCCTTCTCCCCGTCCTGGAACATCGGATCCCGCTAAAGGCCCACGCGCATCAGGCTAACGACTTCTTTACTGCTATCCGGATCGCGAAGGAATTCGGTCTGGATCTCACCCTGGAACACGTGACGGAAGGCCATCTCGTTGCCGATGAACTGTCAAAGGAGAATCTTCCTCTGGCGGTAGGGCCTACCCTCACCCACGCATCCAAGTTCGAGCTCAAAAATAAGAGCTGGATCACGCCCGGCATTCTGGCTGAGGCGGGCTGTCGCGTCTCCATCATCACCGACGCTCCCGTGATCCCTCTGCACTATCTTCCCCTGTGCGCTTCCTTCGCCCATAAAGCCGGAATGTCCGAGGAAGACGCTCTGCTGGCGATCACCTTAAATCCTGCCCGGCATCTGGGAATCGAGGACAGAGTCGGTTCCATCGAACCCGGTAAGGACGCGGATCTGGTTCTGATGGACGGCTCCTTTTTGGAGGTGGAGAGCCGGGTGAAAGCGGTATATCTGGACGGTCGGGATCTGATGGAGAGCTGACGACCGCCTTCATCGCCTCGCCGCCGCACGGATTATGGATATTATGCGCGGCGGCGAAGCAGAGATATCACGCCTATTTCCTTTCTTCCTGCATCCGCTGCATCTGACTGCGCTCCTCTTCCAGTTCCCTGCACAGCTGTGCCAGCGTCCAGTTCACATTATGGGGCGTCACAATCGCTTTGAGGGAAATGTAAATTCCTCCTTCCCGCAGCGCCCTGAGCACTTCATCCAGCCTCTCCCGGGTGAGGCCGCTGAAAATCAGCGCTTCTTCCCGCAAAACGGGCGGCGTTTCAAGCGGTTTTAAGGGCCGTTCTTCGAACCCATCGATTCCGGAAAGAAAGCCGATTGTCTGTCCGGTCAGGAGAGGGGAAACTTCCATCAGCCGCAAATTCAGGCCTGCTGCAAGCGCGGACAGCCTCTCTTTCTTTTCCGGATTTCCCGCCGCGAAGTAAATCAGTCGTTCCATTCAAACTTCTCCTTCCTCGCCCTGTCCGGGTGCGGCTTCCGGAATTTCCCTCACCATAAACCGAACCAGGTTCTCATCGAATTTTCGCTGCAGCTCCCCGTACTGCCCCTTTTCCTCCTCCGTAAAACCGGCGAAGCAGATCTTTTCCAGATCTTCGTTCAGGTGACGGAAATCCTGACAGACTTTCGTCGCCTCGGGCCGGAGGGAAAATGCGGAAACTTTGCTCTTCCCCTTTTCCTTTTTCTCCCCCTCTTTGGCAGGCGTTTTTTCCCCGGTCTCGTCGATCCGTTTTTTTTCCTCGATCAGCTTTTTATGCTCCAGCCGCTGCAAACTCATAAACAGACGTCGCTGGGGGATTTCCGTCACCTGTGCCAGCCTTCTCGTGCCGGTCAGCGGGCCGCACTCCTCCAGGGCGCAGAGAATGAGGGCATCGTCCGACGACAATCCGTTTTTCTTGGCTGCCAGCTCCAGCTGATATTCGAACAGACGGTGCATGCGGTGCTGCCGGATCGCTGCCCCCTCCCCCTCGATCTCCTCCCTGCAGATCTTCTTTCGTTCCTCTCCCAACTTCTTGCTTCCCGGCAAAAGGGCCCATGGCACTCCCCCGTCCTTTGCCGCCGCGAAGAAAAAGCTGTATACCTGAAAACGAATATCCGCATAGTCTTCCTGGTCATATACGTCCTTATAAAACTCGTTGTAATATTCGAAAATGTTGATCTTCATTCGCACCGTGTTGCTGATGCTCATCCCCTGAGTCACAAGGCTCCCCCTGCGCTTCAGATAATAGTAAATCGGCACTTTCAGCGCATAAAAAGAAGACGCATGTCGGATATACTCCAGGTTGAACAAAAAATCCTCACACCAGCTGATGTCCGTGTCCATGCGTATTTTATGTTCTTCGATGATCCTGCGCCGATACAGCTTATTCCAAAGCACCCCGTAGTAGAAATCCGCCGGATTTTCGATCATGCAGGCCGCGAACTCCTGCCGGGAAAGTACCTTCTCCTCTTCGATATCCCCCTTCTGGGCAAGACGTTCCCCGGATACGCGATAAAAATCGGAAATCACCATATCGCATCCATAGCGTTCCAGAGATCCCACCAGCAGTCTGGTGGCTTCCGGCGCGATCCAGTCATCGCTGTCCAAAAACTGGACATACTCTCCCTCCGCCATATCCAGCGCCCGGTTTCTCGCTGCGGATACCCCTGCATTTTCCTGATGGAAAACCCTGATTCGGCCGTCCTGAACGGCATAGGCATCGCAGATGCGCCCCGAATCATCCTCGCTCCCGTCGTCTACCAGGATCAGCTCGAAATGGGGATAATCCTGCTGCAAAATGCTGTCCACACAGCGTTTCAAATATTTTTGAGCATTGTATACGGGCACGATAATGCTCACCAGAGAATCCATATCTCCTCATTCCTTCCTGTCATCCAAAAAGTGTGCGAGAAAACGCACACTCCTCACCGACTGCCATCGTTCCGGCAGAATTTTTCCCGTGGGGGGTGTGCGCCCGGTCGTATTCTCAGCGGATTCGGTCGGGAAAACCGACTTTTCTTTGCACCTTTCTGAGCGTTTTAAGGGCATAATATTCCGCCTTTTCATCGTTCGCCTTAATCACGCTGTCCAAATATGCCTTGTCCTTAGACAGCCGCGCGAACTCATCCTGCAGCGGTTTTAAGATGCCTACAACGGCTTCCCCCACCGCCTCCTTGAACTCTCCATATCCCCTGCCTTCGAATTCTCTCACCGTTTCCTGAGGGGTTTTGTCCATGCAGGCGCAATAAATATCGATCAGGTTTTTGATTCCCGGCTGTTCCTCCCGATACAGAATCTGCGCTTCCGAATCCGTGACCGCCCGTTTGAATTTCCGCATAATCGTATCCGCATCATCCATCAGGTAAATGCTGGCGTTGGGGTTTTCGTCGGATTTGCTCATCTTTTTAGAGGGATCCTGCAGGCTCATGATCTTGGCGCCCGCCTTGCCCATATAAGCTTCCGGAATGGTGAACACATCTCCGTAAATCGCGTTAAATCGCTGTGCGATATCCCTGGTGATTTCCAGATGCTGCAGCTGATCCTTGCCCACCGGTACTACATCCGCCTGATACAACAGGATATCCGCTGCCATCAGCACCGGATAGGTGAACAGTCCGGCGTTGATATTGTCCGCATGCTTTGCCGCCTTGTCCTTAAACTGAGTCATCCGGCTCAGCTCCCCCATATAAGTAAAGCAATCCAGAATCCAGGCCAGCTCCGCATGTCCCGAAACATGGGACTGATAATAAATGCAGTTTTTTTCCGGATCCAGCCCCGCCGCGATATATAACGTCAGCAGCATCCTCGCCCGCGTCCGCAATTGTGCCGGATCCTGACGCACGGTGATGGAATGCAGATCCACAACCGAAAAAAAAGTCAGATATTCCTCCGCGATATTCACCCAGTTTTTCAGCGCTCCGAGATAATTTCCAAGCGTCAGATTCCCCGTCGCCTGCATTCCGCTGAAAAGGACTTTTTGATCTCCAATCATGTTGCTCTACCTCCGTCTTTTGTCCTGTTTTTCAGTGTACCATCGCGGGATGGTTTCGTCAAGGCGGCGGAGGCAGTCCGTTTCTCCGGTCGAAGCAAAGCGCTGCATTGTTCCCGGATGCTCAGCAACTTCTCCTGAATCTCCACCAGCGCTTTCTGCAGCCCAGACTAAGCGCTGTTCCGGCAAGCGCTGCGGCTGCCCACAGCCACAGAACCGCCCCCCATCCGCGCCCCTGCGCGACCAGAGCGATCCCATAGCTGGACAGAGCGCTTCCCACATACGTGCAGGCGTTTAGCAGGCCCGACACAGCGCTCACATTTCCGCTATTTTTGAAATAGGGCGGAATCATGCTCACCAGAATTACATTCACCCCGTACATACATCCGGTTACGAGCGCCGCCAGCGATATCGATAAACCGACTCCAAAAGAAGGGAGAAAAGCCAGCAGAAGCGCGCCGCAGAATCCGGCAAAAAACACGGTTGCCGCACAGATCAATTCGTTTTGGATCATCTTCCTGTTCAACACAGAAACCAGTTCCAGACAAATGATCGAAAATACAGGCAAAACCACCCCTGTCAGTATGGAGATCGAACTGTCGAGGTGAAAAGTATCCGAAACATAGCTGGGCATCCAGGTAGTGATCCCATCCCGCAGGATCCCCTGCATGACGATCGCGGCCATGATGAGCGCCAGCATCGGCCATTGCGCAGAAAACCGGTTTCCTCCAGCCTTTTCCTTTCTTTGGGCGCTTTTTTCCCGTTTTTCCGCCGCCGGAGCGTTCGGCTTTTCCCCACGGCCTAATTTCATTTCCACCGCAAAGATCCATCTCATCCAAAGGAAAGCGAATATCAGGGCGATACCCGCGCACAGGAAAAAGAGGCTTTTCCATCCCTTCCACATGATGCAGACAGGGGCCATCAGATAGACTGCGATGGTGCCTGCGGAAGATCCCCATGTCACTCTGACGCATCCTTTTTTATAGCCCTCCTCATCCAGAAAGGCCGACAGGATTTTCACCATGGGCGGCCACATCAACGCCTGTGCAAATCCATTGATGCACCAGAAGATCAGGATCAGCGAAGGCCGCGGGAAGGAAGGTACCAACGCGTTCATCAGAGCGGAAATCAACAGTCCGGCGAAGATCAGACGCTCCGGTTTCATCCGATCCCCCATCCACCCGCTGATCAGCTGTCCGAAGCCGTAGGTGATAAAGCTTCCGGTAACCGCCATGGATGCAGCCACCTTGCTGATGTCCTCGCTCCTCTCGATCTCCAGAATCACCGCGCCGTAATTGATCCGACTGATATAACTCACAAAATAGCACACGGCGCACAGCGCGATCAGCAGCCCGCCCCACTTGTCGTGAGTTTCCTTTTTACAGTCCGTGCTCACCCTTATTCTCCTCTGATAATTTCGATCTGATTTTCCCGATATAGCCCATAAATCTCATCTTTCAGCCCGGAATCGGTCACCACCATACAGCCTTCTTTCGCGTCCGCCAGTTTCAAAAATCCGCTCTTTTCGAACTTTTCGCTGTCCGCCAGGAAGATCACACGGTCGGAGAGCTCCATCATTTTCTTCTGCACGGCAAAAAGTTCCCTGTCATAATCCATGATGCCATACTGCAACGAAACCGCCGACGGGAACAGAAACGCCGTCCCCGCATGGAAGCGCTCCAAAAATTCCAGTGCCCAGGGTCCGTAAAAGGCATTTTCCCTGTTCATAAAAAAACCGGAACTCAAATAGAGTTCGTACTTTTCTTTCGTCCGAAGCATTTCAAAGACATCCAGCGAATTCGTGATCACCGTCAGCTTTTCGAAGCGGTCTGCCAGCATCCTGGAGAACTCCGTCGCGGTACTGCCGCAATCCACCATAATAATATCGTTTTCCCGGATCAGCCGCGCCGCATAACCGGCCAGCTCCTCCTTTCTCTCCCGGTTTTTTCCCGCCCGCTCGCTTCTGACCGGATACTCTCCGCTGCGCGGAATTCTCAGCGCTCCGCCGTGTACGCGGCTCAGACAATTTCTGTGCTCCAATTCCATCAAATCCCTGCGAATGGTCTCCACCGATACCGAGAATATCCCCGTTAACTCGCTGATTTTCACCGCTCCTTTTTCATTCAGAAGCTGTAGAATCCGATCCTGCCTCTCCTTTGCGAACATTCCGAACCTTCCTCTCTTTTCCATACAGAAACAACTAATTGCTATAATATACAACAAATATAGCAAATTATAACAACTAATTCCACATATTTCAAGAGAAAAAAGCTGACGCGCTTCAAAACGCGTCAGCCTCCGCCTGAAAATTTTCAGATTCTTGTCTTCGCCGAATCCTATCGATTGTTGCAGCCGCAATGATCCGGATAGATCGGATAGGGCGAAACCGCTGGCTGGTTCATTTCCGGTACCGTATCCGGGCAACAGCCCTGCCGGGTTTCCCCATAATTTTGAGAATCTCTGCCGCAACCGCAGGAACCTTCCTGAACGGATCGCATACAGCCGTCGGAAGAATACGGATTGTCTGTACCACAGCATCCGCTTCCCCTTCCCTTTCCCCAATTACAGCAGCATAACAGCACGAGTAAATAGAGACAATTCATGGCATCTTTCATCTCCTCACTTTATACTGCTATCATATGCGCCTCCCGAAAAACCGTTACCGATCCAGTTTCCTCTGAATCCATTTGGTCAGCTCCACGAACGGGATAATGAGGAATGCCAGCACGATCGCCACCGCATACTCCAGCAGGCTGATGTGCTCGAACCCGAACGCATTGGACAGGAACGGGATATAGATAACTGCCGTCGTCGCCAGCAGAGAAGCCAGCATTGCCAGCCACAGCCACTTGTTGTGCCCTTTCATGTGGAAAATAGACTTCTTCAAAGAACGCATATTGAAGGAGTGGAAAATTTCCGTCATGGACAGCGTCAGGAACGCCATCGTCATTCCGTCGGCACTGTCGGTGATTTCCCAAACGCCGGATTCAATATAATGGCCGATAAAATAGGAGGACAGAGTGATCACAGTCACCGCCACGCCCTGGATGAAAATATTGATGCCTACTCCTCCGGCGAAAATGCCTTCCGTAGCGCTCCTGGGCTTCCTCTTCATAATATCCTTTTCCGCCTCTTCCATGCCCAGCGCCAGCGCGGGGAAGCAGTCGGTGATCAGGTTGATCCACAGAAGATGTACCGGCTGCAGGATCGTAAAGCTCAAAATCGTAGCCACGAAAATCGACAGCACTTCGGACAGGTTCGAAGCCAGCAGGAACTGGATGGACTTGCGGATGTTGTCATAAATCCGCCTGCCTTCCTCGACTGCGGAAACGATGGTAGCGAAATTATCGTCCGCCAGCACCATATCCGCCACGTTCTTCGTCACGTCCGTACCGGTGATTCCCATGCCTACACCGATGTCCGCATTTTTGATGGAAGGCGCGTCGTTAACGCCGTCTCCCGTCATGGCAGTCACTTTGCCCTTCTTCTTCCAGGCGTTGACGATCCTCACCTTATGTTCGGGCTGCACTCTGGCATAAACGGAATATTTCTCGATATTCTGCTCCAGCTCTTCATCGCTCATCTTGTCCAGGCCTGCGCCTGTCATAGCCTCGTCCTTGCTGTTGATAATCCCGAGCTCCATGGCGATGGCCGCAGCTGTGTCCCTGTGATCGCCGGTGATCATCACCGGGCGGATCCCCGCTTCCTGACATTCCACGATAGCATCTTTTACTTCAGGGCGGACGGGATCGATCATCCCGGTCAGTCCAATAAAGCACAGATCGTTTTCCAGATCCGACGCTTCCTGGGATTCGGGCATCCGATCATAGGATTTAAACGCAGCCGCCAACACGCGCAGCGCCCGATCCGCCATTTCCTGGTTCCAGGACAGGATCTGTTCCTTATACGCCTCTGCAAGAGGTTCTGCTTTTCCTCTGATCCACACTTTGCTACACTTTTTGAGCACTTCGTCCGGAGCGCCCTTGGTATACTGCACGATCCGGTTTTCTTCCTGGTGCAGCGTGGACATCATCTTTCTCATGGAGTCGAAAGGAGCTTCTCCCACTCTGGGGGTTTTCTTCTCCAAATCGGCCTTGGGCAGCTGCAGCCGGAACGCATAATCCACCAACGCGCACTCCGTGGGCTCGCCCACCGCTTTGTTGTTCTCATCGAGATTCGCATCGCTGCACAGCGCCATGGCGCCGGCCAGCAGTTTCTCCGCTTCCCCGGAGCCTTCCTCAGCTTCCGGGAAACACCTGTGTTCCACCACAGTCATCCTGTTCTGCGTCAGCGTGCCCGTCTTATCCGAGCAGATGACCTGAGCGCAGCCCAGCGTTTCCACTGCAGTCAGCTTGCGGATCACAGCATTGCGCCTGGACATATTGGTCACGCCGATGGAAAGAACGATGGTCACCACCGCTGCAAGCCCTTCCGGAATCGCCGCTACAGCCAGGCTCACCGCTACCATAAAGGTATCCAGCATCCCCTGTCCCGTGATGTCAGGATAAGCCCGAACCAGATCCAGCGCAAAAATAAATGCACAGATCCCCAAAACCAGGGCGCTTAAAATTTTGCTGAGCTGATTGAGCTTTTTCTGCAGGGGCGTATCCTCTTTCTGGGCCTGGGTGAGTGCTTCCGCGATCTTGCCCATCTCCGTCTTCATCCCGGTCTCCGTCACCACGGCGCGGCCCCTGCCGTATACTACCGTACTTCCCATATAGACCATGTTCTTGCGGTCGCCCAAAGGCACGGCTCCGTCCTGAGCCTGCAGGGCAGAAACGGTTTTATCCACGGGAACGGATTCCCCGGTCAGCGCCGCCTCTTCCACTTTCATACTCGCGCACTCGATGATTCTCGCATCCGCAGGCACCGCGTCGCCGGCTTCCAGGATGACCAGGTCGCCCGGAACGAGTTCTTCGCTTTTAATCGTCATCTGATGCCCGTCACGAATGACGCGGGACGTAGCCGCAGCGATCTCCTGAAGAGCCGCGATGGCCTTCTCCGCCTTGCTCTCCTGTACCACGCCCAGAACCGCATTGATCACCACAACCGCCAGGATAATGATGACGTCCGCGAAAGATTCTCCCGCATAAGCCGCCGTAACGCCCGAAATCAGCGCTGCTGCCAACAGCACGAGGATCATGGGATCCGCCAGCTGCTCCAGAAAGCGCTGAAGCAAAGATGCCTGTTTTCCTTCCGCCAGCTTGTTGGGGCCGAACTCTTCACGGCGCTTCTCCACCTGATCCGGCCGCAGCCCATCCGGGCCGCTCTGCTGTTCCTTTAAGACCTCTTGTGCGGATCTTAAATATTCTTTCATCTTCCTCTTTCGACTTCCTTTCTTAAAGAAATGAATTGCACTGTATCCGGAGTTTTCCCACCTGCAAAACAAGCTATTCCGAAAAAGATTTCCATGTAGAAAAAAAGACCTATCCCCCTTGCGGTGGATAAGTCTCATCATTTCAAACAAAGCCAGGAATCTTTTCCGTGTGTTGACTTCATTCCGCACGGTGCGGCGATTACTCCCTTACACACAAAGAATGGTAGCATATAAAATATTCTGTGTCAATGGACATTTCCCCTCTTCTTGCACAATACTTCCCGCCGGACGTAGGCGAAAGTCTTCTTCTCCCCGTCCCGGGCCAGCATTTGCAAAAGCGTTTCCAGAAGCGCTTTCGTCTCCGGATGGATCATGGGCGGTTCTTTGGCGCTCAGGTAGTAATTCAGAGGATCCTGATCCGTATAGGCCGCTCCCCGATAAGTCTTGGACGCCGCGATTCGATCCATGAGCATTTCCGCCACATACTTTTTCGGCATGGGCGCCGGCGCCATCCCTCCCGGAACATCTTTGATGCTGTAGTCGATCCAATATTCGTAGTGATGTTTGTTGCGGCCCTTATGATGCAGCCATGCAGTAGAATAGCCGATATCCTCCCGCTCCGCGTTATTGGGGCTCCTGTTTCCCTGATAGTACTTCGCCCCCACCCTGAATTCGGTCCAGGAATACTTGGAGAGGTCATGGCAGATTCCCTGCCGATAAAGCCCCACCGCGAAACACCCTTTCAGGACGAGAAATTTATGATGCGTGATCGTCTTAAAATGCCGTAGCGCCTTCAACTCTCTTTCCTTCCTTCACAGGTTTTCCGAAGCTCTTTATAACCCGGATGCTGCGCCCCGGAATACGGATCGATTTCTCCACTACACGCCCGTCGCCGACAACACTTCCGTCCTGGGTGTCCATCACCTTTTCCCAATGCATTCCGGCGGGAAGCGCGGGAAGGGCCAGCTCCTTTTCCTCCCAGTGCATGTTATACGCGATATAGAAAAAGTCGTCGTCCCGCGTTTTATCGATCTTCGCATAATTGCCGCAATACAACAGCCCGGCCTCCCTGCTGGTCCGCTCAACGGATAGCCTCCAGGCCTCCCTGCCGTGATAGGAAAGATCCGGATACCCGCAGGCGATATAGTCCAGCATGGTCATCTCTTCCGGCCTGTGCAGGATGGGATGTTCTTTGCGCAGCCGAATGGCCGCCCTGACGAAATCCAGAAAAGCGCCGTTCTTTTCCGTCAGATCCCAGTTGAGCCAACTGATGGCATTGTCCTGGCAATAGGGGTTATTGTTCCCTTCCCTGCTCTGTCCGAATTCGTCCCCGGAAACGAGCATCGGCGTTCCCTGGGCGAAAAACAGCAGCGCGATCGCATTGCGCATCTGCTTTCTGCGCAGATCACAGATCCACCGGCGCCTGGTTCTTCCCTCCGCGCCGCAGTTCCAGCTGGCATCGTAATCCCTTCCATCCCGGTTGTCCTCCCCGTTGGCCTCGTTATGCCGACGTTCATAGGAAACCATATCAGCCAGCGAAAATCCCTCATACCCGGCGATGAAGTTGACCACGCCGGTCTGGGCAGGATTCTCTTTCAAATGGAACAATACCCTGCCCAACATATCCTCATCGCCCTTCAAAAACCGCCTCATATCGTACAGGAAATCCTCCCGATAACAGGCCAGATTACGATAGTCCGGGATTTCCCGGGAACCGTAAATTTCCTCACAGGGAAACCGGTAATAGAAAAGCTTCGTGTTGGCCAGCATGGGATCCGACGCCAGAAGGGCTGTGGGGATCTGTTCCCCCAGAAGATGGATCCCGTCGATGTGGTACTCATAAACCCAGTACCGGAGCACTTCCAGAATGAATCCGCTCTTCACCTCTTTTGGAAAATAGAACTGCATGATCACTTCGATGCCGTTCTCATGCAGGCTCTTCACCATGCCTTTGAACTCCGTCGCAGGCTCATCCGAGCTGCTGTAAGATGCCTTGGGCGCGAAATAGTACCCTTCCTTATATCCCCAGTAATTGATCCTGGGCCGTTCTTTGGGCGAATCGTCTGTAAGGCGATCCATGGGTTCCGGTCTGTCGGACGGCCTCGTTTCCTTCCGTCGCTCCAGCTCCACGAACTCATAGGCCGGCATCAGTTCGAGCGCCGTGATGCCCAGAGAACGCAGATAGGGAATTTTTTCCACGATCCCGGCAAACGTACCCCTGTTGTTCACGCCGGAAGAAGGATGCCTGGTGAATCCCCGGACATGCACCAGATATAGAATGCTGTCATGCAGCGGCGTCATGGGCGGAACATCCCCTCCCCAGTCAAAGGCTGTGAAGTCCTCCCTTCCCCGCAGCTGCGGATTCACACGCCTCCCCCAGCGCTCGTTTCCCAAAATCTGTCTGGCATAAGGATCCGTAACGATCTCATCGCCGACATAAAAATTATAATCATAATCCTGCGCCTGCAGCCCGCAGATCTTCATGCAGCGGACGTTTCCAACCCTGTTTCCGGAATGGAACGGCAGACGGATTCTGCTCCCTCCCTTTCTGGGATATAAAATAACGCCGCAATCCTCCTTGCCGTGAAGCGCCGCCGCCAGGTTGATCTCCCCCCGCTGCGTCACCGTCATTCCCAATGGATATGGCTTTCCCTCCGACACGGTAATCTTCTGTTTCATCGAACCGCCTTCCTATTCTCTCCCCGGTCTTCGCCGATCATAAAGAATATTTATATTATAGCATAAAGAGGGATTGCATGCTACCGCAACTTCCTGTATTATAGAAAAGAGCACGACGTTCAGCCTTCACAAACTTTTAAGACGAAAAGAAAGGAAGATTCACTATGGGCAAGCAATATGATGAAGCGGAAGAAGAGATGACCGTGGAATTGGAACTCGATGACGGTTCCATCGTCACCTGTGCTATCATCACCATTCTGGAAGTGGAAGGGCGGGATTATATCGTCCTCATGCCGCTGGATGAAAACGGGCAGAACGAGGACGGCGAAGTCTGGTTCTACCGCTATTCCGAAAATCCGGATGATCCCAACGAGGAGCCTACCCTGGATTACATCGACGACGATGCGGAATACGAGAAGGTAGAAGAGGCCTTCGACGAATATCTGGACAGTTGCGAGTTCGATGAACTCATCGATGCAGACGACGAACCGGCGCTTTGATGCGCCGGTTTTTTCGATAAGATCCTTTTCGTCCGGATCATTCCGGTTTCCGGTAAGGTTCATGGAAGCCGCATTCCAGGAGAAACCTGGACGGGAATACCGCTTCCTCCCCGCACTTTTTGTGCCAGCTCATAAACAGCTGTTCTTTCGCGCGCGTCATCCCCACATAAAATATCCGGCGTTCTTCCTCCAGCCGGCTGCCTGCAGCGCTCTTTTTATGGGGAACCCTTCCCTCGTTGCAGCCGGGCAGAAATACCACATCGTATTCCAGCCCTTTGGCGCCGTGCATGGTCATAAGTTCCACCATTCCCTCCCGCATGCCGGATCTTCCCTTTTTTTGCGCCTCCTCCAGACTGCGCCCGCATTCCACTATATGCTCCTGCAACTGTTCCAGCGTCTGGAATTCCCGCGCCGACCGCTGAAAGAAATCCGCCATTTTCCGAAATTCTCCTTCGCGTTTTCCTCCGTCCTTCTCCCGCAGCCAGCCATCGTATCCCATTCCCCGGCGGATGTAGCAAACGGCGGCGTACAAATCCATCCCCGCTACCCTTCCGATGTCGTCCTGCAGTTTCCGGATGTTTCCGCACATGGGCGGATTGTTCCGATAGGCGGACAATAGCGCGGGGAAGGAAACCTGATGTTCTGCCAGCATCTTTCTGGAAATATAGCGGCAGGGCCGGTTCATGATCCTCAAAAAATCCCTCCTCGTCCTCTCCTGCTTGGCGAATCGCAGATAGGCCAGCAAATCCTGACAGACCGGATGGGCATAGGGATTCTCAATCCGCTGGCGCATAAAAAAGGGAATCTTTTTGGCTTCCAGCGCTTCCGCCAGCGCCAACGCGTCGGAGGCGGTTCTGAAAATGGCTGCGGCGGACCATTTCTCCTTTACGCCCTGCAGCATACCGATCATCTCCGCGATCCGCAAGGCTTCCTCCCTTTCGTCCTCAAACGTGCCAACCCAGACCGATCCGTCCCGGGCGAGCGGTTCAAAAGAGGAATCGTCCCTCCGCAGAAACCGTTTTTCTGCAGTTACCCGCTTTCCTGACTCAATCCGCTTCGGAAAACGGTTCCGATTTTCTCCGATAAGCCGTCCCGCGGTTTTCACGATTCCCGGACTGCTGCGGTAATTTACGTTCAGCCGGATGCATGCGGCCTGGGGATAGTCCTTCCCGAACTGCTGCATAATGGATGGATCGGATCCCCGAAACCCATAGATAGCCTGATCGTCGTCCCCCACGACGAAGAGATTGGCCTCCTTTCCCGCCAAAAGCTTCACCACCTCATATTGTTCTGCGTTGATATCCTGGAACTCATCCACCAGAATGTAGGCAAATCGTTCTCTCCACTCCTTCAAAACGTCCGGTTTCGTTTGAAGCAGCCGCTTTACAGCGGGCGCAAAATCGTCCAGATCCAGCCGCCCCGCCTCCTTAACCTCATGACAAAAATCCGTGAAAATCCTCTGAAATTCCGCGGGTTCCACATAGCTGCTGCGAACCCGGGCGAGCGATTCGCCCATATTTTTCGTTCTGCTTATTTCTGAAAGGAGCCCCTCTTCAAAGGCCGGATCGAAAGAATCCTCTCCCCTTCTTTCCCGCAGTGCGATGCGCAAAAACTCTCTCTTCTCTTTTTCCGTTAAAATGCTGTTGGAATCATAATGACAGGATATCCGTAGGATTTGAAAAAAGACGGCATGAAATGTGCCGAATACGACCGGATAAAACTTTTCGTCCATCCTGGCGAGAAAGCGGTCCCTCATCTGCCGAGCCGCCGCTCTTGTAAAGGTGATCACGAGGATAGCGGCGGGATCCGCGCGATGAACCTCGATCAGATTCCGTACCCGCTCCACCGTGGTAAAGGTCTTGCCGGAACCGGGCCCGGCCAGTATCATGGCCGGCCCCCTGTTCCAGGCGATCGCTTCGTTCTGTTCTCTATTTCCCTGCAATGCGGGAGTTCCTTTCCTGTTGCCCTCAGGCGTTTTTCAAAAGCTCGATCCCCTTTCGGATCCGCTTTAAGGATTCCTCTTTCCCGAGTATCTCCATGATCTCCGTCGCGCCGGCGGGAGTCATCTGTTTGCCGGACACCGCGATGCGCACGGGCCAAAGGACATATCCGTTTTTACAGCCCTTCTTTTCCACATAGGATAAAAGCAGTCTGTAGAGGGCGTCGTTGCTGTAGTCTTCCTGCTCTTCCAGAAGCGGTACGAGTTCCTGCAGCACTTCCAGAGAACTCTGAGGAGTGGTCTTCATCTTCTTGTGCGCGTACACGGAAGGGTCGTATTCCGGCAGTTCTTCGAAGAAGTCCACCATCTCCGCGATATCCGGAAAGACCTCGATCCTGGTCTTGACCATTTCAGCAATCTTCCTTAAATCCTGCCCCTTCGTCAACGCCTGCTTCAAATAGGGCTCCGCCATTTCATAGAAACGTTCAAAGTCCATGGATTTTAAGTATTCGCCGTTCATCCATTTCAGCTTGGTATAGTCGAACACCGCCGGAGACTTGGACATCCTGCGATAGTCGAATTCCTTCACCAGCTCCTGCAGGGAGAAGATCTCGTTGTCCCCTTCCGGGCTCCATCCGAGAAGAGCCACGAAATTGACGATGGCTTCCGTCAGAAATCCCTGCTCCACCAGATCCTCATAGGAAGAATGGCCGCAGCGTTTGGAGAGTTTATGATGCTCTTCGTCAGTGATCAGAGGACAGTGGATATACACCGGCACCTGCCAGCCGAAAGCGCTATAGAGCCTGTTGTATTTGGGCGAAGAGGACAGATATTCATTTCCTCTCACCACATGGGTGATTCCCATCAGATGGTCGTCCACCACGTTGGCAAAATTGTAAGTGGGATAGCCGTCCGACTTGATCAGGATCATGTCATCCAGCTCCGCGTTGTCCACCGTGATATCTCCGTAAATCTCATCGTGGAAGGTAGTCGTCCCCTCGGTGGGGTTGTTCTGACGGATCACATAAGGAATCCCTGCCGCCAGCTTCTCCTCGATCTCCTCTTTTGAGAGATGGAGGCAGTGCTTGTCATAGACGTTGATCTCTTTGCCCGCCACTTCCCTCGTCAGGGTCGCCAACCGTTCCTTATCGCAAAAACAGTAATAGGCCTCTCCCTTCTCGATCAGCTTCCTGGCATATTCCAGATAAATCCCTTTCGCCTGCCGTTCGCTCTGCACATAGGGGCCTACGCCCCCGTCCTTATCCGGGCCCTCGTCGTGCAAAAGGCCTGTCTTTTGAAGCGTCCGGTAGATGATGTCCACCGCGCCTTCCACGTAGCGCTCCTGATCGGTATCTTCGATTCTTAAAATGAAATCGCCGCCTTCGTGCTTCGCTACCAGATATGCGTACAACGCTGTGCGCAGATTGCCCACATGCATGCGCCCGGTAGGGCTCGGCGCGAAACGGGTTCTGATCTTTGTCACTTTTCCTTTCCTCCATCCCATTCTTCTGTCCAGAATATCGGCTATTTTCGTTCAGCCGCTATCCTATTCTTGCACAAAGCGATCGGGAAATCAAGCTCTTTCTCTCCTGCAGCCGCCCGCTTCATCAGAGGATCGCGGCGCCTGCCTGGAAGACGATGACGCTGCAGATCCAGGCGAATACGAGCCAGAAAGCCATCAGTCCCAGCGTGAAGCGCAAAGAACCGCTCTCCTTTTTGATCGTTCCGATGGTAGCCGCGCAGGGAATGTAGAGCAGGACGAAGAGCATCAGACAAAAAGCGTTTAGGGCTCCGAAAGAAGGATCCACCGCCCGGATGTTGTCCAATATCGTCTGCATTCCCGCAGCGGAATTGGCATTGGATACGCCGAAGAGGACGGAAAAGCTGGAAACCACCACTTCCTTGGCGGAAAGTCCTGAAATCAGCGCTACTGCGATCTGCCACATCCCCAGCCCGGCAGGAGCGAGTACGGGCACCAGAATCCTTCCGATCATGGCGCCGAAGCTGTCCGCCGTCCTCGCCACCATCCCGTGAGGGCCGAAATTCAGCACAAACCAGATAGCGATGGACGCCACGAAGATAGTAGTCCCGGCCTTCGTCAGATAGTCCTTGAGCTTGTTCCAAACATAAACCCGGGTCGTCCGCGGGTTCGGACGCTTATATTCCGGCAGCTCGATGAGCAGGGAATCGTTGATCTTTCCCTTCTCCATCCGGTTCATCGCCAGGGCCACCAGGATGGCCATCACGAGCCCGATCACATACATGGAAAAGGCCGGGAGCATGGGATTTTCGGGAAAGAACATCTCCGAAAAGAGCACGTACACCGGCAGCCTGGCTGAACAGGACATGAAGGGAGTAATCACCATCACTTTTCTTCTGTCGTGCTCTGTCTCCAGCGCCCTGGTCGCCATGATGGCGGGCACCGTGCAGCCGAACCCCAAAATCATCGGCAGAAATGCTCTTCCGGACAATCCCACCTTCCCCATGATGCCGTCCATCACATAGGCCACACGGGACATATAGCCGGAATCCTCCAGAATGCCCAGCGCCAGGAAGAGGATGAAAATATTCGGCAAAAAAGTCAGGATTCCTCCCACTCCGGCAATCACCCCGTCCACCACCAGGGAAATGGCCCAGTCGGAAGCCGAGACCGCTGTCAGAAGCCCTCTCGCCACTTCGGAGACCCATCCCAAAGCCACTTCAAAACCGCCCTTCAAAAAGTCTCCCACCGCGAAGGTGAGGAAAAAAACCAAGGCCATGATACACAAAAACACGGGAACACCCCAAACCGGGTGAGTCAAAAGACGATCGACCCGATCCGTAGTCGCCGCCCGCTTTTCCTTATGAAAGAGCGTTTCTGCGACCACCTCTTCTATGTACTGATACTTTTTCCGGATGATCTCATTCTCATAGCTTCTGTCCACCACGCTGCCCATCTCCATGGGGTGTTCTCCGGTCACCTGCTCGTCGTTTTCCAGCAGCTTGATGGCATGCCAACGGGTCATGGCGTGGCTGGGATAACGGGCCTGCATCATCGCTTCCAGCCGGGAAATCTTATCTTCCAGCTCCGGCCCGTAATTCATCACATCCTCCTTGGGCCCTTCCTCATAATGATGCACCACCGCGTGTAACAGGATATCCAGCCCTGTCCTCTTCGCGGCCGAAACCGGAACCACGGGGATTCCGCCCAACATTTCCGGCAGTCGATGCAGATCGATCTCCATGCCTCGCTCCTTGACGATATCCATCATATTCAGGGCCAGGATCACGGGCTTTCCCAGCTCCAGAAGCTGAAGGGTCAGATATAGATTTCGCTCCAGACTGGAAGCGTCCACCACGTTCACGATGGCCTCTATATCGTCATCCATCACGCATTTTCTGGTCACCTGCTCCTCGATGGTATAGCAGCTCAGGGAATAGATTCCGGGCGTGTCCACCAGCTTGATCTGATACCCTTCATACTCAATATTTCCCTCGAATTTTTCCACCGTGACGCCCGGCCAGTTGGCCACCTTCAGTTTCGCCCCCGTCACTGCATTAAACAACGTGGTCTTTCCGCAATTTGGATTTCCTACAAATGCCACATGAATGTGTCTGTCCTGCTTCATCTTTCGTCTTCCTCCGGATCCACTTCAATATGCGCGCTGATATGTTTTCCTACCGCCAGACGCGTACCGCGCACGTACAGAATCAGCGCCCCCCTCCGCTTTCGATTGAGCACCCGGATACTGGTGCCTTCGTTCAGGCCCAGCGCCTGCAGGCGGCGCATCAGGCTCTCCTCCATCCGCATATTGCGCACTTTATAAGCGCATCCCTTTTCCCCTTCGTATAAAGTCATATTCTCGCCTCTTAATCGAAATTTTTTCTCATCTCGATTATACCATCCGGTTTGAAGCTGTCAACTTTTTTTGCAGTTGTCTAACTTTCGCCCGATCGCCCTCTCACTTTCTCGCCTCCGGCAGTCTGGTGCGAAACAGCTGATGTGCCAGCTGCTTGCCGTTGAAGGGGATCAACGGATACAGATAGCTCTGACTGCTCACCGTCCGGTTCGTCGCGATGCTCAAAATCAGGATCAGCACTCCCGCCACATAGCCCCAGACGCCGAAGATCGCCGTTAAAATCAGGTTAATAATCCGCATGAACTTCAGGGCATATCCCAGCTCATAACTGTTCTGCGTATAGTTGGCCACCGCCACAAACGCCATATACAGCATGACTTCGCTGTTGAACCAGCCGCTCTTGACCGAAAATTCCCCCAAAACCAATGCCGCCATCACGGACAGGGGCGTACTGAGCATATTCGGCGTGTTCACCGCCGCCAGCTTCAGTCCATCGATGGCCAGCTCCAGGATCAAAAGCTGCCAGATCAGCGGAATGTTCACCGTATCCCGAAGGAGGATGAAGTCGAAAGATTCCGGAATCCACTGGGGATTCTGCATCAACAGAAGGAATGTGGGCGTCAGGAAATAGGTGATGATCGCGATCAGCATTCTGGACAGCCTCAGATAGGTCCCCGTAATCGGTGGAAAATAATAATCGTCCGCTTCCTCGATCACATCGAAAAAGGTGGTGGGCGTGATCATCGCGGAAGGAGAATTATCCACCAGAATGATGATATTCCCTTCCAGAACCTGCGCGGCGGCCGTATCCGGCCGTTCCGTATATTTGAATTTCGGAAAGGGATTGTACCATCGCCTCTGATAAAGACATTCCGCCAGGCTCTCCTGATTGAGCGTCAGGGCATCCACCTTCAGCTGTCCGATCCGATCTTTGATCTTCTGCAGAAACGTCTGATCCACCCGATCCTGCATATAGCACACGACGATATCCGTCTGGGATGTGGAACCCGCCTTCAGCATCTCCATCCGAAGCTGAGGACTTCTGATCCTCCTGCGGATCAGGGCAGTATTGAATACCACCGTCTCCACGAAACCGTCCTTGGATCCCCTCAGCACCTTGTCCTTCTCCGGTTCCGCAACGCCCCGGGCCGGATAGGTTCTGGCATCGATCAGGATACATCTGTCGTACCCCTCGATGAACAGCGCCACCACCCCGGACATGACGCAATATTCGATCTCTTCCCAGCTTTCCTTTAAGTCCACTTCGCCATAAGGCACCAGCTGCTTGCTCATGGTATGGGCATCCGCCGGCATCTTGTCCGGCGTGATCCCGATGAAGTGCTGCATCAGCTTCTGCATCACTTCGTCCTTACAGAAGCCGTCTATCATATAGAAGCAGGCCTGTCTTCCGCCGATTTCCATCACCCGGTACAGCACATCGAAATTGGTTCCCACACCCAGCCGCCCGTTGATATACTTCATATTTTCCGCCAGCACGCCGCTCATTTTTTCCATGCTCAGAATCCTTCCTTCCGGCCCTTTTTGTTCCAGTGTGTCCCTTTTGCCCGAAATTATACGTCGCGTTTCCCGGCAAAAAAGAGCCCGAAAAGAAAAGCGGGAGATGGCATAACGGATAATGCGCCGGGATTCTGCGCATACTGTCTGCGAAACACATTTTCATCGTCAATGAAAAGGGTTCGCGCATGAACCGAAAAGGAGATCGGGATGAAAGACGAAGATTACAATATCACAGAAGAACAGGACCAGCTCGGCATCGCTTCCTTTACGGACTGCACCGGGCTGATCCCCTCCGGAACGGTGGATGAGAAAGAGTTGGCGATCTATCGGGATCTCTACCCGTTCGGCCAGCCAAACGCAGAGCGGGGGCCGAAACGCGATTCCGCAAAATAGTTCCGTCCGTTACCCGGCGGGCACCACCCAAAAAAGGGAACCGGCCATCTGATCTGATGGCCGATTCCCCTTTTCCTTTTCATACGATAGGAAATTTCATTTCCTATCGTATGAAAAAAGACGCTACGCTGAATTACATCATCCCCATGCCGCCTGCGCCGCCGGCAGGAGCGGGGGTTTCTTCTTTGATGTTCGCGACTACGGATTCCGTGGTCAGCAGGGTGCTCGCAACGCTGGTCGCGTTCTGCAGCGCGCTTCTGGTCACCTTCGCGGGATCCAGAATGCCGTCCTTAATCATGTCCACATATTCCTCTTTCAGGGCATCGAAGCCGACGCCGACTTCAGACTCTTTCACCTTGTTGATGATAACGCTGCCTTCCAGGCCTGCATTCGCCGCAATGTAGTACAACGGAGCTTCCAGAGCCTTCAGCACGATCTTCGCGCCGGTCTTCTCATCGCCTTCCAGCGTGTTCGCCAGCTCTTCCACATCTCTCGCTGCGTGGATATAAGCGGAACCGCCGCCCGCGATGATGCCTTCTTCCACAGCCGCGCGGGTCGCTGCCAGAGCGTCCTCCATGCGCAGTTTCGCTTCCTTCATCTCGGTCTCGGTCGCCGCACCGACGCGGATCACCGCTACGCCGCCCGCCAGTTTCGCCAGACGCTCCTGCAACTTCTCTTTATCGAAATCGGACGTGGTCTCCTCGATCTGTTTCTTGATCTGGGAAATTCTCGCCTGAATCGCTTCGCTTTCACCTTCGCCGTCCACGATGATGGTGTTTTCTTTCTGCACCTTCACGGATTTCGCACGGCCCAGCATATCCATGGTGGTCTCTTTCAGTTCCAGGCCGAGCTCGGAGCTGATCACCTGGCCGCCTGTCAGGATCGCGATATCCTCCAGCATCGCTTTTCTTCTGTCGCCATAGCCGGGAGCCTTCACAGCCACTACGTTGAAGGTGCCGCGCAGCTTGTTGACGATCAGGGTGGTCAGCGCTTCGCCCTCAACGTCTTCCGCAATGATCAGAAGCTTCGCGCCGGACTGAACGATCTGCTCCAGCAGGGGAAGGATTTCCTGGATGTTTGAAATCTTCTTATCCGTAATCAGGATGTAAGGATTATCCAGAACCGCTTCCATCTTGTCCATATCTGTTGCCATGTAGGCGGAAATATATCCTCTGTCGAACTGCATGCCTTCTACCAGATCCAGTTCGGTCTTCATGGTCTTGCTCTCTTCGATGGTGATGACACCGTCATTGGAAACCTTTTCCATAGCGTCCGCAACCATCTGTCCCACTTCATCGCTGCCTGCGGAAATCGCCGCGACTCTCGCGATGTGGTTCTTGCCATCCACTTTCTGGCTCATCTTCGCGATGGCTTCCACCGCGCACTCGGTAGCTTTCTGCATACCTTTTCTCAGGATGATCGGGTTCGCGCCTGCTGCCAGATTGCTCATTCCCGCATTGATCATCGCCTGTGCCAGGACGGTAGCGGTGGTGGTGCCGTCGCCCGCCACATCGTTGGTCTTGGTTGCCACTTCCTTCACCAGCTGGGCACCCATATTCTCAAACGCGTCGTCCAGCTCGATTTCCTTGGCGATGGTCACACCGTCGTTGGTGATCAGCGGAGCGCCGAAAGATTTGTCCAGAGCCACGTTGCGGCCTTTGGGCCCCAGGGTAACTCTCACCGTATTCGCCAGTTTATTGACGCCTGTCTCCAGCGCTGCGCGCGCCTCCGCGCCATATTTGATTTCCTTTGCCATGATAGAATTGCCTCCTTTTGCCGATTTCTTTAAGCTTCAATGATCGCCAGAATATCTGACTGTTTTACGACGATATATTCTTCTTCGTCCAGCTTCACTTCCGTGCCCGCGTACTTGGAATAGATCACCTGATCGCCGACCTTGACTTCCATCTTCACTTCCTTGCCGTCGATGACACCGCCGGGGCCTACCGCAACGACTTCCGCCTGCTGCGGTTTCTCCTTGCTCTGGCCGGGCAGGACGATACCTGATTTGGTCGTCTCTTCCGCAACCAACTGCTTTAATACAACTCTGTCGCCCAAGGGTACTAACTTCATGATAACTGCCTCCTTATTATGAAAGATTCACTTTCTTTTGTGAAGTTGTTAGCACTCATTTATGTCGAGTGCTAAACACTATATGTATATTATGTTTCTTTTCCTCAATATGCAACACGATCTACAATTACTTTTCTTATGTTTTCTAAAGAAATCTTAGATTTTTAAAGTTTTTCTTCGTTTTTCTTATTTTGTGCCTCAAAAGTGGATTTCATATTTTTTTTACATTTGACCGCAGCCCGCGCGAGCCAAAAAACGCCATGACAGAAGCCGCATCCTCCGCGCGCTCTGGCATGGCGTTTCTTTTTTCTTTCTTTTCGCTCAGACTCTGGACAAATATTCGCCGGTTCTGGTATCGATCTTGATCACATCGCCCTCGTTGACGAACAGAGGAACGTTCACCTGAGCGCCGGTTTCAACCGTGGCGGGCTTGCTCGCGCCGGTAGCGGTATCTCCCTTGAATCCGGGTTCCGTCTCGGTGATCGCCAACTCCACGAACAGGGGGGGCTCTACCGCGAACACGCTGCCATTGTGGGAGCAGATCTTGCAGATCTCATTCTCCTTCACGAATTTCAGCGCATCGCCGATGGCGTCCTTATTGAGGGAAATCTGATCATAGGTTTCGGTATCCATGAATGTATACAGATCCCCGTCATTATATAAATATTGCATATCCCGTCTGTCGATACGGGCCTGCGGACATTTCTCTGTGGGGCGGAAGGTCTTCTCGACCACACCACCGCTCTTGATATTCTTTAACTTCGTTCTAACAAAAGCAGCTCCCTTGCCGGGCTTTACGTGCTGAAATTCGATGATCTGATAAACGTTGCCTTCAAATTCGATGGTAATGCCATTTCTGAAATCACCTGCAGAAATCATACTGTGTCTTCCTCCTGATCCTATTTCACGGTTTCAAATCCTTTACAAGTGTATCCTAAAAATCCGCTTTTTTCAACTGTTTTTTTCAAAAAGTTCCCCTCGCTCTTCCACCTGTTCCAGCTCAAACCAGAAGGATACTCCGTTTTCGTAGTTGATCACCCCATATTTCTGATTCATGGACTCCATGATCGCTTTTACGATGGAGAGCCCCACTCCGCTTCCCCCATATTCCCTCGTCCTGGCCTTGTCCACCTTATAGAATTTCTCCCACAGATGAGGCAGGGAATCCTCCGGAATCGGAACGCCCGTATTGAATACGGATACCCGGGCGTGACCGTCCTGGCAGACGATCTTAACCTCGATCACCTTCTCGCCCTCGCAGTGATTGACGGCGTTGGAAAAGTAGTTCATCAGCACCTCTTCCGTCTTGAATTCGTCTCCCCAGACGTAAACCGGCTCCGCCTGATCCATCCGAACGTCGATTCCATGCTGGTCTGCCAGAATTTTCGCGGACTGCAGATAATTGCGTACCATGGCCGTGATATCGAAGCGTTCCATGGAAACCGGATCGTTTCCGAACTCCAGTTGGTTTAAGGTGAGCAATTTTTTAACCATCTCATTCATCCTGGAAGCTTCGTCCACGATCACATCGCAGTAAAAGTTCCTGCTCTCCGGATCGTCGCTGATTCCCTCCTGCAGCCCTTCGGCGTACCCCTGAATCAGGGCGATTGGCGTTTTCAGCTCGTGGGAAACGTTGGAAAGGAATTCCCGCCGCATCTCATCCACCTGATTCTTCTTCTCGATATCCTTTTTTAATTCATTATTGGCTGTCTTAAGCTCAGAAATCGTAGTTTCCAGCGTCTCCGAAAGCTTGTTGATATTTTCTCCCAAAAGCGCGATCTCATTGCCGCTCTCTCCATGATACCTGACTTCGAAATCCAGATGGGTCATGCGCTCGGAAATGTCCGCCAGCTGCAGGATGGGATCCGCAATTCTGCGGGCCACAAACCAGATGATGATGCCGCTGGCGACAGCTCCCAGAACGCCTACATAGGCCAGAAAACGATTGGCGATCTGCACGCTGTCCCGGATTCCTTCCAACGCGGAACGGATGAGGAAGAAGTTCCCATTGCCCAAAATTCCCCAAATTTCGATATATTCCATTCGGGATCTGTCGTCTCCCACGCGCTGGATCACATACTGATCCGTCCGCTTCATCACCGTGGCCGTTTCATCGGTATTCATGAAAATGTGCTGCCATAGCTGCTGGCGGATGAATTCATCTCCCCGGAAAGTCATTACCGGTCTTGAATCCGCATCCATTACCAGCAGAGACAGATTGTACTTGGAGCAGCTCTGCTGCAGCCTCAGCTGAAATGTCTCGGAGTCCATCCCGTCATCTCCAACGGCCTCCTGCAGCTCCCGATACACCTCCAGCAGCACGTTCTGTTTGTTGTGTACGTAATATCTCTGTAAAAAGGTGCTGTTGATAAACCAGCACAACAGAATGGTGCCGGCCATGAGCCCGATAAAAACGCCGGCCAACTGCCTGCGGATGGAATGTTTCATGTTCACGCCTCCAGCTTATACCCCATCCCCCAGATGGTTTTAATCAGCTCTCCCTTATCTCCCAGCTTGCTGCGCAGCTTCTTCACATGGGTATCGATGGTTCTGGCGTCCCCGAAATAATCGTAATTCCAGACGTTGTTCAGGATCTTCTCCCTGGAAAGGGCGATCCCTCTGTTTTCCATGAAATATGCCAGCAGTTCGAATTCTTTGTAGCTCAGATCCACGGTTCTGCCGTCGATCTCCACCAGATGGGCCGCTTTGTCCAGATGGATGCCGCCCACATCCAGGACTTCGCTTCCATCTCCGCCCTTTCCCGCTCTGCGCAGAACAGCTTCCACTCTGGCCACCAGGATTTTAGGGCTGAAGGGTTTGGAAATATACTCGTCCACTCCCAGTTCAAACCCCTGCAGCTCGTCCTTTTCATCCGCCCTGGCGGTCAGCATGATGATGGGCACTTTGGAGTAACTTCGAATTTCCCTGCAAACCTGCCATCCATCCATCTTCGGCATCATCACGTCCAGAATAATCAGAACGATGTCCTTGTCCGAAAAGAAGATATCCAGCGCTTCGCTTCCGTCTCCGGCCTCCAGCACCTCGAACCCCTCTCTCTGCAGGAAGTCCTTCACCAGTTTCCGCATCCTGCTCTCATCGTCCACCACGAGAATTTTTCCCTTTTCCATCTTCGCCGTCCGCCTTTCTTTCTTCTGACTTCCCGTCTTTTTTTCAGTATAACAGAAAAGTATGTAAAAACTGTGATTTCAGTCCCCGGGTTTTTTATAGGCCAGCTCCTTCTGAGTTCGCTTCATCAGAATAAAATAGGCCGGTATCAGGAACAGATCCGCCATCACCCAGGCCAGCGGGTTGGCGAAACACACCGCCGGAAAGCCGAACACCGGAACCAGGAGAAAACCAGCCAGCGCCCGGGCTACCATCTCGCTGGCGCCGGAAAAAATGGCCAGCCCGCTGTAACCGATCCCCTGAATCAAAAAACGGACGTTATTCACGAAGACGAGGGGGATATAGAACGCGCTGTTCGCCGTCAGCATCAACTGTACGTTGTCCAGAATCTCCCTTTCCGAAGAGTCCACGAACAGCAGGGCCACATATCTTCCCGTCGCCGCCAGCAGGACGAACGCAGCCGCCGCATAGCCGATGCCGAACAAATTTCCCGTCCGCAGCCCCCGGCGGATCCGTTCGGGCTTTCCGGCTCCCACATTTTGCCCTGCAAAAGTCGCCATCGTCGCCCCCAGCGCATCGAAAGGACAGCAAAAGAACATGCTGATCTTGCTGGCGGCCGTCACGGAGGCCACAGCCATGGATCCCAGCGTGTTCACCGCGCTCTGTAAAACCACGCTGCCGATGGCAGTCACGGAATACTGCAGCCCCATGGGGACTCCCATGACGAACAGACGGATCACCATGCGAGGCTCAAAGCGCATCTCCTCCCGGCTCATCCTCAGGATCTGGTATTTTTTCTTCATATAGATCAGACAGCAGACGCCTGACACGGCCTGGGAAATCACAGTCGCCACCGCTGCCCCGGCCACGCCCATGTGCAGGGCAAGGATGCAGAACAGATCCAGCACGATGTTCAAAAGCGCCGCGATGACAAGAAAAATGACCGGCGTTTTGGAATCTCCCATGGAACGGATGATGGCGGAAGTCAGGTTGTACAGGATCGTCACGGGTATGCCCGCGAATATGATGACGATATAGGCGTAAGAATCGTCGATGATATCCGCCGGCGTCTTCATCCAGATCAGGATGGTCCGGCAAAGCGCTACCGTCAGCACGGTCAGCACCACCGCAAAAGCGGTTGAAATCCAGATGCTGTTGGCCACATAGCGCCGCATCCCGCTCTCGTCCCTGGCTCCGAACTTCTGGGAAATGGGGATGGCGAAGCCGCTGCAGATTCCCGTGCAGAAACCGATGATCAGGAAGTTGACGGAGCCCGTGGCGCCCACGGCCGCCAACTCCGTCACGCCCAGGAATTTCCCCACGATCAGCGTATCCATCAAATTGTAAAACTGCTGAAACAGATTGCCGAAAAGCAGAGGAACTGCGAATCCCAATATCAGTTTGCCCGGATGCCCCTGCGTCATATCCTTGATCATAAAAAATCCCCTTTCGCTTTTTCATCAGTGTATATACCACGGATCTTCCAAAAGCGCAATGGGGGATTTTCTGAAGAATTTCAATTTATTCGGTTTTCTTTTCAAAAATTTCCCTGGCAAACCGCGCGGCTGCCTGTTCATCCTTCCGATCGGGATGGAGCATCGCCTCATCGAAATTGCGGATCATCAGGCGAATATGGATGTCTCTGTCGCTTCCGTCCAGTAAGGATTCATAGCGATTGCGCACCTGCATGGGCATCTTCCCCTGGCAGAAAAAACAGCCCAGATAGATGTTGTCCGAAGGCAGCCACTTTCTCACCCGCGCCGCGATCTGATCGTAGTAGGACTCATCAGCGCCCATGCCGCAGGTACCGAACAACGCCACCCTTTTTTCATGGAGACCGGACAGCAGACCGGCGATCCTGGCATCGCAGTCTCCTTTGTCCGTCCAGAAACCGACGAAAAACAGATTTGCATCTTTTCCCTGATACTCCGTCACGTTTTGAATGTCCTTGGAGTCCCCCGGAATGGCCGCGAAAATCGCGTTGGCGATTTTGCGGGTGTTTCCGGTCTGACTGGAATAAACAACCATTACGTCCATGTGCGCTCGCTCCTTTTTAATAATACCTCACGGGCATACCTCCGCAGCACAGCCCGCCACCGCCGCAACAGAGATTGCAGATCAAATTGGCCAAACACAGTTTCCAGCAAAAACCGCTTCCGGAATCCACCGGCATTCCTCCGTACTGGGTCTGTCTGCCGGCATACCAGCTCTCCCCGGATTCGATTCGCTGCTTCCAGACCGCATATTCCCGATTGCCGGGCTCCATGGACGCTGCCTTTCTGGCGTGCTCCAGCGCCACCGCGTTGTTGCCCAGCCCCTGGTTCGCTACGGAACTGTAATAATACCACCTGGCCGTCCGTTCCCCGATGCCGTTGAGCACATTGAGGGCTTCCCTATAATGTCCGCTGTTGATGTAGTTCATGGCGGCCTTCATATGAACGCTGTATTCATCCTGTCCTTCGGTCCCCGTGCCGTAGCCGCTCTGGCCGTATCCGCCGAAACCGAAGCCGCCGAAGAAATCGTCGAAACCTCCGAATCCCCCGGAGGAAGCGTTACGATTGTCCCCGTCGTATGTCCCGTACCCGGACTGACCCTGTTCCCGTTCTTTCATGATCTGCTGGTAGGCCTGCTGAATTTCCTTGAATTTTTCTTCGGCCTGGGCTTTATTCGGGTTATTGATATTAGCGTCGGGATGATAAATCCGGCTCAGTTTTCGGTACGCTTTCTTGATTTCTTCCTCCGACGCATCCCGGGACACGCCCAATACCTGATATGGGTCACGCATTTTCCTTTTCCTTCTTTCTGCGCGCCATCTCGTACCGGCACCAGACGCCGGAGTAGAGAATATTGCGCAGAATTTCCACATTTTCCAGGATCGGCAACTTTTCAAAGGCCTTGGAACACTCCGCCATCATCAACTGCAGAATCTGACGCGCGTCCTCTTCGAAAGCCTCGCTGCTCTCCTCCTCTTTTTTCTTAAGCAAGAAGACATTATAACTGCCGTTTTTAGCATCCTGCTCCATGTCCTCATAAGCGTCCATCAGATAGATGAACTTCCCGAGGAAAAATCCGATCTTTCTCAGTTCAGTTTCCCATTCATCCTGGCGCCAGGCGAAAATCTCCGCCATAATTTCCCCAAAACAGCCGCTGGGCAGGTCCATACTGGTCTCTCCCGCCTTCTCGTATGCGCGGATCCGCTCCAGCAGCTCCCGGATCCGTTCCGCTTTCTCCGGATATTTCCGGCTGACCGCGCCGCTTCTCTTTTTCAGGGCGGCCGCGGCCGCCCTGCGGGAGAGCTTCCTTTCGTCCTCCCAGTCATCCACGCACTTGTAATAGGAAAGCAACAGATTCATATCCGCTGCATACTCCGTAAAAACGTTCTGTCGGGCAGGATGCGCCTCAAAGGGATGGGCGATGCACTTACAGTGAAAAAACGCCGTCTCCGGCTCATACAGGGAGGACAACAGCATGATCAAAAACGTCATGTCGTAACTTAAGGTGAGCTGTCCACTCCTTCCGTACCGCTTTTTCAGGCACTGGCACAGGCCGCAGTAGTAGGACTGGTAACAGTCGAACTCCCGGAATTTCATTTCCTGCTTGTTGACGATAATGTATCCAAACATGGCTTCCCCTTCAGCTGTTCTTAATGAACGTGGCACCGCACTTCGGGCAACGGATCTCGATCCGTCCCCTGCCCCTGGGGACGCGGATCTTCTGCCTGCATCCCGGGCAACGATAAATGTGGTGCGTCCGCATCTGGGCGATCTCGCTCCTTTTTCCGGCGAACCTGCGCCGCAGATTCGCCGTCAGAGCCAGGTACTTCTGATTTTCCGCGTACCGCCTGGAAATATTTTTGGAAAACATTCGAAAATAGTTGTAAATTAAAACTGCAAGAGCCAGCAAAAACCAGATGTCATGTTCGGAAAACAGGGAAATGACCAATAACACCACGCACACCCCTGACAAAAAGCGCCCGAACTGATCCGTTCCATATCGGCCCTGCATAAAACGTATCAATTTCTCTCTCATATCGACCCGACTCCTTTGCTACACTAGTCTTCATTTTAGCGCATCGGGGACAAATTGCAATAAAATGGCGAATAATTAAATATAAAAAAAAGATAAACTGATATCGTTGTCCATGGATTATTCGAATTTTCTATCATACAGCAGCGCCGCGATCAAAACTACGAAGCAGGAGCCTGCATTATGAACCAGCGCCCCGGTAGTCGGATTGAGCAATCCCAGTAAGGAGAGGACAATAGCCGCAGCATTGATGCACATGGACAGGGTGATGCTCAGTCCGATGGTTCTCACAGTGGCATTGGACAGCCGCTTTAGGTAGGGAATCTTCGAAATATCGTCGCTCATCAGCGCGATGTCGGCGGCTTCCACGGCGATATCGCTGCCCATGCTGCCCATGGCCACACCTACGTCAGCGGTTTTCAATGCAGGGGCATCGTTTACGCCGTCGCCGATCATACATACCTTGCCGCCTGCTTTCCGGATGGCTTCTATGCTTCCGACTTTTTCCTCAGGCAGCAGCTCCGCCTGCACCTCAGCGATACCTGCCTTCTTCGCAAAATAGTCGGCGGTTTTCCTGCTGTCGCCGGTGAGCAATACGGTTCGGGTGTGCATGGAACTGAGGCTGGAAACCATTTTCTTCGCTTCCGGCCGCAGCGCATCGGAAAGAGCGATCACTCCCGCACAACGGGTCCCCTCCGCCACCAGAACGGATGCTTTTCCTTCACTGCGCAGCTTCTCCAATGCGACATACACCCGACCGTCCGGAACCGCTCCTCTTTCCAGCAGGAATTTCTCGCTTCCGCACAGCAGGGTTCGTCCGGCAACCTTTGCACAAACGCCTTTGCCCGCAGTCATTTGGAAGACATCCGATTCCGCCATCGACAGCTTTCGTTCCTTCGCGCAGGCCACGATCGCCTTGCCGAGAGGATGTTCGCTTTTGGCCTCTGCGGAAGCCGCCAGAGAAAGCAGCTCCGTTTCCGTCAGGGTTTCCTCAAAAGGGAGAATATCGCTGACTTCCAGCCTCCCGAAGGTAAGGGTTCCTGTTTTATCGAAGGCGACAGTATCCACCCTGCCCATCTTTTCCAGCGCCTCGCCGGACTTGATGATCACGCCGTGTTTTGTGGCTTGTCCAATGGCGGCCATGATAGCCGTAGGCGTCGCCAGCACCAGGGCACAGGGGCAGAACACTACGAGCACCGTCACGGCTGTAACGATATTTCCTGTCGCGATATACGCCCCGATCGCGATGAGCAATGCTGCCGGCACCAGCCAGCTCGCGCATCTGTCCGCGATGCGCTGCATGGGTGCCTGCTTGTTTTCCGCATCCTGTACCATGCGGATCAGCTTCTGCAAAGAGCTGTTCTCTCCCACTTTCGTAGCGGAGATATCGATGGAGCCGAACCGGTTGACAGTGCCGCAGAATACTTCCTCCCCTACGCCTTTGTCCACCGGCAGGGATTCTCCCGTCATAATGGATTGATCCACCGACGTTTCACCGCTGAGTATCTTCCCGTCTACCGGGATCGTTTCTCCCGGCAGGATGCGCAGCACGTCGCCTTTGCGGATTTGTTCCGCCGGGATCAGTTTTTCTTCTCCATCCCGAATGCAGCGGCCCTGCACAGGGGCCAGACTGATGAGCTTTTTCAGACCTTTCTTTGCCCGGTTGGTGGTAGCCTCCTCCAGCAGCGCACCGATGGCCATAATGAACGCCACCTCTCCCGCCGCGAACAGATCGCCGATGGCAATGGCCGCAAACATGGCAATGCAGATGAGCAACGCGGAAGATATCTTGCTGATGCCGGGATTATGGACAACCCGCCAAACAGCCAGATACAGCAGCGGAATGCCGCAAATCGCCACCGTTATCCACGCCGGGTCAAACGGCAGGAAGTTCATCTGAACTTCCTGCCCGCCGAATTCTCCGACCATATGGGGCACCAGATCGATCAGCAAAAAAACGCCTGCGACAGCGGTCATGGGAAACCCCGCCAGAAAATCGTTGATTCTTTTTAGCATAATGATCCTCCTCTCGCGAAAGGTCCTTGACATCCCGCAGTTCCTTTCATACACTGAATTTATTAGCAAACACTTTGTTCTCTTTTATTGTATGGAAAGCATGGCGTCATAACAATGGATAGTTGACGCGGTCTGTTCTTTACCGAACATTTTGCGCAAATTGTACGAAAGGAAAATCCCTGAATGGACAGACGGCAGCAAAAAACGAGAGCGGCCATTTTCCAGGCGTTCAGCTCTCTCTTATCGGAAAAAAGTTACAATCATATCACAGTGCAGGAGATCATTGACCGGGCAAATGTAGGCCGAACCACTTTCTACGCCCACTTCGAGACGAAAGATGACTTGTTGAAGGCTTTATGCGAGGAATTGTTCGGCCACATTCTCGCCAGCGCCATGGACTGCAGCCATACTCACGGCCTCTGCTCCAACGGAAACGTTCCGGAGTCGATTTTTTGCCATTTGCTTCAGCATTTGCAGGAAAACGACAACAACATCCTCGGCCTGCTCTCCTGCGAAAGCAGCGAAATTTTTCTTCGCTATTTTAAGGACAGCTTAAGCTCATTGATCCAATCTCAATTCATGGAACAAAACCGCCCTATCAACCGTGACTTTCCGGATGATTTTCTCGTGAATCATATTTCCGGCAGCTTTGTGGAAATGGTGCTGTGGTGGGTTAAGGGGCGCATGAAGCAGACACCTGAGGAACTGGATCGCTATTTCCGGGCGGTAATCGAACCCATTTTTTCAATGACCTGGTAATTGCCGCGCTAAAACAACGCCGAAACACGGACGGTATCATAGCGACCAACATTTTACACAGATTTAGTCGAAAACGGATTGCCGCTTTATGCTGCACGTTATATAATCAATATAGACCGATTTATTTAAAATGGTGCCAAAAAAAGGATGCAGTTTTTTCAAAAAGGAGATTTTTATGAAGGTGATCATCCACGACCTCAGTGAAGGGACAGCCTTTTCTCCAAAAAAACCGGATAAGGATTCGGTTGCTATTCATGCAAACAATCAGTATGCTCCCTGCCGCGGCTGCTTTCAGTGCTGGCTGAAAAATGCCGGTTTTTGCACTAGGAAGGATTCTCTGCAGCACATCGGGGCGCTCATCGGCCAAAGCGACCCGCTGATTATCGTCAGCCGGTGCTGCTACGGCGGATACAGCAGTCCTGTCAAAGCCATCCTGGATCGTGCGATTGGGGTTTCTCTCCCGTTCTTCACCTGGCGGGGCGGGCAGACCCACCACATCAGCCGTTATGCGCGCCGAAAGCTGCTGCGCGTTTGCTTTTACGGGGAGTGCACGGAACTGGAACGCGAGACGGCCAGAGAGGTGGTCGAGCGCAACCGCCTGAATCTGGACTATGAGAAAGCGGATGTGATTTTCTTCGAAACGATCGGGCAGCTACAGGAGGCCGACTTATGAATCTTCTGATTTTGAATGCAAGTCCCAGGAAAAAGGGCAGCGCCTCCCGTTTCTTCTCGGGTTTATTCCGGCTGTTTCTTCCGGGTGTCAGCAAAAAAACGGTACCATGCCGCTGGCTTTTACTGTCTATGGAATTTTCGCTTACTCCCTGATTGCCTCATTGTTCCTTCTCGTCCGGAACCGGTTGGGCGGGAACCGGATTTTACAGGGGCTGAAATATGGCCTTTCCTGCTGTGCTGTGTGGGTTGTTTATCTTTTAGAACCCCTGCCCCATGTAGCGGTCATTGATCGGATTACATACCCGGCGGCTGATAGCCTGGCCCTGATTGTTATGGGCCTGCTGCTCGGATGGCTATTGGGAAAACCCAAATACTTAGCAGGCCTGCAGAAAACTGCATTTCCCATCCTTCCTGCGCTGACGGTGACTGCCTGCTTCTTCGCCGGGCGGATGATACAATATCTCATCTTTGGCATTTACTCTTCCTTTGATGAGAAACCGTTGGAAACGGTACTGTGGTGTCTGTTGACGGGTATCACAATTTCCTGTGCGTCTGCATGGCTTAGTCTCCATATCAGCAACGGAAATCGGGTAAAGCGGGCAATGGTTTTGGGCTGTCTTTTGTTCGGGGTGGATTTGATTCTCTTCAACTTCTTTATGCCATTGGTGTTTGACGCCGACATCCCGACCTGATCCTCCGAAGTTTCATCGATATTCTGGCGGTGACTCTCGGATGCCTGTCATTCTCGAATAAGCGCGATGTCGGTGAGCAGTAAAAGAGGTGAACCGGATGCGGGGAAAACGAAGTATCAGATTTGGAAAACGGTTTTAAATGTCTTTCTGCCGGTGGGGTTTTTATCTGCTGATTCCGGAACTCATCCGGAGGGCTATCGTATTGGAAAAGGGCCATCTACATCCATCCGAATGGGACTTCTACATATGATCCCAAATAGCCTTATAAACCTCTGTAGTTTTATTATTATAACAAGCAAATATAATCGTTATTTCGTATTCTGAATTCGCCTTGAGCCAATCGGCAACCGCAGCGAGTGCGATTTCGGCGGCGTCCTTCAGAGGATAGCCATATGCGCCGGTGGAGATTGCCGGAAATGCGATGCTGTGAATTTCGCTTTTACGGGCCAGTTCAAGACAATTCCAATAACAGCGGCGAAGCAGGCGGGCATCGCTTTCGGTTCCGGAATACACCGGGCCGACGGTGTGGATAATATAATCCGCTTTTAAATTATAGCCTTTGGTCAACTTCGCTTCACCGGTTTCGCAACCACCCAGGGTACGGCATTCTGCGAGCAACCCCGGACCCGCCGCACGGTGAATCGCACCATCGACACCTCCGCCTCCGAGCAGACTCTTATTTGCCGCATTGACGATACAGGCGACTTCCGCCTGGGTAATATCAGCAGTGCAGATGCGAACGGCATTTTTCCGTTTTCCGGGAAGGCTGCCCTCTAAAATCATTTTAATGAAAGACTTCGGCAGATAACAGGACAGTCTCCACGGATTCAGCATTACACCGTCGATTTGCGGATTCCTCAGCGCCTTTTCAAGATAAGACCCGATGTCCTCGGTTACCGTGGAGGTGTCTTCTCCCCTCATAACCTCTTCCTGACTGGTAAAAGCGGCAAAAGCGATGTTGCCGCTTTTGAGTTGCAGGGTTCTGATTTTAAAACGGAGATCACAGGGAGTCTCGACGGTAGTACCGACCTGGACGCCGTTGGCAGTGATGATGTCCACAGCCGACTGCGGCATTTCCACCGGAATGATGAATTCGTCCCCTTTGGTAATCGCCACGCGGACGGCTTCCAGAACGGCCATCACAGTCTCATGGGCAGTCTTTCCATCGCTGTTATGCATAACGGCGATGGCATCTTCGATGTTTCGGATGCTTTCCGTTTTATTGGGCTCGTTGATATGAATGATGTATTCGCCCATATCGTCAGCCCCTTATGCGGGTTTCGTATCGTATCACCACGTCCAGCAAGTCCTTCGGCAGACGGCTGTGGCATTCTGCTCTCAAATCATCCGGCACTCCATAAAAGCCCTCTGCGATGCTGCCTGCAATGGCGGTCAGAGTGTCGCTGTCGCCCCCTAAGGAGACAGCCGTACGAATGACATCCTCAAAATCACTGCCTTCCAGAAATGCGGTAATGGCTTCCGGCACGGTTTCCATGCAGGATTCCACATGGTGGTATTCAGGGCGAATTTCATCACAGGTGCGGTTCAGCGCATATCCGAATTCGTTCTCGATATAGTCTCTGATGTATTCCTTGCTGTGTCCGGTCCTGGCAAGGTAGATGGCGCTGGCCGTCGCTTCAGCGCCCTTGATTCCCTCCGGGTGGTTATGGGTCACTTCTGCAGACAGCCTGGCAGCTTTGCGGACAGAATCGATGTCATTATTAAGCCACGCCACAGCAGATACGCGCATAGCAGAGCCGTTCCCGAAACTGTTGTAGGGCTGCGGCTCATCAGCGGTCAGCCACCAGGAAAACCTTACTCCGTATCCCTCGTTGGGATATCTGGTTCCGTAATCGCGCATTGCGCTGATGATACTCCGTTTGACATCCTCATCTGTCGCGTCGGGCGCCACCTGAAGAAACGCGCCAGCGATGGCGACGGTCATCACGGTATCGTCCGTAAAGGTGGAGCTTTTGGAGAACAGCGGGAAGTCTTTTGTTTTGTCTCCCCTGTCGAATTCATAAGGGCTTCCGATTATATCGCCTAAAATTGCTCCTATCATTTTTCCCTCCTGCATGAATACCCCGCTTTTATGTAGCAAAAAAGCAGAACTTGCGCCCTGCCTTAATATATTTTGATCATCCGGGCATCAAATCCCGGCAAAATCAAAGATCTGAAAGTGGCACTCATGGAAATTACCTCGAAGAATTACCAAAGAATTCTCGAGTTTAAATTATCCAATCATGCCGGACGCTTATCTCCGTCCGATACCGATATTATCTCACAAAGCCCAAAAAATGACAAGGGAGAAAATTCAGATTATTATACTGACAAAAAGAAGGTAGATCGCCTTCAGCAACCCTACCAAAGAGCTTTCACTCCTGAGGAAATACAAAAGATCGTCACAGCTTATCAGTCTGGCAAGGCAAGCTATGAGTTGGGTGCCGAATTTAACTGCAGTAAGACGACCATTGTGAAACTCCTCAAGCAACAAGGAGTTCCCCTTCGCAAAAGTGGCCGGACTCGGGCAAAAGTCGATGACAAAAAAGTGATCAGAATGTATAAGGAGATGCATACTATAAAAGAGATCTCCAAGAACCTGAACGTAGATACTCAAGTCATTTCCAGATGTTTAAAGGAAAATGGAGTCAAGCTCAGGAGCAGATGGGACTATCCAGAAAAATAAAAATGTTAGAATTACGGATGCCGGGTGGGATTATTCCTGCCCGGTACTTATATCTTAATCATAGTAAATGCTTTTTGGTTTTTGGGGCATGGTTTCATATGACTTAAGAATAGCTCTGAATACATTTCTATTGGCACCTTTGTAGGTAATATAGTCATAGACCCATTCGCCAAATTCACAGATCAATTCCCCTAGCAGTTCATGCATAAAAGCCCGAGTTGTGTAGCTGATACCGGTAAAATCTAACTCTATTGCGTCAATATAGTCGTTAATGTCAGCTTCAGCACAATTTTTGAGAAGGAAAAACGCAGGCATAAGCACCAGAGCCCTAACCTTCTTAGCTCCTTCTAGATTAACGGCACAATCGCCAAACAGTTCTGATAGAGGGATTGTAACTTTTTTCATGATACCTTAATTATAGCAATAAAATGCAACCTTGTTAAAAATCGTAATATTTCAAGTGTATGTCAATGGCTGATTCTGCTTAAAATAGAGGTATTCAGCCATACGTCAAGTGTGCTATACTCTACCTGAACCTTATTTTTTTACCCGTATATGACGCAACTCATAAGTATTTTACTTCATTATATATAATCTGATAAGTTACCTGAGTTCACAGTACAATGAGGGTATCATATCGGAAATGAGGTGTAGAATACTTGTCGGCTGAGAACTATATCATCGAGCGAATCGAGGAATTGTGTGAGAAAAAGCGTAAGCGCTTAACAATACAACGGCTATCTTTTTAAACCACATTCTACTATTATTGAAGTAAAACGCTCCAACTTCAACTTTTTGATTCAATCCTGCATCTTTGCTGTATCATCTCAGACCAGGGCATCAGCTCTTCTATCCCTTCGGGCTCATTTTTGTAGTCCGGCATATAGAGCAGTAC
>QAKV01000001.1 GCA_003343625.1 Clostridiales bacterium
GTTAAAATCCATTCGTTTTAGGCTTCCCATTATTGAGGAAGATATGAACTTAAGTTTGGACAATAATGAGCATGTGGAGACCGTGTGCCTTTTAGAGCGCGTAAATTAAGGATTTTCGGGACGGAAAGCGCGGTGATAACTGCGATTTGCCCCCACTTTGCCACCGTTGAACTCAAAATGAACATAGAATAGTACAGCGCCGTTGAACTTTTGGAATGTCTAACGGCGCTGATGTGCATATCGTGATTGACTACCCGGCGGGGATACTTAAAAGAATTCGGGGACAGTATTCCGTGAAGTACTTGCCATATCGCAGGCGATTTTTGGCTTTCTTTTGCTTAGCGCATTTTAGCGCGAGTATTACCGAAGCGAATTGTACGAGTGGAAGTCCCTGTTTTTGGAGTTTGGAAATACCATTCGGGGGGGCTTTTCAGCCGATGAGGGTTATAAGACCGACTCTGTTATTCATCTAAAAATGAATTCAGCAGCGGGTTATTTTTGTGTCATAAATCCCATCCTCCGCAACGTGGCCGCATACATCATCTGCCACTGCTTTCAGACGCGCGGAACCGTTCTCCATCGCCACACCCGTACCGACGGTTTGCAGCATTTCGATGTCATTATTGCCGTCCCCGAATGCAATCGCTTCCGATCGGTGAAAATGAGAATGCTCAAGCACCTTCCGGATCGCGATTCCTTTGCCCCCACCCGCCGGAATAATATCTACCGCACGATCCCACCACGCAGCGATCTTGGCGTGATGAACGCAGTTCATTACGGATGGATACTCCGATTCGTAACATCCCATCATGATTTGATAGATTTTCTCCTGCAGCAACCTGTCAAAGTCTTTTGCAATTTCTACCTCGAGTCCCGCAATTCTAAAATAATCTGCCAGATCGGTATCCGTGCCATTTGCGGCCAGACGGTTTTGGGTGGCAATACAAACCGGACGATTGATGCCTGCTGCATTTTTGAGCAATTGCCGGATATCTTCCTGCGGGATGGGATTGCTGAAAAGCACTCGGTCAGAATCAAAACAGTAAGAGCCATTAAAAGTTAAAAATGCGTCAAATTCAATTCCCGGAAAATGGGGCAGTACCAGCGGTGATCTTCCCGTGGCAAGGCAAATAGCGATACCATTTGCTTTCAGCCGCGCCAGAGTCTCCAGTGTTTTGGGAGACGGGCGATGGGCATGGAAATCGATTAAAGTTCCGTCGATATCGAAAAAAGCGATTTTTATTTTCCCCATTCCTGGCCTCCTATCGGAAACTTTATTTCAAATATCAGAATAGTGCATAGAACGAAAAAATAATAGGTAATTTAACGCCAAATACTCTCACGATCCTGCCATTTCTCGCGGTACTGGCGAGGAGTGCAACCGATCGTCTCGCGGAATACTTTTCCGAAATGGCTGTTGCTGCCCAGCCCGCAGGCATATCCTATGGCAGCAATCGTTGCGGTCGTTTTAGCCAGCATCTGACAGGCCCTTTGAATGCGGTAGTTTTTGAGGTATTCACAGGGCGTAGCGTGCAGGTTTTCCTGAAATACGCGGAAACACTCCCGCTGGCTGAGGTAAGCGGAGGCGGCCAGCTCGGATATGGTGATTTTCTCCGCGTAATGTTCATAAATATAGGTCATCATCTGTTTCAGTTTATCGTCCGTTTTACGGCTTCGATCGGAATTTGGCAGCGCCGTACTCTGATCCAATACTGACAGCCAAATAGAGGACAGGGCATTCCGCATTCGCAGCTCAAACCCGTTGCCCTCCGGAATGGAGAACGCGTTTTGAATCATTGCCAGTATTTCGGCCTGTGCAGGAACATCGGGGTAAAAAGCGAGAATATCAAGGGCAGAAGAAGTGACCACCGGCATGACATAGTTTTGGTCAATGCGGCCTCCGTGTTCTCCTGCGATCAAAGAAGGATCGAATATGTGGAGAAGCTGAATTACGTTGCTCTTTTCGTGCTGCGGCCGGGTCATATGAAGCACATTGGAATTGACAAATCCGCCTGAACCGGGAGGAAAGACCAGACGCTTCCCTGGAATGCAGTATTCCAACGTACCGCTCTCCATGTAAAATAATTCTACCGTCTTATGCCAGTGCCATGGGACAAAACGGTATGCGTATCCGCCGATTTCCGCCCGTGTGGCAATATAGGGGAAATCGGACGAAAAGCCCGGAAGCAGTTCTTCTCTGGTGCCCATGTGAAATTGAATGCTTTGAATCTTTTCCATCTTTTCCATCGAATTTCCTCCGGATATTCCTCAGCATGGACGCGGTCTGGGAGGATGTCCGACTACATGCTCCGGGTAATTACGGCCTTTGGACACCTCTATTGTATCAGGCAAAACAGAATAAAGCCAGCCTCTATCGTTTGCGTTTCCCGCCTGTCATTTTACTTTCTGTTTCAGGGTCACAGGTTTTATGATATAATTAAAAAACATAAATCCTTAACCTGTGAGAGGATGATTTGATATGCGGACGATGTGCAAAAAGTTTGGAAAGTGGTTTCTTTTTCTGGTTCCTCTGTTTCTGGGGGCCGTGGGCCTGATCGTTCTGGAAGGGGAGCCGGTGCTGGATGCCCTGTATATGAGCGTATGCATGTACGCCATGGGCTATCAGGATTCCCCGCCCAACCTGCTGGTGGAGATGGCCCGGTGGACTGCGCCTCTGGCTACCGCCAGCGGGGTGCTGCTGGCCTTTATGAAGGTGAGGGACAGGCTGTGGCGCTATGCCCGGTATCTGCGCGGGAACAGCGTGGCGGTCTACGGCCCCAGGGAACGTAGGGAAGCGATGATGGCCCGGCTGAAGGGGCGGGAGATCGACGCCGGGGAGGGCTGGAATCTGGTCCGGGCCCAAAACTATCTGCTCCTGGGCAGCGAAAAGGAGAACTTCGACTTCTACGAACGCAGTCGGGATGAGCTGGCAGGACGGACAGTTTATCTCGAAACCTCTGCCCTGCCTGCCCAGTCCGTTTCCGATCCGGGCCTTCGTCTGTTTTGCCCGGAGGAGACGGCGGCCCGGTTGTTTTGGAAGGAGCGGTGCCCCTACGAACTGTCTGTCCGGAACGGACATCGGATGCGTCTGGTATTTCTGGGCTTCGGGATGCTGGGGGAGCGGCTTCTCACCTATGCCCTCCAGGACAACATTTTTGATCCGGGTCAGCGCATCGAGTACCATCTCTTTGGCGGCGGAGCAGAGTTTGTCGCCGTTCATACCGGGCTGTCCGCCATCGGCGATCCGGTGATCGTTCATGACGAGCCCTGGTATGAGAGCCTTCCGTTGGTGGAGGGAGCGCAGATAGTGATCGTTCTGAACCAGGAGGGGCAGCTGAAGCTGGTCAGAGACCTGCTGCTGGCCACCACAGCCCCGCTTCTCCACGTATTCAGCGCAGGAGAGGCCGGGTTGGAACTGCTGGCCGGACAGGAGCGGCTCCGGTTGTTTTACTGGGAACGGAAGGCCTGGGATCCGGCCCATATCTTTAGCGATGTCATGTTTGACCGGGCCAGGGCCATCAACCTGCGCTATGCCCATTTGTATGGCGGTGTGGAGGAAAACCGTCAGAACGAAGAGCAGGAATGGAGCAGGCTGGACGGTTTTACCAGATATTCCAACGTCAGCGCAGCGGACTACCATGAGGTACGCCTGCATATGATGGCGGTTTTGGGCTGGCCCGCAGATGGGGAACGGCTTGCCCCGGAGCAGATGGAATTGCTGGCGGAACTGGAGCATATCCGATGGTGCCGTTATCACTATCTGAATAGCTGGAAGCACGGCGTCCCGGAGAACGGAGCCCGGAAGGATCCGGCCCGGCGGCTCCATGCGGATCTGCTCCCTTACCGGGAGCTGACCGAGGCGGAAAAGCAGAAGGATCGGGACAATATTAAGGTTCTGCTGTCTGTCCGGTGACAGCGGGATGTTTTTCAGAAGGGAGATAGAAATGGGATATACGAAGTTGGAGCGCTCCGGGAGCGGGGCTTTGGAGGGACGATCCGCCCTGGCGGCGGCTGCCCTGGAATTCATCCGGGAGGACTGCGAGGAACTCCGGTTTGATGAGAAGAAGACGAAAGCCGAGGAGACAGAGGGATTTATGGGAACCGGTTTGCGGCAGCATGAAATCCCCTACGATATGCAGATGGACGTGGATCGCCTGTGCCTGGAGAAGGCGCTGGAGCGGTTCCTGCATTCCGGAAATCGGGAGGACGCTTTCGATGTATATTTTTGTTATCTGGAGATGTTCGTGGGGGATTATGAAAAGACGAGCCAGATGATCGAGCTCCTCTCCGAGTTCGAGGCCAACGGCAGCCGACTGTTGCTGAAACACCGGGATCACTATTCCCACGCGGTCTATGTGTTCGCCCTGGGGCTGGCCCTCTATCGGCACAATTCCAACTATCGGAGCGCATACAGGCGTCAGTATGGGCTGACAGACGAGAGAGCGGCAGCCTGCCACTATCTGCAATATTGGGGTCTTACCGCTCTGTTTCACGACATCGGCTACCCGTTTGAGCTTCCTTTTGAACAGGTGGCATCCTATTTTGAAGTGAGCGGAGGCCGGCGGGCGGAACACCCTTTCGTGACCTATCGGAAGATGCAATCCCTGGTGGAATTGAGCCCGCAGGTGCGAAGCGAGCTGGAAGAGCTCTTTCCCGGACGGATCTTTTCCTCTTCAGATGAGCTGTTCGCCTGTGCCCTGGCCCGGAAACTGTCAGGAGTATATCCGATCGCCGAGGGGGAACTTTTGGCTGCCCTGAGGGAGATCCCCACGCAGCCTGACAAATTTAACTATTTTATGGATCACGCCTATTTCAGCGCCACGCTCCTTTTAAACAAGCTGTTTTGCGGCTTGGGCTGTGCCGTCGGGGCGGAAGAGGTGGACGCTCTCACCGCCATCCTCATACACAACAGTCTGTATAAATTTACTATCGCTCACTACAGGGAGGAAGGGAATATTCCATTCCGGATGGAACTGCATCCCCTGGCTTACATGCTCATGCTCTGCGATGAGCTGCAGTGCTGGGATAGGGTGGCCTATGGGAGAAATTCGAAGCTGGAGCTGCACCCTATGGATTGCAGGTTCCGGATGGAGGAGAATTCCCTCCGCGCTGTCTACCTGTTCGACCGGCGGGAGGAAGGCAGAATACGCGCCTATCAGGACGCCTATAGCCGATGGCAGGCCGGGGAGAGCGGTCAAAAACCCAGGCTGAAAGCCTATTCCGACCTGTATGAGAGGGATGCCGACGGCGTATCGGCGTTTCAGCGAAATATCGCGCGCATTGTGGATCTGAGCCCCATGGGGCTTGAGGTGGAGGCAGAGCTCTGCATCCCTGTCCACAGCGGACGGGATGAATTTTTGTCCCGGTGCAGCTTCCTCAGCCTGTACCGCTTTGCCATGGTGCTCAACGGCAGATGGGAGACCGACGGCTGGCAGCAGGCAAGGGCCGCCGGGCGGGAAGAGCAATTTCTGTCGGATCCGGACAACCTGGAGAAGTTCTCCCGGGCCTTTAAGCAGCTTTCCCTGGAGTACAAACTGTACAACATCAGCCAGGCAAAGGCCTTTGCCCGCTATCTGGATGCGGTGGGATGTTTTTATACCGACCAGGAGGTGGATCTGGAGATGGTGGATCGCTTTTCCGGGGAGGAGCTGGAGATCATCGGCCGGATGGAGCATCAGCGCTGGCTTCAGGAACACTATGATATGGGCTGGGAATACGGTACGCCGGAGCGGGCCCGAAGAGAGCTGGTTCGACTCCATCCGAATATGATTCCGGGCTTTGACCCCAGTGGAAAATCAGTGACCCCGGAGCAGGCGGAGGCCAATTATCTCCGATTGGATCAGGGGGAGCGGGACAAGGATACCGCTCCTATGGAATGTATGCTGGCCATGCTGCGAATGTTCGATGGCCTGCGCATCTACCGGCTTCAATCCTGAGAAGAGGAGTCAGGGGTTGATCCGGAGAGAAAATAGGGAAATCCGCTATACAGCGGGCCGGGAGCCTCTAAAAAGGCTCCCGGCCCGCTGTCATATCAGGCAAAAGGGAACGGAGGAATTCGTCTTTCGGCTTAGCACTATTTTTGGCCGCACGGGGAAAGGGCGACCCTTTCCGGCGTGATGGGGATCTCCCTGTGCCAAACCCCGGTGGCCCGGTAGATGGCGTGGGTCAGGGCGGGCGCCGGGGTATTGATCACGATTTCGCCGATGGATTTGGCGCCGAAGGGGCCCGTTGGCTCATAGCTGTGCTCGAATTCCACCCGCAGTTTCCCCATATCCAGCCGGGTGGGCAGTTTATACTGCATGAAAGAGGAGCCGATGGGGCGTCCTTTTTGATCGTAGCGGACGTCCTCCGTCAGAGTATGGCCGATGCCCTGCACGATGCCGCCTTCCGTCTGAATCCGGGCCAGGGCGGGGTTGATGGGAATCCCGCAGTCCACAACGGCCATGTAGTCCAAAACGGTGACCAGGCCGGTCTCCTTATCCAGCTCGATCTCCACCATGCCCACCATATAGGGCGGAGGGGAGACGGGAGAGGAGTGGCTTGCGGTGACCTCTGCGGCCGTAGTGTTGAATACCTGGGATTTATAGGCGATTTCCTCCAGGCTGACCATCCGGTCAGTGTCGATCTGGCGCACCCGTTTGCCCTCGAAGACAACATCCTGGGGTTCACAACCCAGCATGTCCGCCGCGATGGCGCAGATCTTTTCCTTCAGCTGGGAGCATGCTTTTTCCACGGCCTTTCCGGTCACATAGGTAGTGGAAGAAGCGTAGGAGCCGGAATCGTAAGGAGAGGCGTCGGTATCCGCTCCGAAGACTGCCACGTCGTCTACGCTGCAGTCCATGCATTCGGCCGCCATCTGAGCCAGAATCGTGTCGCACCCGGTTCCCATGTCCGCCGCGCCGATGATCAGGTTGTAGGTGCCGTCCTCGCTGAGTTTTAAGGTGGCGGAACCTACGTCCACGCGGGAAATACAGGAGCCCTGCATGGCCATAGCCACGCCGGCGGCGCGGACTTTTCCGTTGCCCATGTCGCGCACCGGATATTTTTCCTCCCAGCCGAACATCTTCCGGCAGTGTTCCATGCAGCGGTCGAGGGCGCAGGCGTTGGCGGCCTCGTTATAGTAGGCGGGCATCTGCATGCCCTCTTTCACCATATTTTTATCGCGGAGGACGGTGGGATCCATGTCCAGCTGTTCCGCCAGCTCGTTTACGATGGTTTCCAGGGCGTAAATACCCTGGGTGGCGCCGTAGCCCCGGTATGCGCCGGACGCCTGCAGGTTGGTATAGACCACGTCGTAGCTGAAGCGATAGGCCTCCAGATTCCCGGTATACAGAGGGATCGATTTGTGGCCGGATAAGCCAACCGTGGTAGGACCGTGTTCCCCGTAGGCGCCGGTGTTGGAAAGGGTATAGAGATCCACGCAGCGGATCCGGCCGTCCCTGTCGGCGCCGAGGCGGATCCGAATCTCCATTTCATGCCGGGGAGATCCGGCGATCTGGGATTCCTCCCGGGTATAGATCAGCTTTGCGGGACGCCCGGTTTTGAGCGTGACGAATGCGGGGTAAACCTCGCAGACAGCCGTCTGTTTGGCGCCGAAGCCGCCGCCGATCCTGGGCTTTTCCACGCGGATCCGGCTTTTGGGAATCCCCAGGGCGCGGGACAGGATTCTCCGGCAATGAAAGACGATCTGGGTGGAGGAAATCACATGAAGGCGACCATAGCGATCGAGCTCCGTATAGGTGCGAAACGTCTCCATCATCGCCTGGTTGAAGGCCTTGGTGTGATAGGTTCTCTCCAGGACGATATCGCAGTCGGCCAGAACGGCGTCCACATCCCCGTCGCCGTTCACATCGCTTGCCACCAGGTTGCGGCGGTTGTCGCCGCCCACCTGACAGGGCGGGAACCAGTCTTCCTCCGGATGGACTAAAATGGGGTTATCCTTTGCGGTTCGAAAGTCCAGGACGGGTTCCAAAACCTCATAGGTCACCCGGATCAGGCGTTCCGCTGCAGCTGCGGCCTTTTCGGTTTCGGCGGCGATGATCGCCACAGCATCGCCTGCGAACCGCACGTGCCGGTCCAAAATCAGGCGGTCGTAAGGAGACGGCTCGGGATAAGTCTGTCCGGCGATGGTAAACCGGTTTTGGGGCACGTCTTCCCACGTGTAGACCGCCACGACGCCGGGCACTTTTCTGGCTGTGGAAGCGTCGATGTCCTGGATGATCGCGTTGGCGTGGGGGGAGCGCAACAGTTTTACCACAAGCGCATCCCTGGGCGTGATGTCGTCCAGGTAGACGGGTTTGCCCAACAGAAGCTGCATGGAATCTTTCTTTCGGATGGATTTGTGGATGGAACGGTACTCTTTATGCTCCATGGCTGTCTCCCTTCTTCCTGCGGCTTTCCAGATAGCTGCGGATTCCCCGGAGCTGTCCGTCGTAACCGGAGCAGCGGCACAGGTTACCTGCCAGATAAGCGCGGATTTCGTCATCCGTGGGATCGGGAATCTCGCGCAATAGGGCGATGGTGTTCATCACGAAGCCGGGATTGCAGAAGCCGCACTGATCCGCTCCCTGATCCGCGATGAAACCTATGAAATCGGAAGCTTCTTCCTGAAGCCCTTCCAGCGTCTGGATGCTGTGGCCCGCTGCCCGGGCGGTCAGCACAGAGCAGGAGAGAATGGGTTTTTCATCCATCAGCACCGTGCACAGACCGCAGTTGGAGGTTTCGCAGCCCCGTTTGACGCTGTAACAGCCGTGGGCTCGCAGAAAGTCGATCAAAAGCAGGTCGGGATCGATCCGGTCGACGACGGGTCTGCCGTTTAAGGTGAGCTTCACTTCCATATCTCCATACCTCCCAGTTCCAGCGCGCTGCGCCTGGTTAATACGCGGACCAGATGCGTCCGGTAAGCGGCGCTTCCGCGGGAATTGCTCCCGGTGGGCGTCCGTTCGGCCGCGTATGCTGCGAAATCTTCAGCGCTTTTCGCGGTGATCCCGCCCGACAGAATCCCTTCCTCATCCCGGATCACCATAGCCCGGCCGGGCCGCGCGCCCAGGACGGCCCGGTATTCGTCGCCCACACGGGACAGGGCGCAGGCCAGGACGGGAAAATCGGTGCGCTGATTGCGCATGGCCTGATAGACGAAGACGCCGGGTCTTTTTTTGATCTGGATTCGAACCAGGAGATCGTCGTCGTATTTCATGGCCGCGAACGTTTCCAGGGGCACGACGCCGCCCTTGTACAGCACGACGCTGGTATCCATGGAAAGCAGGAAAGTCAGCACGTCGGAGAAGCCGAAGCGCCCCCAGACGCTGCCGCCTGCAGTGGCCATGTTCCGAAACTGCACGCCGACGATGTCCTGCACAGCCCGGGCCGCCGCCCCGCCCGTATAGGCGTTCAGGCCGGGATGAAGTTCGATCTGGCGCAGCGTGACCATGGCGCCGATGGAGAACAGTTCCGGGGTCTCTTCGATGGTATTCAGGCCGAGACGGCACAGGTCGATGGCCGTGCCCACGGTGATGTTGGCCATTTTCAGCCAAAGCATGCCGCCCAGGATGCGGGCGCTCCGCTTTTGATTCAGCTGATAAGCCTCTTCCAGGCTCTCGGCCTGAACGTAATTTTGAATGTTGATCATGGTGAAAATCCTTTATCGCTGCCCGGGAAAGAACGGGAAACCGCGCCGGAATCCGATCCGCCAGGGCCTGTACAGTAATAATATCAATTCAGCCATGCAGTTTCTCCGCATGGCTGAAATCTAATACTATTATACCAGCACGTCTTGATTTTGGAAAGGGAAATTGATATAATCCCGTTGTAGTTTTAAAACAATAACGATCAGGAGAAGATTGAAAAAATGGATATGAGGAGGAAGAAGGTGCTGTCTCTGCTGCTGGCCCTTGCGATGATGCTGTCCCTCACAGCCTGCAGCGCGGGGGAGCCCGTGGCGGATACACAGGCGACGGTTTCGGAAACGGACGTTTCCGGGGAAGAGGTGTCTGCAGAGACCGCGATTTCCGAAGAGGGAACGGAGGAAGAAACGTCCGGGGCAGAAGCGGTGGAAACCGAAACGGCCTATCCCGTCACCGTGACCGATCAGGCGGGACGGGAAGTGACCATCGAGGAAGAGCCGCAGAAGCTGGTCAGCGGCTATTATATTTCCACCAGCCTGCTGATCGCGCTGGATCTGGATGAGAAGCTGGTCGGCATCGAAGCGAAGGCCGACACGCGCCCGATCTACCAGCTCAGTGCGCCAGAGCTTTTGGAGCTGCCCAGCGTGGGCACCGCGAAGGAATTCGATCTGGAGGGCTGCGCAGCCCTGGAGCCGGATCTGGTGATCCTGCCGCTCAAGCTGGAGAGCGCAGCGGAAAGCCTGGAGGAGCTGGACATCGACGTGCTGTTGGTCAATCCCGAGGATCAGGAGTTGCTCAACGAGATGATCGCCCTGATCGGGACGGCTACGAATACGGAGGAACGGGCGCAGGCTCTGCTGGACTTTGCCGCAGGGCAGGAGGAACGTCTGGCGCAGGCCCTGACGGATGTGGAAATGCCCAGCGTTTATCTGGCGGGCAATTCCGACTTTTTGTCCACCGCAGGCGACTCCATGTACCAGTCGGATATGATCCGCATGGCGGGAGGAGTCAATGCGGCGGCCGAGATTACTGACACCTACTGGGCTCAGGTCAGCTATGAGCAGGTACTGGCCTGGAATCCGGAATACATCGTTTTAGCCTCCGACGCTTCCTATACGGTGGAGGATGTGCTGGGAGATCCGAATCTCGCCGGCTGCGCGGCCGTGGAAAACGGAAATGTCTATCGGATACCGGGCGACGCCGAGGCCTGGGACAGCCCGGTTCCCAGCGGCATTCTGGGCGCTGTGTGGCTTTCCTCCGCCCTTCATCCCGGGGAATGCCCGCAGGCGGACAGCGAAGCGATTATCGATGAATATTATGAAACTTTCTATGGATTCACCTACAGTGAAAATTAAGATTTTCTGCGCAGCCGGGGCGATTCTTCTGATCGCCCTGGCTGTCGTCAGTTTATTCACGGGAAAATATCCCCTGTCCCCGGAAGGGCTCCTGTCGGGAGATGAGATGCAGCTGCGCGTATTCTGGACGCTCCGGGTCAGCCGCACCGCGGTTGGGGCCGTCGGCGGTTTCGCGCTGGGAGCGGCAGGATTCGTTTATCAGACGGTGTTCCGAAATCCCCTCGCTTCGCCGGATGTGATCGGCGTCTCCTCGGGTGCCAGCGCGGGCGCAGCTGCGGGAATCCTGTTTCTTTCCGGCGCGGCCGCGGTGACGGCTTCGGCCTTTGCGGGAGCCCTGGCCGCAGTCTGCCTGGCCCTGGCCCTTTCGTCCCTGGACCGTGCGGGAAGGCACAGCACTATCGTTCTGGCCGGCATTGCCGTCCATTCCCTGGCCCAGACTGCGCTCATGTGTCTGAAACTCACGGCCGATCCGGAACGGGAGCTGGCTTCCATCGAATATTGGATCATGGGAAGCCTAAACGGGATCAGCGGCTATTCCATCGGCGGGAATCTGTGTCTGTGCGTTCTGTGTCTCATCCTGCTGTTCCTTTTGCACAGGCAGATATTGCTCCTGTCGGCGGAGGAAGGGGAAGCCAGGATGCTGGGAGTCCCGGTGGGGCGGCTGCGGCTCGGGGTGCTGCTGACCGCTACCCTGGCGGTCTCCTGCATCGTCAGTTTATCCGGGCTCATCAGCTTCGTCGGCCTTCTGGCGCCACACGGCGCCCGTCTTTTGACCAAAAGAAACGGCGTCGGCACCATGCTGTTAGGCGGTTTGCTGGGCGGCGTCCTGCTGACCGGCGCCGATATCCTCGCCCGCAGCGTGGCGGCGACGGAGCTCCCCATCAGTATCTTCACGAGCCTTCTGGGCGCGCCGTTTCTGATTTTTCTGATCGTTCGGGGGAGGCGAAGCGCATGAGTTTTTTTGAGGTATCGGGATTAGCTGCCGGATACGGCGGAAAGACGGTCGTGAGCGAAGTTTCCTTCGAACTGGAGGCAGGATGTATTCTGGGCGTCGTGGGAGCGAACGGCAGCGGAAAGACGACCCTGTTGAAAGCCATCTGCGGGATTTTGCCACACAGCGGAAGCTGCGTTCTGGAAGGAAGAGTTCTGGAAGGGCTCCGACCCGGAAAGCTCGCCGGGCTGTGCAGCTATATTCCGCAGCGCAGCGGGATCTCTATCGATATTTCCGCGCTGGATGTGGTGCTGATGGGATTTAATCCGCAGCTGGGGCTTTTGGAGCGTCCATCCGGCGAAATGAAAAGGAAAGCGTGTCAGGCGTTGGAGCGGGTGGGGCTTATGGACAGGAAGGAAGAAAACTATCTGCATTTCAGCGAGGGGCAAAAACAGCTTTGCGTTTTGGCGCGCGCGCTCGCGGCGGGAGGAGATCTGCTTTTGCTGGACGAGCCGGAGAGCGCCCTGGATTTCCGATATCGCTATCGGATGCTGGAACTGCTGAGAGAATGGGTCAAAGAGGGCGGGCGCGCGGTGGTGACTACGCTTCACGACGCGTCTCTGGCGCTGAATTTCTGCGACCGGCTGCTCTTGCTTTCGGAAGGAAAACTCCGCTGTGTTTTAAATCCCCGGGAGGATCCTTTGGAAGAGATGGGGGAGCGGCTCTCGGAGGTCTACGGATCCGTGAGCCTGCACCGATGCCGGGAGCAAAGCGGTCGGGAGCAGCTGGTGATGCTGAAGGAGCCGGATCGGTGACGAAGCCGCGCCGGAAGGGAGAGAAGAGAATGAAAGCTGTGACGAAAATCATATTTCTGGATGACGATCAGGAGAAGTTCTTCGGAGAAGGCCCTTGCCGCCTGCTTCATGCGGTGGAGGAGACCGGTTCCCTGCGCTCGGCCGCGCTCTCCATGGGAATGTCTTACACAAAAGCTCTGAAGATTCTGAAAAATGCGGAGAGGGCTTTGGGGTTTTCGTTGACGGTCAGGGTAACCGGGGGCAGGGACGGCGGAGGAAGTCGCCTGACGCAGAGAGGAAAGGAGTGGCTGAGGAGCTATGAAGGGTACAGGGATGCCTGTGCGGAGGCTAACCGCAGACTGTATCTGGAATTCTTTCCAAAGCAGCGGTAAGCGGCATCTGATTCTGACAGGGGGCAGAGGGAGCGGGAAGACCACACTCCTTTCCGGAGTCTCCCGTCTGCTGCAGCCTTCTTCCCCTGTCCCTGGCATCACGACATGGGCGGAGCCGGGGAAGGCGGTATATCTGCGCGACACTGAAACCGGGAAGACCGTTTTGGCAGGGAAGTTCGATCCTGCCCTGCCCGGCCCGCAAAACCGGATGCGGCCGGTGGAAGAAGGATTCCGGGCATTGGGAGTAGCGGTTCTTCGGAGGTGCATGGAAGGGAACGGGGAATGGGCGCTGATCGATGAGATCGGCTATCTGGAGTCCGGCTGCGGGGAATATTGCGCGGCGATCCGCGCGCTGATGGGAAAAAAGAGGCTCGCTGCGGCGGCGCGCCGGCAGGGGCTTCCGTTTCTGGAAGAACTGTGCCGTCATCCGGATGTGTTTCTCGTGGATCTGGATCGTCCTTTCGGTCAACTGGGCTGTGTCATCATGGCTTCCGGCCTGGGCAGACGTTTCGGCGGAAACAAGCTTCTGGCCGATTTTGGAGGAGAGCCCCTGATACAGCGGGCGCTGGACGCCACGGAAGGAATCTTCGCCCGGCGCGCGGTGGTGACGCGCCATCGGGAAGTGGAAAAGCTGTGCCGCAGACAGGAGATACCCGCTGTCTTTCACGATCTTTCGTACCGCAGCGATACGGTACGCCTGGGCCTTGAGGAGATGGGCGGTGAAATGGCGGGATGCCTGTTCTGCCCTGCCGATCAGCCGCTGCTGCGTTGGGAGACCGTGGCCTCTCTGGCCCTTTGCGCGACAGACGGGCCGAAATGGATCTGGCGGGCGGCATGGGGGGACAGGGAGGGCGCGCCCGTCCTGTTTCCGTCATGGGCTTTCGGAGAGCTGAAAAGCCTTCCGGAGGGCGGAGGCGGTAAGTTGCTGATCGGAAAATATTCCGATTGGGTGCGGAGGGTTTGGATCCGGGACGAGTGGGAACTGGAGGACGTAGACAGACCGGAGGATCTCGCGATTTTGCGGAAAAGATGGGAAAAGGCGCGGATGGTGTAAGAATTCCTTGCTTTCGGCATTCTTTTCGGATATACTGTCAGTTATTGGATGATTGACTGGAAAGTGAGGAAAAAGAAAATGAGCGATTCCATCCAAACAAATGCTGCGCTCAGGAAATTCGACGGCAAACCTTCCTTCAGAGCTGCGTTCCCCCAGGCCATGCAGCACGTGCTGGCGATGCTGATCGGCAATATCACCCCTCCCATGCTGATCGCGGGAACCTGCGGGCTGACCGTGGAGGAGAAGATCATGCTGACTCAGGCTGCCATGATCATCGGCGGGATTACCACGCTGCTGCAGCTGTTTCCCGTATTCGGCTTCGGCATGAGGCTGCCCAACGTTATGGGCGTCGCTTTCGCCTATATGCCCATCCTGACTGTCATCGGACAGCAGTACGGCATCGCGGCGATCTTCGGCTCCCAGTTGATAGCCGGCTTCGTTTCCATCTTCATCGGGATGTTCATCGGAAAGATCCGGCGGTTCTTCCCTCCCATCGTCAGCGGCACGGTGGTCATGAGTATCGGCCTGTCCCTGTATAAGACGGCCATCAACTACATCGGAGGCGGCACCGCGGCGCAGAACGCCGGGACTTTCGGATCCGGACAGTTCTGGTTTCTGGCTATCCTTACCCTCATCGTGACGCTGGCATGCAACTTTTTCGGGAAGGGCCTGCTGAAGGCTTCCGGCATGCTGATCGGCATCGCGGTAGGCTATGTCGCATCCCTGATCATGGGTGACGTGGTGAGCTTTGCGGATTTTCAGTCCGCAGCCTGGTTCGCGCTGCCCCGCCCGTTCTATTTCGGCCTGGAATTCCATCCGGATGCCATCCTGATGATGATTCTGATGTATATGGTTCAGGCCGTGCAGACCATCGGGGATGTTTCTTCCACGACTATGGGCGGCTTCGGACGCGAGTGCACGGATCAGGAGCTGGGCGGCGCCATCAAGGGGCAGGGACTCTGCGGCATGATCGGCGCCTGCATCGGCGGCCTTCCCACGGATCCTTACAGCCAGAACGTGGGCCTGATCTGCACAACAAAAGTCGTGGCGAGGCGGGTGTTTACCATCGTGGGCGCAATCATGCTGGCAGCGGGGATCTTCCCCAAGTTCAGCGGCCTGATGGCGACGATTCCGCAGCCCGTGCTGGGCGGCGCTACCGTTACGGTCTTCGCAGCCATCACCATGTCCGGAATTCAGCTTTTGAATGAGCAGCCGCTGAATTACCGCAACCGGATGATCGTGGGCATTGCGCTGGCGTTGGGGCTGGGGATCGATGCGGCTCCCGAGATCCTGCAGTTCGTCCCTCAGCTGCTGAGAAATCTTTTCGGCAGCTCTCTGGTGGTATCTTTCCTTGTGGTGTTTTTGCTGAACATCATCATCCCCAAAGATGACAGCGCGGAGAGCTAGGAGCAGGATCGGGAAGTTTACGGAAAAATGCCCGCAGGGCGGAAGCGCTTCGGGCCGTTCATTTTGCGGGGATTCGCCCCTGACAGAAGAGATACAGTTCTGTCAGGGGCTGCTTTTTCCCAGTTTACAGATGGGAATTTTTGTATTATATTGATAGGCGGAAATGAGGAATACTGATAATATCCAGACAGAACGGAGCGAAGAAGCAATGGGGATTCACTGGAAAGAACTGCAGCTGTCGGATCGGGATGTGATCGAACGCTATTATGAGAGGGAACCGGTCAGGAACTGTGAGTTCACGTTTGCCAATAATTATTTATGGAAACCATATTATCCGATCTTTTTCGGGATCGTGGAGGACAGCCTCGTATTCGAATCGGGGGAAGCCGGGATGTCCGTGAGCTTCCCGCAGGGAGCGGCGGACCTGAGGGGAGCCGTGGATGCGTTGACGGAGTGGTTTTGTCAGGTGGGCAGGCCTTTTCAGATGCATTTGGTTTCCCCGGAGCAGTTCGCGAAACTGGAAGGGCTGTATCCCGGGAGGTTTCAGATCGAATACGACAGGGATTTTGCGGATTACGTATACGACAGGGAAAAACTCAAAAATCTTTCCGGCAAGAGTCTGCACGGAAAGAAAAATCACTGTAACCGGTTCAAAAAGGAGCATCCGGACTGGAAGTACGAGCGGATTTCTGAAGTAAATGTGGAAGAATGCCTGAAAATGGCGGAGGAGTGGTGGAAAAAGAACGATTTCGGGGAAGGCGGGGAGAAGAAAGAAGAGATCTCCGTGACTATGGAAGCGCTTCGGAACCTGGAGCTTCTGGGGCTGAGAGGCGGACTCCTTCGGGCGGGCGGCCGGGTGGTGGCCTTTTCCATCGGCGAGCCATGCGGCCGGGATATGTTCGTGGTTCATTTCGAAAAGGCGTTCGCGGATGTGCCCGGGGCCTATTCCATGATCAATCAGCAGTTTGTGGAACATGAGACGGAGGGGTTCCGGTATGTCAACAGGGAGGACGACGCGGGAGCGGATGGACTGCGCAAGGCAAAGCTTTCCTATCATCCGGCTTTTTTGATGGAGAAGGGGTTGGTTACGGAAGCGGGCGCCTGAGAGAAAAGGGGGCAAAAGACGCTCCGACATGGAGGTAACGATGGGAGAAAAACCGACGGAAACGAAATGGGAAAATCTGACGAAAGAGATGCTGGCTTTTATTGAGGAGAGCCCTACCGCTTTTCACGCGGCGGCAAACGTGGAGCAGATTCTGACGGAGGAAGGATTTTTGCGGCTGGAAGGGCAGGATGGAGGCCTCGAGCCGGGCGGGCGGTATTATACGATGCAGAACGGTTCCGCCATCATCGCTGTCCGGGTTCCGAAGAAAGACCCACAGGGGTTTCGGATCGTGGCGAGCCACAGCGATTCCCCCTGCTTTAAACTCAAGGAATCCCCGGAGATCAGGGTGGAAGGAAATTATACGAAACTGAATGCGGAAAAGTACGGCGGCATGCTGCTGAGTACCTGGCTGGATCGCCCGTTGTCCCTGGCCGGAAGGGCATTTGTGAAGGAACCGGAGACAGGAGAGATCGTCCAGAGGCTGGTGAATTTTGAAGAGGACATGCTGATCATTCCCAACGTGGCGATCCACTTCAATCGGGAAGCGAACGATGGATTGAAGCTCAATCCCCAGACGGATCTTCTTCCCCTGTTTTCCACCGATCAGGAGATGACGGTGAAAGGGCTGTGCGCCCGGCAGCTGGGCGTTTCCGAGGAGGAGATTCTGGGAAGCGATCTCTACGTCTATAACCGGGACAAAGGGCGGATTCTGGGAGCCGACCGTTCTCTGATCGGGTCTCCCAGACTGGACGATCTGCAATGCGCTTATGCTTCGCTGCGGGGATTTCTGGAGGCGGACTGCAGCCGCTATATCGGCGTCTACGCCCTGTTCGACAACGAGGAAGTGGGCAGCGGGACGAAACAGGGGGCGGATTCCACCCTGCTGTCCGATGTGCTGGGCGTTCTGGGAGAAGGGCTGAGCCTCTGGAAAAACGCGCTGGAGGAGAGGCGTTTTTTGCAAAGCAGTTTTCTGCTTTCCGCGGACAACGGCCACGCGGTGCATCCCAATCACCCGGAAAAGAGCGATCCCACCAATCGTCCCCGCTTAAACGGAGGTGTGGTGCTTAAGTTTCAGGGAAGTCAGCGTTATACCACGGACGGTTATTCCGCAGCCGTGGTGCGGGACGTGTGCCGCGCCCACGACATCCCGTTACAGGATTTTGCGAACCGGTCGGACATTCCGGGCGGATCCACTTTGGGCAATATCTCCACGGCGCACGTTTCCATCCCTTCTGCGGATGTGGGGCTGGCCCAACTGGCGATGCATTCCGCTTTTGAGACGGCCGGCGCAGGCGATACCGAAGCGCTGGCACAGCTGGTTCGCTGGCTTTTATAAGTAATTTTCCACAATTTTTTGAAAAAACTTGAAACCCCTCAGGACAGAATATATAATGTAAGTACTATAGAAAAGGGGGTTACAGGATGGAAAACAAGGTGATGAAGTTTTACTCAAAAGCGGGAAACAACATTATTCTGCGCGCGATACCGGGTCATTTCGCCACCAGCCATTCCCACATCAACTACTATGTGGATATGACGGGTCTGAAGACCCGCCGCAGCGAGGCGGCGGCCGTGGCGAAGGCGTTCGTCCAGCGTTTTCCGGTGGATACGGTAGTGGATACCATCGTCTGCATGGACGGCAGCGAAGTGATCGGCGCATACATGGCAGAAGAGCTGGAACGCGGCAACTTTCCGAATCAGAATATGCACCATACGGTATATGTCGTGACCCCTGAGTTCAACATCAACAACCAGATGATTTTCAGGGACAATCTGGTTTCCGCCATCCGGGGGAAGAACGTGGTGCTCCTTTTGGCCACCTCCACCACGGGACTGACCATCAGCCGCAGCATGGAATGCATCGACTACTACGGCGGGAACGTGCAGCATATCTGTTCCGTATTCAGCGCCATCGAGAAGATCAATGGCCATCGGGTGGAGAGTATTTTCACCACGGACGACGTGCCCGGCTATCAGGCCTATGAGGCCTATGCCTGCCCGTTCTGCAAGAACCGGCAGAAGCTGGACGCCATGGTCAACGGTTACGGGTATTCCAAGCTGTGAGCCTGCGGGGCAGCGCCCGAAATCGCTCTTAGAGTTGCGAAGCAGTGACATTCGGGAAATTTCAGTATGCTGATAAAAGACTATTACGGCGCGGAAAGTCGAATTTTTGACCCGTCAAAATTCTGATGAATTTTGACGGGTTTTATAATATAATTAGTGACAGGACAGAAAAACGTCCTGCAGACAGGACATGAAACGGGAGAAAGAAATGAACATTTTGATCGCCATCGATTCGATGAAGGGAAGCCTGACCTCTCTGGAAGCCGGAAGAGCGGCCGCAGAAGGGATCCGCATGGCGTGGCCGGATGCGGAGATCAGGGTCTGTCCCCTGGCTGACGGAGGGGAAGGCACTGCGGAAGCGCTGATCGGGGCTATGGGCGGAGAGCGGGTCAGGGCGATTGTGACCGGGCCGCTGGGGGCGCCCGTGACCTGCGAATACGGGATCCTGGAAGGAGATCGGCCCGAAAATCCCGGGGCCGGCAGGATCGCCGTGATGGAAATGGCTGCGGCCGCAGGCCTCACGCTGGTGCCCCCGGAGAGCAGGAATCCCCTGTTCACTACGACCCGGGGGGTGGGAGAGATGATCCGGGATGCCGTGGGGAGAGGATGCAGGGAATTTGTGGTGGGAATCGGAGGCAGCGCGACCAACGACGGAGGAATCGGGATGTTGCAGGCCCTGGGCTGGGATTTCCTGGACGAACGGGGAAACCCGGTAGCCGACGGGGCGGCGGGGCTGAAAGAGCTGCGCAGAATCGAATGGGGCCGGGCTCTTCCGGAATTGGCCCGGTGCCGGTTTCGGGTGGCCTGCGATGTGAGAAATCCTCTGTGCGGATCCGACGGGGCCAGCGAGGTGTTCGGCCCGCAAAAGGGTGCGAGTCCGGATCTGGCGCGAGAGATGGACGGCTGGATGGGGCGCTATGCCGATCTGGCCCGGAGCGCCGTGCCGGAGGCGGATCCTTCGTCGGAAGGGAGCGGAGCGGCCGGAGGACTGGGATTCGCTTTTCGGACATTTTTGAAGGCGGACCTGGAACCGGGAGCGAAGATCGTGTTGGAAAAGACCGGAATCGCGCGAGGGATTGAGGATGCGGATGTGGTGGTCACCGGCGAGGGGCGGCTGGACGGTCAGACTGCCATGGGAAAAGGGCCGGGAATCGTGGCATCGCTGGCGAAGCGCTATGGGAAGCCGGTGGTCGCTCTGGCGGGCAGCATCGCGAAGGATGCGGATCGCTGCCGCGAAGGGGGGATCGATGCCTTTTTTTCCATCGTGAAAGGCGCTGTGACGCTGGAAGAAGCGATGGAGAAAGAGAACGCGAAAGAGAATCTGGCCGATGCGGCGGAGCAGGTGTTCCGATTGTGGAAGCTGGCCGCAGGCGAGAGAGGAAAAGGAGGAAAAAGATGAGTTGGAATCAGAGGTTTTATGGGAAGAACCCCTTTAGCGGCGCGTTCGGGGCCCGGGGCGGCAGACAGCCACAGGGCGAACCGGAGGGATCGAGACGGCCCGGAAGGAAGTTCCCCGCGAAGGCGGGAATCGGAATCGCCGCGGTTATTCTCCTTGCGCTGGTGGGTATGAACGCATATTATGTGCTGGATGAGGACAACTATGCGGTGGTGACCACGCTGGGAAAGCCGGAGGCGGTGTCCCAGGCGGGACTGCATTTTAAGATCCCTTTCATCCAGAACGTGCAGAAGGTATCGAAGGTGATCATGGGGATGCCCATCGGTTACACGGCGGACGGGGAATCCATTGTGGAAGAATCCGTGATGATCACCAAGGATTTCAACTTCGTCAATACGGATTTCTACATCGAATATATGATCAGCGATCCGGTGAAATATCTGTACGCGTCCCAGGATCCGGAAGGGACGCTGAAAATGCTGGCTCAGTCTTATATCCGGGATACGGTGGGGGTCTACAACGTGGACGATGTGATCACCACCGGAAAGGCGGCGATCCAGTCCGAGATTAAGGAAAAGCTGACGGATCGTATGATCGCCGAAGACATTGGTCTGTCCGTGGTCAACGTGACCATACAGGACGCTTTCCCGCCCACAACGGAGGTGCTCAACGCCTTTAAAAACGTGGAAAACGCCAAGCAGGGCAAGGAGACGGCCATCAATAACGCCAACAAGGAGCGAAATGAAAAGATCCCCCTGGCGGAGGCGGAATGCGACCAGATCATCAAGGACGCGGAAGCGGAAAAGGAAGCCAGGATCAACGAGGCCGAGGGACAGGTTTCCCGATTCGAGCAGATGTATGCGGAATACACCAAATATCCGCTGATCACGAAACAGAGGATGTTCTACGAGACCATGGAAGAGGTGCTTCCGACGCTGCGCATTTATATCGTAGACGAGAGCGGGACACAAAAGCTCCTTCCTCTGGACAGTTTCGCGGCCGAAGCGCAGGGAACGACATCGCAGGGGAACGAAGCGGCGCGGAGCGCGGATGCGCAGCCGGCGGATAACGGAGAGGAAGAAACGGAGGGAGCGCAATGAAAAAATCGGGAATTCTGATCGGTTTCGGCGTCGCAGCGGCGGCGTTGGTGGTTTTGGTGTCATCCATGGTAGTGACCTATCCGGACGAGTACAGGCTGGTCAAGCAGTTCGGGGAGATCGTGAAAGTAGTGGAAGAACCGGGGGTTTCCTTCAAGGTGCCCTTCATCCAGAGCAGCACGTCGGTTCCGAAACAGCTGCAGCTGTATGACATTCCGAAGTCAGATGTGATCACGAAGGATAAAAAGACGATGATCGCGGATGCTTTCGTGCTCTGGAAGATCTCGGATCCCATCCTGTTTACGAGGCATTTGAACGGTCAGGTGGCCCAGGCCCAGTCGAGAATTTCCGCTACGGTCTTTTCTTCGCTGAAATCCGTCATATCCAATATGGATCAGTCCGAGATCATCGAGAACAGGGACGGAAAGCTGGCGCTGGATATCCAGGCCAATATCGGGGGAGCGCTGGACGGTTACGGGATCGAAGTGCTGGCCGTGGAGACCAAATCCCTGGATATGCCGGATGACAATAAGCAGTCCGTCTACGAGCGTATGATTTCCGAACGGAATAATATCGCGGCGTCCTATACCGCGCAGGGGCAGTCTTCGGCGCAGAAGATCATCAACGATACCTCCAAAGAGATTTCCGTCATGAAATCCGAGGCACAGGCGGAAGCGGAGAAGATCAAGGCGGAAGGGGAAGCGCAGTATATGCAGATCCTTTCGGAAGCCTACAACGACGAGAGCAAGGCGGATTTTTACAACTTCGTCCGTTCCCTGGACGCGGCCAAAGCGGCTCTCACCGACGGGGACAACACGCTGATTCTGGACAAAAGCTCTCCAATCGCCCAGATTTTTTACGGTTATGAATGAAAGGATATGAATGAAGCGAAAGCGGTTGGAAGCGGTTGAGGGAGGAAGATCGAAATGAGGCTGACGGTTCTGACGGAGAATACGGCGAATCGAAGGGGGATGCTGGCAGAACATGGATTCAGCGTGTTGGTGGAAGCCTGCGGAAAGAGGATCCTGTTCGATACGGGGCAGAGCGATGTGTTTTTGAAAAATGCCCGCGCCATGGGGATTTCTCTGGAAAATCTGGATGCGGTGGCGTTCAGCCACGGGCATTACGATCACTGCGGCGGTCTCAAAAGCCTGATCGGGGAAGGCCCCCTGCCGCCGGTCTGGTTCGGGAAGGGCGCGCTGGAAAGAAAGCTGTGCGAAGAAAAGGACGGCAGCCTCCGGGACATCGGGATCCCGTGGCTTCCGGAGGATCGCGCTTCTTTTCGGGAAAACGGGGGGCTCGCGGAGATCTTTGCGGGCGTGTTCCTGGCGGCGGGGATTCCGAAGCTGGCGGATTTCGAAGGGGTACCGCCTCTTTTTGTACGCAGCTCCGACGGGAAACTGTTGCATGACGAAATGCAGGATGAGCAGCTTTTGTGCGTCGTGGAAGGAGACCGGCTGCATGTGGTAGCGGGCTGTTGTCACATGGGAGCCGTCAGCTGCCTGCGCCATGCCGTTTCCCTGTTCCCGGGCAAAAAACTGGGGATGGTATTGGCGGGCATGCACCTTCGGGGCGCATCTGCAGCCCGGATCGATGCCACGATCCGGGCCATTGAGGAGCTGGATCCGGATTGTCTCGTGCCGGTGCACTGCACCGGGATCATGGCCATCGCCCAGATGAAGCTGGCGCTGAAAGACCGCTGCAAACTGGCGGAGGCCGGAAAGGTTTTGGAAACGGATGGCGGGAAACACCATTGATTATTTGAAAGAATACGGGAACCGGACGTTTGAGGAATTTCCATTCTGCGAAGCTGATGTGCTCGTCCTGGCCCAGTTGTCCTATCTGCGGTTCGACGGGCTGGTGCCGGGGGGCGGGAGCCGCCGGGACAGAGGGGCGCGCTGGAAACACAAAGATCGCCGGAGCTGTCGGAAACGTTCGGCGCAGGAAAACGGTTGGGGCCGAAGAAACCGAAAAAATCGGGTTGAAGAAACCGTAACCCTGCGCCGAATCGGGGAACGTATGGATCCGGAACGGTTTTTCGACCGCTGGTATGAACGGCAGAACCGGGAGCTCTGGACTGCGGTGATGGAAAGCGCCCGCTTTCTGGACATGGGATGCGGCTTTTACCGTTGCCGTCTGGAGGAAAAGGAGGAAGCGCAGTTCGGTGCAGTCACTTTTTTCCCGGAAGGATGTGAACCTGTGGTGGCTTTTCGGGGGACGGACGATTCCCTGACAGGCTGGAAGGAAGATTTCAACCTGTCGTTTCAGGATCCAATCCCCGCCCAGCGGATGAGCGCGCTTTATCTGAATCGGATCGGCGCCAGGCTAAGAGGGCCTTTTTCTGTCTGCGGCCACTCCAAAGGAGGAAATCTGGCGATCTATGCGTCGGTGTGGGCGAACGCCGAAACCAGACGCAGGATACGGGCGGTGTACAGCCTGGACGGCCCGGGGTTTTTGCCCGAAGCCCTGCCGGAAGAAGAATACGCCGGGATGGCGGGCCGGATCCGGCGGATCGTGCCCGCGTCTTCCCTGGTCGGCATGCTTTTGCACAACTTCGGAACCTATGAAACGGTCAGAAGCCGTGCGCCGGGCGTGATGCAGCACGACGGATTCAGCTGGGAAATCGAGGAAGGGCGCTTTGTTTTGACAAAGGATGTGGAAGAGAAGCAGAAGCGAAGGAATGAGGTGATAAACCGATGGATTTTCGCCCTGTCAAAAGAGGAGCGAAAGCTGTTCGTCAACGCTCTCTTCGGCATCGTGCAAAAAACCGGCGCCACCACGCTCACCGGATTTGCGGAGAACTGGAAAAGAAATCTGCGCATCTGCCTGCGGGAGATCCGCAGGCTGGATCGGGAAACGGGAAAACGAATGCGCCGAATCTTAAGGGAACTGATGGAAATCTACAGAAGCGCGGAGGGACAGGCAGGGCAGGAAAGGAGGGGGGAGCGGAATCGAGATGGGAAAGATCGTTTTTCATATTGATGTCAACAGCGCTTTTTTGAGCTGGAGCGCTATCGAACGGCTGCGGCAGGGCATCGATGCGGTGGATCTTAGGACGGTGCCTTCCGCAGTGGGCGGGGACGAAGAGGCCCGGCATGGAGTCGTGCTGGCCAAGAGCACGCCCGCCAAAAAATACGGTGTAACCACGGGCGAACCTCTGGCTTCGGCCAGGAGGAAGTGCCCGGGGCTGATCGTGATCCGCCCGGATTTTCAGGTCTATGTGAAGCAGTCCAATCGGTTGCGGAAGCTGCTGGGGAAATATACGGATCGGGTTATCCCCTACAGCATCGACGAAGCATGGGCGGAATTCGAGGGCTTTGGGCAGTTGTATGGGGACCCGGAAGCTTTCGCCAATCGCCTGAGGGAGGAAATCCGGGAGACGCTGGGATTTACGGTGAACATCGGAGTCTCGACCAACCGTCTTCTGTCCAAAATGGCGGGGGATTTCAAAAAGCCGGATATGGTTCACACCCTGTTTCCGGAAGAAATTTCCGAAAAACTCTGGCCCCTGCCGGCAGGAAAGCTCCTTTTCGTGGGGCGTGCGGCCGCAGAAAAGCTCAAAAGCTTGGGAATCTATACCATCGGCGACCTGGCAAAATCCGATCCGGAGATGTTGAAAGCCCATATGAAAAAGCACGGGGAAGCGCTTTGGCAGTACGCCTGGGGCCGGGAGCCGGACGATCTGTTCGGGATTCATGCGGAAAACAAAGGCTATGGCAATAGCGTGACCACGGCGGAGGATGTGACGGATGAGCGATCCGCCCGTCAGATTTTGCTGTCCTTATGCGAGACAGTAGGGATTCGACTGCGGACGGATCACAGAAAGGCCGGGGCGGTATCCGTGGGAATGCGGACGGGAAATTTCGAGAACAGCAGCAGACAGATGCAGCTGGATTCCGCCACGGACGTGACGGAAGAATTGTTTCGGGCGGCCTGTACGCTTTTAATGCGCATGTGGGACGGCCATAAGCCGCTGCGCCTTTTGAACGTGACGGCCACCAGGCTGACGGAGGAAGAATACCGTCAGTACAGCCTGTTCGACCGGGTGGATTACGAAAAGCTGGAGAAGGCCGACCGTGCCATGGACAGCATCCGATCCCGGTTCGGGGAGGATGCCGTCATGCGGGCCAGTTTTTTGAAAAGCAAGGTCTCGCCCACGGGAGGCGGACTCAACAGGGAAAAGCGAAAGGAGCGCATGAACGAGGGGCGCGTGGAAAAAGAGGAGGAAATGGAAAATGGCAAAAACGGGGATTTTTTCGCAGAGAATGTTGCGGCACGGGGAGGAGCTGAGGGAAATCTATGAGGAGCTCTATGGCGACGGAGCTTCCTATGAACGCCTGGTCGAAATGATGGAGCGCTATAGCGCGTCCCGCTCCGTCCAGCTCAAAAGTCTGGATCGGAAGCGGGAAAAGGATCCGGACTGGTATAAGGGCAGCGAAATGCTGGGCGTGACCATGTATCCGAAACTCTTCGCAGGCGGCTTAAAGGGGCTGATGGAGAGGCTGGATTATCTGTCCGAACAGGGGATTACCTATCTGCATCTCATGCCCCTGTTGAAAATGCCCCATCCGATGAATGACGGCGGCTACGCGGTAGAGGATTTTCGAACGGTGGATGAAGAGATCGGAACCAATGAGGAGCTGGAAGAACTGACGAAGGAATTGCGCAAACGCAGGATAAGCCTCTGCCTGGACGTGGTCATGAACCACACGGCGAACTCCCACGAATGGGCCGTTCGCGCCAGAGCCGGGGAACAGGAGTATATCGACAGATACCAGTGCTACGATACCTACGACATTCCGTCTCAGTTCGAGAGAACCATGCCTCAGGTATTCCCGTCCACAGCGCCCGGCAATTTCACCTGGTGCGAGGAGATGAAAAAATACGTGCTGACCACATTCTATCCCTACCAGTGGGATTTGAACTATCACAATCCCACGGTGTTCAACGAGATGACGGAAAATATCCTGTTTCTGGCGAATATGGGGGTGGAGATTTTCCGGATCGATGCGGTGCCTTACATATGGAAGGAACTGGGTACCAACTGCCGGAATCTCCCCCAGGTGCACAAAATCGTCCGGATGCTGCGCATCATTCTGGAGACGGTCTGCCCGGCTGTGATTTTAAAGGGCGAAGTGGTGATGGCGCCCCGGGAACTGCCGGCCTATTTCGGAACGCCGGAGCGTCCGGAATGCCATATGCTCTACGGCGTCTCCAGCATGGTGAACCTGTGGGCGGCCCTGGCGACCCAGGATACGAGGCTTTTGAAGCAGCAGATGGACGTGATTCACAGCTTGCCGGGGAACTGCTTCTTCGTCAATTATTTACGCTGCCATGATGACATCGGCTGGGGGCTGGACGAGGAAGAAGAGAGGCGGCTGATGATCGATCCCCTTTTGCATAAGGAATACCTGTACCGTTTTTTCGAAGGAACTTTCCCCAACAGCTTTGCCAGAGGAGAACTGTACAATTTTGACCCGGTGACCCGTGACGCCAGAAGCTGCGGCACTACCGCCAGCCTGTGCGGAATCGAGAAGGGGGGATTCGAAGGGGATCGGGCGCAGGTGGAGATGGGAATCCGGAGGGATCTGCTGATGCATGCCGCCTGCATGAGCCTGGAAGGATTCACCATGCTCTCGAGCGGGGATGAAATCGGTCAGGTCAACGATTACAGCTATAAGGAGAATCCCGATACTGCTGCGGACAGCCGTTATCTGCACAGAAGCCCTTTCAACTGGGAGAACGCCTCCCTGCGCGATAAGCCGGGGACTGTACAGTACGAAATCTGGGAGGGCCTGAAGCGGATGGAAGCCCTGCGGAAAAAGGATCCCTGCTTCGGAAAGGAAGCGGAAGTTTCCACCTGGGACACGCTCACGCCCAAGGTGTTCGCTATCCGACGCACTGTTCCGGGACGGGAGATGGTATGTTTGTCCAACTTTTCCGGAGATCCACAGCGCGCTCACCTGCCCTCTCTGGGAGGAGAGTATGAGGATCTTTTCGCCGGGGAAAGGGTATCCCCTTCCGGAGTGGAGCTGGCGCCCTATCAGTATCGCTGGATCGTGAAGGAGACGGAAGGATGATTTCCGCCGGGGAAAATAGCTGCTGCCCAACCGCCAACCACAATTTATAAAAAAAAGATTGACTTTCTGGTAAAAATAGCTATAATATAATTTGTCGTGCAGGAATGGCGGAATTGGCAGACGCGTACGGTTCAGGTCCGTATGGTAGCAATACCATGAGAGTTCAAGTCTCTTTTCCTGCACTCATTTTATATCAGAGACGGCGATATCCATCGTGATATCGCCGTCTTTGCATTTCATGAAATCAACGATTCATTTCAGCCACAAAGTCTGACGATTTTATCGTCATTTCTGTCCAGGCGGGCCGAAATCCGCTCCGTATCGCATTTCTGGCGGAGCCTATGTTCGCCCATGCGCAGCAATAGAAAGGGATTTTCCCACGATCGAGGATTTCCCGGGCCAGGTTCGATGTCAGGGCGGAAGCGATTCCTTTGCGTCGATACCCGGGAAGCACATCCACCCCTATTTGCCACATGGTGTCGCAGTCGGCCGAGCAGGCGGCCAGACCGACCAATCGATTGCCGTCGTATGCGCCGACCCCCAAAACGTCCAGCTCCCTGCGCTTTTCACAGAGTGCATTTGACCATTCCGGGACATAAAGGGAAGAAAAATCCTGCGCTGTGAGCGTTTTTAAGGGATAGGGGCAGACCGACGGCGTAATCTGCGTCATGTCGGGAAGAAAGTATTCGGCCATAAAGCAGACCTGCATATCATACGCCGAAAATGCGCGGTTGAGGATATGCATATGGGGTGTTTCAAAACAGCGCTCCCGGGGATACTTCTCTATATATGCCCTGACGATCTCCTCATATTTCGATTCGATGGACGCCACCACATTATTTCCGTATGAGATCAGATTACATGCCAGGGGCAGTTCCAGATACCTGCGGGCGGCCGGATTTTTCTTTGAGTATGCTATGACGTTTTCCGCTCTGGAGAAATCCATCGCGGAGCAATTCGCATCTATGGCCGATTGTTCCATAGCGGCCAGCAGTATGTCGTGATTGTTCATGTGTCCCTCCGTTTCAGAAGAGGCCTTCGGATGGAGCCCCTTTTCAGGATGAATTCCGTCACTTGATTGTATCAGATTTTCCGGTAAATCACAAATGGAAAAATGGAAATGCAAATATTGTAAAAACAGTTGACATTTTGGAGGATTTCCTTTATACTAATTATCGTCGCGCAGGAATGGCGGAATTGGCAGACGCGTACGGTTCAGGTCCGTATGGTAGCAATACCATGAGAGTTCAAGTCTCTTTTCCTGCATCGATTATGGAAAGGCCCGGTTTGCAAAAATCGGTCCTTTTTTCGTACGATAGGAAATTTCATTTCCTATCGTATAAAAAAAGACGCTCCGCTGAGGATGCGCACTCGCGCGAAAAGTAGAGTGTTGCC
>QAKV01000003.1 GCA_003343625.1 Clostridiales bacterium
CGGATCTCCCCCACCTCATAGCCGGTGGCGGAAATGGCCGCGCGCAGGGCATCCTCGTCCAGTTCCGTCTCTGCGATCACCGTAGTCTCTTTTTTGCTCCGGGAGGAGGTGATCTTCTTCACCGGAAATGCTTTCCGCACCGCGTCGTTCACATGGCTTTCGCACATGCCGCACATCATACCGTCCACCTGGACTGGGTACTTCCACATTGTCTGTCCCTCCATGTACTCGCCTGTATTCCGCCCGCTGTGTAGAGAATCAGGTTTGGCATCCAGTTGCCGTAATCCTCGCCGTGGGTGCCGAGACGGATCTCCGTCTGTTTCATATCCTCCGCTCCTCCTTCCGAAAAACCATCCGCACGATCTGTAATTTCAACAGCCCGTCGGCAAGCCGCACCAGCAGGCCATAAATTACAGGTGTTACCATTGTCCAGACCGGCTCAGGCTTCCTCCCGCTCCTGCCCATGCTTATGCCGTCCGCAGCAGTGTCCGCCGTTGTGCTTCCCACAACAGCAGCCCCCGTCCGGGTTGCTAGGGTCCAGGTGCAGGAGATCCACTTTGTCGGCGTTCTCCTTCAAATTTTATTATAAAATGATAAATCGCCGATAGTTAGCAACAACTAACCACAAGATAACTATACAACCCGTCACAGCGTCTGTCAAGAAGCAGACTGCCGCGGGGATTTGATCGCTCCCGCGGCAGTCTGCTATTTTCTCTTTGGATTTTTAGGAAACCACCCGCGTTCCACCCGCTTCGCCTGTTCCTTCAGCTCCCGGATGCTCCACAGACAGCCAGCGCCCAAAAGTCCCAAAAGGATGGACAAAAGTCCCTGGATCAGAAGTGCCGCCAGCAAACAGAGCAGGCCGACGATTAGAAACACCGGCCAGACTCGCTGGGTGAAGTGGTACTCACACCAAATCACCAGAGGATGAAAGGCCCCAATCACCAGCAGCGACGCGGCGCCCACGACAACGCCTTCCCAGTTCAGTCCCACGGATATCACCTCGCGGCCATCATACCATGAAAACGCCCGGAGAGGGAACCCATAAACTGTCCCTTGTTCTCAAAACCTCTCTTTTTGAAGTGTCAGAATGGCCCACAGATAATCCTCCCCGGATGCATATAGCGCCATAGCAGCAGTTTCTTTCGCTGTAAGCTTTCATGTAGCACAGAACACACGAGCAGGTGGTGTGAGCAAGTCACATCCACCTGTTTTCCCCATACACGGCATCCCCTTTTTCCCGGTCGGAGACTATCTGGGCTGATCAGGCTTTTGCGCGATGAGCACATTCATGCAGTGCCTGTGGGGAACTGCGCCGCTGTCGCAGTCGAATTCCGATTCCTGTCCGATCAGAATTTTCCAGTCCGAAAAACAGCGAAAGAGTTCCCCGCTCTCCCAGGTATCGTCGTCTCCATCCGAATCGGGCGGAACAGGAATATAGGGCTTCTTCACGAAAACATTGGCGGCCATGGCGCCGCCGGGCAGAATGTGCCTTTTGTAATTCGAAAAAATTTCCTGCCGCAGTTTTGGCGGAATATGGTGGAAAACGCCGGAGCTATAAATGATATCGAAAGGCTCCTCCACCCGGAACTGCTGCAGGTCGGCGCAAAAGAAATTCACTTCCGCGTGCTGGCGCTCTGCCAGCTGCCGCGCCTTCTGCAAACCGCTCTCCGCCAGATCGAAGGCGGTGACCTGAAATCCGTTTTTGGCGAAGAAAACGGCGTCCCGCCCTTCTCCGCAGCCCACTTCCAGAAGGCGCACGGGCCTGGTGGGATAGAAAAGGCGGAGCACTTCAAACGCCAGATCGTTGGGCCGCAAGCCCCAGTAGTATTCCCCGGTACGGTATCGTTCCTCATAGGGAGTCGCGTATCCGTGCTTCGGAATGAATCCCATCAGCGTATCGATGCTCGTTCCCAGCGTTTCCGCGATCCGGGGGAGCAGGACGGCGTCCGGTATGGACAGGCTGTTTTCCCACTTGGAGACCGCCTGACAGCTCACGTGCAGCGTGGCGGCCAGCGCTTCCTGCGTCATTCTCTTCCGTTTGCGGAGCTGAAAAATATTTCGCCCCAGAGGAAACTCCATCGCATTTTCCTGCATTTCCGTTCTCATTTCTATTCTCCGCCTTTCGTGTTTTGGGGATTCCGATCGTTTCCCGCAGTTTATAAAAACAGAATACCACTTGAAGGTAGAATGATCCATCGAACAGAAAGCAAAAATAAACAAAATATAAACTGACAGTTGATTTTCGGAGTGCGCGGCAAAGAGCGGACACGGAAACCGGAACGGCGGGCTTCCGGATATTTTTACCCAAACCACAATAAAATCTTAAAAATAAGTTCCTCCAATTTTCACTTTTAACTGGTAGAGTGTACGGATGGAGGTATCTGACCATGTACTATTTTCTCACGATTCTGATCGACACAGGGGCGGGCTTTTTTTCCATGTTCCCGTTTCTCATCCTTCTGGAGATTCTCGCAAGAAAGGAAATCCCATATATTCCCTTAAAGCATCTGATCGGGGACGGTATTTTCTGTTTTTTTCTCTCAGCAATTCTGGCCCTGACCGGGGTTCCGTCTTTCTATGAAATGAGGCTGCCGTCCGGCTGGAATGTGGCTCCTTTCCAGAGCATCCTCGCGGATCCGATCCAGTCTCTGGGGAAGATCCTGCTATTTTTGCCCATGGGTTTTCTGCTGCCGCTCCTGTTCCGGAAATATCAGAAGCCGTCCCGCTGCCTCCTCTACGGCCTTTCCTTTTCCCTGACCGTGGAAATCTGGCAGCTGTTCTCTTTCCGCTCGATGAGCGTGGACGATCTGCTGCTGAATATGCTCGGCATGGCTGCGGGATTCGGGCTGTTCTCCCTCTGGCGCCTGCTGTGGCCCCCCACGGCCGAGGTGATGTCCCTGTCGGATCAAACGCTGTCCTCCCTTCCCGCAATGCTGGAACTGGAGTCCGGTTTTCTGACGGCAGCGGCCTGCGCAGGCGCGCTCTTCATGACGTCGGCTGTGAGGGGATGGATCTGGAGGATTTTCCTGTAGATCCGGCTGCATCCTGTGAAGGTATTGCAAAATGCGCGGCCATTTGCTAGGATGGGACTGTAAGGCGAGCCGTTGGGCGCGCGTTTCAGTGTTGACAGGGCAGACGACCAACACTTAAATAAAAATTCGGCTGATTGAGAAAAAACATTCGTTCATGGAGGGAAAAGATGAGCAGTGAAATCAGGGACATCAATTTAGCCGAATCCGGCGAACAGAAAATCGAGTGGGTCAAAAGAAACTGCGACCTTTTGAGAACTCTGGAAACGGAGTTTTCCGAAACGAAGCCGTTTGCGGGAAAAAAGATCGCCCTTTCCGTGCATTTGGAAGCCAAGACCGCTTACCTGTGTAAGGTATTGGCGGCCGGCGGGGCGCAGATGTACGTGACGGGATCCAATCCGCTTTCCACTCAGGATGACGTGGCGGCGGCGCTGGTGAAGGACGGTCTGGAGGTACACGCCTGGTACGGCGCTACGGAGGAAGAGTATAACCGCCATATCCGCGCGGTGCTTTCCGCAGGCCCCAACATCGTCATCGACGACGGCGGGGACCTGGTGCACATGCTCCACACGGAGATGGCGGATCTGATTCCCGAGATCATCGGCGGCTGCGAAGAGACCACCACCGGCATCATCCGTCTGGAGGCCATGAATCGGGCGGGGCAGCTTCGGTTCCCCATGGTGCGCGTCAACAATGCGGACTGCAAGCACTTCTTCGACAACCGCTACGGCACCGGCCAGTCGGTATGGGACGGCATCATGCGCACCACGAACCTGATCGTGGCAGGAAAGTATGTGGTCGTGGCCGGATACGGCTGGTGCGGCAAGGGGGTGGCGATGCGCGCCAAAGGCCTGGGGGCGAAAGTGATCGTGACCGAGGTCAATCCCGTGAAGGCTATCGAAGCCGTTATGGACGGATTCGAAGTGATGCCCATGAAGGATGCGGCGAAGCTGGGCGACTTTTTCATCACCGTGACAGGCTGCGATAAGGTTATCGACGAGGAGGACTTCGCGGAGATGAAAGACGGCGCGATCCTGTGCAACGCCGGCCATTTCGACTGCGAGATCGATATGGCCCGCCTGCGTCAGATCGCGGTGGAAACGAAGGAGATGCGCCGGAATATCATGGGCTATAAGCTCCCTGCGGGACAATGGATTTTCGTCCTCGGGGAGGGACGGCTGGTGAACCTGGCCTGCGGAGACGGGCACCCGGCGGAGATTATGGATATGAGCTTCGCCATTCAGGCGCTTTCCGCAAAATACCTGGTGGAACACGGCAGCGAACTGACCGAGAAGCTGATCGATGTGCCCCGCAGCGTAGACGAAGATGTGGCGGCGCGCAAGCTGGCATTTTTGGGGAAGAAAATCGACACACTGACGGAAGAGCAGCAGGCATATCTGAACCGTTCTCTGGTGTGATACGCCTTTGGCTGCAGGGAAAGGCGGCGCTATGAAAGCGATTGAATTCATCGATCTTCACAGGGAGGATGACGAGGGCTGCGAATGCCTGATCCTGCCGGACGGTCAGGTGGAGGAACCCAAACCCTCCCATATCAGCCGCCTGGCGGAATTGACGGGAGCGGATACCTCCGTCCTGCGCAAATATGTGGAAAAGAACATGGAGCCGCTTTTCTGGCTGGTGGAATACACAGGCTGTATGTCGGTATGGCAGACCCGGGTAGTGAGCCCGTCCGAGCCGACCCGGGAACAGCTGGATACGCTGGAAGAGCTGCGGGATGCGGCGCTGCTGGCTCCCCGTTATCTGCTGGAAAAGGCAGGGGAAGAATATGTGAAGAGCGCGGCCCGCGCCAGGCGGGCGATCGAGGGGACAACGATTTGAAACGCCATCATTTTTATGAGGAAAGAATATGAGAAGCGAAGAAATTTTACTGTACGGAGGGGATTATAATCCGGAACAGTGGCTGGATCGGCCGGACATTTTGCAGGAAGATATCCGGATGTTTCGGCAGGCCGGAATCAACACGGTGACGGTGGGCGTATTTTCCTGGGCTAAGCTGGAGCCGAAAGAAGGGGTTTATCGGCTGGATTGGCTGGCCGGGATCATAGACAGGCTCTATGAAAACGGGATTTCGGTCGTTCTCGCCACTCCCTCCGGCGCACGTCCCCACTGGCTGGCGGACAGATATCCGGAGGTGCTTCGGGTGAACGAACGGCGGGAGAGAGCGCTGTTCGGGAGACGCCACAACCATTGCCTGACCTCTCCGGCCTATCGGGAAAAGACCGCTCAAATCGACAGGAAACTGGCGGAACGCTTCGGAAACCATCCGGCGGTGAGGATGTGGCATATTTCCAATGAGTTCGGCGGAGACTGCCATTGCCCGCTGTGCCAGGAAGCCTTTCGCGCCTGGCTGAAGAAACGGTATCAGACCATCGAAAATTTAAACGACAGATGGTGCACCGCGTTCTGGAGTCATACCTACGACGGCTTTGATCAGATAGAGAGCCCTTCCGGACTGGGAGAAAATTCCATCATGGCTTTGGCTTTGGACTGGAAGAGGTTCGTGACGGATCAGACCATCGATTTCATGGAAAAAGAAATTTGCGCCCTGCGGGAGGCAGGGGCGCGGCAGCCGGTTACCACAAATCTGATGTACGATTTTACGGGGCTGAACTATTTCAAACTGGCCCAAAAAATCGATCTGGTCTCCTGGGATAACTATCCTCTCTGGCATAAAAAGGAGGAAAAAGTCACAGCGGCGGATTCGGCATTTCAGCACGATCTGATGCGCAGCTTAAAGGACATGCCTTTTCTGATGATGGAATCGTCTCCGGCATCCACCAACTGGCAGGGCGTGAGCAAGCTGAAAAAACCCGGAGTGGTATTGGCGACATCGCTGCAGAGCATCGCCCACGGCTCGGATGGGGCGATGTATTTCCAGATGCGCCAGAGCAGAGGGGCGGAAGAGAAGTTCCACGGAGCGGTGATCGATCATTATGGCGGCAGCGATACCCGGACATTCCGGGAGGTCTGCGAGACCGGCCGCGCGCTTGAGGCGCTGAAAGAAGTGGCGGGCGCGCGGGTACGCGCCGAAGCCGCAGTGCTTTATGACTGGGAAAACCGCTGGGCGCTGGAGGGATCCAAAGGCCCCAGAAACGACGGCCTTCATTACAGGGAACATGTGGAAAAATCCTATCGGGCGCTGCGCAGACTGGGGATCGATGTGGATGTGATCGATCAAAGCTGCAGTCTGGACAAATATCGTTTTGTCGCCGCGCCCATGCAATATCTGTTCCACGATGGATTCGAAGGGAAGCTGAGATCCTTTGTGGAAAACGGCGGAACGCTGGTGATGACCTGCTGGTCGGGCGTGGTGGATGAAAACGACCGCTGCTTTCTGGGCGGGACTCCCTATGGCCTGATGGATGTGCTGGGGGTGAGGGCGGAAGAGATCGACGGCCTGTACGACTGGGAAGAAAACGAGATCCGCCAGCCGCAAAGCCGTTTCGCCGGCATGAAAGAGAGTTATATCTGCCGTTACCTGTGCGAGCTGGTGAAACCTTCTTCTGCAGAAACGCTGATGGTCTACGGAAGGGATTTTTATGCGGGAAAGCCCGCGCTTCTGCGCAACGCTTTCGGGAAGGGCAGGGCATTTTACGTCTGCGCGGACGCAGAGCAGGATTTCTTCGATGATCTGTACGCGAAACTGACGGCGGAGGCAGGGATTTCTCCCCTTTTGCCGGGAGGGGTACCGGACGGCGTGGAAGTGACCTGCCGGGAAAAGGGCGGCATACGCTACATTTTCATTCAGAATTTCGCCGGAAGACAGGAGGCGATCGCGCTGCCGGAGGGAACCGTAATCTGGGGAAAGGACGGCGTCCTGGCGCCACTGGAAACCGTGGTGGTTCGCTGCGGCGGATGACGTTTGGATCAAAACAGGAGCGGGACAGGACAACCTGTCCCGTTCGTCTTACAGGAAAGGAAAAGGGGCAAAATGAAGGGCGCGGATTACCGGATCCGGGGAGCGGACTGGTTTGAAATCCTGAAACGGATCCGGGCGATATGCGGACGGGGATAAAGAGAATGTATCATATTTTAATCGTAGACGACGAAAAGATAGAAAGAAACGGGATCCGTTTTCTGCTGGGGCAGCTGGGACAGGATCTGGAGATCGCGGAGGCGGTCAACGGAGTGGAAGCGCTGAAATGGCTTTCGGAGAACCGGGCGGATATCCTCATCACGGATGTGAAGATGCCGTTGATGAATGGAATCGAGCTTTTGGAGAGGGTTTTCGATTCCTGTCCGGATATGAAGAAGGTGATTTTCTCCGGTTACGGAGAGTTCGAATACGCGCGTCAGGCCATTCGCTTCGGCGTGGAAGATTATATCTTAAAGCCCGTGGATCCGCTTGAATTCCGGAAGATGATGGGCAGGATTTTCGCCTCCCTGGAGCAGGATCGGAAGCAAAGGGAACAGAAAGAAGCGGAGGGCGTTTATTTCAGGAAGTATGTGCTCAACGCCCTCGTAAACGGCGCGGATCCCGCAAAACTGGAAAAGCGAACCTCCGGATTTTCCATGGACTTCCTGGATCAGTATAAACGGATGATGCTGCTGGAACTGGGGCGGGACTTTTTCGGGAACAACGACAGGGAGCTCATGGAAGAACTGAAAGAAGCGGCCGGGGGAGCCCGTTTTGACGATCTGAACATGAGCCCGCAGCAGTGCGTCCTGTTCTTTCTGGACGAGGTGGACGACTGGAAAGAAACCGCCCGGAGAATGAACGAACGGATCGCAGAGCGATGCGGGAAAGGAATCAAAAGCTATATATCGGTATCTTCCGGGTTGAGGGACAGGACGCAGATCGGAAGCCGCTATCAGGAGCTGGAGCTGCTGATGGAAAACCGTTTCTATGATCTGGAGAGCAGAATCTATATGGCGGAAAACGAAGCGGAAACAGCGGAGGACGTGCGTCTGGACGACGATACGCTGTTAAAGCAGATCCGGCAGGATATCCGCGCCGAAGATATCCTGAGTTTGAAGGAACACTGCGCCCGGCTGTTTCTCAACTACAGCAAAAAAACGGGTTTTTCCCAGATGTATGTGAAGTTCGTATTCGCCAGCCTGCTGAAGATGCTCTATGAGGCGATGCCGGAAAAAACGGAGAGGGATCTGGATGAGGAAATGGATCTTTTGTATCGGGCATCGGATCTGGAAGGCCTGCGGGAAATCGCGGAGCAGAATGTGGCTCTTCTGGAGAAGAAACTGAAAAAAGACGGGAGCAATCTGCACCGGGAGGTGGAGACCGTGAAACGATACATCCGCACTCACTATGGGGAAGAACTGAGCGTCGAGATCCTGGCGGAAAAGGTCTATATGGCGCCCAGCTATCTGAGCGCCCTTTTCAAAAAGGAAACGGGGCAGAATCTGAGCAAATATATCAAAGCATGCCGGATGGAACGGGCGAGGGAGATGCTGGAGGATACCCACGAGAAAATCGGCGCGATCAGCGAAAAAGTAGGATACCCCAATGTGTCCTATTTTTGCCAGAGCTTCCGGGAATATTATGGGGTGAGCCCGCAGAAGTATCGCGGCAAAGGGGAAGGAACGGGGGAACATGAAACGAATCAGGAACCGGATCAATTCGCTCAAACTTCGATATAAACTGGCGTTGTTTTATGCTGCATTCTGTTTTTTGCCGGTCATGATTCTCTTTCTGTTCAGTTTCGTCCAGATGAGGAGGATTATAGCGGATAAGGAAATCCTGAACCTGGAGTCCTATCTGTATCAGTCCGTGGCCACGATGGACAGCAAACTGGAAGTATACGATAATCTTTCCGACTACATCGCCTTCGATCAGAATCTGGAAGATGTCTTTTCCACGACCTATGAGCACCCCTATGAGCAGTACGAACAGGTGACGGAGGTAATCGATCCGGTGCTGCAATCCCTGAAATATTTTCACAGCGAAATCAGGACGATTACGATCTATACGGACAGCGGAATCGTGAAACACGACACGACGGTGGGGACGATTTCCGAGATCGAGAATGAGGACTGGTATCGGGATATCCGGGAATCCGAAGGCGTGAAATGGTATGTGGACCGGGAAAAACCGTCTATATTTTCCGCCAGGAAAATGCCTGTGGAAACGGAGTCCGGCCAGGCGGACGTGCTGCGCCTCGAGGTGGACTATGAGGATATATTCGCGCCATATGAGCAGACGCTGACCACGGAATACGGGGTTTTCATCACGGATGAAAACGGCGATGTCATTTATGGGGACAGACGGTTTTCCGAGGAGAATCAGGACTATCGCCTGGATTATCAGGAATTTCTGGAAGAGCAGGAGAAAGGAAGGGAGTCTTCTTATACGATCATATCCGAAACGTCTTCCGCCACGGGGTGGAACATCTGGCTCTATCAGCCGGAGGGAATCGCAGGAGAAGCGATGCAGCCGGTGAGCATGATGATCCTGCTGACAGCGGTTCTCTGTCTGCTGATGGCGGCTCTTTCCTATTTCGTGACTTCCCGGCTGGTCAGCGGGAGAATTGAAAAGCTGACGGAAAGCGTATTGGAAGTGGAACAGGGGAATCTCGACCTGACGGTGGACAGCGAGGAAAAAGATGAGATCGGGCTTCTGTATCGGGGATTCGGAAAGATGCTCCGGCGGATCCGGGCGCTGATCGACGAGGTCTATGTGGGAAAAATCACTCAGAAAGAGGCGGAGATGCGGGCTCTGCAGGCCCAGATCAATCCCCATTTCCTCTATAACACCCTGTCCCTGATCAACTGGAAGGCGCTGACGGCAGGAGAAGAGGACATCAGCCGTATGACGCTGGCCATGTCCACGTTCTACCGGACGGCTTTAAACCGGGGGAAAAATACGCTGCGGGTGGAAGACGAGCTGAAAAATACGAAGGCCTATCTGGAAATTCAGAGTATGATGCACGATGGCGACTTCGATTATGAAATCGCCACGGATCCGGAAATCCTGCCCTGCGAATCCCTGAATCTGATTCTGCAGCCCCTCGTGGAAAACGCTATCACGCACGGGATCGAACCGAAGGCGGACGGGCGGGGGAAAATCGTGATACGCGGATGGCTGGAGGACGGCTGCATCTGGTTTTCGGTGGAAGATAATGGCGTCGGTATGGATGCTGATATAGCGAAGAGGATTCTGAGCATGGAATCCGGAGGATACGGAGTGCGGAACGTAAACGAGAGAATCCGCCTCTTCTATGGGGAAGAGTACGGGATGACGGTGGAGAGCGAGGTGGGAAAAGGAACGACGGTATGGCTTCATTTTCCGAAGAGATGAGGCGCGCTTCTGAAGGAGAGATTCATAAAAATCTGACATTTATCACAAATTGTTGAGATTTACGCTTCCTTTTTGTTCAACTATAATAAAATCGTAGTTGAGAAGTTCAAGAAGGAGGGTCGAATCAGGAATGGATCGAAGCGCCCTTTTTGACCGACCGCGATATGGGGAGGAAATCGGTATGCGCAGCAAGGACGAAGGATCTACCCTGAACTATTACAGGCGGGCTGGAGAAGATGAAAAAGAGGGGATTTTGACGATGCCGCCGCAGTCGATCTGCGTTTTAAAGTGACCGGGAGGAAAGAGGATGGGAAAGAAAAAATGGTTCTGCCTTCTGCTGGCGCTGTGCGTTCTGGCCGGGTGTATGTCGGAAAAGAGAGGAGCGGAAAGTCCGGATCCGGGAAGCGCGCCGGAAGAGGAGACGTCCATGAGCACGGCGGAGGCGACGGCCTGGGAGGAAGCGGCGACGACGCCTTATGGCAAATATCCGTCTCTCATCACCTATACGCTCGGAAAAATGATCGGTGAAAATAACTCCAATATGCCGGAGGGAGATACCTATGAGGATAACGTTTATACCCGATATTTGAGAGAGACGCTCAATATTCAGAACGAAGATCTCTTTGAGGAAAGCGAAGAGCAGTATGCGACGAGCGTGGAGATGGCGATCGCGTCGAAAGATCTGCCGGATGTAATGGTGGTGGAGGATCGGGAGACGCTGGTGGAGCTCGTCGAAAAGGGGTTGGTCGCGGATCTCACCCAGGCTTTTGAGGACTGCGCCAGCGACCGGATTCTGGAAATGTACGACAGTTATGAGGTATCCGCCCTGGATGCGGCGATGGTGGACGGAAAGCTGATGGCGTTGCCGGAGCCGAGTTTCAGAGACGGCCCCAATCTGCTGTGGCTGCGGAAGGACTGGATGGATGCGCTGGGGCTGGAGGAACCGGAGAACGTGGAGGATGCGGTGAACATCATCCGGGCTTTCGTCGAAAAGGATCCTGGCGGAAATGGAGAAGGAAATACGATCGGCCTGGTCTGCCACGAAGACCTGACGGGGGAGAGCGGATACAAGTATGAATTTCAGCTGGATCCGGTTTTTTCCTCTTTTAACGCCTATCCCAGGCAATGGGTAAGGGATGCGCAGGGGGAAATTTCCTATGGATCCGTGCAGCCGGAGGCGAAAGAAGCTCTGGATTATCTGCGGCAGCTATATCAGGATGGCGTGATGGATGCAAACTTCATGCTCCGAAGCATGAGCAACATCGCGGAACTGATCATATCCGGGCAGTGCGGATCCTTTTTCGGCCCCTGGTGGGCTCCGAATAATCCGCTCATGGAAGCCAGACAGGCGAACCCGGAAGCGGAGTGGAAGCCTTACCTGATCCCCACGACGGAAGACGGAAAAATCCGGTATTACGATCAGGAGGCCAATTACAAATATGTGGTGGTGAGCGCGGATTTCGAGCATCCCGAGATCGTGGTCAAAATGGCCAGCGTCATGTTCGACAAAATGCGCTTCGAGGATAAATCGAATGAGGATCTCGCGGAATATTTTCAGATGAACGTGGATTCTACCGCCCGCCCGATTTCCATCAATATCGATTACAGCGACGCCCTTCACCGCTGCTATGAAGAGCTGAGCGCTGCGCTGGAAGGATCGAAGCGGCCGGAGGAGCTGCAGATTCTGGAGCGTTCTTATTACGAGAAGTGCGCCGCCTATCTGGAGGATCCCGGCTCAGCGGATGAGGAGGAGTGGGCCGCTTATATGTCCCGGATCGAAGCCTGCGCCCTGCTCGGCGAAGACAGACTTGAGGCGGTCAGTCCGATTTTTTCAGGAGAGACGGAGACGATGGCCGAAAGGTGGACACAGCTCCGGGAACTGGAAAAGAAGGCCTACCTGCAGATCATCTCCGGGAGAGAAGAGCTGGATTATTTCGATACCTTTGCAGCGGAATGGATGGAACAGGGAGGGGCACAGATCACGGAGGAAGTGAGGAAGGCGCTATACAGATGAACAAATAAAAAAGAAGTAAAAAGAGGACAGGCTGTAAAACCTGTCCTCTCATACTTCAAAAATTTCCGTATTTCTCAGCCGAAGTATCTTGCCAGCAGACCTTCGAATGCCTTGCCGTGTCTCGCTTCATCGCGCGCCATCTCATGGACGGTATCATGGATCGCATCCAGGTTCAGAGCCTTCGCTCTCTTCGCCAGATCGAATTTGCCTGCGGTCGCGCCGTTTTCAGCGTCCACTCTCATCTCCAGATTCTTCTTGGTGGAATCGGTTACCACTTCGCCCAGCAGTTCTGCGAATTTAGCAGCGTGTTCAGCCTCTTCATAAGCGGCTTTCTCCCAGTACAGGCCGATCTCAGGATAGCCTTCTCTGTGAGCGACTCTCGCCATCGCCAGATACATACCGACTTCGGAGCACTCGCCTTCGAAGTTCGCTCTCAGATCCTTGATGATATCTTCGGGAGCGCCCTGCGCTACGCCTACCACATGCTCAGCAGCCCATTCTCTTTCGCCGGTCTGAGCGGTGAATTTCTCCCTGGGAGCCTTACAGATCGGGCAGAACTCCGGAGCCTGATCGCCTTCATAAACATAACCACAAACCTGACATACGAATTTCATAATTTCTGATCTCCTTTTCTTGAAAAATTTTATACAAGCCGGGAAACCCGGCAGCTGCCAAATGGAATTTCGACCGCAGGAAACGCAACGCGCTCACATTTTTACAGGCTCGTTTTCCGGCGGCAGGCACTGCATGTGCCGTAAAAATAAGTGACGTTTCCGGCGATCAGGTTGCCGTCCAAATCCTGCCCGCTGAGGGCCTCCATGAACCGGATGGAATCCAGATCCAGATCGATGACTCTGCCGCAGTCGGTGCAGACAAAATGGTAATGCGGGCTGGTGTCCGCGTCGAAGTGATCCGCCCCGTCCCCCAGCCGGAGCCTGGAAATCTCTCCCAGATCCGCCAACAGCGTCAGATTGCGGTACACGGTACCGAGGCTGATGTTCGGAAATTCATTCCGTACCGAGCTGTAAACGACGTCTGCTGTGGGGTGATCCCGGCGGGTCATGAGGAACTTCTTGATCGCTTCCCGCTGGCGACTGTATTTAATCGCAGGCATACGCAACTCCCCTTCGCCTTAAAACAATAATCATTACTGTTATTATGTTTGTATTATAAGCGAAGAAGTTTCATTTGTCAAATGGTTTTATAAATTTTTTAGAATTATATTTCGGGGAATTTATGAACAGGAAAAGCGCTTTATGGTATACTGAATGCAACTGGGAAAGGATATCGGGATGAAGTTCAAGACAAAACTCGCCATTACGTTTTTGACCATCAGTTTGCTCCCCGCGCTCTTGTCCCTGCTGGCCTTCCTGGCCATCGGGACGGCCCTCGTCTGGACTTCCGATCAGAAATACGGAATGGAGACGGCGGACTACAGCATGATGTCGGATTCCATCGACGCGTTCAGCCAGGGGACGGACGAGCTGTTTAATCGCATACAGCAGCAGGCGGATACGGAGCCGGCCCGCCTTGAGGACGAGCAGTATCTGAACGGCTTAAATGAGGTCGCTGCGGAGAACTCTTCTTATTTAATCGTGCGGAAAGGGGACCGCCTTTATTATGCCGGGAACGCGGAGGCGGCGGATCGGATTTTCGAACGGCTGCCTTCTTACGGGCAGGAGAACGAGCAGGCGGATTCCGGATTCTATTTCAACGATCTCAAAAAGCTGGTCAAGCAGATCGACTTTCGCTTTTCAGATGGAACGGAGGGCAGCGTTTTCATCGTCACGATGATCACGAGCATCTTCTCCAGGTCGTTTTTGATCGATATGTTTTTGGCCATCGTGATGATTCTGGTGCTGACCGGCATGGTGCTCACCCAGTGGATCCACAAGAGCGTATTTTCGCCGATCAATAAGCTGAATCTGGCCATGCAGAAGATCGCGGAGGGAAATTTCGACTACACGCTGGAGTCCGATGACGACAACGAGATCGGGGAACTCTACCGAAATTATGAGGACATGCGGCTCCGGCTGAAGGAATCCACGGAGGAGAAGATCCGGAACGAGCGGCAGAACCGGGAGCTGATCAGCAACATCACCCATGACTTAAAGACGCCCATCACCGCCATCAAGGGCTATGTGGAGGGGATTATCGACGGGGTGGCGGATACACAGGAGCGGAGGGAGAAATACCTGCGCACGATCTATACCAAGGCCAACGATATGGACAGGCTGATCAACGAGCTGACTTATTATTCCAGCATCGACAACAACCGGATCCCTTACAATTTCCACCGCATCAATGTGGCGGAGTTTTTCGAGGACTGCGTGGAGGATGTGGGGCTGGATCTGGAGTCCAAAAACATCCAGCTCAATTATTCCAATCTGATGGATCCGGATACGCGGATTATCGCGGATCCGGAGCAGCTCAAAAAGGTCATCAATAACATTATCGGTAACAGCATCAAATATATGGATAAGGCGAAAGGCGTCATCGACATTCGCCTGCTGGATGAGGTGGATTCCATCCGGGTGGAAATCGAAGACAACGGCAAGGGGATTGCGGCAAAGGATCTGGCCAATATTTTCGAGCGGTTTTACCGGACTGACGCTTCCCGCAACTCCACAAAGGGCGGGAGCGGTATCGGGCTCTCCATCGTTAAAAAAATTATAGAAGATCACGGCGGGTATATCTGGGCCACCAGCAAAGAAGGAGAGGGGACGTGCCTGCATTTCGTGATCAGAAAATACAGGGAGGCAGAAGGAAATGAGCAGGATATTGATCATTGAAGACGAAGTGGCGATCGCGGATTTGGAGAAGGATTATCTGGAGCTGAGCGGCTTCGATGTGGAAATCGAGAATGCGGGCGATTCCGGCTTAAAGCGGGCGCTGAAGGAGTCTTTCGATCTGGTGGTGCTGGATTTGATGCTTCCGGGAATAGACGGATTTGAAGTGTGCCGCAGGATCCGTGAGGAGAAGAATGTCCCCATCCTGATGGTCAGCGCCAAGAAAGACGATATCGACAAAATCCGCGGCCTGGGGCTGGGAGCGGACGATTATATGACCAAACCGTTCAGCCCCAGCGAACTGGTGGCCCGGGTCAAGGCCCATATGGCCAGATATGAGAGGCTTACCAGCACCCACCAGAAAACCAACGATATCATCGAGATCCGGGGGTTAAAGATCGACAAGACGGCCCGCCGCGTGTGGATCGACGGGACGGAGAAGACGTTTACCACGAAGGAATTCGATCTGCTCACCTTTCTGGCAGAAAATCCCAACCATGTCTTCACCAAGGAGGAGCTGTTCCGGGAGATCTGGGACATGGAGTCCATCGGGGATATCGCCACGGTGACGGTGCATATCAAGAAGATCAGGGAAAAAATTGAAGTGGATACGGCAAACCCGCAGTACATCGAAACGATCTGGGGCGTGGGTTACCGGTTTAAAATTTGAACGCTCACAGGCGGAAGGAAGCGGGTGAGAAGTGAAAACGCGCATTCTATATGAAGATAAGGACATCCTGGTCTGCTTTAAACCGGCGGGGATCGCCGTACAGAGCGCCAGGGCGACGGAGCCGGATGTGGTCAGCGAGCTGAAGGGATATTTGGCCGGAAAGGGGAAGACGGCAGTGGAAGCGCCGGGCCCTATGGCCGGCGTGCGCTGCGGTCTTCCTTCCGGCCGCGAGCCGGTTTATCTGGGGGTTATCCACCGGCTGGATCAGCCCGTTTCCGGCATTCTGGTCTTTTCCAAGAACCGGAAGGCCGCGGCGGAGCTGAGCCGGCAGGTGGCGGATCATTCCATGGAGAAAGTTTACCGCGCGCAGGTATGGACGGACGAAGCGTCAGCCGTTTCGCCCGGGCAGGCGAAAGAAAGCCGGCTCGACGGGCGCTGGAACGAGCTGACGGACTATATGAAGAAGGACGGGAACCGGACCGCCCGGATCGCGGATCCGGGGGATCCGGAAGCCAAAAAGGCCGCGCTGCGGTATCGCTGCTTAAAACAGGACGGAGAGCGTGCGCTTCTGGAGATCGAGCTGAAAACGGGGCGTTATCATCAGATCCGTTTGCAGCTGTCCCACGCCGGCATGCCCATCGCAGGGGATGGGAAATATTCGGATGAGCGTCACCGCCGGGCGGACGCAGGAGAAGGGATTCGAAGCATCCGGCTGCAGGCCGTGAAGCTGTGCTTCAACCATCCGACCGCGAAGAAGAGAGTTTGCTATGAATTGGATCAAAAACTGGAACTTTAAGAGGGCGGCATCCGCCCTGACCGGCATCTGGGCCTTTTTGCTGGTGACGGCGTTCCCCCTCTATGCAAAAAACAGATACTCTCAAATGGGAGTTCACAAATTCGAGTTCTTTCTGGGAATCAGCGCCGCCTGTCTTCTTCCGGCGGCGTTTTTTTTATACGGTGGGAAACTGCATTTCCTATCGTATCAAAAAAGACGCTCCGATGAGGGCGCGGAGGGGCGTTCGCTGCGATGCCGGCTGAGCGGGCTGGATCTGGCGATGCTTTCCTATCTGGCGGCCTGCTGCTTGTCCTGGCTTTTTTCTTCGGATCGACGACAGGGGTGGATCGGCGTCTCCGGTTGGTTCATGGGCCTCAGAACCCAGTTGATGTTCGTGTTGATCTACGCGCTCGTCTCCCGGGGATTCTGTCTTTCCGCTTTCTGGAAGCGCGCCCTCCTGACCGGGCATTTGCTGGGATCGGGATCGGTCTTTTCGCTGGGGGTGCTGCATCGGTTCGGGCTGGATCCCCTGGATATGTACCGGGGGCTGGACGAATCCTATCGGCTCCTCTTTCTGTCCACCATCGGGCAGGCCTCCTGGTATTCCTCCTATGTCTGTCTGGCGCTGGTACCGGGGGCGGTTCTCTTCTTCGTTTCCGAAAAACTGTGGGTGCGCCTGACGCTGGGGGCATACTGTATGCTGGGGTTCGCCACGGTGGTGACCCAGAACAGCGACAGCGCTTTTGCGGCTATGGCAGCGCTCTTTTTCGTCCTCTTTCTGGCGGCCTGCGACGGTCCCGGGCGGATGGAGCGTTTTTTCGAAACCGCATTGCTGATGCTTGGAAGCTTTAAAATCACAGGGATCCTGCAGCTGCTCTTTCCGGAAGCCGCCGTGCAGCTGGATGGAATGTCAGAGTTTCTGTCCCAGAGTACGGAGACATGGATCGTTTTTCTGGCGTTGTGCTTCGCCTACGCGGGATTCCTTTTTTATCGGCAGAGACGCCCCGAGAAGTGCGATTTTGTCAGCAAAAAAGGAATGCGGGCCGGCGTCTGCCTTCTGGCCGGAGGCGCGCTGCTTCTGTATGGGGGCGCGGTGTGGCTGAATACCAGCGGCCTTTCGGAGCGCCTGTGGGGGATTCGCAGCGGGAACCAATATCTGATGTTCGACCGGTTCTGGGGGAATTCACGGGGATTTATCTGGAAGTTTACTTTGGAGGCGTTTGGGAAATTGCCTTTCTGGCGGAAACTGGTCGGGGTCGGGCCGGATTGTTTTTCCTCCTGGTGCTATGGAGATCAGCAGCTGCAGCGACAGCTGGATCATTTCTTCGGCATGAACCAAACGCTTACCAATGCGCATAACGAATTTTTAAACGCTCTGTTCTGTATCGGGATCCTGGGACTTCTGGCCTATCTCGCGGTCTTCATGGCGGCTTTCCGCCGTTTTTTTGCGGCCAGAAACGTCAGCTGGATCGCGCTGGCGGCCGCTGCGGGCATTTGCGTCTACGGCGCCCACAATTTCTTCTGCTATCAGCAGATCTGCTGCGCACCGTATCTGTTTTTGCTGTTGGGGCTGGCAGAAAACGTCAGAAAATTCCCCCATGCAGCAGCACATAGAACGGGAGGATTCAACCATACTACTTCATGACAGGAGGTAGATATGGGGATTTTATCGGGGAAAAACGGAAAAAAGGCACTGTCTGCGGCGGCTTTTGCGCTGGCGCTGTATTTTATCTTCAAATACCTGTTTCCGCTGCTGGCTCCGTTTCTCATTTCCTTTCTGCTCGTCTACCTGTGTAATCCATGGCTGAAAAAGGTGCAGAAAAAAACGCATATCCGAAAGGAGATCCTGTTGGGCGGCCTGTTGCTTTTATCAGCCGCCCTGCTTTTGTGCGGGATCTGGGGGTTGGTTTCCTGGGGAACCGTGCACGCGGAGGAACTCGGGGAAGGAGTGCGGGCAGTGCAGGAGAAGATGGACGGGATGTTACGGGATTGCTGCGTCTTTCTGGAGCGGAAGTTCGGGATTGATGCCGGGGATACCCGGGGATTGATTGTGGAAAAGACGTCCGAATTTCTCGATGGGCTGGGGAAAGATGCGCTGCCCAGGGCGGCGAAGCGGTCTTTGGAGTCCCTGAAAGGCCTGGCGTCGGCTGCGGCTTTTTTGGGGGTGGGCTTTATCGCCGCTCTGCTTTTGTGCCGGGATTATGAGAGCATGATGGAACAGCTGGAAGGAAATCAGATGCTCGCCACGGGCCTGCAATTTGCGGAAAAGGCCATCTCCATGATCGGCGGGTACGTAAAGGCGCAGGCCATCATCCTGTGCGCCATTTCGCTGATCGCGGTGCTGGGGCTTTTGATCGGGCGGATTGAAGGGGCTGCGATCCTGGGCGTTCTGGCCGGGTTGCTGGACGCCCTGCCCTTTATCGGAACGGGCATCATCCTCCTGCCCACCGCGTTCTGGCAGCTTCTGTCCGGGAATTTCTGGGGGGCCGGGATGGCGGCGCTTTCTTACGTGCTGTGCATCGCGGCCCGGGAATTGCTGGAACCCAGACTGCTGGGAAAACAGACGGGTATGTATCCGGTGGTAATGTTGTTTTCCGTTTACGCGGGGATCCGCGTGTTCGGGCTGACGGGAATTTTCCTGGGCCCGCTGTATGCGGTGCTGTTCAAGGAAGGGATCGATTGCATGAGAGGGACTCCATGAGCTCCTGCAGCCTTTTGAAACGGCGCTGGGCGCAGGGGCAGACGGCCTCGTTGTCCAGTTCGATGCGGCAGGGGTCGCGCATGAGTTTGCGGATGTGGAGCACGTTGACCAGATAGGATTTGTGGCAGAGAAAGAACCGGTCGCCCAGTTTTTCCTGCGTTTCCTTCAGGGTGCCCGGACACTGGTAGATGCTGCCCGCAGTATAAATCGCGATCCTGTGTGCCCCGGTAGAGCGGATGTACAGGATCTTATCTACCGGAAGAAAGAGTTCCTGCTCCGGCAGGCGAAAATGCAGCCGGCCCGTGGAGGATACTGCGGGGATGCGGCTCTTCTCGAGGATATTTTCCAGGCACTGCAGGATGTGAATGGAATAGTCGGGATCGTCTTTGAGCAGAAAATCCAGAGGTTCCACCTTATAGCGGAAGGTGGTGACGGCCATTTCGGAATGGGTGGTGGTGAACACGACGAAGGCGCGGGGATCCAGTGCCCGGATACGGGAGGCCAGTTCGATGCCGTTCATGGAGGAACCCAACTGGATATCCAGAAAATAGGCGGCGGCCTGAGGGGTCAGGGGAAGCGAGCCCAACAATTCCTCCGGCCTGCGGGAAGCGCAGACGACCTTCATGTCCAGATTCTCGATGAAGATATATTTTTCGATGATGGTTTTAAGCTGGGTGAGCTGAAAGGGATCGTCCTCACAAAGATAAATGGGAATCATCTCGGGTTCTCCTGATCGTCTAATTCTTCCGGTTGCAGTGAAGGGTCAGTATCTGTCTGAAACGGCCGGATTCGCAGCCCGTGCAGACGCTGACATCCGGACAGTCCGCCAGCAGCTCGGCGACGGTGGAAAGGCCGAGACCGCTGTGATTTTCTTTTGTGGTGAACCCCGGAGCGGTCAGTTCGTCCAGGGAACAGGGCAAAGCGGGCGTGCTGTTTTCGATATGGAAAATGAGATCCCCTCCCCGCCGGATCAGCGCTGCATGCAGGAGCTTTTCATCCGTCGCCGAAGCGGCTTCCATGGCGTTGTCCAGATAGATGCCCAGAATTCGGGAAAGCACCAGCAGATTCATGGGAATTTCCGCAATTTCCTCCGTCAGCTCCAGGGAAACGTTCAGCCCCAGGTTCATGGCCTGTATCAATTTGGTGTAAAAGAGCCCTTTGATTTCCAGGACTTTAATGTTGCTGAGCCTGGCGATGACGGCGTCTTTGTCCAGAAGATTCCTTCCCGTAGGGAGGAGCCGGCTGTTGAAGTAGGCTTTCAGCCGATTCATATCGTTTTCCTGGATGTATCCGTTGATGGTGGCCAGAATATTCATGTAATCGTGCTTGAACCGTCGAATCTCCTGATAATGGCTCTCCAGCTGCTTCGTATATTCCACCAGTTTTTCCCGCTCCTGGGCCTGCAGGGCCAGCCGTTTGTTTTCGGAAAGGGCCCGGTAGACGAGGGAGAGGATCAGGAAGTTGACGAAGGTAAAGGCAAAAATCAGGATGCCGTTGAACAGAAGAATCTGGGTCGGATAGTTCGTGAAGCTGCCGGCGATGATGTTGAACAGGTAAATGCCGGAGCAGATGCTCATCTCGCCCAAAAGGAGCCATTGCATGACCGGTGCGAAACCCTCTCCATATGTCCGGAGCCCGAGGTGGATGCGCTTCCTGAAAAAGGCGCAGGGCAAAATGGCAAGAAGGGCGTGTACCAGTAAAAAGGTGAAAGCCATCGGGGGAGAAGAACGGATCCGATCGAAATCATAGCCCAGAAAACGCAGGGGAATGGTTACGGCATAGTCCGTAAGTACGCTCCAAAACCATACGATCTGAAAGATCATGATATTCCAGAGGCGGAATTTGGCGGGCGCAAAAAGCAGGATCAGAAAACAGCCCGCGAGCAGGATGGGTGTGCCCAGGTTTCCGGTATAAATGGATAAAAACATGCTGCAGAACACGATGTACAGATAAAGAAAAATTTTTTGTCTGCGCGGGATTGGAGGAACGAATAGAAACTCCAACATAATGATAAAAACGGCCGCACCGGTACCCTGAATGAGAAACATAATGGGGTTCAACTGTTTCACCTTCCTCTGTCCTATATTAACATGATGCCATGGGAAGATAAAGAAGGGAATAGAAAAGAAATTCAGAAAATTTAGTAAGAAAAAGGATGCGTTCAGGACGAATTTTTAATCGCTTGGGAAAAAATGAGGAGGAACAGGAGAAGAATGTTATAATACAATCCTGGAGAATACATATGATACATACTTGTGCGGTAAAAATTTCAGGATGGTGTGTCCGATGCCTCGGAAATTCAGAGGAGGAAAGACAGGTCATCCAGTATGGGATTGAAGTCATTCTGGACGCTGTGGGAAAGACCGCGGCGATCCTGCTGGCGGGGGCATTGATGGGAAGAGCCCCCGCATTTGCAGCCTCCCTCGTTTTTTTCTGCAGCCTGAGGTATTGGGCAGGGGGGATTCACTGCAAGACCAGCTTTCGCTGTTTGATCGCTATGCTGGCAATCTGCCTGATCAGCGTGTACGGAGCCTTCTGGCTGGAAAACAGCGGAGAGGGACTTTTCTGGGCGATCGCAGCTTTCTGCTACGCTTGTATGCTCTTTTTGGCTCCGGGAGAGACGGGGAAAAGCGGCTTTTTGGATCTGAAGGCGAGACGTCAAAAGAAACTCGGATCCGTTCTGTGGATGACGGGAGAGTTGATTTTGATCGCGATCATCAATCATTCCTGGTGGAGATGGGTCTTATTTCTGCCCATGTTCATAGAAACAATCAGCATTATTCCATGTGAAATGCGAAAGGAGAGAGGACATGAAGAACACAAAAGTAGCAAAAGCGATCAAGAAACTGGCTGAGGCATCCGCAAAAAAGGCCGTAAACAAAAAGCTGATTATCATGCTTTATGAACCCGAAATGCCGGAAGCAGTGAAAAAAGCGGCGGATAGAAAATAACAGTTTCCTGCGTTCAGGACGATTTTCAGGTCGTTCGGGAAAAATTCATGAATTTATCCGTTTTTGTGCTATAATGCCAAATTGTGAGCGGAGAAGATAAAGGCCCGGCGGAACAGCGGGGGGAGATTTGTGGGAGTGAAGTGACCAGACTGAGCTTGAAATTCGCTGTTTTCCGCCCGGTGCTTTATCATTTATAAGACTTCTTCTGCGGCAGCGCTGCGCGCGCGTCGGGAAGAGGGGGCTGTGAAAAAAGCATAGCCCAAAACAAAGAAGGACCAAGGGTCAAAAATAAGCCCAAGGTCCTTCTTTTGTGTTAAAATTAACTTGCAATGATAATTATTAACAAGTCTAATTCTAACGCAAAACAGGCAGTTTTGCCAATACTTATTTCAGATTATCTGGATATCTGTGATCCAGTGCTGACATTTGACCGTTTTATGGAGGAAATGGATCTGGAGAAATATCTGAGAGGAATCCCCAAACACGATACGGGAAGACTCAGATATAACCCGGTCAGCATGC
>QAKV01000034.1 GCA_003343625.1 Clostridiales bacterium
TCACCTTATCCTCAGGTTTTTGTTGTTTCCTAATGCTTCGAGAATATGGGAGAACCAGAAAAAGAGGGCTCGAATATAGAAAAGCCTAAGGCTCGCCAAAATCTAATTGTTAGATTTTGGCGAGCCTTAGGCTTTTAGTAGAGCTTAACCAATTATAAATTCAATAACGGGAATAGGAAGCGCCAAGCTCTTGTAGGCGAGCAATCCTATCATCAGTATGTGGATGAGAAGCAAATAAAACTTTCAACAATCCATTCTCAGGTGAAGTGGACAATTCGGTATCTAAAACACGAGCCAAGCAATTGCCAAATCCCAAGTCATATGCATATTGATCAGCAATAAACTCGTTTTGGCGCATTGACCACATTAAAAATAGTGAGCAGAATTTAGTCCATAGCCAAACAGTTACAAAAGATATACTTGTTACAATGGCCGATACAACTCCTATCCAGAAGTTTCTTGTTGCAATTCCCGCAAGTACGCTGCACAACCCCGATATAACCCAGCACATAATTTTAATAATTAAAATTGCGCCGGAGATAAAAAGGTTTCCGCCACCTATAAGCAATTGAATCGCGGAATGTCCATAAGCTAAGTGCCCAAGCTCATGAGCAAATACTGCCATAATCTCTTCATCTGACAAATTAAGCAGCCCATCTGTTACACATATCGTTTTTCTTCCAATAGCATATGCGTTCGGTGATTGGTCATGGATAATTTTCAAGTGGATTGATGAAACGATCGAGGGCGTTTTTCTTTTTGCTTTGTTATAAACAATTTCCAGCAAGGGTATAAGTCGAATTTGAATATCTTTTCGTTTTATCTCTTTTGCATCAGCAAATATGGCAAGTGTCCACTCACCAAGGGGGGATAGACTGATTAAAACTGTAACTATGTATATAGTCGCCAAAGGAGTTGCTGATTCGAGTGTCACGCCTTCAGGGCAAAACACCACCAAGATTAACCCGATGTTTAGCAAGAAGAATATCAGTACACCCAAATTGGAAAGCCTGAATATTCTACCTAATCTATGCCATATATCCATTGAGCCACCTCCTTTGACAAATTTCTCAATTATAAAATCAGAAGAAAATCGCCTCATTCATCACTATCATTTTTGTACTTTCTGTCTTTGAAAAAATCAACCCAAAAAGGATTTACTTCATCAAATAACCTTTTTTGTTCAGGCGTAAGTGCGTTGGGGTAATCCCTAAAAAGATTAAAAATTTCCTTACCATCGAATGTAAAAAGTCTTTCACCTAATTTATCTGACTTTGGCAACCAAGAAAATTTCAGATTGCTATTATCGGACATATCCACTCGCCCCTCTCATCTGTGCAAATTCGTCTGTGTTAATATATCCCAGAAGATCTAAAAACTCCATATTGCTTTGCAAAGAATCCAATTCTATGAGGTAATTAGAGTACTCTCTTGGCTGGCCATCTTCGCAACCAAATCGAGAATACAAAACGCTTAAGCTAAGAGAATGCCAACCGTTTTCGCTCGGAGTTCCACTTTGCAACTCCAAATATTGATAAACCCCTTCGTTATTCAAACGTACAACGGCAGCATGAGCTCCGGTAGCCATATAATATTGTCTTCCGGGTTCCATCCTTGATAACAATTGTTCAGCACAAACTGTATCGTCTACTCCACTTAATATAATTGAGTTTACGCCATCCATATTTGCAATTTGTTCAATTGTTGCTCTTGAAGAAAAAACCTCACGGCTTTGTCCATCACGAAAGTCATAAACAATATATCCAGCTCTATTACCAGCATACGCAAGTGCCAATGATGAACAAGAACCTTGTGTCATATCGCCGCCACTTATGCTACAAATAATTTGTTGCTCACTTCTTGCTGTAGGTGCAAATTGTAACGGTTTATATTCAACTCCTTTTAATGCGTCAATGATATTTTGACCTCTATGGAATGCATTAGCAAAATTACCACCTTCTCCATTAGAACCAAGCCATCTCATGTTTCCGTTTAAGTCACTCGCTCCCCGACCCTGACCGAATGATTGCTCAAATGATGTATCTTCGTATTCTTGCAGACTCTTTGCAAGTGTGCCAATAAATTTTTCGCTATTGCATAATACTTTTAGAACGTCATTTAGAGCTTTATTGCATTCCTGAACAATACTGCCTAATTCTTTATATTTCTTATCTTTCCATACTCCGTTAAGCTGCTGGTACTTATACCTCACAGCCGTTCTTGTCGTTTCGACGCTTGTAATTGCCGTCTTAATATTATTCCAATATCGTAATAGTTCACCAATATCGGCATTGACTGTACTCACGAAATCGCCTCCAATATACTGTATTGGAATTAGCCATATACACAAAGGAATATTTCCTCTGTGTATATGGCATATCCACTCGTTTAGTCAAACAATCTCTTCAATTCACATGGAGAGGGCGAAATATATGGTTTCATTTGGAATGTATTTTTGACGCCATCCGTGAAATAAACTGTGTTATCTCTCAGTCCTGTGACCGAGACATTTTCAATAAGGCTGTCTGCATCGTTCGAGCCAAGAGAAAAGATGATCCGCTCAGGAAACTTTGCAAGGATATTTTCTCCATAATACATACACTCTCTTACAGGTTGGTATTCAAGCGAAGTAACTACAAAGTGAATTCCAAAACCTGATCCATCTTCGATAAGTCTAACGAGCTTTTCACCGATCGCCATATTATCATCACTGTCTCTGCTGGCAAACATTGTATTTACCGCTGCAAACGGATCAGCCGGATTAAATTCTGGTTCGGTAGAAACCTTATCAACATATTCACTTTCATCTATCACATCACCCTTGAACATAGACTTAACAATATCCAAAAATTGAAGATTTTTGATTACAACAAAAATAACATCATCGCTATTTTGCTTTTTCCAAGACTGGTAATTCTGATAAATTTCATTTATAAAGTGAATAATATCTGCGCGATCCTGTGCCACTTTGAACTGAGCACTACACTCTGCAAGAGCACTATAATAATTTGCCGAGCTATCATCTCCAATAAGTTTATCGCCATCAATGCAATAGACGGTCGCATTGCGATTAAGCAAGGCTGAAATCATATAGTTATTTGAAATGGTATTTGCCATTTTCTCATTAGCACCACAGATCAAAAGGTTATGTTTCTTTTTCTTGTCGATACAAATAGCAAATGGAGGAGCAACCTTGATAAGTGTACCCATATGGATATGAACAGGAAGCTCAGAGGTTACTCCAATATTAGCCTCAGCAAAATATTCGAGCAAGTTGATTGTTCTGTTGCCTTCAAAGGTTTGCAATGTAGACGGTCGATTCGCATAAGTCTTACTTATTAAATCAAGATAATATTTCTGCGTTTCATCATCACAATATGCAACCCTAAATCCTACATTAGCTTGCTCTGTGTAGTCCTGATTAAGCACTGCGGTACCAATCGGCCCCTTCATCATGGCAAGAGCCTTCTGATCGTTTTGATCTCCGAACAAATAACGCGCATCGTTCTCCCCACATTTAAGACCGATCCGAATTCTCATTTGTTCAATTGTACCAGAAGATAGTGTGAGATCAGTAATAATCCGTGTTGATTGAGTTGCCATAAACAAATGAATACCAAATGAACGGCCTTCCGTGACAATTCGCTTAGTCAGTTCTGCACAATGCTGGGCAACTTTCCTATTTGTAGCGTCATTAAATAGGATTTGAAACTCGTCCATAATGACTACAATTCGCGGCATTGGTTTCCCCGTAAGCTCTACGTAGTCCTTTATTTTGGTGACACCTTCTGCATCATCTTTGAATGCCCGGGCACGTTTGTCCATTTCAGCCACCAGATTTTCCAAAATGCTTTCGCCAAATTCTTGCATAGCATCCAACGCGAGCAATTGTATATGCGGTAATTTAACCGATTCATATATTTTGAATTCTGTACCGCTCTTAAAATCCATAAGGTAAAGATGTAACTGATCCGGGCTATAATGAAGCATACAACTCATGATCATCGTATGGAGTAGCGTTGATTTACCAGAACCGGTTGCACCTGCAATCAGACCATGATGGGAAGAGCCTATGCCAACATTGATACTGACGATAGAGTCTCCATCTCCAATACCAACGGGAATAGACAGCGATTTGGCAGAATTCATAGTGAATAATTCTGGGTGTAAAATATCCTTAAATGACAATCCTTGTTTCTTTATCGCCTCGCTCTTTTCTACATATTCCTCGATAAATTTATCCACATCGCAAGCTGACAGCGGTTCCAATGTACTAATTGTCAAGTTGTATGGCAGCAGACGGTAGTGCCCACTCTTATACTCTATAGAAGTAGAATATTGATGGATCACTTCAAGGCGCTCATCAATGTTCTCATATCTTGAGAAAGGAATATCGGGATTATAGCAAATCATGGTATAAACACCGCATTTATTCCCATTCCTCATTATATTGGTGAGTAGATCGATGCTTCGACCATCCATCCCTTTCGGAAAATCATAAATAATAAGCAATGTGATCGCTTCAGAGCGGGTGGATGTATTCTGGTTGTAATCCAAAATATCATGGTACCTATTTCCAAGCTTTTCTTGGATAAATTCATCAATATAATCATTTAATTTCTGAAGGCGAGTCATCATATCTTCAGAGGACGTATATATCTTTTGATCAAATACATCCGGACAAGCCTTTCGGAACTCCAAAAACGGTATAACACTGTTCCCACGCTTTTCACCGTCAAAAATGCAGATATTTATTCCTGAGACAGGAATAGCAGAGAGTAAACTCCATACCACATGATGCGTTAAAAGAAGGATTGCATCATTACTGCTCTCCGGGCTATTAAGAAACAGATTGAAATTCTTTTTTAAGTCGAACACCAACGGAAGCTCTACAAGAGCGGCATCAGAATCAGTCTCATTCTTATACATGAAAGTTTTGCATATTTTTTTGTAAGCGACGCTATCAGAAAAAATATCAGCAGGGTATAGCACTGAACCCAATATAACAAAGGTAGGGAATGAAGTTCCAAGTGATGGAACCGTGCCATATTTTTTCTCACTTTCGGCCATAATTGCGCAAATGTGCGAAATGTGAGAGTCCAAATCCATTGAGTCTCTGGAATCAACAAGCTGCTTAATAAGCGGAGAGAACGCAATTCCTCGGTTCTTAATACCTTCATATATCAACATATACTTTCCAAAGAACGAGCCGAACTGCTTCTTCTCTGGTAAGACATGGTACGTCAAGGGCAGTCCACAGAAAATAAATTCACTGTTTTCTTGTTGAATAACTGTAGATAGGTCAAGGACTGACTGAACATTTTTTTGATATTCACTTGAGTATGTAGTTTCTGAACTTGGCTGGCAATGTATAAGGACATAAATCCCGCATTTCGCTCCATTCCGAAGAATATTCCTCAATTCGCCCAAAGTACGTTCATCAAATCCCTTAGGGAAATCATAAATTGTAAGCAATTCAGTCTGGAAGTCATAATCACCATGTTCCCGCGCATAATCAAAAATATTTGCATATTCAGTTCCAATTTTATCTTGCAGCAAATTCTCAATCCGGGTATTTAATTGTTCGATTTTGTTGGCTATTTCATTTTTGCTTATATAAATTTGGTCTCCAAAAAGCTCAGGCAATTTTTTCTTTGCATCAAAGAAAGGAGAAATGCTATTCCCGTGGTTTTCCGGATCAAACACACTATACATAAGCTTTGAAACGGGAACCGAAGAAAGGTAACCGAACATGACAGAATGAGTAAATTCCTGCACTGCTGTCAAATTGCTATTATCGCTCAAAACAAGCCAAACAGGAGCATCTTGGACGGATGCGGCGACTGGAAAACGTATTGAACCGTCTACAACTAATGACTTGCATTTTTCACGAAGCGTATTTGCAACTATAGCGGATTGAACAAAAAAATCGACCGGATAATCTATGAACATCATATTGAACGTGTCATTGCAAAGCTCATCTGATGAATTCACTTTGAAAACTTGTGAATTATAGTGATCCATTAACACGTGTAAATACTCTACAAATTCGTCGGGTAAGATGTTGTCTAAATCAGCGCAGATTTCTGACGCAACATCATCTAATGTAATAAGATACTTCTCTTCAAATGCTTCGAGTTCATCTTTTTGACGTTTTTCTAATTGCCCTTTCTTTTCTAAATAGTCTTTTCTGTACGAGGCAATTTGTTCATTCACAATTTGCGGCAATTCGACTTCAATCTCTTTCACAAAGGCGGTCACTGTATTACGAAGAATTATCAAATCCTCATAATCCTTTTTCCTCTGACTCGAAAACAAGTAATTGAGGCCGTTAATAAGGCCGGGCAGTATATCCTCAGCATATTTTTTGTAGAGTGAGGTAAATCTCTCTTGAATTACACCCAAGGTTTCAAAATAGTCTGTTGATTCGGTAAAGCCAGTATCGGTTTTCTCCAATAGGCTTTCTTCTCTTTTTTTCTTTGTTTTCACAAAGTATTTATCTACAGCAGATAATTTGTCCTCGAGCTTTATGATCTCATCGAGAATACTTTTTGCATCACGTAGTGTACGCTGTGACTGCCTGTTGATTGCAGCACAGGATGCTTGGAAAGTGCTCTCCAAATTCCCAGACTCACTCTTATGCCTGCTATACATGGTGTTCTTCTGGCGAGCATAATTTTCTTTTGTTGAAGTAATTAGTGCCTCAGCCTTATCAGCAAATGCATTGATGTCCGAAATCAATGCAATAATTTCTGCTTGTGCAATTGCTTTCATAGATAACATTCCTTCCATCGAACATCAATGCCGTGTTGACTTACTTTTCCTCTAACTCATACTTGCAGATACAGTCGGTTTTACATTTTGGATTTCTGAAATCAACAACCAGTGATGTTGTAATCTGAAGAGGGTAAGAGAAAATCTCTACCATCTCGCCGCCAATTTTGGGATTCGATGTATTGCAAATTACAGTGTATTGTTTAAGTTCGTTTACAAGGCGGGGGATATATTCCTCATTTGTTAGATTGAGCAAATCTATGATTATCTTAATTCCAATTGTTGTAATGAAGTTAATATCAACTGAGATACCCGGTTCAAATTTAAGTCCTTCCGTATTTTCTTGGTTGGAATAGACGTGATGATTAGCTTGCGCTCGTGCAGAGATTGTACCTCCATCACCTAACGCACACTCGTAACATGGCATTCCGCGATTAGGAATATGGTAAAAAATTTCTCCTGCATATGCCCGCTCCCAAAATCCAATTGAAATAAAATAAGCAGAATAGTAGATGCTAATTCTATTCGCATAAACATCGGCTGCTCTATTATCGGCGCACCCAACAAAAATTGTATCTCCTTCTACGCAAAAATCATCCAACATGGCTTTGGGGAGATTCTGGATTATACCTTCAAACTTCTCTATGTGTACATTCGGATTTATGCTCTGCAATTTTCTCTCCAAAGCATTGATCTTGAGATCGCCAACATCTTCTATACCACATTGATGTCTACAGATATTATGATACTCAACAATGTCCGGATCTGCGAGAAGAAAATAACCGACACCAGCACGTGCAAGTTCCATAGCTACCAAGCTGCCTACAGAACCGCATCCGAGAATAATTGCTCTCTTTTTTGCCATAACGTCAGTCTCAAGAATTCCTTTGTTTCTCGAGAAAATACTTTGATACAGTCCATATGATTCAACCTTCAATTTCTTTCCATCATAGTAAAAATCGACACGATCATCCGTAGAGATGGCTTCCAGCCCTTTATGCGTAAGAGAGTAACCGGCAGTTTTGACCTCGCATAAAAACTCCCCACGTTGTTCTAATGTTTCCGGGAAAACATTGAAAATATAAGTGTCTTCAAAATAGTGTCCAAATAGCTTTCGAGGAGAACGATTTGCAAGTTGCTCTTCTGAGATAAATACCGTCTTCTCAATTTCGTCGTTAAAAAAATTCTGCATGAGATCATTCACCTTTCTTGTAAAATCCTATCAACTTCAAGACACCATTAACTATCTTTGAAGGATCAGTAGCATCAGAACCTGATTTTTCATCTTCAGATTCATCGCCCTTACGTTGTACCTCTGTTGCGATACGGTAAAGGTTTTCCAAAAGTCCTTCTTCGTATATGTAATTATTCCCTTCAAACTGAAATATTACTTGCTTCTTCATATCATCGTATGCGAAAAAGGCTTTGCACACCCCATCAATGGTGTCCTGCACTAAAGCCAATAATCCATCTTTCTGAAGAACAGACATCTCTATTCCTAATACATCAGACATAAATGTAATATCAGGAACAACTCGGTCAATAAGGTTGTTATTGATTTCTTCGCTATATAGGGGAGGACGTACTGCTTGTTCTTTTATCAAACGATCCACCAGGTACGGCATGATACGTTGAAAAAAAGAGTTCATGCTTGCTGACGGGTGTAATTCTTCCTGCTTTTTGGAAGGAGAAAGAATCCGCTTCATGATCTTTTCAAAATGATCTGCCGTTTTTAGTCTCAGATATTTTTCTGGTATAAAATCATTTCCAACAACATAGGCGATTTTAGTGTATTTACAGGGCGGTGCCACGTGGTACATTGTAAGTCGAAATCTTGGATCAACATTCACAAGCGCAGAGATTGCCCCTTCACCACGCATTTTTGCGTACTTAGAGTTGGTGCCGTTATCTGTCGATGAAAAAACATCAAACGAGCCGGGATGCCTATGCCATAACCCTATAAGATCAAGTTTAGCTTCGTATATATTCGCAACTTTGTTTATAAGATGTTGTGTATACGTCTGATCATACTCAAAATAGGCGACTTCAAAGACCGATTTGGGACCAGGATCAATGGCTTCAATGACATACCATATACCATTCTCAACTGTCCCTAAAAATAATCCCCCTGTCTCTGTTTCAATCTTTTCTGTGGTTTCTGCCATGATCGCCGAGAATGCTCTATCAGAAAAAACCACCTTCATGTTTATACCTCCAATAGCAAAGGGGCACTCAGCTTCTTTGTATGAAGCTGAGTGCCCGCAAAATTTAGTAATTACCCTCCATAGCAACATCGTCGCTAATTTCTCCGTTCAGCCACATTTCGCAGAGGACAATCCATTTGCAAGCCCAGCTCAAAGCGGATGCAGCAGATGTCGAGTATGTTTGCCCCGATTTGAAATACTTCGGATCAGCGGTACAAATAAAATATTCCTCGTTACGGCCAAAATTATCGCGGTAAATGTGAGGAAGGCCAAGTCCGAAACCATGTCTTGCTGCATTGTCATATGTGCCATAAGTATCTATGATAAGCGGCATCATTCGTTCGGCAATATCTTTGAGCCTTGGCTTAACTGGCAAAATTTGAACAGAGCCACCGTATTCGCCTTGGGATGCATGAGGATGGTCATTTTTGTAGATGAGCATCAGGTCCCACACCATACCACCTTCCCCAGTAGGCTGTACCTTACCTCGCCAGTACAAACGACCAGAGCCATCCGGCAGTTGGTTAATTTGGAATGAGGGGAAAAACTTACGCATTGCAGCGACCTCAGCCTGATATAGCTGTGGATCGCTTTGATACCAGTAGAACGCCATACTTTAGTCCTCCTTAGCAAGCTTGCCCTGAGGGACTTCAATACCAGAGAGACCATTGTCCTGCATTTCATCTTTCTGGCCGACTTCGCCAGTAGGAGTTACCACCACAGGTTCGCCTTGCCTAAGAGCCTCGGCCAATGCGCGGCGACGAGCAGCGATAGCATCATTGTTCACATTATTGTTTTCCATCGTGTAGCCTCCTTATTTGGCAATCGAATGATTATGCAGCAGCTCGGAAATCACGGATAATTTCGCCATGTTCATTGATCATAGTAGTTGCCTGACGAAGAGCCGCATCCGCAGCTTCTTCACCCTGATCTCGAACTGCCTGAGCATAAGAGTTATTGTACAGTTCACTGCCTTCGTTCATAAGGGTTTCAAGGTCAACGCCCTTATTCTGATTTCGTACAAGGGTATATTCCATATAGGCCCGCATCTGATCAAGTGCTGCCGAATCAGATTCGATAAATCCTTGTGTCTTTCTGATGTAGTTAATGTAGTAAAATGTATTGCTGACTGTCACCCAAATGCACTTGAACACGATAACAATGATTTGGACTATAATCGAGAGAATGGTCAGAATACCGAACTGGCCTTGAAACGCAATCTTGATGGCTTCCCATGTCAATGAGCCAAATGCTTTCAAGGCGCTCAGGAACACGCCGCCGATGCAGGCACAGATTAAACCAGCAACAAAGCCACCGCCGATGTCGCCACTTGAAATCCCGGCTCCGAGACCATATATGAAGCCAATAACCATGCCGATAATCTGCAAAATAAACTGACCTTTAATTTTTTTCAGGTTTGCATTTAGATCGGCGACATTTTCGGAAACAAGCTGCTGACAACAATCATAACACAAACACTTCCCAGCATAGTCACCGGAAGTTACACCATATGCCTCTGCACAATCTTTACAAATGTACTTCCCGCAACGAGCACACTGTGCAACCGCAGGCTCAGTCGGATGATGGTAGCACACAGGACCATCATGCTGTGGCTGGGGCGGTGGCGTAAATGTAGGTGCGGTCGGTGGTGTGAAAGTTGGAATTTTACTATTTTCTCCCATTTTGAAACCTCCTCAAAGTGTCTATTTATTAAAATTTGACACTGTTATACTGATCCAACGACTGTGCAAGCTTCTCCAACTTTGGTAAAGCTGCTCTAAGTGTATCAATTGGAGTAGCTGTAAGTCTCGCGATCTGTTGCATCAACATATTAAACTGAGCTGCTTGGGCGTCGTCCCATCCAGCCGAGGCCGACATCCCGGTTCTAATTCCATTGCTAATTCTCTCAATATCCTTAATCGTATCGGATATATCCTTTTTCATTTCCCGAATAGCTTCTGGTGATGCTTTTACTGCCATATATCACATCTCCTTATAAGTTAGTAGATTCGTAGTCCTGAATGGCGGCAAGCAAATCCTGCAATTTCCCCATGCATTCTTGCAGCTCACCTATCGGTTTTGTCAGAGCGCTACAGCATTCTTCGACAATCCCACCAAGTGCCGCGTATTTTTGATCCTTCCATCCACCTGAACCAGCTTGCTGATAACTTCTTTTCAGGCTATTCGAGGCTGCTTCAAGTTCATGCATAGATGTCCGGCAGCATCCAATACCGCCTTGAACAGCAGCACTCTCTACAGAAACTCCACTTGCCATATTAAATCCTCCTTAAGTAATTCAGTTTATATTGATACAGACATATAGCTGTCAATGCTGGCAATGCACTGATCAAGCGCGGACGAGTTGTTTTGTGTAATACTACTTGATGTGGCTTCAAATTTCTTTACAGCATTTAGGTACTCATTCAAGTCAGCCTCAGTTCTTGTAAAGGCACTTTTAAGGCGAGCCAGTTTGTCTCTTAAATGGCTGTATCTCTTTTTTTCGGTTTCCATAGAAGCTATTAACTCTGATAACTTAGCTTTTAAGGAAGTGATTTTTTGTCTTAACTCAATTTTCCTATTCTCAGCGTTTTGTAACTGATCGGTAAGTTGAGCGACGGCACGTTCATTCTGAGCCAGTTTCGATTCAAGCATATCTATTTGAGATTGTATCTCTTGACGTTGTTTGTCATCGTCACACTTTGCTAATTGAGCTCGTAGTGCAGATAACTGAGAGCGAATTGAAGTAATTTGTTCATTGAGAGAATAAATTCGAGTACGAATTTGGGGAATACTCTTTTCGACAGAATCAATCTCTGCACTTAGATGAGAAATTTGGTTTTCAGTCGCATCGACAGCTTTCTCTATGCTTTTAATTCTTGTTTCAGATTGAGCCACGTCATTTTCTGTAGAAATGATTTTTTCGTGCGATTCTGCAAGAATAAGATCTATCTTATTTGCCACTCGCGGTGCTAATCCACTAATATCATTTCTGAAATCTCCCAGCGCAGCCTTAATGCCCATAAGTGCTTCTTCTGATACACTTACCATAAAGCGCCCCCTAATACTTTTCAGAGGCTATCTTCTCTAATTGATCAACGGATTTGCAGCCTCTTTCTCCAATGACTATAACATCCCTTGAAATACGCGCAATCTCTTGAATGGAGGCAAACAGATCGGAATATTTGCTATCAGTCCAAATTGATGAAGCTTTACTTATTTCACTGCTAAGTTTCTTTACAGACTTCTCAAATTCTTGAATATCAGTGCGCATAAGTGACGAGTTCATAATTCGCTCCCGATCTGACCAATTTTACCTGTCAGCCAGCATTCATCTAACCGATTTGGAAAAGCATCTAACTGACGAATCGTATTGTGAGAAGCCGGATTATAGTCAAAGAAGAGAATAAGCGCCATATAAGTGCTCCATGACATTTGCCGTTTCTGGGATTCGATTGCATTGTATGTTTGCCTTGATACGCCAATAGCATTTGATATTTCCTCTTGTGAGGCTTGTACCGAAGCTCGAAGCATGGGCAGCGCCACTGTGAGTTTACGAATGAGCGCCCCTTTTTCTTCCTTTGTAAAGTGCCAATAATCCATATATGACCTTCTCTTACTCTCCGAAATCATTGTTTCACCTTTTTCAACATGGTTTTCGTAGAGTATTCCCCTTGACGATGACTCGTCCAGCGACTTTTATGCTTATAATTTTACATGGTGTTGCTGGATTTGTCAAGATGTAAAAGAGGAATTCGCCCGAACTCGGCCGATAAATCGTTTAATTGGCACTTTTTGGGGGGATAGACAGGGTGACGATGGCTATTTCGTTTCCTTTCTCCGTCAGATAATCCGTCAACCCAAAATTACTGAGTGAGGAAGGAAACAATGTCAAGAACAGGAGAAAATATCTACAAACGTAAGGATGGGCGCTGGGAGGCGCGATATATAAAATATTACGATGGCAATGGCAAAGCTAAATATGGCTATGTTTACGGTCACTCATATGCAGAAGCCAAGAGTAAACTGATTCGCTGTCTAACTTCTATCAAAAGCGGCCCTGCGTCTAATAGTAAACCAAACTCCTTTAAGGGATTTGACTTTTGGCTGGATGAATGGTTAAAGGTAAAGAAGGTAAGAGTGAAGGAACCTACCTACATACGATATAGAAACTCTATCGAGAATCATATCAAGCCATATTTGGGGAAATATCCGATTGAGCGGATTAGTACTGCTCTGATCGAAAAATTCGCACAATACCTTCTTGAAAAAGGAAGGCTGGATAAAACCGGAGGACTTTCTGAAAAAAGTGTTTTGGATATTTTAACAATAGTAAAGGAAGTAATTAAATATACAAATACCCTTGGAATTGCGACTTCTTGCCAAATAGAATTTATCCCACTGAAGAACAAACGAAAAGAGATGCGAGTGCTCTCCAAAGAAGAAAGCCAAAAACTCGTTAGTTATCTGACCGTCGATACCGATAATTATAAATTCGGCATCTTCTTAGCGTTCTATACCGGTATTAGAGTTGGCGAGTTATGTGCGCTTCAATGGAAAGATTTGTCTTTCAATGATAAGACTCTTCATATTTCAAAAACCATGCAGAGACTTCAAAAGGTAGAGCATAATGAAGAAAAGAAAACCCATGTGATTGTTGTTGAGGCAAAAAGTCAATCGTCCCATAGACTTATACCACTGCCTGACTTTATCCTTGAAATGGCTTCAAAATACAAGCAGTCTCCGAATTGTTACATTATTTCAACATCCCGTGGAAAGTTCATTGAGCCTCGGGTAATGCAATACCAATTCAAGAAGTGTATGGAAGATTGCGGAATAAAGGATGTAAATTTCCATGCATTACGACATACGTTTGCTACACGATGTATTGAGGCGGGATTCGATATAAAAACACTTAGTGAGATCTTGGGACATTCCAGTGTTAAAATTACTCTTGATAAATACGTGCATTCATCACTTGAACTTAAAAGGATTAACATGGAAAAACTACGGATGTTCTAATATTATTCGCCGTCATTTTTCTGGTCAGGATAAAGGTACAATCCCAGCACATACACGGGTTTGTGCCTTTTTATCGTCAAGGGGAATACTCTACGAAATAGATTCTGGTCGGTAGGTGAAGTTCACCTACCGATTTTTTTTCCATTCCCGTCATACGGAACATCACTAATTCGGCTTGATTTCTTTGCCAGTGCAGTAAAGGCGTTCTTCTATACTGAATTATATCGCGTGTTGTGGAATTAAGTCAACAATGCGCGCTTAATTTATTCGCGCACTGTGGATATACTTAAACAGTATAGGGGGTGCTGCGATGCAGGAAAAAGAATTATGTCTCCAAGAAATAGGGCAAAGGATAATAGATCGAAGGAAACAACTTGGCCTAACTCAGGAAGCTCTTGCTGAAAAAGGGGAGATGACAACCCAATTTGTTTCTTATGCTGAATCAGGAAAGAGAGCTATGCGGCCTGAAAATCTACTTAAAATTTCATCAGCCTTGGGCGTAAGCGCAGATTACTTGCTCACCGGGGATGTTATAGATAAAGACCTGCTACTATTGTCTGATAAGCTTCGCAAGCTAACTCCAACTCAAATTAGAATTATCGAAACTATCATAGACGAAACGATAGAATTATTTGAGCCCCGCGACAAACAATAAAAAAAGAGCCTCCGCCGACACCCGCAAGGGCATCGACCGAGGCTCTTCGCTTTTGATAGAAAATCGACCTTTATTCTGACATTTTGGGCATTACGGACTTCGACAGGAAAACATACGGGGCAATGCGTCACCTCTGCTCAGAGGGCAGGAAATCAGTGATTTTCAACCTTTAATCCGACAGATTTTGGCTTTGTCCTGAGCGCTTGGA
>QAKV01000004.1 GCA_003343625.1 Clostridiales bacterium
ACTGCCGACAGCGGCTACTGCAGTGAGAAGAACCTGCTGTATCTGAAAGAGAATGAGATCAAAAGCTTCATCAAACTTCAAGACCATGAGAAACGGAAGACACGGGCATACAAAGAGGACATCGGGAAGTATTCCAACATGACATATGCCGTCTTTGACGATGAGCATTATTACATCTGCCATGATGGAAGGGAATTGCGTCATATTCGGACGGAAAGCAAAGAACAGGACGGTTATACCCAGACAGTGGAAGTATACGGCTGTGCAGACTGCAGCGGCTGTGAGCATAAATCCAAATGTCTTTACAGATACAATGCAGAAAAGAATCCAGCCCGCAATAAAGTCATGAAGATCAACGAACGGTGGGAAGCGCTGCGGGAGGAATCCAATGCGAATATCCAGAGTGAAGAAGGGATCCTGAAACGTCAGACCCGGTCAATCCAGACAGAAGGGCACTTTGGAGATATCAAGGAGAACGAAAACTTCCGTCGTTTTAATTACCGTTCAGAGGAAAAAGTGTATAAAGAGTTTATGCTGTATGCAATCGGTCGTAACATCCTGAAATACCACCGATTCTTGCAGCAAGAAATCGGGAAATACGAAGGAAAAAAGGAGCAGAAAGCCGCTTAACTGATGGGGCGCTCCAAAAACTCCGAACAAGGGTTTTCTGCGCCCTGAAATAAGAGGAAGAAAAAGGAAGAGACAGTCCGTCAGAGAATTCGGTCCTTAAAAAAGTCCGGATTCTCTGGGATTGTCTCTTTCCTGCGTGTCAGGGGTTAAAATTTGGTATTAACCGACAGCCCCCTGTCTGGTTTTTCTTTTTTCTTTTTACTTCTTTTTATTCTGCCTCAGCACTTCCTTGGCGATATCCGTGCGCAGTTTGGTGTCGATGAAGTCGCAGTGACGGCAGAAATCCCAGTTCTGGCGGCCATCCTTGACCTTCCTGCGCAGCTGCTGGTAAATGGGGCTGTTCCACGCTTCCTTTAAGGAAATCTGGTTTAAGTCCCCGAAGTTGGTCACTTCGAAGTTATCGCAGCAGCAGATCCCCAGTTTGCCGGTGGGCGTGATCCACATATCCGTAAAGGGCATCAGGCAGGTTTCCTTGATGACCTTCTCGGTGGCCTTCTTATTCGGCGCGCTGCCCGCCCGGTTGGTGAGCACTTCTTTCAGGTAGCGCATCTGGATCAGGATATCCACATCCTTGAACTCGTCCGGATGGGCGTTGACATAATCGTAAATCACCTTGATATTGTCGTGAAGCTTCATGTCCAGACAATAATTGTTGATGATCAGCTGATTCACGTAGGGCACGATGGACTTCACTTTGTCCACATCCAGCAGGAGGCCGTTGGTGGACATGAAGATGAAGCAGTCCGGCAGCTCTTTTCTGGCATACTTGTGAAACTCAACGATGCGGGTATCGAGCCAGGGTTCGTTGTTCCCGTACAGAGTCAGATGCCCCTTGTATCCCCAGTCCCGAAGCTGATCGATGATGCTGTAGTACATCTCGTCGCTCATCTTCGCAAAAGGGCGCTTCTCCGCATGTTTGTTGGCAGTACAGAACTCGCAGGTGGAGTTGCACCGGTTGATGGTCTCCAGGTTTACCACATGGGGATGAGGCGTCTCCGGGCTCTCCAGAAAATATTTGATATAATCCTGCTGAATCTTTCCTCTGGTCAAAAATTGAAATTTGAGATAACTCTCGCTGGCCAGCTTCGGGAAATACTTTCTCGCGTTCCATCCGAACCTGCCTGCAAAATTGGTGATTCTGATCGGCATGATAAAACCCCCTGTTCTTTTGTCTATGGGCTATCATATCATTAACCCGTTGTCTTGTCAAACCTTCGGCATATTTTCCACGACGATTCATCTTCCCCTTTCGAAATCAACCTCCGGTTTCATACAGGTAAATGGTGTAAGGCGAGCTTTCGTCCGAATAAATGCCCCGGAGCCCAAAACCCAGGTCCTCCATATTGTCCGCATCCAGCTCGTAACGGGAAAACAGATACCTGCCCCCCATCTTCCGGAACTGATCTCCGTCGATATAGAGCCGATCGTCCGACAGCAGCTGGTTACGGTACGGATTGTAGATGCTCTCCCCGCTCCCCGCGTACAGATAAGCCCTGGCTCCCCACTCGCCGTAATAAATCCGCCATTCCTCCACCCGGTCGTAAGCAGGGCGGATGAGTTTCGTGAATTCTTCCTTATAGCTCTGGGGATAGAAGCCCAGATAGCCATCCAGGGTGGCGATCCCGCTGTACTCCAACACCGCAGGATTCAGGCCATAGCCCGCGCAGTAATCTCCGTCGTAGCCGATGTCCGCCTTGATCTGCTCCATCAAATCGGCGCTGAAATATTCCCGGAAGTTTAAAAGATTGACCTCCGTATGCTTCACCGCCCGATACGCCTGATGATAAACGGTCCAGTAAAATTCGTTATACACTGCCGGGGTCAGCAGGATCACGGCCGCCGCGATGCAGGCCGCCAGATTGGCTCCCCGCTTCCACAAAAGCTTCCCGCTGTCATACAGACATTTCAACACCAGAAAGAACGCCGAATACCACAAAAACGGGTTGAAAAAGGTCGTCCGGTTGAACTGAAATCCTTTCAGCGGCGGGAGGAGCGCCTCGAACAGCCGCCTGAATCCCCCCCAATAATAGAGCCCGTTGACGATGCAGTTGAACAGGATGAACAGAAGAACCCACAAAACGCCTTCCGACCAAAACCGCCTTCCCTGTCCCCGCTTCAGCAGCTGCGCCGCCCGGATCAGCAAAAACAGCAGACAGACCGGCAACACGAAAGCCGCGTGATCGGAAGAAGCGTGAAACACGGGACGCACGAAAGCTTCCCGGATCTGCCCGAGAATCCCCGAAAAGTCCAGATCCGCGTCCACCATGCTGACCCTGATGGTCTCCACATCCGAAAACAGCATCTGTGAAAACAGCCGGTATTCGAAGCATACATACCCGGCAGCCAGCAAAAACAGGGCCGCAGTCAGGCGTCCGCAAAACTTTTTGTCCCGGATGGACAAAATGAGCACGGCACAGGCCAGATACGCCAGCAGAAAGAACCCGAAATAGGAAAAATAGGACAACATCGGGTACAAAAACAGGGCCGCATACCAGATCCATCCTTTTTGGGCATAAATTTTGCGACAGATTAAAACTGCCAGCGGGATGGAGGCGAAAGCCAGCCCATAGGCCGGGAACAGAGGCAACATCCCATAGCATAGCCCCGCCGCCCAGGCGATCTGCCGGTACCGGGCGAACTTTTCCGGCCAGATGTCCCCGATCAGAAGGGCGAAGGAACCCATTCCGATGAAAATTTTTAAGAAGTAACCGATCATATAGGCGGGAAACACCGGCAGGAGAGCGAACAGGATATTGTACAGATTCCATTCGCTGCTCAGGCAGTCCCGGCTGATGCCGCCCAGCATGGGCATCGTCTTCCCGTGGGAAAACCAGCCGTCGTTCCAGTTCATCACCTGAAAGTGGGGGATGAACAGATCCAGGTTATCCTGTACAGTGAGATAGCTCTCTTCCCGAAAGATCAGGAACGTCAGGGCCTGTATGCCGATGCAGCCGCCGATGAGAAGCAGATGCCAGTATCGATCCAGCCAGGTCAGAAATTTCTTCATTCAGACTTCTCCCTCAGCTCGATATCCAGCACCGTGTCCACGCTGTCTGGCAGCGGCCAGGTGAATACCGGATTCTCCCCCCAGTTGACGAAGGGGATGTGAGGGAACAACACCGTGTTCCAGGCTTCTCCCCGGTTCACCTGGCTGCCGTCGGACAGCATCGTGATCCGACGGATCCGGTCAGGGGAGATCCCGTACAGCGGCAGCGCGCCAAGCGGTTCTTCATATACATGGGCGTAAACGTGATTGCCCTTCTGGGTATAGCGTCCCCACTCCGGCTTTGGAAATTCGCTGATCCCGCAGCCGTAAATGCTGTCCTTGTTCTTCTTCATCCAAGCCCCGATTTCCCGAAGCCTCTTCACGCTCTCCTCCGGAAAGTTTCCCTTCGCGTCCGGGCCCACGTTGAGGATCATGTTGCCGCCCTTGCTGACGCACTCCACCAGCTTGCGGACGAGCATGGAGGAGGACTTCCAGGTGTGGTCGAAGCTGCAGTACCCCCAATGGTTGTTCATGGTGGCGCACAGCTCCCAGGGAATCGCCCGGCCTGCGTCATCGCGCACTCCTTCCGGCGGGATGATCTGTTCCGGGCTGGCGAAATCGCCGCTGCACACATAGGGCTCGTCCCAGGCGATGCTGCCGTTGTTTTCCCCCGAGCCTTCCAGACGGTTGTCCAGCACGATATCCGGTTGATAAGCCCTGACCATATCCACCAGTTCTTCGCCCTTCCAGGTATCGCCGTTCATATGCTCATAGGAAAAATCAAACCACATGATGTCAAGCTTTCCGTACCCGGTCACCAGCTCCTTCACCTGGCCGTGCATATATTCCAGATAACGGTCGAAATCGATTTTTTCCTCCGCATAGGCCGGGTTTCCCCTCATGGGATGATTGCGATCCGAAAATTTGGGGAAGTCCGGGTGGTGCCAGTCCAGCAGAGAATAGTACAAGCCCACCTTCAGCCCCTCCGCCCGGAAAGCGTCCAGAAATTCCCGCACCAGATCCCTTCCCGCCTTCGTGTTCGTGGACTTGTAATCCGTCAGCGCCGAATCGAACAGGCAGAAGCCATCGTGATGTTTGGCGGTCAGCACCGCATAGCGCATCCCCGCTTCCTTCGCCAGCCGGGCCCAGGTTTTGGGATCGTAGTCCACCGGATCGAACTGTTCGAAGTAAGGGCGGTATTCATCCACCGTCATTCGCCGATCCGACATCATCCATTCCCCGGCCGCAGGAATGGCGTACAATCCCCAGTGAATGAACAGACCGAAGCGGTCGTTTCGAAACCACTCCGTCCTTCTGAAAATATCCTCTTTTTTCTGTGTCCTCACAGATATATCCTCCTCTCTTTTTCCTCCCGCGCAGGCCGCTACATGCGCCCTTCCGCCGCTTTCCGGTATTCCCGGGGCGTGGTGCCGTACTGCCTGCGAAACTGCCGGTTGAAATAGGAAATGTTGCGAAAACCGTTCTCCAGGGCCGCCTCGGTCACCGGCCTGTCCGTCTGTACCAGGGTTCTGGCCGCCCTGGAAAGGCGATAGTGGTTGACGTATTCTATGCAGGTCATCCCGGCGAAGCGCTTGAAAAAGCTCATGAAATACGTCTCGCTGAAGTGGCACAGATCCGCCAGCTGTCCGATGGTGAGCGCCTCCGCATAGTGGCTGCGAATGTATGTCAGCACCTGCTTCATCTTCTCCTCCGCTGCGGAGTCCTCCTGCGCGTTCTCGTTTTTGACCACGTAACCATGCTGGTAGAGAAGGCGGAAAAGACGGAACAGCAGCTCCTTGCGATAAATCTCTTCCCCCGTCTCCTCGGCTCTCCGTGCCCCGGCCGCATCTTTGGGCTGCACGCAATGCAGGAGTTCCCGCATGCACGCCGTCAGTTCCTCATAGCCCGGCTGGCCGCCGCGCACCACCGGAACGAACCGGTATTTGCCGTTCTGCAGGGGACTGATATAGCGGATGGTACAGGCGTCCGGCGTCTGGTATCCCAACATGTCCAGATGGAATACCAGGCTCTCCGAAATCATCTTCCGCCCCGGCACCGCGTGGGCCGCATGGAGGATGTGGGGAGCGATCAGGAGCAGATCCCCTTTCCGCACCCGGAAGGATTCAAAATTGATATCATAATCGATCTCCCCTTCCTCAATCCATCCGATCTCCGCCTCCTCGTGCCAGTGCAGGGACAGATCCTGGTAAGTATTCGGCACGATACATCGATAGCGGCGAATGGGCATCAGCACATCCCCGTGATCCGCCCTCTCCTTAAAATCGGAAATCTTCCTCTCCTCCATGCCCTTTCTTCCTTCCCTTTCAAACGGCGGTTTCGCCTCCGTTTCCCTCATTATATCCGGTTACGTTTCCCCCGTCAATGAATGTAACAAAATGGGATCGTGTTAGTTTTGCATAGGATTCTGCAAGACATTTTTCTTTTCGTGTCGTATGGTTAAAACATAAAAAGTAGCTTGCGACAAGGAGGAAACGATCATGCCAAAGTGGTTGAAAGACGCTGTTTTTTATGAGATTTATCCCCAGTCCTTTTACGATACCAACGGGGACGGCATCGGGGATTTCAACGGGATCATCGAAAAGCTGGACTACATCCGGGATCTGGGCTGCAACGCCCTGTGGATCAATCCCTGTTTTGATTCCCCGTTTAAGGACGCGGGTTATGACGTTCGGGACTATAAGAAGGTAGCGCCCCGCTACGGCACCAACGAGGATCTGGTTCGCCTGTTCGACGAGGCTCACAGGAGACAGATGCATGTGCTTCTGGATCTGGTGCCCGGACACACTTCCGAAGAGCACGAATGGTTCCGCATGAGCCAGAAGGCGGAGAAGAACGAATTCACCAACCGTTATCCCTGGACCAATTTCTGCTTCGAACCCGCCAAAGGCTTTCCCTATGTGGGAGGAGAAAGCGAAAGGAGCGGCGTTTACGTACTCAACTTTTTCAAATGTCAGCCTGCCTTAAACTACGGATTTTACCGGATCGATCAGCCCTGGCAGCTGCCCGTGGATCATCCGGACTGCATCGCCACCCGCGAAGCCATGAAAGACGTGATGCGCTTCTGGCTGGATCTGGGATGCGACGGCTATCGGGTGGATATGGCCTCTTCCCTGGTAAAAAATGACGACGAAAAGAAGTCCGGCACCAGCGCCATCTGGAGAAATGTCCGCGAAATGCTGGATCGGGAGTATCCGGAAGCAGCCCTGGTAGCGGAATGGAGCGAACCCCAGCAGTCCTTAAAGGCCGGGTTCCACATGGATTTCTATTTGAACGGGAGCGGCAACGGCTATTCGACCCTGATGCGCGACTACGAAAACCACGCAAACGGAGAAGATCACAGCTACTTCAGGAAAGATGCGGGCGGCGACATCAACCGTTTTCTGAAGGATTACCTTCCCCGCTATCTGGATACGAAAGAAGACGGATATTTCTGCCTGCTGACCTGTAACCACGACACCAAACGCCCCAGGCTGAACCTGGATATCCCGGAGCTGAAGCTGGCTTACGCCTTCCTGTTCACCATGCCCGGCGTTCCCTATCTGTATTACGGGGATGAGATCGGCATGCGTTATCTGGATCTTCCCACCAAGGAGGGCGGCTATTTCCGCACCGGTTCCCGCACGCCCATGCAGTGGAACGAAGGGAAAAACCTCGGCTTTTCCGCGGGCAACGCTGCCGATCTCTATCTGCCGGTGGATTCCGCGCCGGATGCGCCCACCGTATCCGCTCAGGAGAAGGATCCCGATTCCCTGCTCGCCACAGTCAAAGCGCTGCTCGCCCTGCGCCATCAGGAGGAAGATCTGCAGGCGGACGCCGACTTCGCCCAGATCCAGACAAAGGCCGGACAGCCTTTCGTCTACCGCAGAGGCAGCCTGATCCTTGCCATCAATCCTTCCGGCACCCGGCAGACCTGCTCCCTGCCCACAGCCGGACAGGTCATCTTCTCCATCGGTTCCGCACAGACGGACGGAGCTTCCCTGACTCTGGGCTCCCAGTCCTTCGCCGTGATCCGGTAAAAGAGGCTTTCAACCGCTGCCTGCAAAACCCGGCCGGACATCATCGAGACTGCCATAATGCGCCGGGAAGGTGTGACCGAGGCACTGAAAGCCGCCGATCAGATGGAGTGGGTACGCCGGAGGAACAGCATCCACCGCCGGGCGGAAGAAATCATCCTGCATGAACTTGTATACGAATAATCAGCGATGCCCTCACAGCAAGCCTTGTCAGCCTGCCGCGAGGGCATTTTACTTTATTGGAGTAATTTCCAGTATCCTTTGCGGTCGGAACCAACGCGCTCGATGAAACCGTTCTCTTTGAGCATTTTCAATCTCAGTGATACGGTTTTCCGGCTCAAAGACAGGTTGTCAGCAAGAAAAGTCGTAGTGTAAGCCGGGTCAACCGCAAGAAGATTCAATATTTTGAGCGATGTTTCATCCAAGGTATCTGTCACTTTATCTGTTACCTGTTCTATTACCCTGCCGGTAACAGAACGGATGACCCGACCTTCCGGCGCAGTGAATTTGATCATAATATCGCCGGGGTTGATGGTATATTCCGGCTGCGGCACGCCATCCTTTTCACAGGCCGAGCAGATTTTCTCAATGCCACGCCCCCAGCTCTCAATGAAGCCTGCCAGATAGAACACATGGGCAATGTTGGGATTGTAGGGACTGGAGGCGTGTTTGCTCATCAGGTTTTCCAGCGTCCAGTTTTCCGGCAAGCACCCGCAGTTGGCGATATAGAGCTTATCTTCATATACGCTGATCTGGATCGGCACGCCGGATTGATACTGCTTGTGGCACAGGGCGTTTAACAAGGCTTCCCGCAGGGCTTCCTCCGGCACAAAATACCTCTCGATCCGCTGCATCCCCTCATATGTGATTTTGGCCTTCATGTACTTGAGATACACCAGCTCCACAACTGTCTCAAAGTAACCGATTTTCACGTACGCGCCCAGCTGCCATTTCTCCGGGTCTTTGCTGAACAGGAGAATGGCCGCATTGGTCAGATAGGGGCCATTCATCAGGTGGAGCTTTTCCATCAGCGCATCTTTGGCCGGTATAATCAATAGCCGCGTTTATGGTCTACCGCAGGAATTAACTCATAGGACATGACATCTCTGCCAGCAGCACTTCCGCATCCGGGAGATACTTTGGCGCTTTCCGTCCGAGAATATCCCGCAGCTCCTCAATATTGCGGTCACACAAGATTTCTTTATCTCTGCTTATATTATATCCCATGCGCCGGGGAAAGCCCGTTTCGGGATCCGCTGCCCCGGTCATTTTCCGTCCAGGAAATATTCCTGCACGGAAGCAACGGCGTTTGCCCCGTCCGCCACCGCCGTGATCACCTGTCTCAGTTTCTTGGTTCGCACGTCCCCGGCCGCAAAAATCCCCGGCACGCTGGTGACGCAATCCTCCCCGGCTTCCAGCCAGCCGTTCGGATCCGCTTTCACCGTCCCGACGAAAGCGCCGGAATTGGGCGCGATTCCGACAGCGATGAACACGCCGTCCACCGAAAGTTCCCGGTCTGCATTCTCCTTCTGATCGCGCAGCGAAATCCCTGTAACCGCGTCTTCGCCCAAAATATCGTTCACCGTGCAGTTCCACACCATCTCCACGTTCGGAAGGGCAAACAGCTGATCCTGCAGGCTCTTCGCCGCCCGCAGCTCATCCCTTCTGTGCACCACATACACCTTCCTGCATCCCCTGGCCAGGAATATGGCGTCTTCCACGGCCACGTCGCCGCCGCCGATCACGGCCACTGTCCTGTCCCTGAAAAAAGCGCCGTCGCAGGTGGCACAGTAGGAAATTCCCATCCCGGAAAGCCGCTCCTCCCCGGGAACGCCCAGCTTTCTGTGGGTCGCCCCGGAAGCGATGATCACCGCCTTCGCCTCGAATTCCCCTTCCGAAGTCTTCACAATTTTCCGATCCTTCCCGTTTTCGAGGCCGGTGACTTCCGCCTCCTGAAACTGCGCGCCCAGCTTTTCCGCGTGCTCCCTGAACTGCATCCCCATATCGAAGCCGCTGATTCCGGGCAGCCCCAGATAATTGTCCACCTCATAGGTATTTAAAATCTGCCCTCCGCTCATGGGCGCCTGTTCCAATACCAGGGTGGAAAAACCGGCCCTCTTTCCGTATACAGCAGCGCCAAGCCCCGCCGGCCCGGAGCCGATGATGATCAGATCGTACATCGTTCGCTTCCTCCTTTTTCACCGCTTTTCCTTAAGCATTCCGCTTTCTGCTATCCAGTATACGAAAAAGGCTTTCCTTCGTCAACGATCTTGCATGCCATGCCTTTCGGCGCCTTCCTGAAACGGAAGCTGCGGGGCTGATTTTCTCCCGCAGGCTGTGTACATTTTCCGCTTCCGATGCTATAATGGGCCGGACGAAGGAGGTTTTTAGTGTGAAAAGTAAGCCTGATAGCTTATTTTTCACACGGCTGTTTGTGCCGGAGCGCCACAAATAGCTATGATGGTACGCCCCGTCGCTGACGCTCCGGAATGGAGGTTCCTATGGAACGCAAAACAGCTCTTATCACCGGCGCTTCCCGGGGAATCGGCCGCGCCATCGCGCGCGCGTTCGCCGCTGCCGGATATGATCTCATCCTCACCTGCCTGCGCTCGGAGGACGCCCTGCAGCAGCTTTGCAGGAATCTCGCCGCAGATTGCGGGATCCGGGCCGTCCCCTTTTGCGGCGACATCGGCGACTTCGAAACCGTGCGGTCTCTCTTTTCACGGATTCGCCGTCTGGATGTGCTCGTCAACAACGCGGGGATCTCCCATGTCGGGCTGCTCTCCGATATGACTCCGGAAGAATGGCGCAGGATCATGGCTACCAACCTGGACGGCTGCTTTTACACCTGTAAGCTGGCCGTTCCCCTCATGGTTCACGAAAAGCGGGGAAAAATCCTCAATATCTCCTCCATCTGGGGAAATGCGGGCGCCTCCATGGAAACCGCCTATTCCGCCTCCAAAGGCGCGGTCAACAGCCTGACAAAAGCGCTGGCAAAAGAGCTGGCTCCCAGCAATATCCAGGTCAACGCCATCGCCTGTGGGGTCATCGATACGGACATGAACCGCTGCTTTTCCAAGGAGGAAATGCAGGCGCTGATCGACGAAATCCCGGCTGACCGGCTGGGAACCCCGGAAGAAGTCGCCCTCCTGGCCCTGCAGCTGGCTCAGTCCCCCGCCTATCTGACGGGACAGGTCATCACCCTGGACGGGGGATTTCTGTAGACCGGCTTCGCTCCGGGAAAAGCCTACTTTCTCCCGAGCCCTTTGGGGAAGGGTTTTTGATCCCGCTTTTGCTGCATAGCTTGCCGCTTGATGAGGATCTTCTTCAGAAAGTATACGATATACCCCGTCTCCAGGTAATTCATCTCCAGCGACCAGGTAATCTGATTCAGATAGAGGAGTTCGGACAGGAGATATAATACCACCACCACAGCCGGAATATAGACGCCGTATTTCGGTATATAATTGGAATGCCAGCCCACGATGGCAGCGAAAATCTGGTTGATCAAAAGCATCAGCAGCAGACTTCCTCCCGCCTGTATGTTTTCCGGCGCATACTGAAGCGCGAAGGGCGCCAGATAAAAGAGCACCGCAACGCCCCCCGCGAAAAACGCCAGTCTCTTCCAGTTGTTCTTTTTCAGTTTCGGTTCCATGTTCCTCACCCCCGCCCTATAGGCGGCCCTTTCTTCTGAATGTCACTTTGTCACGGTTCGGGAATCCTTTTTTCGAAATGCTGATAGTCCCTGACCGTCTTCCATCCGCCGCCCCATTCGAAGCCGTATCGGCAAAACAGGCGGCAGCACAGATCTTCTTCCCAGATCTTATGCGGGAAATCGGCGGTTCTGTCCGCATAAACCTTCGCTTCTTCCGGCTCCGTCGACACCGTATCCCCTACGGTTTTCACATAAGGATTATACAACGGATTGATGTCCACTGCCAGCCCCATACTGTGTTTTGACAGCTTTTGGGATCCGGAAATGGTTCTGAAATGAAAACAGGATGTATTGTTGTCCCGCATGGAAGCCGCATCGTCCCCGCCGTAATCGTCGATCAGCCGGATTTTTTCAATCGGATATCCGGCCTGATACAGTTTCTGAAAGATTTCCAGCAGGTCGTCCGCGATCCGTTCCGCGGCTACCATTTCCCCCGTCCTGGGCCTGCCGTCAAATCCGATATGGGACACCTTCAGGTAGCGAAGCTCTTCCCTGGATACCGGGCATCCCTCCCTCCAGGACGTTCCCCTCATCCGTTTGAATACTTCATCCGGAATTCTTTCCGCATAAAACTCCGGAAGGAAATCCTCTTCCATCCCTTTTTCAATCAAGCGCAGTCTCCCCGGCCCGTTTCAAGCGCCGTTTTCTTAAAAATATGAAGCGATATACAGGATCATTCCTGTCACCGCCAGAATGGCAAGCTGGATTTTGAGGCTCCACCGGATCCATGTTCCGTAGCCGACTCCCGCCAGCCCCAGGCTGATCAGGATCACCGGATTCGTGAAAAAAAAGACGTTGGAAAATCCATCGCCAAACGCGAAGGCCAGCACGCCCAGCTGGCGGGAAATCCCGCAGAAATCCGCCACAGGACAGATCAGGGGCATCATGAGAAAGGCTTTCGCAGACCCTGATGAAATGAAGAAGTCCATGACCATCACGAAAGCATATAAAAGCAGCACTGCGGCGCCGGCAGGCATCCTTTCGATGAAGGAGGACACCGCGTACAGGATCGTGTCCAAAATCCTGGCCTCTGTCAGCGTATAGCGGACGCTCCCCGCCATCAGGATCAGCAAAACGGCAGGCAAAAGGCTCACCGCTCCGTCCCTGAAATAGCGGCCGATCTGTCCCCACTCCATCCTGCAGGCCCTGACAGCGCACAGGCCCGCTGTCAGAAAGAGAACTGCGATCATGGGCATCAGTATGCCCTGCAGAAAAGGCAGGAATCCGGAGGCAAAGATCAGCAGGATCCCCGCTCCGAGGATGCCGATAAACCGTTTCAATCCCCGGCTCTTGTCCGGCTGGGGCACGAATTCCGAAAGGGACTGCCGCTGTTGCGCTTTTTGCCCATACAGGAGGGATTTTTCCGGATGAACCTCGATTCTTTTTGCATAGCGGATCAGGAAAAAAGCCAGGCAGGCATAAATGGCCAAAAAGGAGAAGATCCTCAGCGGTGCGCCCGAAAACATGGGAAGGCCGGCCAGCTGCTGAGCCACCCCCACCGTGAACGGATTACAGATCCCCGTGGCGAATCCGCAGCCGATGGCCAGGACGCTCATCCCCAGCCCCGTCAACGCATCCCACCCCATGGATACCGCCAGGGCCACCGCGATGGGAACTAACGGCACGCTCTCCTCGAAGGAACCCACGAAGGAGCCCATGCACATGAAAAACAAGGTAACGACCAAAAGCATCCTATACTTTTTGGTTTCATATCTGTGCCGGATGGCCTGAAGCATATAGTACATCAGCCCGCTTTTATCCATGCAGTGGAAAATCCCTCCGATTACCAGCAGGAAGGCCAAGATCGCGATCACGGTTCCGCCGCCTTCCGCGCCCAGCATCAGCACCGGAGACAGCAGCCATTTCCAGAAGGGAATCCCTCCTTCTGCAGGGGCATAGGTCCCCGGAAGCACCTGCTGCTGCCCGTCGGCCTCCACCCTCTGATACTCCCCTCCGGGGATGAAAAACGTGGCGACATAAGTCAGCACCATCAGGAAGAACAACATCGCCAGCGCTGTCGCAAAAGACTTTATGCTGATGCTGACGCCATTGACCTGCCCGCCCGCTTCACTGGATTCCCTCTTCTTTTCCATTTTTCCTCCATTCCGAAGCATTTTACGCTGAGGAACGCGCGCCGAATCTTCAATTCGGCGCTGCGATAACAGGATTTGTGCCGAAGCGGCATAAACCCGATCTCCCCTCACCCTGCGGGATTATGACTGCAGGGATTTGAGCTCATAAAAGTAGCCCTTCTTTTCCATCAGTTCTTCATAGGAACCGATTTCCACAATGTGCCCTTCCTTCATCACCGCGATCCGATCCGCGTTCTGGATGGTGGATAACCGATGCGCCACCAGGAAGGTGGTGCAGTTTTTCATCATCTCGTTGGTGGCCTCCTGTACTTTTTTCTCGGAAACGGAATCCAACGCGCTGGTGGCCTCGTCGAAAACGATGATCTTAGGCTTGCGGATCAGAGCTCTGGCGATGGAAATACGCTGCCTCTGACCTCCGGAGAGCTTATCTCCGTGCTCCCCCAGCTGAGTATGAAGCCCTTCGGGCAGTTTTTCCACCAGATCCTCCAGCCCCACCTTGCGGATCACTTCCCAGACATCCGCCTCGGATACGTCCTTGAGGCCATAGGCGATGTTATCGATAATGGTGCCTGAAAACAGGATCGTATTCTGGGGCACCACAGCGATCTGATGGCGGTATTCGTTTAAATCCAGGTTGACCATATTGATCCGGTCGATGAGTATTTTCCCGTTCACCGGCGGAATGAACCCGATGAGCAGATTCAGCACTGTGGACTTGCCCGCTCCGGAGTCCCCTACGAAAGCGATGCTCTCTCCCGGTTCGACCTTCAGGGAAAAATCTTTGAGAACCCATTTCTCGCTGTCCGGATATTTGAAATCCACATTGACGAACTCCACGCCGCCCTTAAGCTCGCCCAGGGGAACGATGGAGTTGTTCTGCTCCACCTTCGTCTCTCCCATGATGTCCCCGATGGACTTCACGGATTCCAGCCCTTTGCTGATCTGCGGATAGATGTTGATCAGGGTGGAAATCTGGCTCACCAGGGAGCCGAAGTAGGTCTGATAGAGCACCACTTCGCCCACGCTGATCTCCCCCTTGCAGGCCAGATAAGCCGTGAATGCTAGGCAGATGACCTGGAACGCCTGAAAGACTACCCAGTTGACCGCTCCGAACAGAGCGTTGATCAGATCCAGGCTGTAGCCCCTGTTGACGATCCGATTCAGGTAGGTATTCATCTTGCTGATTTCCACTTCCTGCAGGCCATGTGCCCGCGCCACCGGAATCATTTCCAGCATCTCCGCCACAGCGCCCTGAGTATGCTCCACCTCATCCCGGAATTCCCGGTTCTTCTCCGTGATCGGACGGCGGAAGGCGCGCATGGTCAGCACGGCGAAAGGAACCACCACCACGAAAAACAGGAACACTACCGGACTCTTTTGCAGCGTAATGACCACTACCACCGAAATATCCAGCACGAAGAAGAACAGCGTGCGGAATACCTGGTTGAGCAGCTCCGTCACGTTCTCCACGTCCCGCATGATTTTGGACTGCAGGCGGCCCGACTGCACTTCCTTATGGAACATGATGGACAGCTGCTGAAGCTTTCTCACCATGGCGTTGCGCAGGGATCCTTCGATTCCCCGGTTGACGCCCGCGTATTCCCGCGTGGCCAGATAATTGGTTCCAGCGTTCTGAATGATGAACACCAGCGCGATCAGGAGGTTGAACAGGATGATCTCCACCGCATCGGCGCTGCGGTTTGTGGCCGCGTTGATGATGTTGGAGGTGACGATGGGAATCACCCATACCGGGGAACGCTGTAGCACCAGATAAGCGCAGGCTTTCAGCAGCTTCGCCTGCGTTCCCTTATAGAAACTGAACAAAATTTTCACCGGATGGTTCCGGTTTCTGGAATAAGTCTGCAAATACTCCTCAAACCGCTCCAGACCTTCTTCCGGCACTCTCCGCCGATCCGCCCACCGGACTTTGTTCTTTTTCGGCTTTCCTTCCGCTTTTTCCGCCATGTTGACCTCCGTTCCAAAACGCCGTTTTGCTCGGTTTTTATTCTGTATGATTTTGTCCTTTCAAGATTATATAACCGGTTCCGCGAAAACACAATCTCTGATTTTTACAAGTTTAAGGGAACCCATCGGCCCGGTTTCCCGCCGTTGACAAACGGGATGCGGTTTGTTACGCTGATTTTACATACTGCGGCTTCTTCCCGGAACGGCAGGCAGGGCCGCACAGATCGAGAAGAACAGGAGATTTCCCATGTCCGAAAAGAAGACGACCATCGTCAACATCTACAACTTCATCCGCATGTCCCATCAGGAACCCAGCGAATTCCTGGAGGCAGATTTCGACACTATCGCGCGGCAGATCAGGCTGCTGAAGCAGTACGGACTGCCTTCCACTTTCGCGCTCAAATATGACGCCCTGACGGAGCCCCGGTATCAGGCTCTCCTGAAGGAGAATACCGATGCGAACGACGAAATCGCCGCCTGGTGGGAAATCACCGAACCTCTGTGCAGGCGCGCAGGCGTCCCCTTCCCCCAAAAAGATTCCGAAACGTTCGACGAGCGGGTGGACAGCGCCTACAGCGTGGGCTATGAGCCGGAAGATCGAAAGCGGCTTGTGGACGCCTATATGGAGGATTTTTTTGGCGTTTTCGGCTTCTACCCCAAAACCATCGGCTCCTGGGTGCTGGATCCGGTCACCCTGGCCCACGCCGAAAGCTGTTACGGCGTCGTCGGGGCGGCCATCTGCCGGGATCAGATGGGCACCGACGGCTTCACCCTCTGGGGCGGCTATCCCAACGGGATCTATTTCCCCTCCCGTCAAAACGAATACCTGCCCGCCCAGACCTCTTCCGGCCAGCTTCCGATAGCCATGTTCCGGCTTCTGTCCCCGGATCCCGTCTTCTCTTTCGAACAGGATGTTCGGGAAGGGCTGTCCGGGGTGTACACCCTGGAACCCTGCTGCACAAACGGGCGGGATCCCCGGCGGATTTCCTGGTATTTCTCCTGCCTGACTCAGGAAGATCGCTGCGGGATCGGGTACGCTCAGGTAGGGCAGGAGAACAACTTTCTCTGGGAAAATATCCGTCCCGGCTTCGAACCCCAGCTAAAACTCCTGAAAGAGCTGTCCCGAAAGGGGCTCGTGCGCATCGAAACCATGGCCGAGTCCGCCGAATGGTTTTCCCGCAAATATGCCATGACTCCGCCCATGTCCTGGTCCGTCTCCATCGATTGGGAAGGAAAGCCCATCCGGCAGGACATTTCGGACGGATCGGAGCGTTTGGCCGCTCCCGGGACCGGCTCCACCGGTTTTCCGGCCGCCCTGTGGTATGCCTGTAAAAACTACCGGATCGGCTTTCTGGGTGAAAGAGGCCATCTGCGCATCCGGGACTGGTTCCTATACGATCAGGACTATCCATCCCGCTACTTAAAAGAGGGGCTTCTGCACCGGCTCCAGGGGGCCGCTTCCCCGGATCTCCCGTCGGCCCGAAGCGTTTCCGATGCCCTGCCCCTTTTGTTCCCTCAGAAGTGGATGGCAAAGGAGGCGCTCCAGGCATCCGGAGACGAAACCGCTGTGACCTCCCAAAGCGCACCGGCCGGCCGCCCATTCGTCCGGCTGCTGCAGGACGGGGTCGAACCTTCCGGGGAAATCCGCTTCTTTTCGCCGGACGAATGGACTTCCTGCGCCCTTTTATCCGCCCGGGACGGCAAATATCGGTTCCTGATGTCCCAGGAGGGGCTCGCCGTCGAACGCCTTTCCCCCGCAGGTACGCCCCTCCAGCGGGACGGTTTTTCCCTCTCCTTCGATTTCCTTCCGACGCTGGAAAAGGCCGACGGGCGCACCGTGCGGCTGCGGCACGAAGGCTATTCCTATCAATTCTCCGCAGAAGTCGGACGGATTTCCTGCCCCGCGCCCGGACGTCTGGAAATCTCTTCCGAGGGAGGGCGGATCTTTCTGGGACTGTCCTCCCGTCAGGAAACGGATGCGGCGTTGTTCACCGAAGAATACCGGAAGGCTCCGGATAAAATCGACGGCTTTATGCCCCGCTGGATGCGCTTCCCCTCGGATCCGGCCCAGGCTCCCGTTTTGGAGCCGCTGTTCCATCCGGCGGACAGCGTTTTCGATCTGAACAGGGCGATCGCGTCCCCGCCTTCTGCCCTCACGGCGGCCCGTATCGCCCTGGCCTGTCCCGACCCGCAGGCCGAAGTGCGCTACACGCTGGACGGCACGGAGCCGGACAGCCGCTCGCCCCTCTGCAGGGCCCCTCTGGAGCTTTCCGAAGATGCTTCCATTTGCGCCAGAGCCTTCCTTCCCGACGGCAGAAGCAGCGAAGCGGTTTGCGTCCGCTATCGCTTCAGTTACCAGGATCTTTCTTTAAAGAGCGATACCGTTTTTGACGGCCGTCCGATCTTCTGTCAGGAAGGCATTCGCGGCCTTCTGCTGCCCCGGAGGGGCAGCCTGGATTATCAGGACGGGCGTTGGCTTGCCACCCTCCAGGATCTGGACTTCACCTGCACGCTGCCCGAAGAACGGTTTGTGGAGACGGTGGAAGTGGGCTTTTTGAGCCATCACAGAAGCGGCATCGTCTTTCCCGATTATCTGGAGCTGTATCTGGGAGACGACGAAAATTCCCTCGCGCTGTCGGATGTCCTGCGTCTCCCCTGTCGGCCCGCCGCACGGGAGATCTGGAGGCAGGACTTCGGTTTCCATCCCCGCAAAAAGGCGCGCTGCCTGCGTTTCGTGGCCCACCGTTACCCCCTCATGCCCCAGTGGTGCTGCTATAAAGGCGTTCCCGGAGTTTTCATGCTGGCGGATCGCCTGATCGTACAGTAAATCATAAAAGGCCCATGGCGCCGTTTCGCGCTCCAGCCAGCACAGCTGGGAAATCGCTTGAAACGGCGCCATGGGCCCTTTCACTTTATTTGATATTGTATACGCTTCTCAATCTCAGGTTCTCCGTGCTTCCGGAAATCACCTTCACGCGCTTCTCATCCGCGTTGAGGTCGAAATAGTTGTCGGACAGCACCAGATCCTCGTTCTCGTTCTGCACTTCCACGCTCTTGGCGTAAGCCTTCGCAGAAACCACGATCTCGTCCCCTTCCACCCTGTATGTAAGGCAGGGATCCTCGTACCTGAAGTACTTCGGATAGGAGAAGTTCACCGTGCCGTCGGAAATCACTTCACCGTCTTCGATCAGCTCGTAGCTCGCATAATGGGAGAAGATATCCGCATCCGGGAACTCCTTCTTCTCCAGCCATACGCTGGTCAGAGCGGGAACGGTCAGCGTTTCCTCTCCGGAGGTCAGAATTTCCGCCTGCGGATTGCGGATCGCCCAGCGAACCGTCACCTGCGCGTCCTTCATGGTCTCGTTGGCCACGTTCAGGCGGATGGACTTTTCGAAGACGAAGTGCTCGCGGTTCATGTTCGCCTCCACATTCATCATGCCCTGTTCCTCACAGGAAATCATCAGCGGCGCGAAAAACCGCTTCGCATAATAATGCAGCGCTTTCAACCTGCCGCAATAGTCCACGGAAGACCAGGAAACCACCGGCCAGCAGTCGTTGAGCTGCCAGTAGATGGCGCCCATGCAGCGGGGTCTATTCCGGCGGAAATGCTCCACGCCGTAACGGATAGCGTCCGCCTGCAGCAGCTGGGACGCATAGACGAACAGCGGGAAGCTGTTGGGGTATTTATACGTCTGCTGCATATATCCCATGATCTTTCCGTTGGCGCCATACTGCCTCTGGTGTTTCTCCATGATATAGGAGAACGGGTTCATATCGTTTTCGTCGTCCGTAAAGGTCTCGATGGTCTTGATGGCAGGGAACGCCTGGAAACCGAATTCCGACGCATAGCGGAAGAAGAACTTCCGGTACTCGGAGAAAGGCTTGTTGCCGTGCCAAACTGCCCAGTAGTGCACATCGCCCCGGTTGGGGTCGTTAGGCTCATCCAGACAGCCGCCCGAAGAAGGGCTGGCGGGCCAGTAGAAGGTTTGAGGATCATATTTGTGTACGATTTCCGGGATGATCCGTTCGAACATCAGGAAATAGTCGCGGACTTCGCTGGCCTTGGTCAGCCAGGAATTGCGTTCGAACACGAACTGCTCCATCTCGTTGTTGCCGCACCACAACCCCAGAGAGGCGTGATGGCGGATCCTCTTCACGTTCTCGATGAATTCCTGGCGGATATTCGCCTCGAACTCCGGCGTCAGCTCGTACACCGCGCAGGCGAACATGAAGTCCTGCCAGACCATCAGGCCCAGCTCGTCGCAGATATCATAGAACCAGTCGGAAGGATAGTAGCCGCCGCCCCAGACGCGGATCGCGTTGAAATTGGCGAACTTCGCTTTCTCCAGGAGCTTTCTGGTGGTTTCCGGCGTCACCCTGCCCAGCAGATTGTCCTCCGGAATGTAGTCCGCGCCCATAGCGAACACGGTCACTCCGTTCACCTCATGGGCGAAGCTCTCGCCCCATTCGTCTTTTTCCCTGTGCATGGTCATGGTGCGCAGGCCGATCCTTCTCTCCCAACTGTCGATTTCACGCCCGTCGGAATACAGAGTTACCTTCACGCCGTATAAGTTCTGGTCGCCATAGCCATTGGGCCACCACAGCTTCGGATTTTCGATGCGGATGGATACCGGGGAGTCCTCCCAGGTCTGTTTGCTGCCGTCGGGCGCAGTGATCTCCACCGTATAGCTCATATGCTGGCCGCAGCCGCCGAATACCCGTCCTCCGGTGACATCCATCATCTTGGGCACGCCGTCAGTAATTCCTGCAGTCTCTTCCATCACTTCGAAGGTCAGGGTAACCGCTTTCACAACCGGTCTCTTCGTGCCGGGCTCGGTCTCCCCTGTGCGCTCATGCTCCTGCAAAATGTGTACGGAATCGATCCGCCCGCGATCGATGCCCAGCAGGGATACCGGACGGAAAATTCCCGCATCGGGCAGATGTGCGCCCCAGTCCCAGCCGAACATGTAATGGGCCTTCCGAAGATGCACGAATCCCTCGAACGTATCGTCGTTTCCCAGGGTCCTGCACTTTTTAAACGCCTCACGGATCCACTTGTTAGGAGAATGCAGGAGAACTTTCAGTTCATTACCCTTTTCCTGCAAAACGTCCTTTACGTCATATTCCCAGACCCGGTGCATGCTGATGGGGCTTCCCAGCCGGGTTCCATTGAGCCACACATCCGCCACAGTATCGATACCGTCAAAATGCAGAACCACCCGGTCGCTGTCCAGCAGGCCTTCCTGACAGTCGAAGCGGCCGACGTACTCGTAGTCCTCTTCCATCAGAGCGCAGGCTTCGTTCTCATTGTCCTTCCAGAACGGATCCTCCATCTTCCCGTTGGCGAGCAGATCCCCATACACGCTGCCCGGCACCGTTGCCGCGAGGAACGCGTCCTTGCCCACCTGGCGCATTTCCCAGTTCTCATGCAGAAACTGTTGTTTCATCTTTTTCTTTTCTCCTCTCTGCCGCCGGGCCCCACGGCCCGGCGGACTTCCTCCCCTTTACTGTTTTGCTTTCCCTCTCAGGAAATCCCCGTACCAGCAGACCAGATCTTCGATCCGGCGCAACTCGGACTCCCGGCTGACGCTGCGGTAAATTTCCTTATAGTAATACAGCCAGGTCTCCAGCTCCTTGGCCAGGGCCCAGCGATCGGGCATGGTAGTGAAGGTACAGCCGAAGTCCTCTGCCACAGCCACTTTTCCCGCCTCGTTGAGCAGGCGGATTCCCTTCACCGCAACGGCATAAGGCAGTACCCTGCCCTTCCTGTCGCTTTCCAGGCGAACGATCTGTCCGTAAAGCTCCTTTTCGATGTTTTGCAGGCGGGCATTTTTTTCGTCCACATCGTCGAACAGGTTGAGTTCTTCCCGGATCATCTTGGTGTAGTCCTCTTTAAACTCCTCAAGGCCGCGCTTCATTTCCCAGTAACCGCAGACGGAATGCCATTCAAAGGCGGTATTCTCCGGAATCTTCGCCACGATTTCCAGAAGGCGCTCCGTAGGATCGTGGTATTCCAGCCGGGAAATCTGTCGATTGATCTCCTCATATTCCGGGATGTTTCCGTTCCAGGAGAAGGCAGCTCCATAAATCATGCCCACTGCCGTGAAGTCCGGATGGCATACATGCAGATAGTCGCCCCAGTCCGTATTGAGCACGCCGATAGCATTGTATTTGCGGGCATAATTGCACATCCGCATGATATTGTTGTAGGCGTTCCAGTTTAAGGGAACCAGTTCATTCCAGCTGCAACAGCCCGGGCAGCAATACTGTACGGCACCCGCCTCGTACATCCATCTGGTTTCATCTTCCCGCTGATTCCACAGATAACCCCAGTTTAAACATATCGTTTCCTCGGGCATCTCTTTGATCATCTCCGGGAAGCCCCAGATAATATCGCCCCAGAACATGGGCCTTCTGCCGTTCTCGATCAGGAATCTGGCCAGCTCACGGATATAGCCGATATAGACGTGATCCTTGCCTTTCTCTTCCACCAGCGCCCTGCTTTTGCCCCTTCCCAGATCGAAGGTCTCATCCGCGCAGAAATTGAACTGACGGGAGGAGAACAGCTCCATGAATTCCCCGATCATCTTCTTGATCAGCACAAGGCTCTCCGGATCCGCCGGATTGATGGTATGATGCGCCATCCTGCCCCGCACGGAAAAAGGCTGCTTTTCCGAATCCTCCAGCTCGCACAGATGCGCGTATTCCCTGGTGGACAGAAGTTTGTACAGATGCCCGAAGCTGGAGAGGGAAGGAACCAGTTCCACGCCTCTCTCCAGGCAGTATCGATCCAGCTCCATGATCTCCGCCGCAGTCAGCGGGGTGTCGTCCCTCCATAATTCCGTCATGCCGCGGAACAGATAGGTATGTTCGATGTAAAGCTGCAGCTGGTTGAGCTTATAATACGCCATCCTGTCCACCAGCTTTTTGAGCCAGTCCATGGTGGGAATCCGGCCTCTGGTACAGTCGAAATAGTACCCTCTGTTGGGCAGGTCCGGCGCGTCCTCGATGTGCAGGCAGGGCAGAATCGCGCCGTTTTGCTCCAGAATCTGGCGCAGCGTCTGCATACCGTACCACAATCCGGCTTCTTCCCCGGTAAGTGTGATGCTGTCCTCCGCAATATCCAACACGTAACTCTGGGGAGCGGCGGAATCGTCCTGACGGATTACGATGTCTCCCGCCTGGGCGCACCCTCTGGTGAGCATGGCGCCATAGCCCAGAATTTTTTTCACCTCTTCATTGAACAGATCCGCCTGCCTGTTCACCTTCCAGGAACACGCAGGATCCACTGTCAGATAGGTTTCGCACGACAGCAGGAAGCTTCCTTCTCTTTCCTCCAGCTTCGCCGGAGCGGGTATCAGATACATAATTCAAATTCTCCTTTCCAGATGGTTTTTCCCTGATCGGCCAGTTCCAGGACGAAGGTTCCCGGCTCCGGCACGAATTCCATTTTGTTGTTCCAGATGCAGAACGCATCCCTGTTTAAAGAAAGCAAAACCTCTTTCTCTTCTCCTGCTTCCAGCCATACCTTTTCAAAAGCTTTCAGCTCTTTGACCCGGCGCGCGACGCTGGCGGCCACGTCCGTCACATATACCTGCGGAACCGCAAATCCCCCCCGATTCCCCGCGTTTTTCACCCGGATGCGCAGGGCCACGCCGTCCCTTTCGAGCTCTGCCGGAGAAGTCTTCTCAGTGCAGCTTTCCACCGCCCATTCATATCGGCTGTAGTCCAGGCCATAGCCGAAGGGATAAAGAGGTCCTTCTTTCTCGTCCATGTAATGCATACCGCGGTAGGAATTTTTATAGTTGTAATAAACCGGAACCTGTCCTGTGGATCGGGGCAGGGAAACCGGCAATCTGCCCGAGGGATTGACCTGTCCCGCGAGAATGCCGGCGGCCGCCTTTCCTCCCGCCGGGCCTGGATAAAAAGCCAGGATGACCGCATCGGCCAGACGGCACACGTCGGCGAGCGCCAGCGGTCTGCCGCTGATCACCAACGCGATGAGCGGGCGTCCGGATTCCGCCATAGCCTGCAGCAGTTCCAGCTGGGCCGAAGGCAGCTGCAAATCCGCGCAATCCATCCCCTCTCCGCAGTCCATCGTGATCCGGGCAATGGATCCATCGGAATCATCCCCGGTCAGGGCGGCTCCATTGGCATCGAAAGTAGCCCCTGAAAACCGGCTGGAAGAACCGCCCAGCACGCAAACTATCGCATCGCAGTTTTTCGCTTTGTCCCGCGCCTCCTGCAGCAGCTCCTTTTCTCCCTCCCGCAGATGGCATCCCCGGGCAAAGGTTATTCGTTCCTCCCCGAAGGCCTCCCGCAGCCCCTGCAATACGGTTGTTCCTTCCGACTCCCTCAGCGGCGGCGTATAATCCCCGAGTTGGTTGTAAAGAGCGTCCGCATTCGGCCCCGTCACCAGGATTCCGGAAAGTCTCTCCTCCGACAGCGGCAGAATGCTCCCTTCGTTTTTGAGCAGAACCATGCTCTCCTGCGCCATCCGAAGCGATTCCGGCTGCCTGTGTACAGAGAAAACCTCACCTTTCGTCTCCTCCAGAAACGGATGCTCGAACAGTCCCCGCTGGAACTTCAGCGTCAGAACCCGCAGGGCCGCCCGATCGATCTCCCCGTCCGTCACCAGGCCCCTCTCCACCGCTTCTTCCAGACGGCCGAAAGCGTTGTCCCACAGCCCCATGTCAACTCCGGCCGAGAGGGCCATGGCGCCCGACACCACATTGTCCCCTGTCATCACATCCAGCTGGTCGATGGCCACTCCGTCGGACATCACGATTCCGTCAAAACCCATCTCGCGGCGCAACACGTCGGTGAGCAGCCACCGGTTGACGTGACAGTAAATGCCGTCGATTTCGTTGTAAGCCGCCATGACGCCTTCCACGCCCGCTTTGGCGCAGGCCGCCATGGGAGGCAGGTGGATCTCCCGAAGCTCCCTCTCTCCGATGCGCGCTGCGCTGGCGTTTACGCCTCCTGTTCCTTCACCCTGAGCCGCGAAGTGCTTTGCCACCACGGCCGGCCCGCCTTCCCGCATTCCCTTCACGGCAGCTTCCGCCATCCGGGCGCAGAGGAAAGGGTCTTCTCCATAACACTCTTCACTCCTTCCCCAACGGGGATCCCTGAGGACATCCAGCATGGAAACCAAGGCCAGATCCACCCCATCCTCAGCGAGCTGCCTGCCGCAGACCCGATAAGCTTCCCGGATCAGCCCGGGATGAAAGGTTGCCCCGGCCGCCAGATTCACCGGAAGAAGATATCCATCCAGCGCCTGATGGCCGTGAGGGCATTCTGAACTCATCAGCGCCGGAATCCCGAACCGGGAATGTTCCGTCACAAAACGCTGCACCTCGTTGTAAGCTTTCCTGGCCAGAACGCCTGTCAGACCGGTGGAATAGTCCTTATCCGCCCATGGATCCGCCCGGTAAAGGCCATACAATGCGCCCATTCCGCCGTACTTTAAAACCTCTTCCCGAAATTCGTCCGAGAGCACCACTTCTTCACCTTCGGAAGTCCGGCGTCTTTCATAAATCCGAAAGCCATACAACCTCTGGTTGAGCTGCCCTATCTTCTCTTTCCTCGTCATCCGGGAAAGCAGATCACGGGCCCTTTCCCCGGCGGGCAGATTTCGATCCCGATATTTCTCCATCAGTCAAACCCCTTGTACTTTTCTTTCAATAATTCGATCCCGTATTCTCTGGACGTCCCTTTGATCCGCTCCATATACTCTTTCAGATGGCCCCTGCAGTGTTCCGGTCCGCCCTCCCGCATCACGGTCCACATCGGATCCACATCAGAGCCGGATGTCTTCATCATCCGGTCGGTCCAGTCCAGAATCATCTTCGCGCCCTTCGCGCAGAGATCCGGACGCTCCTGGGCCAGATTGTGCTGCTCGTGGGGATCTTTGCGAATGTCGAACAGCATTTCGTCCGGAAGGATGTGGTAGCCGCCGTGAACGGTGCGGATATATACATAATCGTCGAACCTGACGCTCCTCTGGCAGACATGCGCGCACTGCGTCAGCACCGCATACGGTTTGGCGCAGTCCTTGCCGCTTCTGAGCGTCTCCGCAAAGGACGTTCCATCGTAATGATAACGGTTCCCCATAAACATAGGGGTCTGCAAGAGTTCCTGCACCGTGGGAGCGAGATCCGTGTTATCATGAAATCCTTTCGCCACGGTTCCCTTCTGCATTCCCGGCCATTTAATGATCAGCGGAATCCTGCAAACGGGTTCATCCGCCATCCCGTGTTCGCCGTATACGCCGAACTCGCCCAGATCTTCTCCATGGTCTGCCGTGATGATGACCGCCAGATCATCATCGTAAAGGCCGTGGTCTTTCAGCCAGCCGATAATCTGCCCGATGTTATCGTCCGTATAGCGGATTCCCTCATCATATAAGTTCAGGAAATGGCGCGCATCCTCCAGGCTGGTCAGTTTTCCCGGATGTTTCGGCCACTGGGCGAAGGTATCGTCGTTCCACATATTGATCTCATTGGCGCCATGGGGCCCGATATGCAGCAGGTGTTCCCTGAAGATTTCCTCCGTGATCCAGTCGTCCGGCAGGGGCGTCCCGTCGAAATGGTTCTCATAGTCGGCCGGTGTCCGGTAAGGGGTATGGGGATCCCAGTAATGTACGTGCATCATCCAGTTATCCTTTTCCCCGTTTCTCTCCAGCCAGTCCAGCACATGGGGCGTCACCATTTCCGCGGATTCTCCTCCGCGGTTCCCCACGTTATAGCATTCGTTGAATCCGGCGTTGAACCACCATGCGGAATGCCTTTCCGCAAAAGTGGAAAAGGATACCGTATGCATCCCGGCCCGCCTGAACTGCATGAACAGCCCGTTTTCAGACATATCGTCAGTAAAGCTGCGGGTACGGCCCTGCAGGCGCATGTCCGCCGCCGTTCCCCCATGGCCCACAATCCCGTTATGAATTCCATACTGACCGCTGATCATCGACGCTCTGGAAGGCAGACAGGGCGCGTTCGGGCAATAGTAATCCTCGAAGCGGACACCTTCTTTCGCGATCTCATCCATGACCGGCGTCGTATTCCTCTGATACCCATAGCAGCCCATATGGTCTGCCCGAAGCGTATCGATATCGAACATGACGACTCTCATGTCGAATCCTCCTTTCTATTTGCCAGCCCTCATCTCGGAGGGCGTGATGCCATAAAACCCATGAAAATGCTGATAGAAATAGTTCATATTAGAATAGCCCACATCCGCGGCGATCGCTGAAATCTTCTCATCGGTATTCACGATCTGTCCCCTTGCCACGTGCATCCGGTAAGCCATCAGATACTCGGAAAATTTCATCCCCGTTTCCTTGATGAAAATCTGTCCCAGATAAGTGGCATTCATCCGAAACCGGTCCGCAATGCTTTTGAGGGAAATGTGCTGCCCGTATTCCATCCCCACCATCATAACGATCTTGCGGATCAGTGGGGAAAGTTCCTCATATGGCCTGCCGAGCACCGGATCTTCGTCCTTTTTGTCGTCCCTGCGCAGCGTACCGTGCAGCTTTTCCACGATCACCTGCTCGATCCGCTTCTGCAGCTGCTTTTTGTCCAGAGGCTTCAGCAGGTAGTCCAGCGCGCCGCAACGCAGCGCTTCACACGCATACTGAAAATCGTCGTAGCCGCTCATCATGATATAATTCGAATGGATTCCCATCGCGTTTAAACAGTTAATCAATTCATATCCGAATTCGTTTCCGATCCGAACATCCACAAGGCAGACATCCGGTTTCCAGTCCACCACGTGAGAAACGACCTCAAAACAGCTTTTGGCGGTTTTGATTCTCTCAAAACCCAGTTGCTTCCAGTCCAGCAGCCGGCAAATTCCCTCCAAAATCGCAGGCTCGTCATCCACGATCATCAATGTGTACATCCTCTACCACCTTTCCCGGAATAAAAATGGACACACAAAATCCTCCTTCCGGATTATTGCCAACGTTCATCTCAAATCCATCCCTGTAGAAATATTCCAGCCTCATGTAAACGTTGCGCAGACCGATATCCGCCTCCGGATCATCGTTTCCTTCGTACATATTCCTGCGGATCTCATCCAACCTCTCCTCCGGCACCCCGCTGCCGTTGTCGATCAGTTCGATCCTGGCGCCGCCGTCCTGTGCGTGCCCGCTGACGATCAGCAGATTGTACTCGCTCTCCCGATCGAATCCATGAGTGAAAAAATTTTCCGCCAGCGGCTGAAGCCAGAAATTCACCGTAGGAGTCTCCTCGATCTCCCTGTCCAGTTCGATCTGATAGACGAAATTGTTCCGAAAACGGAGTTCCATAATTTTCAAATACATTTCCAGAAGGCTGAACTCCTCTTTCAGGCTGATGGAGTTTTTCCGATGCATTCGCGCCCGATACAACGTTCCCAGCATGGCGATGGCATCCGCCATATCCCTGTCTCCCTGCATCAGCGCTTTAGAGCGCAGCGTTTCCAGCGTATTGTACAGAAAATGGGGATTGATCTGATGCTGCAGCGCCCGCATTTCCGTTTCCTGTTCCTTCAGTTTCAATACATATTCCGTCTCGATATAGCCTTCCAGTTTCACGCCCACATCCTTGAGCGCCACGGCGATCATGCCGTACTCGTTCTCCCTGTGGCGAACGGGAAGCTCCATCGCTTTGAGCCCTTTAAAATCCCCGCTCTCCATCGCGCCCAGCATGGCCATAATCGTGGTGAGGAAATTCGCATCCGTCTGGATCCCTATGTAACTGGTGACGATCACTCCCAGCGCAATCAGCAGCAGGGCCATCACCAACGCCAGCACCGTATAGGCGTTGTCCCGCAGGACCGAGGGCAGATCCCGAATCACCACGAAAGTATAATCTCCCTGACTGGAAATGAACTTCAGGTAATAGACCGTCCCCGAAAGCCATCCTTCTTCTTCCGTCCCGCTGTTCGCCTGTTCCAGCCAGTCCTCTCCCTCTTCAGACAGTTGGCTGCCGGTCAGCAGTTTTCCTTCTCCGTCCAAAATTCCCCAGTCCGCCCGAAACTGTTCATCCCTTTCGTAAATATCCGAACTGCTGATCCAGAAATCCATCGTCCCGATGGTCTCGCCCATGTGTCGGGGATCCCGGATGGAAAAAGACGCCGCCAGGATATCCCCGAAATTCTGAATCTGCCTGAGGTCTTCCGGCTCCTGAAATTCAAAGCTCAGGCGTACATCCCCGTTTTCCAGCCAGATCGCCTTCATCCCGCTCTCCGACCTCAGCGTAACCCCCGTGATCTCGCTTCGGCTGTCGGTAAACAGCTGTCTGATATCCGCAGGCAGATACCGGATCTGTTCGCTGTTTCCCAGGCTTTCCTCCCGCCTTTCCCAGAGATACTGCTGCTGGCTGGAAGTCAGGAACAGGGCCTTGAGATCCTTCATCAGCATACTGTCCTCGTACAGCTGATTCGTATAGTTCAGCGTCCAGTCCTGAATCACGGCCATGCGCCTTTCCCGTTCCAGAAAGATGCGCTGCGCCTGCTGCCGCAAATCGGACATCCAGGTATTTACGAAAAAAATCAGCATGCCGGAAAAAACAAGAATGCTCAAAAATAACACAACCGCGATCGTACCTGAAAACTTTTTCCTGTATATTCGATACCCCAAAAAGGTGGCGTGAAATTTGTTCATTTTGCTGTCCTTCCCCATGCTGTAAAAATCCTATCCCTATTATATCGATTTTTCATATTCCTGTCCACCGGAGGCGGAAAGATTGCCAAAGATTTGTAAATGATCCGCATCGCAGAAATCCGTGTCGCCGGGCGGCTGACTCGATGAGGATTCCGCCTGTCATCGAACCGGCGATATAAGGCCCTCCGAGCTAAGTTCGGAGGGCCTCATCTTCCTCAATCGTCAGATATTCAGTTTCTTATTCTGCGAAGAACTCGTCGATCTGCTTCTGCGCTTCTGCGATGATCGTATCCAGTCCGGCTGCCTTCAGCTCTTCGATGCACTTAGGCAGAACTTCGTTCGGATCGGACGCGCCGGTCAGCAGGTCATATTTGTACTTATCCCAAACGGTATTGCAGTTTGCCATCTCGTTCTGGATGTTGCTGATGTCGAGCGCGAAGCCCAGGCAAACGGAAGGAGTTGCAGCTTCATTCTGCGCCTTAACCTGTTCGTATGCATCGGGATCGCTGTCATCGGTAACGGAGAGGATGAAGAATGTGCCCTGTGTATAAGAAGGCCATGTCCAGTCGTCTCTCAGTCTCTTCACAACGCCGTCGCTCACGTATTCGAAGTGGTCGCCTTCAACGCCGAATGCACACATATCGCGGAACTTGGAATCGGTGTTCATCAGCTGCAGAACTTTCAGCGCCTCTTCCTTATAGTTGGAGTTCACGGAAATAGCGTTCATGGAACCCTGAATGGTCTCGGTGGTATAGATCGGTCCGAATACCTGGGTCAGGTCATACTTCTCAACGCCTTCGTTGGTCTGCCAGGTGGTCGCTGCTGCAGGCCAGCCCTGTGCGGTGCCGAAGCAGCTGCCCTTCGTGCCTTCTGTAATGACGTTCGCATCGGGGTTGATGATGCCATCCATATACCAGGAATGCAGCCAGTTGAACCCTTCAACGATGTCTTCCTGCTCCAGCGTGCAGACGACGGTGCGGGTCTCGTCATCGATCTTCACGCCGATGGGCTGCAGGCCGCCTGCCAGCCCGTCGTAGTTGTTGAAGAATCCGTTGAACAGAGCGCCCTGATGCAGCTTGATCGGATAGAAGGAATCGCCCTCGCCTTCCTTGATCGCGCGCACTGCAGGATCCAGCGTCGCATAGTCCTTGATGCTCTCCACATCGATGCCGTACTTCTGTACATAGGTGTCATCCAGATACCAGAACTGGGTCAGAGAAGAATCCTTGTATGTAGGAACCGCATACACGTTTCCGTGAATCTGCGCGCCTTCCCACAGTTCCTGAGGGATGAAGTTATACAGATCGGGGGTCGCGGTCTGCACCAGATCGGTGATATTCTCCAGCGCGCCCAGGTTGACGAATTTGCTGTAGTTGGTGTTGTTGACGAACATCAAATCGAAATACTCGCCGGTATTGACGATGTTGTTCATCTTCTGATCGTATTCGCTCCAGCCCGCGATCTTCACATCCAGGCGAACGCCGATCTTCTCTTCCGTATAGTCGCTGATCGCAGCGATGGACTCCTCGAAGTCGTCTGCAGGCGTTCCGCCGCAGGTCCACCAGATCAGGGTGGGCACCTCTCCGCTGGAAGCGCTGTCGTCGGCCGCAGCCTCTTCTCCTGCCGCCTCAGTTCCCGCGCTGCCGGTGTCAGCTCCGGTGTCAGCGGTATCGCCGCCGCAGCCGGACAGCATTCCCGCCGTCATGACGGAAACCAGCCCCAACGCAAGGATTTTGCTTAAGGTTTTCTTTTTCATACAAATCCTCCTGTTTGATTGAAATTGAATGAGTTATATATCCACCGGCCATGCCGGTTCGATATCGTTTCGATCCCCCGGTCAGCCCTTGACCGCTCCCACCGTCAGACCGGAAATGAAGTACTTCTGGAAGAACGGATACGCGCAGGCGATGGGCAGGACGATGATCACCACGATCGCCATACGGGCTGCCTCCTGAGGCATGTTCGCCAGCATCTCCGCAGCGGACGCTCCCATGGTCGCCGCATTCTTGGCCAGCATCTGGATGTTGGTCAGGATCTGGTTCAGCAGCGCCTGCAGAGACAGGAGTTTATGATCATCGATATACAGCAGGGACTGATACCAGTCGTTCCAGTACGCAAAGCAAAGGAACAATCCGATGGTCGCCAGCACCGGCAGCGAAATCGGCAGCACGATGCGGGAAAAAATCGTCAGCTGGCTGGCCCCGTCCATTTTCGCCGATTCGATCAGGGACTCCGGAACGGTGGTCTTGAAGAAAGTACGGCAGATGATGACGTTAAAGGAAGAAACCGCCAGGGGCAGGATCAGCGCCCAGACCGTATTCTTTAAGCCCAGCATGGTGCCCACCACGAAATAAGTGGAAACCAGACCGCCGTTGAACACCATCGGGATGAATACGATCATGGTCAGAAATCCGTTGAGCTTGTAGTTGGGCCTGGAAAGCACATATCCCATCAGGGTCGTCAGCAGCACGCCGAGGATCGTTCCCACGATGGTGACGAACAGGGAAATCCCCAACGCCCTCAGAATCATCGTGCTCTGTGAAGCCAAAAACGTATATCCTTCGAAGGAAAAAATCTTGGGAATGAATCTGTAACCATATTCCGTAATGGAAGCCTCTGCCGAAAAGGAGATCGCCACCACCAGAAGCACCGGGATAACGCAGATCGCCGCCATGAGGAAAAAGATCAGATTCAGCACTGCATTGGCCGGCTTTGATACCCGGTTAAACCGGTCGAATCCATCCGGTTCATTCTTTTTTCTTTTCTGTATCGGTCTCGTTGATTCCATCTTTTACCCCTCCTTAAATCATCGCGCTCTCGCGATCCACTTTGCGGACGATCGCGTTCGCGGTCAGAATCGTGATACAGCCCGCAACGGACTGTACGAATGCCGCAGCGGCAGCCATGCCCGTCGTTGACGTTTTCAGCTGTTTGTACACGTATACATCCAGCGTGTAAACGTAATCATACAGGGAGTTGGAATCTCTGGGCACCTGGAAGAACAGACCGAAATCGGAATAGAAAATGCGTCCCACGTTCATGATGAACATCATAATGATAACGGTCTTCATCAGCGGAAGGGTGATGTAGCGGATCTGCTGCCAGATCGTCGCGCCGTCGATGCCCGCCGCCTCATAATAAGTCTTGTCGATTCCGGTAATCGTGGCCAGGTAGACGACCATCCCGTATCCAACGCCCTTCCACAGGTTCATGAATACCAGGAAAGGCGGCCACATCATGGGTTTCATGTACCACTGCTGGCGCTCCATTCCCCAGGACTCCAGCAGTCCGTTGACCAGGCCCTTATCGTAGGATAAGAAAGCCCAGACCAGCGCGCTGACCACGACCCAGGACAGAAAGTAAGGCATGAACATCGCCGTCTGATACGCTTTCGCCAGCTTCTTGCTGTGCAGCTGTCCGATCGCGATGGCAGCCGCGACCGGAACCACGATGCCCAAAATGATGAATACGATGTTATAAGCCAGAGTATTGCGGATGATCAGCCAGATATCCTTGGAGGAAAAGAGGAACTCGAAGTTCTCAAACCCCACCCATTCGCTCTGCAGGAAGCTCTGGATGAACCCGCCGTGCACCTTGTAGTTCTTAAAAGCGATGATGATACCGAACATCGGTGCGAAGCAGAATAATATGTACCATACTGTAGTCGGAAGGGCTAGCAGCGACAGCTCCGTATCATCGCGCCCCCACTTCCGCCTTTTCTTTATGTTTGTCTTTTCACTGGCCATTCTATCTACCTCCTCTTCAATCGGTCAGGCCGTTTGACGTACGACCGACCTGCTAAATTTATTATAACTTAGTTAATTTGCCACTGCAACCTAAAATTTCTTATATATCACCACAAAAATGTGAGTTTTATTCTACAAAATTCTTCCTGTTTTTTGGTTATTTTGTATATAAAACGTTTTCCCAAATCGCCGTGTCCATTTTCCCTATGTATAACTTGCCTCACATTTTTGGTGGTGTATCTAACGTTTCTGGTATGGACTGTTCCTTCGCGCCACGTCTATACTCAAAAAAAGAACTTCATTCCGGAAAGGAGATTCGTATGGCTCATGACAACATTTTGCTGATCACCACGGATCAGCAGCGCTTCGATACCCTCAACGCCTGGGGCAACCTGAGCATTTTCACCCCCCATCTGAACTACATGGCGGCTATGGGCATCAGCTATAAAAACTGCTATGCCAGCTGTCCCATCTGCGTTCCTTCCCGCACCACCATCATGACCGGGCGGCAGGGCTATGAGAGCGGCGTGGTTTCCAACGCCACTCACGAAACCTTCATGCGCGCCTGCACGGAAGAACGCTCCACCCTCCCGGCAGTCCTGACAGACGCGGGCTATCAGACCTGCGCCAAAGGCAAAATGCACTTCGAACCCGCCCGGGCCCATTACGGTTTCGAGCACATGAAGCTGCCTTTGGATTATATGCGGGAATACGACAAAAAGCAGCCCCTGGCCCGTCCGAAAGCCCACGGCATCGGGGAATGCGAAATGGAACCCGTCCTTTCCACCGTAGACGTCAAGGACAGCATCACCACCTGGATCGCGGACGAAGCCATCGACTTTCTGGAAACGCGGGACACCACCCGCCCCTTCTTTTTGTGGACCAGCTTCACCAAGCCCCATCCTCCTTTCGATCCCTGCCGGGACTTCTGGGAGCTCTACGATGGCATTCCGCTTCCCCCTCCGGTAACCGGCGACTGGTCCAAAACCCTGGAAGAAACGCCCCAGGGCTTTCTGGCGGGCGCCTACGAGAACACGAACATGCACCTTCTGGGGCCGGAACAGAAGATGGCCAGCCGCCGCGCCTATTACGCCTGCATCACTCAGGTGGACTACGCTCTGGGCCGGATTTTCGGCGCGCTGCGGGAAAACGGCCTGTTCGCCAACACGTGGGTGATTTTCACCTCCGATCACGGGGAAATGCTGGGAGATCACCATATGTCCCAGAAGAATCTGTTCTTCGAGGGCAGCGCCCATGTGCCCCTGTTGATCATGCCGCCCCAGGGACGGGAAATTCCCCACAACATCAGCGTGGAAGCGCCTGCCGATCTGGTGGATCTGTACCCCACCATCCTTTCCATGGCCGGCCTGACTCCGCCCGTGCCCGTATCGGGCCAAAACCTGCTTCGCCCGCTTCCTGAGGATCGGATCTTTTTCGGCAACAGCCTGAACACCAACTTCTGCGTCATGGAGAAAAGGGTGAAGCTGGTCTACTCCGCCACCGGCGACCACGTCCTGCTGTTCGATCTGGAACGCGATCCCATGGAACAGCACGACCTTTCCCGGGATCCGGCCTGGGCGAAGAAGAAACAGGAGCTGTGGGATCTGCTGTTGGAACACACCAGACAGCATACTCCCCAGGCGCTGAACGACGACGGAACTTTTCGCACTGCGCCGGCGCCCCGTTTCCCCGGCGATATGCCCGGCAGATGGTTCGGGTTCCACTACCACGACTACAGCGTGGATACATTCCACTAGAAAAGGACGACGAACGCCCCGGAGGGCCCATGCGTTTCGCGCTCCAGCCAGACGGGCTGGAAAGTCGCTCAAAACGCATGGGCCCTCCGGGGCTGTGCGTTAAATCTCCTTTTCCTGCTTTCAGAGTTCCCCGTAAATGGGGTATCTGTGGCGGTCTTCGGGCGTGATCCTGCGGATGACCCGGCAGGGCACGCCGGCGGCCACCACGTTCGCCGGGATGGGCCGGTTCACCACGCTGCCCGCCCCGATCACCGAATTGTCCCCGATGGCGGCGCCGGCCAGCACGGTAGTGCCCGCTCCGACCCATACGTTGTTTCCCACCGAAATGGGCTTGGCCACTTCCATTCCGGCCCTGCGCTGATCCGGGTCGATGGCGTGTTCCGCGGTGGTGAAGCAGCAGTTAGGGGCGATGAATACGCCGTCGCCGAAAGTCACCCTGGCCCCGTCGGTGATGACAAGATTGTGATTGGCGTAAAACGAATCCCCCACGCAGATGTGATACCCGTAATCGCACCAGAACGGGGGCATAAAGACGACGTCTTTTCCAATCTTCCCCAAAAGCTGCGAGAGGATGGCCAGCTGTCCCTCCCGGTCGTTGGGGGACAGCTGATTATAACGATAGCACAGTTCCTTACACCTGCGGATCTCCTCCTCCAGCTTCGGATTCCCGCAGGCCCAGAACAGACAGTTTTCCGGAATCTCCACCATCCGTCCGATCTCCTCCCTGAATCGATCTCAGCGTTCCACCCGGATGCCGCAATAATCCAGCGCCAGCTCACAGAACATCGCATTGGCCCAGGAGAACCATTCCCTGGTGTACCGGGTCGGATCGTTGACGCAGAAGCCCTCGTGCATCATGCCCTTCCCGGCATCCGTATTCTTCATGGTCTGCAGAATCTCCAGCTTTTCCTCCTGCGTCTTGCTGGTCAGGCCCTGGATCGCCAGAGAAATATGCCAGATGTAGTCCGGACGGGTGTGAGGGCTTCCGATACCCCTGGCGCAGGATCCTTCATAATAGTAAGGATTGCCGCTGCTCAGGATGAATTTGCGGGTGTTTTCCACCACTTCCCGGTCGTCCGCCTCATATCCCAGATAATCCATCGCCAGAAGGCTGGGGACATTGGCGTCATCCATGAGCAGGTACTGGCCGAAACCGTCCATCTCATAAGCGTAGATCTTTCCGTAATATTCGTTTTTCACGATGGCCAGGGATTCGATGGCGTTGTGGATCTCCCTGCCCAGCGCCTCCGCCTCCGCTGCCAGAAGCTCGTCGTCGAGCACTTCCAGGGCGATGGTCTGCATGTATCCCAGCACCACAGTGGCGAACATATTGGACGGGATCAGGTATCCGTAGACGCAGGCGTCGTCGCTGGGCCGAAAGCCCGACCAGGTCAGGCCGATGCCCGACTTCACCAGCGCGCCTTTGCCGCCCCTGGAAAGGGTATCGGTAAAATAGCAGTTCCTGCGCACGAAGGAATAGGGCGACTTCTCCTCATGGCACTGCTCGGTCTTGCAGACCTTCAGGATGGTGTGCAGTCCCCTGACAAAATTCTCATCGAACTGATCAGTCCTGCCGGTGTTTTTCCAGATCAGATAAGCCAGCTGCACCGGATAGCACAGGGAATCGATCTCATATTTGCGCTCCCACAGCCAATCGGTCATCTCCGTCTCGTCGTGCTCCCAACAGTTGCCGTTCTCCTCCTGATTGAAGGCGTTGGCATAGGGGTCGTGATTGATGAAAAAGAACTGCCTTCTGGACAGCCCCACCAACAGATCCGCGATCTCGCTGTCCTCTTTGGCCGCCATCAGGTACGGGCGCACCTGGGCTACCGAATCCCGCAGCCACATGGCGGGAATGTCCCCGGTGATCACGTGAGTCGTCCCATCCTCCATCTTTTTGACTGTGGTGTCCAGCGTATTGGTAAAGCAGTTGATGAACAGCTCCACCATGGCGGGATCGTCCTGAAAAGTCTCTTCCACCCTCGCGATCAGACGTTTTAAGGACTCCGGTAAATTTGCTTTCATACCTCGTATTCTCCTCTCCTGCGGCGTCCCCCATCCCCCGGCGGTCCGCCGCCTCCTGTATGTCTATGATTATAAAGCATCCCCATCCCTTTCGTCAAACTGTAACTGCAAAGCGCCTTTCTCCGTCAGACGCCAAAATCCGTCTTCCAAATTTCCCGGACCCATGCTACAATGGGTGACATGAGCGATTTGGAATACAGCACACCGACAAAAGAGGAAATCCTAAAAACCTATTACGGCTACAGCGCCTTTCGGGAGGGGCAGGAAGAACTGATCGACTGCCTGCTCTCCGGTCAGGATGTCTGCGGCATCATGCCCACGGGCGCCGGCAAATCCGTTTGCTATCAGGTGCCCGCTCTTTTGATGCCCGGGATTACGCTGGTGATTTCCCCGCTCATTTCCCTGATGAAAGATCAGGTGCGCGCGCTCAATCAGATGGGCGTACACGCGGCCTGGCTCAACAGCTCCCTTTCTTTCGCCCAATATAAAAAGGCGTTGGAATACGCGAAGGAAGGCCGCTATAAAATCATCTATGTAGCGCCGGAACGGCTTTTGACGGAAGGCTTCCTGGACTTCGCCCAAAACGCCCCCATTTCCCTGGTAGCGGTGGACGAAGCCCATTGCGTTTCCCAGTGGGGACAGGATTTCAGGCCCAGCTATCTGAAGATCCCCGGGTTTCTCTCCCGCCTTTCCGCCCGGCCCGCAGTGGGGGCTTTCACCGCCACCGCCACAAAGGAAGTGCGAAATGATATCGTTTCCATGTTGGGTCTCATAGATCCCCACGTGACGGTGACCGGCTTCGACCGGAAAAACCTGTATTTCGAAGTCCGCCATGACCGGGACAAATACCGGGGCATCCGCGGCTATCTGTCCGACCATCCCGGGCAATCCGGCATCGTCTATTGCGCGACCCGCAAGGCGGTGGAAGAGGTCTGTGACCGTCTGAATGAAGACGGTTTTTCGGCTACCCGTTATCACGCGGGCCTTTCCGACGAGGAACGGCGAAAAAATCAGGAAGCCTTCACCTACGACGAAGTGCCCCTGATGGTCGCCACCAACGCCTTCGGCATGGGCATCGACAAATCCAACGTCCGGTTCGTGCTCCATTATAATATGCCTAAAAACATGGAAAGCTATTACCAGGAGGCCGGGCGCGCGGGCCGCGACGGCGCCGCGGCGGACTGCATCCTGTTTTACAGCGGGCAGGACGTGATCACGAACCAGTTTTTCATCGAAAGGGATCGGGAGAACGAAGAGCTCACGGGGGAGGCCCTGGAACTGATTCGCCAGAGGGATCGGGAAAGGCTCAAAAAGATGGCATTCTATTGCCACACTTCCGACTGCCTGCGGGATTACATGCTGCGCTATTTCGGCGAATACGGGGGCAGCTTCTGCGGCAACTGCGGCAACTGCAAAACGAACTTCGAAACGATAGATATCTCCCGGATCGCCAACGATCTCATCGGCTGTATCCTCACCAGCGGAATGCGCTTTGGAATCAACGCCATTCTGGACGCCCTGCGGGGCAGCAGGAGCGAAAAGGTGCTACGTTTCGGCCTGGATCAGAACCGCTATTACGGCTCACAGGCCGGTCAGACGATCATCTTTCTGCGACAGGTCTGCCAATATCTGATTCTGACGGAATACCTGGCCGTCACCGACGACCGGTTTCCCATACTGAAAGTGAAAGAAAAGGGACTGACCTTCTATTCTGAAGACGGGGAACTCCGCCCCGTACTCACCATGAAGGCGGCAAGGAAGACTACGCAGTCTCCTGTCAAAGCCGGCGATTCTGCCGGCCATCCCCAAACCGGCGCAAAAACGCGCAAAGGCAATACATCCCGTCCGGGCAGCGCTCCCTTCGAAGAGTTGCGCAGTCTGCGCACGCAGATCGCCCGCAGGGAACACATCCCCCCCTATCTCGTCTTTTCCGACAAGACGCTGGAGTCCATGTGCGTTATGCTGCCTCAGAACAGAGAAGAAATGCTCGCCGTCCATGGGGTCGGCGAGCTGAAATATCAAAAATACGGCGAGCCCTTTCTGGCGCTTTGCCGAAAGCTCGCCGGAGAATCGGAGGAGTTTTAAAATTGTTTTCAAAAAAACTGAATCGGAAGACTGCAGGCCATTACGCCTGCCTGGTGGCCGGAGCCGCTATCCTGTCGTTCGGATTGTTCAACGTACACAGCCAGAGCCGGATCACGGAAGGAGGCGTATTGGGGATGACCCTGTTTCTCTATCACTGGACTGGGATTTCCCCTGGCATCTTTTCCTTCCTGCTGGACATGACCTGTTATCTCGTGGGCTTTCGGCTGTTGGGCAAGGCCTTCTTAAAGAACGCCATGTTCGCCACCTGCTGCTATGCCCTGTTCTATCGGCTTTGGGAATTCACCGGCCCGCTGCTGCCCTCCTTTTCGGGGCAGCCCCTGATCGCCGCCCTGCTGGGCGGCCTGTTCGTGGGGACAGGAGCCGGGCTCATCGTCTCGAAAGGAGGCGCTTCCGGCGGGGACGATGCCCTGACCCTGATTATCCATAAAGTGACCGGCTGGAAGATCTCGCGGGCTTACTTTTTTACGGACTTCGTAGTGCTGATGCTGTCTCTGACGTATATTCCGCCGGTGAAAATCCTCTTTTCCCTGCTGACAGTCGCCCTGTCTTCCAAAGTCATCGACATCCTGCACCGCAGGCTCTCAGATTCCGGCGCGCAAAAAGCCTGACAGCCCCAGCGCGGTATCCGGAAAGCGGATTCCATGCTCCAGAGCTTTGGCAGGATCCATACACAGATTTCTCGGCCTGTTCCCCTCTGCGGGACAGGCCAGTTTTTCTTTTCCGAAAGGTTTCAGCGCTCTGCGCGCAGTCTCATACAGCGAAACGGAATTGGGGCTTCCGAAGTTGTAGATTCCCGGCGGCAGGGACAGAGCCGTTTCCAGATGGCGCACCACTTCCCACACGTCCGTCACACCCCGATAGTCTCCGTCCGAAAAGGGCCATTCCAGATCCTCCCGCGCCATCTGCCGCAGGATCTCTCCCAGATTCTGCCGTCCCTTTCCGCGCTCTTTTTCCGTCAGCTCCCCATACATCCAGCTCAACCGCAGGATCACGCTGTCCGGGCACAGACTCCGGCAGGCCTGCTCCGCAAGAAGCTTGTGCTGACCGTATACCGGTATCGGATGCAGGATTTCATTCTCCTGATGGGCAAAAAAATTCATCCCGTATTTTCCCTCCGCAGGGCCGTCAAAATAGACCTGATCCGAGCTGCAAAACAGGAATTTCGGCCGGGCGCAGAGCGCTCCGTCCGGCGCGCAGGCGGCGGCCAAATTCCTCGTCCCCTGCACGTTGACGGCCAGGGACAGCTCCGGATTTTTCTCGCAGGTTCCCACATCCGAAATCGCGGCGCAGTGGACTACAACATCCGGTTTAAAAGAGCATACCCCGCTCCGCACCGCTTTCGGATCCGTCAGATCCAGCTCCCCGCGGGAGGGCGCCCAGATTTCATACTTTTTTCGGTAAAAGAAAAGGAGCCGGCTTCCCAGAAAACCGCCGGCTCCCGTCAACAGAAGGCGCATCCCGTCTCTCCTTTTTCCACAGGAATTCACAAACAGCGTCCGGCCGGAAGGGGTCCGTTCAAAAGCTGCGCAGCGCGTCGTCCCCATCCCGGGTTTTGTCGATGGAGCGGATCACCACATAGTAGCCGCCGCCACCGCCCAGATCCACGAAAACCCTGTCGCCGGCCTTATGGCCCAGCAGCGCCTTTCCCAGCGGGGATTCGCTGGAGATCAGCCCTTCCAGGGAATTCTGGCGCACTGTGGTCACGATCTTGTAATTCTCCGTTTCCCCGTCCTCTTCGAAAAAGACCTCCACGCCGTTGTTCATTCCCACCTCGTCGTCCCCGGACTCTTCGGAAACGATTTCCGCCGTCCGGATCATCCGCTCCAGATAGCGGATGCGGCTCTCGTTCTTATTCTTAAATTTTTTTGCGGCATAATACTCGAAGTTTTCGGACAGATCGCCCTGGGCCCTGGCTTCCTTCACGTCTTCCAGCGCCTCCCTGCGCACCACCAGTTTCCGGTATTCGATCTCTTCCTGCATCTTTTTAATGTCGCCGGGCGTCAGCTGATTATGCATCGTTTCCTCCGTTTCGGTCAGTCCTTCGGGCAAAAGCCCTCGAAGATAAAATAGTCAAAGCAGTTGCGGCAGGCATCCAGCTGCGCCTGACATTTCACGGTCCAGGCCACCGCCGGGCAGCCGTAGAGCCTGCGGCAGATGTTTTTGGAAACCGCGTGCATGGCCCTGCAGTCGTAGGCGATGAAGTCCGGCCGGGTCAGAAAGTTCGTCAGCAGATGGCGCATGACCCAATAGTGGACCCCGTGGGATCCGTCCTCCCGCTGGTAGTTCATGGACAGCTGCCCTCTGCATATCTGCGGGCAGTGCTTTTTGAACCATAAAAGCGCCTGGGGATGGAAAGATTCGATGCAGTAAACGCCCCGATAGTTTTTCAGAAGCTCCCATGTCTTCTCGCAGACGGCGCTGCCTTTTCCTTTGTATTTGATCTCCACGATCAACGGCACCTTCCCGTTCACCAGCGACAACACGTCCGAAAAGAGCGGGATTCTCTGTTCGCTTCCATAGACCGGAAATTCCTGCAGCTGCTCATAGGTGAAGCTATCCACCTCCCCGTCCACCGCACAAATGCGCTTTAAGGAAAAATCGTGTGCCACCACCACCTGTCCGTCTCCCGTCAGCTGGACGTCCAGCTCGATCCCGTATCCGCCTTCCACCGCTTTCCGGAAAGCGGCCATGGTATTTTCCGGGGCGTCGGAAATATTGTCGTGCAGCCCCCTGTGGGCATAATAGACCTTCGGCAGCCGTTCCGGTCTGTCCTTCATCCTGGGGGATATCGCGAACAAATATGCCCCCGCAGCGGCCAACGCCGCAGGCTTCCATTTTTTCATCCCGTCCATCCTCTCCTCCTGGCTCTCAGTCCTCGATATCGAAGTTTTCCAACACGTTCTTCTTTTTCTCCGGGCGGTTGTCCCCGTGCCTGACCATGCTCATGGTGACCATGGCCGCGACGGTGAAGATGCAGGCATAGGGAAACAGCGTCCGATAGGAGACATACTGCAAAAATGCGCCCGACAAAATGGGGGTGAAGATCTGGGCAGACATGGAAAACGTATAATAGAGCCCGGTGTATTTACCCACATCGCTGTTGGAACACATCTCCACCACCATGGGCAGGGAATTGACGCTGACCGCTGCCCATCCCATCCCGATCAGCGCGAAGAACACGTTGATCACGGGATGGTATTCCACGAAGAACACCGCCGCCAGAAAGCTGACCAGCATCAGCAAAAGCCCTCCCTGGATGCAGCGCTTCCTGCCCGCATGGGCGGAGATAAATCCGATGGGGATATAGCTGAGAATCGCCGCCACGGTAGCTACCATCAGGCAGTTGGCAAAGCCTCCCCCTTCCATCCCCCAAACGCTCCTGGCATAGCGGGAAAACGCCGTCGTCACCGCATTATAAGCGGTAAACCACAGGAAAATCGACACCAGGATCAGGCGCAGGCTTCTTTTCACCGACGGATCCAGCTGTCCGGTCCGATCCGCCTTTTTCTCCTCTTCCGGCTCCTCCTGCAGGTTCTCGGCCGCCACCTGCTCTGCCAGTTTCTTTTCCCGGATAGTCGCCACCAGGAGGAGCACCGCGATCACCATGAGGGCCGCCACCCCGGCGAATACCGGCATATAGTCGGGCCGCTCCCCGTCTCCCACCAGCAGGCTGATCAGAATCAGGGTATAGACGCCGCCCAGGGCTCCCATCAGGTTGATGATGGCATTGGCCTGGCTGCGCAGCGGTTTGGGCGTAAGATCCGGCATCAGCGCCACCGCCGGAGAGCGATACAGCCCCATGGCGATGAGCAGGCAGAACAGCGCGGCCACGAACAGGGCCAGATTCTGCCTCCGATCCGCCACAGGCAACAGCAGCATGAGCGCTACGGCGAGACAGGTTCCCACCACGATAAAAGGCAGCCTCTTGCCGAACCGGGTGTCCACTCTGTCGGAAAGGGATCCCAAAAGGGGCAAAAGGAAGACGGCCAACACGTTATCCCCGGCCATGATGGCTCCGGTGATGGTCTCATTCATATGGAAAGTACCCTGTAAAATCAGCGGAACCAGATTGTCGTACATCTGCCAGAATGCGCTGATGGATAAAAAAGCCAGCCCGATGAGAAATGTTCTGCGATAATTGAGCTTCATATTCGATTTCCTCCCTCTGAGGATTATCTTACATCCTTTTCGACGGGTTTACAATTTCTTTTTAATCTTCATGATAGTGGCTGAGCCACTTATCCCCGCGAAACCGTTTCCAGAACACGGCGGTCCGCACCGCCCATTCCAGGCACATACAGATCCAGACGCCCGGCAGCCCCAGCCCCAGAGGGATGGCGAACACATAGCCCAGCCCCACCCGGATCGCCCACATGGTGACCAGGGAGAAATAGGACGAAAAGGCAGCGTCTCCGGCGGAACGCAGGACGGAGGGCATAGTATTGGAGGACGGCCAGAAAAAGGGCATACATACTGAGGCGATGGCCAGCACGGTGTAAATCATGGTCAGCGTATTGTCCGGAGCCTGATACAGCTTCAGGATGAAAGGCAGCAGGGGCAAAAGCACGGCCAGGGCCAAAACGTTGATAGCCGTCCCCAGCTTCACCATTCCCTTCCCGTACCGGCGGGCCAGTCCCCTGTCCCCGGCGCCCACGCACTGTCCCACCACGGTCACCGCCAGGGTACCCACTGCGGAGGGCGCCGCATAGAGAAGGGAAAACGCGGAGTTGGCCACCGCGTTGGCGGCTACGTTCATGGTGCCCAGACGGGCGATATAAATCTGCACCAGCATGGAACCCCCGTTCATGAACAGCTGCTCCATTCCGAAGGGGATGCCGATGCGGAAAATTTCCCGGATGATCTTCTTATCGATCCGAAACACGTGCCGGGCCTGGACGCGCAGCACGCTTTTGGGAGAGAGCAGCATCCAGACCGCCGCGATGCCGCCCACCACCCGGGCCAGATTCAAAGACAGTACGCTGCCCATGATATCCAGCCTCAGCAGATTGATGAATACGAAGCTGGCGATAAAATGCAGCAGATTGATGATGATCGTCAGATGCAGGCAGATCTTCGTTTCGCCCAGGCCGCGGAACACGGCGAAACCGCTCATGTAGACGGACAGGAAGATCATGGAGATAGCGATGCCGATCAGATAGTGCTCCGCCTTCGTCAGCACCGCCTCCTCCACGCCCGCGAACAGGAAGTGAACCAGCGGATCCGCGAAAGTCACCAGAATCACGCAGGCGATGATGGCCGAGATGGGCGTGGCGAACAGAAGCTGCCCGGCTGCGGATTTCATCCGCTCCACCTCTCCCTTTCCCTTAAACTGCGCCACCACCACGGTGCCGCCGGCCGAAATGGCGTTGTAGACCGCATAAATCATCATGTAGAGCGGGCTGACCAGGCTTACCGCCGATACCGATTCCTGGCTGGAAGAGCTGATCATGGCCGTGGTCAGCATGCTGATCAGGCAGATGAAAAAAGAGTCCATGATCAACGGCGCCAGCATCGAAAAAATCTGCCTCCAGGAAAACATGGAACTGCCGAACTGCTTATCCAGCAGGCGATCGATCCGGGATCCCTCCCGGATCAGCGATGAACGTTTTTTCCCTTGTCCCAAACCGGGCTTTTCATGATTAGGCCGCATCCTGCACACTCCATCCGCCCTGCGGATGTCCCCTTTCCCTTCCGGAGAGCACCGCCCTCCGCATTCTCGAAATCAAATCATGGATAATCATATCAGAACAGTTCAAAAAAACAAGTACAGGAAATGATATTTTTTCTAATACTTTTTTAATTTTTCCGGTTTATAATGATACCAGAACTCTCTTCAGGATTGCGAACGCCCGCTGCGCAGAGCGATCCGGCATCGAAGAGGAATGAGACTATCCAACGGAGGATTCAATATGAGGCTGCTCGTAGCGGAAGATGAAAGGGATCTGAATACGGTCATCACAAAAACACTGGTCAAAAACCATTATTCGGTGGATTCCTGTTATGACGGGGAAGAAGCGCTGTCCTTTCTGGAAACGGCGGAGTATGATGCCGTTATCCTGGATATCATGATGCCCAAAGTCAGCGGGCTTACGGTGCTCAGGTCCCTGCGCGCCTCGAAGAAGCGGGTGCCCGTCCTGCTGCTGACGGCGCGGGATTCTGTGGCCGACCGGGTGGCCGGGCTGGATGCCGGGGCGGACGATTATCTGGTCAAGCCCTTCTCCTTCGACGAACTTTTGGCCCGCATCCGCGCCATGCTGCGGCGCGAAAGCGGCCGGCCGGACAACTGCTTTCGGATCGCGGATCTGACCATCGACTGCGACGCGCGCACGGTCTTCCGGGGCGATACCCCTATCCCCCTTTCCTCCCGGGAATTTTCCATTCTGGAATATATGGCCGGCAATCAGGGCATCGTCCTGTCCCGCGACAAAATCGAACAGCATATCTGGAACTATGACTATGAGGGAGGATCCAACGTGGTGGACGTCTACATCCGTTATCTTCGCAAAAAGATCGACGAAGGCCATACCCCCAAGCTGATCCACACCGTTCGGGGAGCCGGATATGTGTTAAAGGAGTGATGTTCGATGACCATACGGAAAAAAATCACCCTCTGGTATACGGCCTTCATGGCCCTGTTCGTGGTCCTGGCCCTGTGCCTTCTCTTCGTCATCGCCAGCGGCCGGATCCTGTCCGATACCAGAATGCGCCTGAAGGACACGGTTTTAAAAAGCTTCGCTGAAATCGAATACGACGACGGCGTTTTGACCTTTGACGACGATATCAACTATCTGGGGGCCGGGATCTATCTGTCCGTATATAATGCCGACGGTGCGCTGATTTATGGCAGAATTCCCTCCTCTTTTTCGGGCGCATCCGTCCTGACCATGGATCGGATTCAGCAGGTTCCCTTTTCCGGCGGCGTCTGGTATGTCTATGATTTCTGTCAGGACATACCCGGTTATGGCAATCTCTGGGTTCGGGGCATCCTCTCCTGGTCCGGCATGGACGACTCCCTGCGCACCCTTTTGCTGTTTTCGCTGGTCCTTTTTCCCTTTTTCGTCCTGTGCACGGCCCTGGGAGGATATTCCATCATCCGCCGGGCCTTAAGACCCCTTTCTTCCATGTCGGAAACGGCGCGGCAAATCAGCGGCGGAAACGATCTGACGCGCCGGATCCAACTGCCCCCCGGAGCCGACGAAGTGCACAGCCTGGCCCGCACTTTCGACCAGATGATGGATCGGCTGCAGGCTTCCTTCGAGCAGGAAAAGCAGTTCACCTCCGACGTCTCCCACGAACTGCGCACCCCTGTGGCCGTCATCCTGTCCCAGTGCGAATACGCCTCCCAAAACGATGTTTCCGAGGCCGAACGGATGGAGGCCCTCTCTTCCATCCGTTCTCAGGCGCAGCGGATGTCCGGGCTGCTTTCCGGCCTTCTGACTCTGGCCCGGGCGGACCAGAAGCGCCTTCCCCTGCATCCGGAACGGATTCTCCTGAACGACCTGGCCGCCATCGTATGCGAGGAACAGCAGGAATTCGCAGACGCGAAAAAAATCCGTCTGCATCTTCAGGCCGATTCCGACCTGTGGATGGAGGCGGATGAATCCATGATGATCCGTCTGCTCATCAACCTCATTTCCAACAGCATCCGCTACGGAAAAGAAGGCGGAAATGTCTGGATCCGCCTCCGGCTGGAAGAGAATTCGATCCTCGGGAGCGTGGAGGATGACGGGATCGGGATTCCGGAAGATCAGCTGGATCTGATCTGGAACCGGTTTTATCAGGTGGATCCGTCCCGAAGCGCGAAGGCGGATGCCTCCGGATCGTCGGCGGGACCGGCCGGGGAAGGCGGATATGGATTGGGGCTTTCCATGGTCAGATGGATCGTCGACGCCCATGGGGGAACCATCTCCGTCGCCAGCCGCCCCGGCGAAGGAACCGAATTTTCCTTCCGCTTTCCCCGTATTCCGAATCGTAAAGAAGCCCCCTGAAATTTATGACCGGCGTGAAGATTTTCCTCGTCAGAAAGGAGCTTTTCCTCATGTATCAAAGATTTCACACCGCGCTGACAGCCGTCTGCCTGAGCCTTCTGCTGGCGGGCTGTTCCGCCTCCGAACCGCCCCTGACGCAGACGATCGCCTCCGATCAGAAGTTGATGGCTGCGGGCGCCAACCGCACTTCCATCCGGACGGACGGTTCCGGCGCCGAAACGCAAGCCGTTCCGACAGGATCCGGAGAGCCCTCTGTGGACGCATCCTATCTGGACGCCGGGCAGGCCAAAGCCACCGCCCTCGAACATGCCGGCATTTCCGAAGAGAATGCCATTCTCCCCAAAGTCCGGCAGGATTACGATGACGGACGCCTCGTCTATGAAGTCACGTTTTCCGCGAACGGGCAGGAATACGAATACGAAATCGATGCCTCTTCCGGCGAAATCCTGCAATATGGAATCGAATCCGACCGGGATGACTTCCCCTTCCCTTCTTCCATCCCGGACGGCGCCGCGCTCTCCGAAGAGCGGGCCCGGCAGATCGCCCTGGACCTGGTTCCGGGCGCCGGCGATAACAACATCCGCATCGGAACCGATTACGATGACGGAAGGATGATTTATGAAGGAAAAATCGTCTATCAGGGGATGGAATACGAATTCGAAATCGATGCTTCCGACGGCACCGTTCTCGAATGGGATGCCGAACCTCAGTGAAGGCGGCGCGGGCCGATGGGAAACGACATACCTGACAAACGGCCATCGCCCGGAAGCGGTCAGCCCATCCCGCTTCCGGATCCCCCGCCATCCCCGGAGTCGTTTCCCAGCCGCATCCCTTCGGCCCATCGAACCAAATTCTCATCCGCGTGATCGAACAGATAGTTGCGATCGGATTCCCGTTTCTTTTCCCAGGCCTCCCTCACTTGCTGCCTGGTCTGCTCCACCTCCTCCATGAGCTCTCTTGCGGACATTCTCCGCGCCCCCTGCCCGTAAATGATCACCTGTTCCAGGGCGTCGGAAGTGGCCACGGTGACCTGATTCTTCCTGCCGATTTTATGTACGGTCTTTTCGATGTATTGATCCGCAGTCTCGGCTTCTTTCGTGTAAACCACATGGATATTGTGATATTTCTGCACGCTTCCCTGTCCGCCTTCCACCCGGTAGGCATCGAAGACCAGGATAACGGTGCACCGATGGAACCCCTGATAATCGCAGAGAACATCCATCAGCCGCCCTCTGGCGCTCTCGATATTCTCCCGGGCCAGCTGCCGCAGGTCGTCCCAGGCGAAAATGATATTATATCCGTCCACCAGAAGATAGCGTTCCGCCTGCGAATCCCGCCGGTCCGGATCCGGTTTTCGCCCCTCCCCGACGGTTCGCGCCGAGGGTTCCCGCCTCGCGGGCCCGTCCGCAACCCGCTTCCTGGCGTAGCCTCTTGTTTCCCTCTTCCCGTTTCCGGACGGATAGATCCGGGCGAAAATCTCGTCTATCTCTTCCTGGGTGACAATCCTTTCCGCGGGCTCCTTCCGGAGGGATATCGGCTTCAGGCCCACGGCCTCCTGCCCTTCTTCCCGCTTTTCTTCCGGCAAATAGCATTTTTCCAGATGCATATAGTCTTCCACCTGATCCCAGGGCACCACAAATCCCGCCCCATGGGCGCAGAACACGGAGCCGCAGGGGTTTTCCGTATCCCCGTCCGGGTCGTAGCCCGCCGCTTCCACCACTGCCCGGGCGTTGTGACAGGGCTCGTATCCTTTCAGGACGCACATCAGCCTGCCGCGTCCTCTGGTATAGGCGGTGACTTCCCTCTGATAGTTGCCCATTTCCGAAACCGGAACGGTTCCCACGAGCACGGCGTACTCCCCCGCGATTTCAGGCGGATCGAAGTGGCCCTGCATCCTCTGGATGTCGCTCATGGCCTTGCCCACATACTCTGCCGGGACTTCCAGAGAAAAGGCGTAGACGGGTTCCAGCAGAACGCTTTCGGCCCTGCGCAGCCCCTGCCGCAGCGCCCGATAAGTGGCCTGCCTGAAATCCCCTCCTTCGGTATGCTTCAGATGAGCCCTTCCGGTCAGCAACGTAATCTTCATATCCGTGATTTCCGCCCCGATGAGCACGCCTTTGTGGCGCTTCTCTTCCAGATGGGTCAGCACGAGGCGCTGCCAGTTTGCGTCCAGTACGTCCTCGCTGCAGGCCGTCGCAAAGGACAGCCCCGTTCCCCGTTCCGCAGGCTCCAGCAGCAGATGCACCTCCGCATAGTGCCGCAGGGGTTCAAAATGCCCCACGCCTTCCACCGGCGCCGCGATTGTCTCCCGGTAGACGATGCTGCCGTTTTCAAAAGAAACCGATATGCCAAACCGCCGCCGGATCTGATCTTTCAGAATTTCGGTCTGGACATCCCCCATCACGCGGGCCTGAATCTCCCCCGTGGCTTCCTCCCAGCAAATGGACAGCTCCGGTTCTTCCTCTTCCAGCTGCTTCAGTTTCAGATACATGGAATGCACATCGCAGTCGTCCGGAAGGCCGATCCGATAGGTCAGCACCGGCTCCAGCAGAGGCAGAACGGGTTCCGTCTCCCGCCCGAGTCCCTGCCCGGCAAACGTCTTCGTCAGACCTGTCACCGCGCACACCGTCCCCGCCGGGACTTCCGAAACCGCCTGAAACGAATCCCCGGAATAAAGCCGCAGCTGATCCGCTTTTTCTTCCCACATCCCCTCCCGGGGCTGCTGCGTCCCCTCCTGCCGGTCGCTCAGCGGCATCTTCACGTACAGCCGGCCTCCCGTAACCTTCAGATAAGTCAGCCGATTGCCCGCGGGATCTCTGGAAATCTTATACACCCTGGCGCCGAATTGCCCGGGATAGCGTTTCTCCTTCATCCCTTCTTCCATCAGGGAAAGCAGGCCGATCACGCCGAAGCCTTTGAGCGCCGAACCGAAACAGCAGGGAAATACCCTGCGCTGCGCGATCAGTTCCGCGATATCTTCCGGCGTGATAGCTTCTCCTTCCAGATACCTCTCCAGAAGGGTTTCATCGCACATCGCCAGATCCTCCCACAGGGAAGCCGGAGCCGTACAGCGCCAGTCCCCCTTCTCCCTGCCCTTTTCATACCCGCCGGATACCGCCTCGGACCCGGCTTCCTCCCTCTCTCCGCTGCAAAAACGGACGCATCGGCCATCCAGCCGCTTCTGCAGCTGCTCCATTAAAAGATCCTCCCGGACGCCGTCCTGATCCATCTTGTTGATGAACAAAAAGACCGGAATCCCGTATCGTTTCAGCAACCGCCACAACGTCTCCACATGGCCCTGCACTCCATCCGCGCCGCTGATGACCAGCACCGCATAGTCCAGCACCTGCAGCGTCCGCTCCATCTCCGCGGAAAAATCCACATGGCCCGGCGTGTCCAGAAGCGCCACGTCGAACTCCCCCAGAGAGAACCGGGCCTCTTTGGAGAAAATCGTAATTCCCCTTGCCCGTTCCATGTCGTCCGTGTCCAGAAAAGCGTCCTGATGATCCACTCTGCCCAGTTTGCGCACGCTGCCCGTCAGAAACAGGATCCGTTCCGCCAGCGTGGTCTTCCCCGCGTCCACATGGGCCAGCAGGCCCACGCATATATGTTTCTTTTCAGACGTATTTTCCATGAAAATACCCCTTTCTGTGCTATGATTACATACTCATAATCATAGCACAGAAAGGGGTGTAAGTCGATAATTCATAAAATGTGCGAACAAGCAGAGATTCCGTCCCCCGATCAAGGGCGAAATCCCTGCTTGTTTTTATGCCGCATAAAGTTTGCCGTCGTAAAAAAAGTGTGCGCCGGGGCTGTACGCCGCGCCCTGCAGTGCTATAATGAATATATTCGCTGATTTTACACTGAGAAGAGGGAATGCAAATGGAAAATTCGCAAAAAATCACGCTGTTCGAAAATACGCCGGTGCCGGGCGCCGTGGCCAAACTGGCCGTTCCCACCGTCCTGAGCTCCCTGGTGATGGTGCTGTACAACATGGCGGACACATATTTCGTCGGGATGCTCAACGATCCGGTGCAGAATGCCGCCGTCACCCTGGCCGCCCCGGTTCTTTTGGCCTTCAATGCTGTCAACAACCTGTTCGGGGTGGGCAGCTCCAGCATGATGAGCCGCGCCATGGGCCGCAGGGATTACGACACCGTCTACCGAAGCTCCGCCTTCGGATTTTACTGCGCGATTCTCTCCGGCATCCTGTTTTCCCTTCTGTGCACTGTCTTTCAGGGGCCTCTGCTGGTACTTCTGGGATCCGATGCCCAGACGAAAGCCGCTACCGTCGGCTATCTGAAATGGACGGTCTTCGCAGGGGCCACCCCTTCCATCTTAAACGTGGTCATGGCCTATCTCGTCCGTTCGGAAGGCGCAGCCCTGCATGCCAGCATCGGTACCATGTGCGGCTGTGTGCTGAACATGATCCTGGATCCCGTTTTCATCCTGCCCTGGGGATTTCACATGGGCGCGGAAGGCGCGGGGCTGGCCACGTTCCTCTCCAACTGCGTGGCCTGCCTGTATTTTTTCGTCCTCCTGTTCGTCCGCCGCAAAACCACCTTTGTGTGCATTCGTCCCAAAATGTTCGGTTTCCGGCGCTCCATCGTGCTGGGCGTGTGCGGTGTGGGCATTCCTGCTTCCATCCAGAATCTGCTCAACGTCACGGGAATGACGATCCTGAACAACTTCACCTCCGTTTACGGGCCGGACGCCGTGGCGGCCATGGGCATCACCCAGAAGATCAACATGGTTCCCATGAACATTTCCATGGGGCTCTCCCAGGGAATCATGCCCCTGATCAGCTACAACTATTCCTCCGGAAACGTCAGACGAATGAAATCCACCCTGCTGTTTTCGGTGAAGATCATGCTGGGATTCATCCTCACCGTCTCCGCCTTCTATTTCCTGGCTTCCGGCTTCCTGACCGGACTGTTCATGCAAAACGAAGCCATCATCGGATACGGCAGCCAGTTTTTGCGGGGCTTTTGTCTGGGGCTGCCCTTTCTGGCCGTGGATTTCCTGGCCGTGGGCGTCTTCCAGGCTACCGGCATGGGACGGGAAGCGTTCCTGTTCGCCATCCTTCGCAAGATCGTGCTGGAAATTCCGGCGCTTTACATCCTCAACCGGCTCTTCCCGCTGTACGGCCTGGCCTATGCCCAGCTCACCGCGGAGCTGATCCTGTCCGCCGCTGCGGTTTTGGTCCTGCGCCATCTGTTCCGAAAACTGGAAACGCGGGTTCTGCCGCCGGGCGGGCAGTGACGCAAAGGATCTTCTCATTTCCGATCCTTTTGATAAAGCACCTGCCTTCCCCCAAAAGGGATCACCGCCGCAGGATGATCCGGATGCGGCCCGATGTGCTTCTCCATCCAGATCATATGATACCAGCGTCCGAATTTGTATCCGCACTGATGAAATTCCCCCACCAGCCGATACCCCAGATGGCGGTGGAAGGACTCGCTGTCCGTCGTCAGATACTCGTCCTCGCCGTCCGGCCAGGCGATGCAGGCGTTTAAATTCAGGATATTCTGTTCCTTCAGCGCCCGCTCCAGCGCCGCATAGAGCATTCCGCCGATCCCTTCTCCTCTCCGGTTTCGATCTACGTAGATGGAAGTTTCCACAGCCCAGTCATAGGCTGCCCTCCCGTGAAAGGCTCCGGCATAGGCATAGCCCAGAATCCTGCCGCCCGCCTCCGCCACGATCCAGGGATACTTTTCTTCCGTCTTCAAAATCCTTCCCCTGAATTCCCCCAAAGAAGGCACTTCATACTCGAAGGTGATAGCCGTATGCTCCACGTAGGGAGCATAGATCTCCAGACACGCCTCCGCGTCCTGCTCTTTGGCCGTCCGGATCCGGATCTCTTCTTTTCTCATGCGCGATCTTCCCCTCACAGCATCGCGCCGAAATCCGTCACGATGATCTGCCCGGTAATCGCCCTGGACTCATCGCTGGCCAAAAACAGGATGATATTGGCCACATCTTCGGGCATACAGGGCTGGGTTTGCAGGTTGCTGTGGGCAGCCATGGCTCCTATCATATCCGGATCCAGCGCTTCCGGCGCCATAGCTGCCACCATCGGCGTCACGATCGTCCCGGGGCAGATCGCGTTGCACCGGATTCCCTGGCTCTGGAACCGGAGGGCCGTATGTTTGGTCACGCCGATCACCGCTGCTTTGGAGGACACATAAGCCGCCCCGCCGCAGCCCTTTTCTCCGGCAACGGAAGCTACGTTGACGATGGAAGCCCCCGTCTTCATCCGCTTCGCCGCGCTTCTCATGCAGCGCATGGTGCCTTTTTGATTGGTCTCCACGATCCGATCCAGATCTTCATCCGTAAACCGGTCGATCGGCTTCAATCCCTCATCCAGAATGCCGGCATTGTTCACCAGGATATCGATTTTCCCGTACTTTTCCATGACCAGCTCCATCAGCTTCTCCGGATCCTCCGGCCTGGAGATATCCGTGGAAACCGCATAAACTTCTCCGCCCGCGCTGCGGATCTCTTCCGCAACCTGTTCCAGCGCCGCCGCACGGCGCGCCGTGATGATCACCGCAGCCCCTTCCGCCGCAAACAGCTTCGCCGCAGCCGCTCCAACTCCGGAATTTCCTCCGGTGATCACCGCCACTTTCCCTTTCAAACGATCCATCGCATTTCCTCCTCGATCAAACGAATTGCATTGCTCTTTCCTCAAGTTACGTCTCCAGTATACTATACCCGAACAGCTCCTGTCCCATTTCCCTGAAAAAATTTGAAAAAAGACGGGAAAAGGGGCTGCCGGTTCCTCTTTCGAACCGGACAGCCCCGGGAGTTTGACACGGGAGTTTGACACGGGAGTTTGACAGTTGCATAATTAAAAAAGTGCTTACAGGCCGCATAAAGCCTGTACTTTTTCGTTTTGTTATATAGTAATATTTGGTGATGTATGGTATAATTATTACAGAGGTGATTGCTATGCGTGTTACTACATCTAAATCAAAAAATTCCGAATCCTTTTACATCACAAAATCTTATACAAATGCCCAAGGAAAAAGTACTTCTACCACGATCAAAAAATTAGGCACTCTGGACGAATTATCAGAACGTCTTGGCACCGACCGGGATGGTGTCATGGCATGGGCAAAAGAACAGGCAAGAATCGAAACGGAAAAATATAAAAAAGAAACGGAAGATGCAGTTGTTACGATCCCCTTCCATTCCAACAGGCTTATGGACTATAACAGGAAAAAACTTTTTACCGGTGGTTATCTCTTCCTCCAGTCTGTTTATTAT
>QAKV01000012.1 GCA_003343625.1 Clostridiales bacterium
GTTAGGCTTTCTAGGAGTCGTCGTCTTAACAGCCGTGCACACACCTCTCTTCTGGGGAGAAGAGGTATTGGTCGCCTTCTTGTGAAGGGAGTTGTAACCTCTCTGCAGAGCGGGTGCAGTAGACTTCTTTACAGATGTCTGACGTCCTTTTCTTACTAACTGGCTAAATGTTGGCATTCTGTTTCACCTCCTGCGTTTTTCCTCGCTTGTTCCTATTTTTGACTGAAATACCAGTCTTATACATCCGTCTTTTTGCAAAGAAAAAAAGCATCCGGATGCACGCTATAACAGTATACGTGCTTCCGGATGCCTTGTCAAGAAGTTTCTGACAAATTATTTCCCTATTATTCTTCGCCGTCCGCGTTTTCGTCGAAATCCGTTTCCCCGTCGTCCTCCGGTTCAGAGCCTTCGCCGTCGAGGGCTTCTTCTTCCTGCGCTTCCTCGTCCAGCAGTTCGTCCATCTCTCCCTCTGCGGGATCGTCGATCGCTTCGGAATCCTCCAGGATTTCCTCCTCATCCTCCGCGTCCTGGGCAGCCGCCTTTTCCGCCTTCTCGGCTTCTCTGGCAGCCCGCGCTTCCTCTTCGGCCCGCGCAAGGCGCTCGGCTTCTTCCGCCGCGATGATGGCGTCAGTATTGAGCTTCACATCGCGATAACGCTTCATTCCGGTGCCTGCAGGGATCAGTTTTCCGATGATGACATTCTCCTTCAGACCGATGAGCGGATCCACTTTTCCTTTGATCGCCGCTTCCGTCAGAACCTTCGTCGTCTCCTGGAAGGATGCCGCAGACAGGAAGGAATTAGTGGCCAGGGCCGCTTTCGTAATACCCAGCATCACCTGCTTTCCTTCCGCCGGTTCTTTGCCCTGAGCGATCAGCTCCTCATTGAGATCCTCATAATCCAGCACATCCACCATAGTGCCCGGCAGATAGCCCGAATCTCCGCTGTTTTCAATACGGACTTTTTTCAGCATCTGGCGAACGATCACTTCGATGTGTTTATCCGAAATATCGACGCCCTGCAGGCGGTAAACGCGCTGTACCTCGCGCAGCATATAGTCCTGAACGGCGCGAATGCCTTTGATTTTAAGCAGATCATGAGGATTGACGGAACCTTCCGTCAGTTCGTCGCCGGCTTCCAGTTTCTGCCCGTCCACGATCTTGATTCTGGAACCGTAAGGGATCAGGTAGTTCTTGCTCTCGCCGGTCTCATCGTTGGTGACGATGATCTCGCGTTTCTTCTTCGTATCCTTGATCACGGCCGTTCCGCCGAATTCCGCGATGATCGCGAGGCCCTTGGGTTTTCTCGCCTCGAAAAGCTCCTCGACACGGGGAAGACCCTGTGTGATATCATCGCCGGCCACGCCGCCGGAATGGAAAGTACGCATGGTCAGCTGCGTTCCGGGCTCGCCGATGGACTGGGCCGCGATAATACCTACCGCTTCGCCTACCTGAACCGCTTCGCCCGTCGCCATATTGGCGCCGTAGCACTTCGCACAGATTCCGCTCTTGGAGCGGCAGGTCAGAATGGTACGGATCTTCATGCCTTCCACAGGCGCTCCCTTGCTGTCCACGCCCGTTTCCATAATGCGCTTCGCCCGTCCGGGGGTGATCATCTGGTTCGCGCCTACGATCAGCTCGCCGTCCTTATCGTAAATGTCTTCGCAGGAATATCTTCCCGTAATTCTGTCCTTCAGTCCCTCGATGGTCTCCTTGCCGTCCATGAACGCTTTCACATACATGCCGGGAATGGTATCTTTGCCTTCGCAGCAATCGATTTCGCGGATAATCAGTTCCTGGGATACGTCCACCATTCGGCGGGTCAAATAACCGGAGTCCGCCGTACGCAGCGCTGTATCGGACATACCTTTCCGGGCGCCGTGAGCGGACATGAAATACTCCAGTACGTCCAGGCCTTCGCGGAAGTTGGACTTGATAGGCAGCTCGATGGTCCGCCCCGTGGTATCCGCCATCAGTCCGCGCATGCCGGCCAGCTGCTTGATCTGCTGGTTGCTGCCGCGGGCGCCGGAGTCCGCCATCATGAAAATGTTGTTGTATTGATCCAGCCCTTTGAGCAGCACATCCGTCAGCTCTTTGTCCGTCTCCTGCCAGGTTTCCACCACCGCACGGTAACGCTCTTCTTCCGTGATCAGACCTCTGCGGAAGTTCTTGCCGATCTTATCCACCGTAGCCTGCGCCTGCGCCAGCATTTCGCCTTTCTGTGCGGGCACTGTCATATCGGAAATCGATACCGTCATGGCCGCTCTGGTGGAATACTTATAGCCGATGGATTTCACGTCGTCCAGCACTTCCGCAGTCCTGGATGCGCCGTGGGTGTTGATAACCCTCTCCAGAATCTGCTTCAGCTGCTTTTTGCCTACGTGAAAATCCACTTCCAGCTTCAGGAATTCTTCCGGATTGCTCCGATCCACGTATCCCAGATCCTGCGGAAGGATTTCGTTGAAGATGAAACGTCCGAGAGTGGATTCCACGATGCCGGACACTTCTTCTCCCTGGGCGTTGACCTTTGTCATGCGCACCTTGATCCGGGAATGCAGGGTACAGGCTTTATTCTCATAAGCCAGAATCGCTTCGTTGACGCTTTTGAACGCCTTGCCTTCGCCCTTCGATCCGGGCCTTTCCTGTGTCAGGTAATAAATTCCCAGCACCATGTCCTGAGAAGGCACGGCCACCGGTCCGCCGTCGGAAGGCTTGAGCAGGTTGTTGGGAGACAGCAGCATGAAGCGGCACTCCGCCTGCGCTTCCTGGGAAAGCGGAAGGTGCACGGCCATCTGGTCACCGTCGAAGTCCGCGTTGAACGCAGTACAAACCAGAGGATGCAGCTTGATCGCCTTGCCTTCGACCAGGATGGGCTCAAATGCCTGAATTCCCAGCCTGTGCAGGGTAGGAGCGCGATTTAACATCACCGGATGTTCCTTGATTACGTCTTCCAGCACATCCCATACCTGCGTGTCCAGACGCTCCACCAGTTTTTTGGCGTTTTTGATGTTCTGAGAAATCCCTCTCGCCACCAGCTCCTTCATCACGAAGGGTTTGAACAGCTCGATGGCCATTTCTTTGGGCAGCCCGCACTGATAGATTTTCAGTTCCGGTCCCACCACGATTACGGAACGGCCGGAATAGTCCACGCGCTTGCCCAGCAGGTTCTGACGGAAACGGCCGGACTTACCCTTCAGCATGTCGGACAGGGATTTTAAGGCGCGGTTGCCGGGCCCGGTCACCGGGCGTCCCCTTCTGCCGTTATCGATCAGCGCGTCTACCGCTTCCTGCAGCATCCGCTTCTCGTTGCGGACGATAATGTCCGGAGCGCCCAGCTCCAGCAATCTCTTTAAACGGTTGTTTCGGTTGATGATCCTTCTGTAGAGATCGTTTAAATCGGAGGTCGCGAAGCGGCCGCCATCCAGCTGCACCATAGGCCGCAGATCCGGCGGGATGACCGGAATCGCGTCCATGATCATCCACTCCGGACGGTTTCCGGACTCGCGAAACGCTTCCACCACTTCCAGGCGCTTGATGATCCTCGCGCGCTTCTGGCCGTTGGCGCCTTCCAGTTCCTCTTTGAGCTCCTGCGCTTCCACTTCCAGATCGATGGCCTGCAGAAGCTCTTTGATCGCCTCCGCGCCCATGCCTACCCGAAAGCGGTTGCCCCAGGTCTCCCTGGCGTCCTGATATTCCTTTTCGGAAAGAACCTGTTTGTAATCCAGGTTGGTGTCCCCTTTGTCCAGGACGATATAAGAAGCGAAATAGAGCACCTTCTCCAGCACTCTGGGGGACAGATCCAGGATCAGTCCCATCCGGCTGGGAATTCCCTTAAAATACCAGATATGGGAAACCGGCGCTGCCAGTTCGATGTGTCCCATGCGCTCCCGGCGCACGCTGGACTTGGTTACCTCCACGCCGCAGCGGTCGCAGACAACGCCTTTATAGCGAATCTTCTTATATTTGCCGCAATGGCATTCCCAGTCTTTGCTGGGGCCGAAAATCCGTTCGCAGAACAGGCCGTCGCGCTCCGGTTTCAGCGTTCTGTAGTTGATCGTCTCGGGCTTCAAAACCTCGCCTCTGGACCATTCGCGAATCTTTTCCGGCGATGCCAGTCCGATCTTAATGGCATCAAATGTCATAGGCTGATATACTTCGTTTTTTGTTTCAGACATCTTGGCACTCCTTTATCAATACTTATGAACAGCTGCTATACGACCGGCCTCATTCTTCTTCAAAAGAATCTTCAAACCCATCGTCCGTATCGGTTTCTTCGAAGTCACCTTCCTCATCCGCCGAAACGAGTTCTTCGCTCTCGGAGTCAAATTCCTGCTTCTGATATCCCATTTTGCCCAGATTTTCTTCTTCCTGGTAGTGATACCCTCTGGGCTCGCCTTCCATTTCATAACGGTAGTCCGTATCGCCGTAATCCACCGTCTCCATGATCTCCACTTCCGTGTTATCATCGCGCAGCACCCTTACATCCAGGCCCAGAGACTGCAGCTCTTTTAAGAGTACCTTGAAGGATTCCGGAATGCCGGGCTCAGGAATATTGTCGCCCTTGATAATCGCTTCATAAGTCTTCACGCGGCCCACCACGTCGTCGGATTTCACGGTCAGAATCTCCTGCAGAGTGTAGGATGCTCCATAAGCTTCCAGCGCCCACACTTCCATCTCGCCGAAACGCTGTCCGCCGAACTGAGCCTTGCCGCCCAGCGGCTGCTGCGTCACCAGGGAGTAAGGGCCGGTGGAACGCGCGTGGATCTTATCATCTACCAGATGGTGCAGCTTTAAGTAGTGCATGTGGCCGATGGTGACCGGGCTGTCGAAATACTCGCCGGTACGGCCGTCTCTCAAGCGCACTTTTCCATCCCTGGAGATCGGGACTCCTTTCCACAGCTTCCTGTGATCCCTGTTCTCATACAGGTAATCCATCACCTCCGGCAGCAGCTCCTCTTCATGCTTTTCCTTAAATTCGTCCCACTTCAGGTTCACATAATCGTTGGCCAGCTCCAGGGTGTCCTGAATATCCTTTTCGTTTGCGCCGTTGAAGATCGGCGTGGCCACGTTGAATCCCAGGGCCTTCGCAGCCAGGGAAAGATGGATTTCCAGCACCTGTCCGATATTCATGCGGGAAGGCACGCCCAGAGGGTTCAGCACGATGTCGAGCGGGCGTCCGTTGGGCAGATAAGGCATATCTTCCACGGGCAGCACCCGGGAAACCACACCCTTATTCCCGTGACGGCCGGCCATCTTATCGCCCACGGAAATCTTTCTCTTCTGCGCGATATAAATGCGGACTGCCTGATTGACGCCGGGGGAAAGCTCATCGCCGTTTTCCCTGGTGAACACTTTGGCGTCCACGATGATTCCATATTCTCCATGAGGGACTTTCAGGGAAGTGTCGCGTACCTCGCGCGCCTTCTCGCCGAAGATCGCGCGCAGCAGGCGCTCTTCCGCCGTCAGCTCCGTCTCGCCTTTGGGCGTTACCTTGCCCACCAGGATATCCCCTGCGCGCACTTCTGCGCCCACGCGGATGATTCCGCGGTCATCCAGATCCTTGAGCGCCTCGTCGCCCACGCCGGGCACATCGCGGGTGATCTCTTCCGGCCCCAGTTTGGTGTCGCGTGCTTCCGCCTCGTATTCTTCGATGTGGACGGAAGTATACACATCGTCCATCACCAGGCGCTCGCTCAGCAAAACCGCATCCTCGTAGTTATATCCTTCCCAGGTCATGAAACCGATCAGAGGGTTCTTGCCCAGCGCCAGCTCCCCTTCGGAGGTGGACGGGCCGTCCGCAATCACCTGTCCCGCCTGCACCCGATTGCCCTTGAACACAATAGGCCTCTGGTTGTAGCAGTTGGACTGGTTGCTCCTGGAGAACTTGGTCAGATGATATTCCACCTTCTCCCCATCATCGCAGGTCATGCGAATCAGGTTGGAAGAAACATAATCGATCACGCCGGGCTTTTTCGCCACGACGCAGACGCCGGAGTCCACCGCCGCTTTCACTTCGATGCCGGTGCCCACTACAGGCGCCTCCGTGGTCAGAAGGGGAACCGCCTGACGCTGCATGTTGGATCCCATCAGCGCGCGGTTCGCATCGTCGTTCTGCAAAAACGGGATCAATGCCGTCGCCACGGAAAAGACCATCTGAGGGGAAACATCCATGAAGTCGAACATTCCTCTCGGGTACTCGGATGTCTCATCCCGATAACGGCCGGACACGCTGGAATTGACGAAATATCCCTCTTCGTCCAGCGGTTCGTTCGCCTGGGCCACGTGATAGTTATCTTCCTCGTCCGCCGTCATATAAACCACTTCGTTGGTCACGCGGGGATTGGAAGGATCTGTCTTATCAATTTTGCGGTACGGCGCTTCGATGAAGCCGTACTCATTGATCTTCGCATAACTCGCCAGGGAGTTGATCAGACCGATATTAGGACCTTCGGGCGTCTCGATGGGACACATCCTCCCGTAGTGGGAGTAGTGCACGTCGCGGACCTCGAATCCTGCCCGGTCACGGGACAGGCCGCCGGGGCCCAGCGCGGACAGACGTCTCTTGTGGGTCAGCTCGCCCAGCGGGTTGTTCTGATCCATAAACTGGGACAACTGAGAGGAGCCGAAGAATTCTTTCACCGCAGCCTGCACAGGTTTGATGTTGATCAGCACCTGCGGGGAAATCTCTTCCGCATCATGGGTGGTCATCCGCTCGCGAACCACTCTCTCCAGTCTGGAGAGGCCGATGCGATACTGGTTCTGCAAAAGCTCTCCGACCGCACGGATGCGGCGGTTACCCAAATGGTCGATATCGTCTTCGTTGCCGATGCCATACTCAAGATGGATATTATAGTTGATAGAAGCGATGATATCTTCTTTCGTAATATGCTTCGGAATCAGCTCGTGTACGCTCCTGCGGATAGCGTCCGCAAGCGCTTCCGGATCCGCGGAATACTGCTCCAGGATCGGCACCAGCGCCGGATAGTAAACCAGCTCCGAAATGCCCAGTTCCCTGGGGTTGCAATCCACGTAATGGGTCAGATCCACCATCATATTGGAGAGAACCTTGACCTTTTTTTCCTCGGTTTGAATATATACATAAGGAACTGCGCTGTTCTGGATGGTATCCGCCAGCTCGGCCGTCACCTTCGTGCCCGCAGCCGCCAGAATCTCACCCGTGGTGGTGTCCACCACGTCTTCCGCCAGCTCGTGGCCGCGGATCCTGTTGCGCAGCATCAGCTTCTTGTTGAATTTATATCTGCCGACTTTCGCCAAATCATATCTTCTGGGGTCGAAGAACATGGCGTTGATCAGGCTCTCCGCGCTTTCCACGCTCAGGGGCTCGCCGGGACGGATCTTCTTATACAGCTCCAGAAGACCTTCCTGATAGTTCTCAGCGGTATCTTTGGTGAAGCTGGCCTCAATCTTGGGCTCGTCGCCGAACAGCTCCCGGATCTCGTCGTTTGTGCCAACGCCCAGGGCGCGCAAAAGAACCGTGATCGGCACCTTTCTGGTGCGATCCACGCGGACGTAAAACACATCGTTGGAATCCGTCTCGTATTCCAGCCATGCTCCGCGGTTGGGGATCACGGTGCAGGAGAACAGCCTCTTGCCGATCTTATCATGTCCGATTCCGTAATAAATGCCGGGGGAACGCACCAACTGACTGACGATGACACGTTCTGCGCCATTGATGACAAAAGTACCTGTCTCCGTCATTAACGGTAAGTCGCCCATGAAAATCTCATGCTCGCTGATCTCTTCTTTTTCCTTATTATAAAGACGTACTCTCACTTTCAGGGGAGCTGCATAGGTCGCATCTCTTTCCTTGCACTTCTCAATCGAATACTTCACGTCGTCTTTACACAGCTCGAAGTCCACAAATTCCAGACTCAGATGTCCGCTGTAATCGGAAATCGGAGAAATATCGTCAAATACCTCTTTCAGTCCTTCGTCAAGGAACCACTTATAGGAATTCTTCTGAATCTCTATAAGATTGGGCATTTCCAATACCTCTTTCCGCCGCGCGTAGCTCATGCGCACGTTCTTGCCAGCAGCAATTGGACGGATTCTGTTTTTTTCCATTGACACTTCACCCCGTTCTTATAATTGATTTCGTTGGCTACTACTATTCGATATTGCACTTATAAAATGGCATAATCTAACACAATAGTGCACCTTACAATTTACCACAAAGACAAACGCCAGTCAACCAAAATTTTCTGTATCAGGAAAAGTTTTTTCTGTCGTATCAAAAAGGACTGCCGCATGATCTCTCATGCTGCAGCCCCTCTTCTGTTCTAACCGATTGCCGCTGTTCTTATTTAAGGGTAACCTTAGCGCCTTCTGCTTCCAGCTTCTTCTGGATGTCTTCCGCTTCTTCCTTGGATACGCCCTCTTTCAGAACCTTAGGAGCGCCGTCAACGACGTCCTTCGCTTCCTTCAGGCCCAGGCCGGTCACTTCACGAACCACTTTGATGACCTTAACCTTGTTAGGGCCAACCTCGGTCAGTTCTACGTTGAACTCGGTCTTCTCTTCCGCTGCTGCCGCTTCGCCGGCACCTGCCGCTGCAACGACAACACCTGCTGCTGCGGATACGCCGAACTCTTCTTCGCAGGCTTTCACTAAATCATTTAACTCTAACACGGTCATTTCTTTGATCGCATCGATAAATTCCTGAGCTGTTAATTTTGCCATTTTGTTTTCCCTCCATTTAAAATTAGTGTTATTCCTGTTCTTACTCTGCTGCGGGAGCTTCCGCTGCCGCTTCTTCCGCAGGCGCTGCAGCGCAGTTTTCCGCGCCGCCCTTTTCCGCGATCTGATTCAGCACGCGAGCCAGATTTGCGATAGGAGACTGCATGCTGCCCAGCAATCTGGAAATGAGCGCATCCCTTCCGGGGATCTTTGCGATTTCCATCACGCCTGCCGCGTCGTAAACATTGCCTTCCACAACGCCGGCCTTGATCTCCAGCTTGTCAGCTGTCTTCGCGAAGTTCGCCAGCTCTCTGGCCGGTGCAGTCGCGTCAGTCGTGGAGATGGCGATCGCGCTGGGACCTTCCAGATAAGGGGCGAGTGCCTCAAAATCCGTTCCCTTAAACGCGAAGTTCATCATCGTGTTTTTGTACACCTTGTACGTAACGCCGGCTTCACGAAGCTGCTTACGAAGTGCGGTGTCCTGTTCTACCGTGAGTCCGCGGTAGTCGACCAAAACAACGGACTGCGCATCTTTGACCGCTTCGGAAATCTCCGCTACGACAGGCTGTTTCAGTTCCACTTTAGCCATTTTCCTACCTCCTTTTAGATTCTTTGCCGAAAGAGAAGGAATAAAAAACCTCTCCGTCCAAAGGCAGAGAGGGTAAGCATTCATACTCTTCATCCTCGGCAGGCGCTTTTCCTTACACCGGTTCTCCGGTACCTGCTGTCTTCGGCACGGTCTCAAACGACCTTATTCAACATATCACAGCCGCAACAGGCTGTCAAGGGATTTTTGACTTTTCTTTTCCCCCATTCTACGGCTTCGTCACGAATCCGTCCCCGTCGATGGACACTCCGTCGGAAATGTCCCTCATGTACTGCAAAACTCTCTCTTTTTCCGAGCCTTCCAGCAGCCCCACACTACAGTCTTCCTGACGGGCCGGGAGGAACTGGAGCCCCTTCAATCCGTTCTCATCCAGCGTCAGGCGCACCAGGCAGCTGTCCAGCGGCTTTGAATTGAACAAAAAGTTGCCCAGACTGTAGACCACCGGCGTGTTGCCGCAGTACCCCAAAGGCTGGAGAACATGGGGATGTGCTCCGATAATCAGGTCCGCCCCCGCTTCCGCGATCTTGGGCGCCTGATCCTTCTGTGCCCAATCCAGTTCATCCGTTCCTTCCGTTCCCCAGTGAATGAAGACGATGACATAGTCGCTGACCTGTTTCGCATTTCGGACTACGGTCAGCAGGCGCTCGGGATCCAGGCAGCGAAAGACGCCCGGAGACGTAGCTGTGGCTTCCTTCGTGTCCGGATTTTCGATCCGTTCGATCTGCGTTGCGGCGATGAAAGCGATTTTTTTGTCATTGATGATGAAATATACCGGTCGGCCGGCTTCCTCCAGGTTCCGTCCCGCCCCCATCCATGGCATCCCGATCCCCTGCAGGATATCCAGGGAGTCGGTCAGAGAAACTTCCCCATAGTCATATGCGTGGTTATTGGCCAAAGATACCAGATCCGCCCCCATGTCCAGCAACAGGGATGCGTATTCCGGCTTTGCCCGAAAGGTAAATGTCTTTCCCTCTGTAGGATTTCCCCTGCCGGTATAGGGAAATTCGTTGTTGACCACGAAGATGTCCGCCGAGCGCATGACCTCCAGCGTCTCCGCGGAAATGCTCCCTTCGATGCCTTTCCCACGCTGCAGCAACTTCGCCATAGGCGCATAGCGATCATCGAACAGGATGTCCCCCGCGAAAACGATGGAGATCTCCTCCGGATCCGCCGCTTCCTTCACATAAATGTTCTGTTGCCTGCGCAGCTCTTCGTCCGCCAGCAGGACATCGTACTTTCCCTCCGTCTCTTGAGCGCCAAACTCTTCCGCAGATTCCTCCGTGGATTCCTCCGCCAAAGAACCGCTCTCCTCCGGCGGCAGGGCGCTGCCGCTCATGGCCGCCAGCTGACCTTCCACGCGAACCGACGCCAACTGCGGCGTTTCCATTCCCGCGATCGCCCAACCCGCCATCAAAATGATACAGCCTGTGAAAATCGTCAAGAACAGGGTCGCCAGGAATAATTTTCCCTTTCGCCTGGACTTTTTCCGTTTTCCCGCCATTTTTACCTCCATGTCGAAGCAGTTTTTAAGTCCTCGCTTCCTTCTTCTCATCTACCTCCGATTCTATCCGGGTTTGCAGGCGACGTCAAGAGATCCGCGCGTTTTGTGCGCCCAAATGCTCTGCAGGCAGAAATCCCCTCTGGCGTCAAAGTATCGTCCGCAAGTTTCCCACCGCATTCCAAAATAAAAAAGTGTGCGCCGAGCGCGGTTGCCGTCAGGCAACACTCTACTTTTCGCGCGAGTGCGCATCCTCAGCGGAGCGTCTTTTTTTGTACGATAGGAAATGAAATTTCCTATCGTATAAAAAAGGTGCGGCCTTTCAGCCGCACCTTTTGGGAATTCTATCCGTTCGATTTCGATGGATCAGCAATATTTGGCAGTGGAAACCTTCACACCAGGGCCCATGGTGGATGCCAGCGTGATGCTTCTCAGATACTGTCCTTTCAGCGCGCTGGGTTTCGCTTTCATGATCGCATCCATCAGCGCTCTGTAGTTCTCAGACAGCGCGTCTTCCGTAAAAGAAGCCTTGCCGATCGGAACGTGAATGATATTGGACTTGTCGAGCCTGTACTCGATCTTACCCGCTTTGATATCGTTGATCGCTTTCGTCACATCCATGGTGACCGTACCCGCCTTCGGGTTAGGCATCAGGCCTTTGGGACCCAGGATCTTACCGAGGCGGCCGACAACGCCCATCATATCGGGAGTCGCAACGACCACGTCGAAATCCAGCCAACCTTCGTTCTGGATTCTGGGAATCAGCTCATCGCCTCCCACATAATCCGCTCCGGCAGCCTGCGCCTCATCCAGCTTCGCGCCTTTGGCGAACACCAGGACCTTAACGGTTTTACCGGTACCGTTGGGAAGCACTACCGCGCCACGAACCTGCTGTTCCGCATGACGGCCGTCACAGCCGGTTCTGATGTGCACTTCAACGGTCTCGTCGAACTTCGCCACTGCGGTCTTTTTCACCAATGCGATCGCATCGGCGGGATCATACTGAATTGTGCGATCTACCAGTTTGGCAGCTTCGCCATATTTCTTTCCATGTTTCATTTCCATTTCCTCCATTGGTGGTTAGCGTAACGGCCTTCTGTCCGTTACTCCCAGTTATTGACAACGATCAGTCTTCTACTACAATACCCATGCTTCTCGCGGTGCCGGCAATCATGCTCATAGCAGCTTCCACGCTCGCAGCGTTTAAGTCGGGCATCTTGGTCTCCGCGATTTCGCGCAGCTTATCCTTGGAAATCGTAGCGACTTTTGTCTTGTTCGGCACTGCGGATGCGCTCTTTAAGTTGCATGCTTTCTTCAGCAGTACTGCAGCAGGCGGAGTCTTGGTAATGAAGCTGAAACTTCTGTCTGCGTAAACGGTGATCACTACAGGGATGATGACATCGCCCTTGTCAGCGGTTCTCGCATTGAACTGCTTGGTAAATTCAACGATGTTGACGCCGTGCTGACCGAGCGCAGGGCCTACCGGGGGAGCCGGCGTAGCCTTGCCTGCAGGAATCTGTAACTTAATGTAACCGGTAACTTTCTTTGCCATGTCAGGCACCTCCTAAATATATTGTGGTATGGCGCAGGTTTTTCCCCGCCTCCTTCGGGCGGGACTCTGCTTCCACTGCTCAACGGATTGCTCCAATGAACGCCTTTACTGTAACTTCCTCACCTCAGCAAAGCTGATCTCAACAGGGGTATCCCTGCCGAACAGCTCCACGTTGATGGTGACGGTCTGTTTGTTATAATCGATCTTCTGCACTGCTCCGACCGTATCCTTCCATGCGCCTGCGACCACGACGATGGTATCCCCTTCTGCGAAGTCGATGGAAACGTTCTCCGCCTTGATCCCCAGAGGCTTCATCTCCGCCTCCGTCAGCGGCACGGGTTTGCTCCCCGGTCCGACGAATCCGGTCACACCTCTTGTATTGCGAACCACATACCAGGTATCATCGTTCATGACCATATTGACGAGCACGTATCCCGGAAACAGTTTCTTCTGAACGGTTTTTTTGGCCCCGTTCTTCATCTCGACGACTTCCTGCATGGGAACCCGGACTTCCAGAATTTCCTCTTCCAGATGCCGGTTTTCAATCGTCTTTTCCAGGTCGGCCTTCACCTTATTCTCATATCCGGAATAGGTATGGGCCACATACCATTTCGCTTCTGCCATAAGAATCTCCTTCTCGTCACATTGTTAAGAAGTTAATACCATACTGCATAATCATGTCCAGAATTGCGATGATCACACCCACAACGACGGATACGATAACGACCGCAACGGACTGCTTGAGCAGGGTGTTCTTATCAGGCCAGATGATCTTTTTAAACTCGGCTTTGACACCGTCGAAAAACTTCATTTTCGGTGCTTTCTGTTCGTTCGACATACGAAAACCCCTTTTTATTTCGTCTCTTTGTGAACCGTGTGCCTCTTGCAGAATCTGCAGTACTTCTTGGTCTCCATTCTGTCCGGATGGGCCTTCTTATCCTTCGTCGTATTGTAGTTGCGCTGTTTGCACTCCGTGCAAGCCAATGTAATTCTTGTACGCATTTTTCCACCTCCGTGCGTGCTTGTCTTTATTCCTCCAGGCCTTTTTTCTGTGGGCGCGGCAGCCGATCCGTCCTCGCTATTCTGCCGGGAATACTCCGAAATCAGAGCATAAAAAAAAGACCTAAAATCCATCTCGCTATTCGACTATATCACAAGCCAATCCGCCCGTCAACCGTTTTTTTCAAGTTTACCGCAGTTCGGAGACGTATATGGAACAAACTCCGTCGATCTGTGAGCCGTATGCCCGAACCGCCCGGCGCGGCTTCGCGCCGGGCGGTTCCTCCTCCGCGTTTATCCGTTTTCCCGGCGGGCCAAATCCAGCGCGCTGCGGATCACCTTATCCATATCGTAGTAACGATACTGCCCCAGCCTGCCGCCGAAAACCACGTTCTTTTCCGCTCTCGCCAGTTCCTCATAACGGGCGTACAGGGCGGTATTTTTCTCGTCGTTAATAGGGTAGTAGGGCTCATCCCCCTTTTTCCAGGGCGCGGGATATTCTCTGGTGATCACTGTACCATTTCCGGTGCCGAATTCGAAATGCTTATGTTCGATGATCCTGGTGTATGGAACTTCTCTTTCCGTATAATTGACCACCGCGTTGCCCTGATAGTTATCCTCCTCCGGCAAAATCTCCGTCTCAAACCGCAGCGAACGGTATTCCAGCGCTCCGAAGCGATATCCGTAGAATTCGTCGATCATTCCCGTGTACACCAGACGATCCCAGGTGATTTTCTCCTCCTGAGGCCTTTCCGCATTTTCTGCCAGGAAATCCTGCCAGGAGCAGTTTACGCGAACCGTACAGCCTTCCAGCAGCTTCTCCACGATCTGCGTATATCCTCCCACCGGAATACCCTGAAAAGGATCGTTGAAGTAGTTGTTGTCGTAGGTAAAGCGCAGGGGAAGCCTTTTGATGATGAAAGCGGGCAGATCCCTGCAGTCACGCCCCCACTGTTTCTCCGTATAGCCTTTGACCAGTTTTTCGTAGACGTCCTTCCCCACCAGAGAAAGCGCCTGCTCCTCCAGGTTTTCAGGTTCATCGATGGAAAGCTCTCCGATCTGCGAAGCGATCATGGCTTTCGCCTGGGCGGGCGTCCGGATGTTCCACATCTTGCTGAATGTATTCATGTTAAAAGGCAGGTTGTAGAGCTCGTCCCGCCAGATGGCGATGGGGGAATTGATATAGTGGTTGAAGCGTGCGAATCGGTTCACATACTCCCACACTTCCCGGTCCGAAGTATGAAAAATATGGGCACCAAACCTGTGTACGTTGATGCCCATCACTTCTTCCGTATAGATATTCCCCGCAATATGAGCTTTCTTTTCGATCACGAGAACCTTCCTGCCCCGGGCGCGCATCTCGTGTGCGAACACTGCGCCGAACAGGCCGGCTCCTACGATCAGATCATCATAATGCATGGTACCTCTCCCGTCTTATTTCGCTTTGTATTTTTTAATCTGAACGAAGTCTTCCATCAGGCCGAGAATTTTGTCCCGCCCCTCCTGATTGAGCTTGACATAATACTGCATCACGCGGTTCTCCAGAAGCTGTTCGCTGATCGTTGTATCTCTTTCCAGGGAGCTGAAATCCACCGGGTTCAAATTCAATTTATTGCACATTTTGATCACTGTGCCGTAAGCCATGCCGTCGATGCCGCGTTCAAGAGCGGTTACCAGTGTGCTGTAAGGAATCTGCATTTCCAGAGCGAACTGTCTTACGCTTCTGTACTGACTCAAAATTTCCTTTTTCAAAATTTGTGCCTTCGTCATTTCTTTCCCTCCATTGTTGTTTAAATGTCTATCTTCTTGCCATGAATATGACTTTATCGGCCATTACTACCTTATTTTACACTATAACGCTTGAAACTTGCAACAGAATTATCACTAAAAAATGATAAAATCCGCTGGCGTCTCCGGTCAGACAGCTCTCAATACAACTTCGCGCCCGCCGGAATCCGGTCGTCCACCATCAGGAGATTTAATCCCTCGCGCCCGTCCTCTTCATGGACTGCGGAGATCAGCATCCCGCAGGAATCGATTCCCATCATCTTGCGGGGCGGCAGATTGACGATGGCGATCGCCGTCTTTCCGATCAGCTCTTCCGGCTCGTAATACTCATGAATTCCGCTTAAGATCACGCGATCCGCTCCGGTTCCGTCGTCCAGGACGAACTTCAGGAGCTTCTTGCTCTTTGGCACCGCCTCACAGCCTTTGATTTTCACAGCGCGAAAATCGGATTTGCTGAAGGTGTCGAAATCCACCATTTCCTCGAAGAGGGGTTCGATCTTCACATTCGAAAAGTCGATCTTCTCCGCAGGCTTTTCTGCGGTCCTCTCCTCCCTGCTCTCTCCCTTTTTGGGATCCAGCGACTTCATCGTCGGGAAGAGCAGTACATCACGGATCGCCGGGGAGTTGGTCAAAAGCATCACCATCCGGTCGATGCCGAATCCGATTCCGCCCGTAGGAGGCATCCCGATTTCCAGGGCGTTCATGAAATCTTCGTCGATGGAATTGGCCTCTTCGTCCCCCTGTCGGATCAGCTCTTCCTGCGCCTCAAACCGCTTTCTCTGATCGATCGGATCGTTGAGCTCGGAATAGGCGTTTGCCATTTCATTTCCGTTGATGAACAGCTCGAAGCGTTCCGTATATTCCGGCTTATCCGGCTTTTTCTTAGTCAGAGGGGAAATCTCCACCGGATGATCCATCACAAACGTGGGCTGAATCAGATGTTCTTCTACAAACTCTTCGAAGAACAGGCTCAGGATATCCCCTTTCTTGTGCCGCTCCTCGAATTCCACATGATGCTCTTTGGCCAAAGCCTTCGCCTCTTCGTCGGAATGGATTTCGTCGAAGTCGATCCCCGTATATTTCTTCACCGCATCCAGCATAGTGATCCGTTCAAAGGGCTTCTCCAGGTCGATAACCGCGTCCCCGTAGGGCACCTGACAGGTGCCCAGCACTTCCCTGGCCACATAGCGGTACAGGTTTTCCGACAGATCCATCATCCCGTGATAGTCCGTATACGCCTGATACAGCTCCATCAGCGTAAACTCGGGATTGTGCCGCGCGTCCGCGCTCTCATTGCGGAATACCCGGCCGATCTCGTAAACGCGTTCCATTCCGCCCACGATCAAACGCTTCAAATACAGCTCCAGGGAAATACGAAGCTTCACATCTTCGTTCAGCGCGTTGTAATGGGTCACGAAAGGCCTTGCCGCCGCGCCGCCGGCATTGGCCACCAGCATGGGCGTCTCCACCTCCATGAACCCCTGTCCGTCCAGATAACGGCGAATAGCGCTGATGATCCGGGACCGCTTCACGAAAGTCTCCTTCACATCCTGATTCATGATCAGATCCACATAGCGCTGCCGGTATCTCAAGTCCGTATTGGTCAGACCGTGGAACTTCTCCGGAAGCACCTGCAGGCTCTTGGAAAGCAGGCATAGCTCGGAGGCATGGATCGAAATTTCTCCGGTTTTGGTCTTGAATACTTCTCCCCGAACGCCCACGATATCGCCCACGTCGTATTTCTTGAAGTCCGCGTAAGGCTCCTCCCCGATGCTGTCCCTGGCCACATAAATCTGGATGCTCCCCTTGAGATCCTGCACGTTGCAGAAAGAGGCTTTTCCCATCACCCGTTTGAACATGATCCTTCCTGCCACGCTGACGATCTGACCTTCCAGCTCTTCATATTTTTCCCGGATGTCTTCGCTGTGAGCGCTGACATCATACTTCACGCGGACGAAGGGATCTTTTCCCGCCGCCTGCAGGGCCGCCAGCTTTTCCCGGCGCACCTTCAGAACCTGATTCAGTTCCTGCTGTTCCTTCGCGTTTCCCTCGCCGCAATTCATCTGTGCATCTGCCACGTCATCTACTCCTCTATACTGCCGGTCAGTTGGACCGCTCGATTTCCAGTACCTTATATTTCAAAACGCCAGCCTGGGTTTCCACCTCCACCACATCGCCGACCCGCGCGCCGATCAGAGCCTTTCCTACCGGGGATTCATTGGAAATCTTTCCTTTCAGGCTGTTGGCCTCGGTGGAACCCACGATCTTGTAGTCCAGCTCTTCCTCGTATTCCAGGTCCAGAATCTTCACCTGGCAGCCGATGTTGATCCGATCCAGATCCACTTCATCCTCGATCACCACTTCAGCGTTCTTCAGAATCTTTTCCAGCTCTTCGATTCTGGCTTCGATATCGCGCTGCTCATCCTTTGCCGCATCGTACTCCGCATTCTCGGACAGATCCCCCTGCTCCCTGGCTTCCTTGATCTTCTGCGCCACTTCCTGACGCTTGACCACCTTCAGCTCATGCAGCTCGTCTTCGTATCTGCGAAGCCCCTCATAAGTGAGAATGTTCTTCTTTTCTTCCATGCTCTTCATCCCTCTTTATGATACGTTCCGTACCTGTTTTTTTATAATCAAATCGCATTATACCTTGCTTTGAAAGCAGTGTCAAGGTAGTTTCGGACGGACTGATAGGAAATATCGGGCCTCATTTCCCGCAAAAGCCGCTGCTTTTCGCTGTCCGAAGTCAGATCCAGATAAAGGCTGGCGGGCGCCAGTTCCCGGAGGGGCGGCCGCCTTTGAACGCACAGATCCAGCACCGCCGTCTTTCTTCCGTCCGTATGCGGCAAAGTTTGGGTAAAGCAGGCCGAAAGCCCGCTCTCCTCATACAGTTCCTCCCAGAATTCCTCTTCCCCTTCCTGGCGTTTCCCCACCAGAAACAGCCCGTTCAAATCCGCAAAGCAATCCTCCAGAAACGCCTCATGCCATCGTTCTTTTTCCGACCAGAAGCTCTCCTCCGCCCAGAGGATCAGGATTTCGCGAAACGGCTGTTCCTTCCAGACGCAGGCCGCCAGGGAAGGCGAAGGAAAAGGCGGGCGATATGCGGGGAGATAGGATTCCAGCGCAGAAGAAATCCACACCGTATCCGGATCCTTTCTGCGGCTGTCCACATAGCGCGCGATTTTCCCCGCCAGCGCCTTCTTTCCGGCCTGCTTTTTCCTTCGATCCCGGATCGAAGGCGCGCCGTCTTTCCCGCCTTCTTCCCGCGCCGCCGCGGATTCGAACCATGCAGCCGGCAGCAGATGCAGCGTCACCGCCCGCTGCCGCCAGGAAAACCCGATTTCCCGGGGCTGCTTTCCCCGGCCGGCAGGCGCGCTTTCCGTTTTTTCTTCTACCATGAAATAGTTGATCTCTTCCATGGTTCAGTCTATGAGAGCAACAGTTCTTTCATACCATCCGCCAGCTGCTGCATGGTCTCCATCTCATTGACCTTCCTGCGCAGCCCTGCGGCATGAGGAAGGCCTGCGCTGTACCAGGCCACGTGCTTGCGCATCTCCCGGACGGCAGTATATTCTCCTTTGTATTCCGTCAACAGCTGCGCGTGACGCAGAATCATCCCGTAAAGGGCTCGGCGATCCGGCCTTTCCGGGACCTTTCTCCCCTCCAAAGCCGCGGTGATTTCCGCAAAAATCCAGGGATTCCCCCTGGCGGCCCGGCCCACCAGAACGCCATCGCAGCCGGTCTGTTTCATCATCCTCCGGGCGGACTCCCCATCCGTCACATCGCCGTTTCCCAGTACCGGGATGTGCACCGCTTCCTTTACCCGGGCGATGATCTCCCAGTCCGCCCGTCCGGTATAATACTGCTCTCTGGTGCGGCCGTGCACCGCCACGGCCGCAGCCCCCGATTCCTGAGCGATATATGCGATTTCCGGGGCGTTGACATGTGAGTCGTCAAATCCCTTGCGGATCTTCACCGTCACCGGCTTTTGGATCGCCCGGGCCACAGCCTCGATAATCCTCCCTGCCAGCAGCGGATCCTTCATCAGCGCGCTCCCTTCCCCGTTATTCACCACTTTGGGAACCGGACAGCCCATGTTGAGGTCCAAAACTGCAAAGGGCCTGTCCTCGATTCTTTTGGCCATCTCCCCCATGATCTTCGGATCCGAGCCGAACAGCTGCAGGGAGACCGATCCTTCCTGCGGATGGATCCGCATCAGCTCCTCCGTGTTTTTGTTTCCATATAAAATCGCTTTCGCGCTGATCATTTCCGTACAGACCATTCCCGCCCCCTGCTCTTTGCAGAGCAAACGAAATGGCAGGTCGCTTACACCTGCCATCGGGGCCAGAATCACCGGATTGTCCAAACATACATCCCCTATTTTCAACCGGTTCATGCTCCACCCTTTCGATTCTTTTCATATAAAATGCGCAGTCCGTCCAGAGTCAGGGAACTGTCATATACATCGATGGCATCCGTTTCGTCTGCGATAATCCGCCCCAACCCGCCGGTAGCCACCACCTTCAGATCATCGTACCCGCTCTCCTTTTTCACCTGGCTGATGATGTACTCGGTCTGGCCGATCTGTCCGTACACGAGCCCTGCCTGCATGCTGGTCACCGTTTCCCTGGCCAGTATGCTGTCCGGTTTCCTGATCTCCACTTCCGGCAGCTTCGCCGTATCCTCCCACAGCGCTTTTGCGGAAATTCGAATTCCAGGCGCAGTGATACCCACGCCGAAACAACCGTCCTCCGTCACCAAATCATAGGTCGTAGCGGTTCCGAAATCCAGTACCAGCACAGGGCCTCCGTACTTCTCATAGGCAGCGACCACGTCCACGATCCGATCCGGGCCGATTTCCTTGGGATTTTCCGAAGTGATCCGAATCCCGGTTTTGATTCCCGTCCCCACGATGACCGGCTCCAGTTTCAGATATCGTTTCACCGCCCCCGTCAGGGCGTGCATCACGTTGGGCACCACGCTGGCGATAATTGCCCCTCCCAGCCGTGCCGGATCCACCTGGTTGCTCTTGAGCATTTCCCGGATCTCAATTCCGTATTCGTCCGAAGTGCGCAGGAGCCTGGACGTCATTCGAAAGGTCGTGATCAGCTTTTTTTCCCGATAGACGCCAAACGTAATATTCGTATTCCCTACATCGATAACCAGAATCATTTTTACCTCCATTCCGAAGCGTCACAAAACCGGATTGAAAAATGCGTTATCGAGCGCATTTTCAATCGCCTTCCTCCAACAGTGCAGACATATCTTCCTTCAATATGAAAACACGGTAATAGAGGCGGAGGGATTCCAGCAGCTCCTGCCGATTCCTCCGGATCTCTCCCACCAAAAGCCCGCTGGAAATCTCATCGTAGAGCAGGTCATCTTCCGCCGCGTCCGTCTCGAAAGCGAGGGTTCCATCCGGCTCGAATACGATGGTGAAAATCCCTCCCACTTCCGCCGTAAACAGCACGCAGATGATGTGCAGCTCCTCCTGCACGGACTGCGGAATCCCGGAAAACTGCGGGTTAAAATAGTATTTTTTTTCGTAAGCATTGGCTCCGCAGAGCACAATTTTCTCGCCCTTCTGTGCAGATTCAGACATATCCGTAAATTCCTCTCACCGATACTTCCCCCGCGAACACCGCCTCCACGGAACCATCGTTACGGCGCACCAGCAGCCGTCCGGTATCGTCGATGCCCAGCGCTGTCCCCTTCCAGCTTCCCGCCGGATCCAACACTTCCACCCGCTCCATCCGGTTTGCCAACAGCCCTTCATATTCCTCCCGCAGCGCGGAAAGATCTCCGGATGAACAGACGGACTGAAAGCAGTTCGTCAGCTCGTTCAGCACGCAGGCCAACAGCTCTTCCCGGCCGTATTCCCGGCCTTTCTCCCTCTTCAGAGACGTGGCAACCGTCTCGATTTCAGCCGGGAACTTCTCCTGGTTGACGTTGATGCCGATCCCCGTCACCATCCAATAACCGCCGTCCCCGCTGAAAAACAGCTCCGTCAGGATGCCGCACGTCTTCTTTCCTCCAATCACCACGTCATTCGGCCATTTGATCCGGGCCTGCACATCCGCGGCCCTGAGGGCCCGGCATACCGCCAGCGCCGCCGCCGGCGTCAGCATGGACGCGCTTTGAGAGGGGAGATCCGGCTGCAGAAGGACGCTGAAATACAGGTTTTGTCCCGGGGGCGAAATCCAGGCACGCCCTCTCCGCCCTCTTCCGGCCGTCTGTTGTTCGGCCGTCACCGCCAGAATCCGACCGTTCGTTTCCGGAATCCGCCGTTTCGCCTCCGCATTGGTAGAGTCTGTCGTTTCCAGGCAGATCGCCCTGCCTTCCCAGCATCCTCCCTTCAGCGCTTCTCCGAGTTTCTTTTCATCCAGCATATCCTCAGCCCTGCCGCTCCTTCCAGCCGAGGGTAGCGGCCATCACCGCCTTGATGGTATGCATACGGTTCTCCGCTTCGTCGAACACCACGGACGCCTCGGATTCGAACACCTCGTCCGTCACCTCCATCTCGTAGATACCGAACCGCTCGCCGATCTCCCGTCCGATCTGGGTATTGCGGTCATGAAAAGCGGGAAGGCAGTGCATGAAGATGGCGTTTCCCGCATTCTTCATCACATCCCTGTTCACCTGATAAGGGGACAGATCTTCGATGCGTTCCACCCAAACCGCATCCGGCTCGCCCATGGAAACCCATACGTCCGTGCAGATCACGTCCGCACCCCTGGTCCCTTCCATCACATCTTCCGTCAGCGTGACGCTGCCGCCCGTCTGCGCCGCAATCCGCCTGCACTGCTCCACCAGCGTCCGATCCGGGAAATAGCGGGAGGGCGCACAGGCCGTAAAATGCATCCCCATCTTGGCGCACAGAACCATGTAAGAGTTTCCCATATTATACCGGGCGTCACCCATATAAACCAGACGAACCCCCCTGATTCTCCCCAGATGCTCCCTGATGGTCAGAAGATCGGCCAGCATCTGAGTAGGATGGAATTCGTTGGTCAGACCGTTCCACACGGGAACTCCCGCATATTTTGCCAATTCTTCCACCACATCCTGTCCGTATCCTCTGTATTCGATCCCTTCGAACATCCTTCCCAGTACCCGGGCCGTATCCTTAATGCTCTCCTTTTTGCCGATCTGGGAGCTGGAGGGATCCAGATAGGTGGTTCCCATCCCCAGGTCATGGGCAGCCACCTCGAAGGAACTCCTGGTTCTCGTGCTGGTCTTTTCAAAAATGAGGGCGATATTCTTCCCCCGCAGGGTATCCACCGGAATGCCCGCCTTTTTCATCCCCTTGAGTTTCGCGGCCAGATCGACCAGATATTCGATCTCTTCCGGCGTATAATCCAGTAGTTTCAAAAAATGGCGACCTTTCAGATCCATGCGTTTTTCCGTCCTTTCTCCGCTAAAAATGCAGGGGCTGTTACATTGACTTGACACCAGTGTGCGGCAAATGCAACAGCCTCTTTTCGATCTATTTTTCTGTTAAGAGCTCTTTTGCGCTGGCCAGCACGCCGGCCATGTTCTGGATCTCGGAAGGGATGATGATCTTGGTCGCCTTCCCGTCGGCCGCCTTCTCAAACGCCTCCAGGCTTTTGAGCTTTAAGACGGCATCGTCCGCGCCCACTTCCTTGATGTAGCGCAGGCCGTCCGCAGTCGCCTGCTGGACTTTCAGAATCGCTTCCGCTTCGCCTTCCGCTTCCCGGATCATCTTCTCTTTCTCCGCTTCCGCGCGCAGGATCGCGGACTGCTTCTCCGCCTCCGCCTCCAGAATCGCGGATTCTTTCTTTCCTTCCGCCACCAGAATGGTGGATTTCTTCTCGCCTTCGGCCCGCAGGATCGCTTCTCTTCTTTCCCGCTCCGCCTTCATCTGTTTCTCCATGGCATCCTGGATGGCCGCCGGAGGGATGATATTCTTGAGTTCGACGCGGTTGACCTTAATGCCCCAGGGATCCGTGGCCACGTCCAGGGATGCCCGCATCTTGGCGTTGATCGTCTCTCTGGAAGTCAGCGTCTGATCCAGCTCCAGATCGCCGATGATATTGCGCAGCGTGGTAGCGGTCAGATTCTCGATGGCCATGATCGGATTTTCCACGCCGTAGGTAAACAGCTTGGGATCCGTGATCTGGAAGAAGATCACCGTATCGATCCGCATCGTCACATTATCCTTCGTAATCACGGGCTGCGGCGGAAAATCCGCGACCTGCTCCTTCAGCAGGACTCTCTTGGCCACCTTGTCGATAATCGGGACCTTGAGATGAAGGCCTACGCCCCAGGTATCCTGATAGGCTCCGAGCCGCTCCACCACATAGGCCTGCGCCTGGGGAACGATTTTGATGCAGGATGCCACGATCAGAATGGCCAGAATCAGCAAAATCAGTAAAACAATCCCTAAAAACATATTACCCACCTCTCTCCTGCGGACTATCGCCGCATCAGTCTTAACGGCCGCATCCTCAGCCGGCCGCCTTTTCCGGCTCCACGATCAGCTTCACTCCGTCTATCGCCCGTACCGTCACCACGTTTCCCTCGGGGATTCTGCCGTCAGCCGCAGCGGAACGCGCAGTCCACTGCATCCCGTTCAGAGTGACCTGACCGCAGCCCTTCAGATTATCGATCTCGCCGGTGACGACACCCTTTTTGCCGATCAGGCTCTCCACGTTGGTCTTCGCGCGATCCCCGTTAAAATATTTCATGGCGACAGGTCTCGTGAATACCAGCATCAGGATCGATACGACCAGAAACAGTGCGATCTGAACGAACAGCGGCGCGTTACACGCAGCCGCGATCAGCGCGACCAGCGCGCCCGCAGCGAACCAGATCGTGGTCAGTCCCATCGTTGCAGCTTCGATCACCACCAGCGCGACCAGCAGAACCAGCCAGATGATCACTTCCATCATAGCGGATGCCTCCTTTCCTGGAAACCTGTTCTTATGATACTATACTTCAGCAGGATATTCAACAAAATTCCTCACCAGAACACATGGTTGCCGATCACGATTCCTTCCCGGCTTCCCGCCCTTCTGAAGTGGGTCGCGCTCCCAACGGGGGACACCCCTCCGATGGCTTCCCGGGCGGCCTGCAGGCAGGAAGATTTCACCGTCCCGGAGGCCACAACGCGGGACAGCTGGCCGCTGCCGGCGGGCGTGAACTGTCCGGATGCGAAAATCACATCCCGGATCGTATCGGGATAAGCGCCGCTTTTGACCCGGTTCATGACTACAGCGCCGACGGCCACCTGTCCCTCATAAGGCTCATCCCCGGCCTCGCACTGAATCAGAGCGGCCAGCAGGACATCGTCCGCTGCCGCCATGGCCTGAGCTTTCTGCGCCTCAGCCGCCTGTTTCGCCCGTTCGGCCGCTTCCTGAGCCTGTTGTGCTTCTTCCTGTCGCTGTTGTACCTGAGAAACCGTCTCCCCGTAGTCCACCAGGAACTCCACTTCCACATAATCCGCGGAGACATAACCGGTTTTCCCGCCGTAATCCACCGCCACCCAGCCTTCCGGCACAGTCTTCCCTTCGCTGAATTCCAGCTGGCTGTCATCCACCACTTCGTATTCGGCACCTTCTTCCAACAGATCATATACTCCCGCTTCGGAAGACGGTTCCTTGCGGATCCGCAGCGCTCCCGTCGTGGTCCTGGCTATGGTTCTTCCCTCGTTCTTTGCGGCTTCCTGCGCCGCTTCCCCAAAGAGCAGAAAGTCATCCTTCGCCCAGCCTTCCAGTTCCCCGGAAACGAGCTTCGTCCAACCATCCCGCCGCTCCAGGACCGTACCGCCACAGTCGGCATACAGATATCCCGCCAGCTTCGCTTCGCTGTCAGGCTCCTCCCGCACGTTCAGCACGTCGGTGACATCCGCCATCACGAGGCCGCCCGCCTCGTCTTCCTCATCCGCCCCGCTTTCACTCCCGGTCTCAGACTCACTTTCCTCTCCGTTTTCCGATCCAAAACCGTTCTCCGACTCCGCTGTCTCTTCCGGCTCCGAAACGCTCTCTTCCTCCGGCTGGATCCCGGGATCCAGCAAGGCTGCAACGCCCGCCCCTTCCCTCCAGCTGCCCGCGCCTTTTTCTTCCTGCGCCTGCGCAGTCGTGCGCAAACCCAGCAGCAGGAAGATACCCGCTGCCCAAAAAACTCCCCTCCGCAAAATTCCGCCTTTTTCCATGATACTCCCGCTCCGACAACAACATTTCTTTCCGCCATATTTCGATTTATTACAAAAATATTACATCGATGTTATCATATCAAACGCCGCCCGCGCTGTCAAGAATCGTACAAAGCCGCCCCGCGGGCCGGATCGATCCGGCCCGCGGGGCGGCTTTGTAAAACGATTTATCCCTATTCTTTTTGGAAATCAGA
>QAKV01000031.1 GCA_003343625.1 Clostridiales bacterium
AGAGGAGGATCTGAACCTTGATTAAGATATTTCAATATGAGTGCAAACGCCTGTTGTGGAACAAATTCTTTTTTGGCCTTTTGCTGATCCTGCTGCTTTATGGATGGCAGGTGCTGAACGGCGTGACCATTTCAGGGGTGTCTCACACCGCCCCATTCTCTCCCTGGAGCTTTGGGGATTACCTGAGCCGTATGATTTCGTTGCTGTGGATTGGAGCCCTTTTCTTTTTGACATTCTTCACATCCGGTAAAGCGCAGCGGGCAGACATCCTCACGGATGCTGCCCCGGTTTCTCCGAGACGGTATGTCCTGGCCCGATACGCCGCAGCCTTAACCGGAACCGGATTATTGGCTTTGGTTTGTATCGCGGAGGCCGCGTTCTTTTACGGACGGTATTTTGGTTGGTACGGTTGGGAACAACTGCTTTTTCCGGTTTTGATCACACTGGTTCCGGCGCTGACATTTGCGCTTGGGAGCGGTTGGCTGTTAGGCCGGGTCCGGCCCTGGCTGGTCTATGTATGGATGTTGGCTCCCTACGTGTGTATGGCTTTACCGCTGCCCGACGTCCTGAAAATTTGGAATGGGCAGTTCTTTGACGATTACCCGCTAACGCTTGGGACCTTAGACCCTGCGTTCTCCATACCGGCAGCAGTCCTTGTCGTCCAGTGCGGATTATTTGCCGTCGGCATAGTCCTGTTGATGATTCGCCCCGCACACTCCAAAAGATAGCAGCCGGGAAAATAAAATTTTCCCCAATTTACAGAATCGAAAATAGGGAACGGAACTCTTTTTTGGATTCTTTCAGGCATACAAGGTAATAAGTCACGCGGGCTTCTGGATCGGAGATAGGCACTTCAATACGATTGTTCTCGGTCGCAAGATACTTTTTGGCCAGATCTGTGGTGAAAGAAGGCAAAGTAGAGGAACGCACCAATTCGTTAAAACTGAATCGATCGCACTGAGTTAAGAAGCGGGAATCCGGCATTTTCTCTGTGCGGACAAAATTCCAAAAGCCTATATCATTCATTAAAATCATATTTTCTCCGTTCATTTCTTTAAAAGAAAGACTTTTCCGCCTGCTAAACCGATGCCCTTTTGGTAAGGCAAACATCAGGGATTCTTTACCGCATATTTTTGTAAAGTATTGTTCGCCTTCCGGTTTATGAGAAAGAACGATCAACTGATACATTCCGTTCTCCAGACCGTACAAAAGCAGCGATTCTTCGACGATCTCAGTTTGGAGCGTTTTGTTCGGATACAGACTTCCGAGCAGCGGTGAAATTAACCAACTGGGTGCCGGGGAACAGACCCCAAAAGAAATTGTTCGATTCTTTCGGTCGTAGGTCTGCGCTTTTTCGACGAGGGAATCCGCATCAGTCAGTAATTTTTGGGCAAGTGTGAAAACATATTTCCCGTTTTCATTTAGTTCGAGCCGGTTTTTTCTGCGGATAAACAGCGGAATCCCCAGATCTTCCTCTAATTTTTTCATATTTCGGCTCAATGCCGGTTGAGAAAGATGCAAAATTTCTGCAGCCTCCAGAAGGGTGCCGGCACTTGCGAATGCAGCAAATTGGCGCAATTCGTAAAGTTCAATCATGTAGCCTACCTCTGAGTATAAATAGAACTGATAGTAATATTCGTCATTAGCAGTGTACTTTTCACCGGAAGTCTCTATAATTTGAGACAGATATGAAGAGAAAAGGCACACCTGTAACATCAAAATGAATTATAGCAGAGTGCGGCTGACTTTTCAATCAACGGGCAAATGTTCAAAAGGAAAGGATAAGGATACGGGAAATAAAATGCTTTTCTATTTTACTGCCACGGGAAACAGTCTGTATGTGGCAAAGCAGATGGACGACTGCAGAATCAGTATTGCGCAGGCGATTCATGATCATAAAAAAATATATGCTGCAGACAGAATCGGTATCGTGTGCCCGGTATTCGGCCATGAGATGCCGGAATTGGTTAAGGAATTTTTGAAGGCTTCGCGGTTTGAGACGGATTACTTTTATATTCTGCTTACCTATGGCAACCGGCACGGCGGTGCGGCAGAGCTTGCGAAAGAATATGTGGAAGGCCTCGGGATTCACCCGGCCTATATCGATGTGATCCTGATGGCAGATAATTTTCTGCCAGGGTTTGACATGGAGGAGCAGAAGCGACTGGATAAAAAAGTGGAGGAACAGATTCGACGTATTCAGACGGACATTGCCCAAAAGAAAGCCTATATTTCGCCGGTCACGGAAAATGATCGGAACGTGCATAAGGCATTTCTGTCCCATATTGCCCGGATGGGATCCGGCGCAGTTCATGATCTTTACGAAATTACAGAAGAGTGCATTGGCTGCGGGATCTGCGCAAAAGTCTGCCCGAAAAAATGTTTTCATTTGGAGGGGCAAAGAAGTGTCGTAAGCAGTGACGGCTGTATCAGCTGTATGGCCTGCATTCATTCCTGCCCGATGATGGCCATTCGTCTGAAGATACCGGAGAAAAATCCCCATGCCAGGTACCGAAACGAGAATATCAGCCTTTGTGAGATCGTAGAAGCAAATAATCAGGAGGTAATTTTATGGAATTCTTAACTTTGAACACAGGTGCAAAGATGCCGCTGGAGGGGTTTGGCGTGTTCCAGATTCCCGATCCAACTCAGTGTGAGCAGGTGGTCTATGACGCCATCAGGACCGGTTACCGTCTGCTGGATACAGCGGCTGCCTACATGAATGAGGAGGCCCTGGGCAAGGGCGTGGCCCGCGCGATCGCGGACGGCCTGACTGCCAGAGAAGAACTGTTCATCACCACCAAAGTATGGGTGCAGGATCAGAAAACTGAGGAGACGGCCTATGAGGCGGTAAAGGCTTCTCTGAAAAAGCTGAATATGGATTATGTGGATCTGGTTCTGCTCCATCAGCCTATGGGAGATTACTTCGCGGCATACCGTGGAATCGAGAAGGCATATAAAGATGGGTTGACGAAGGCTATTGGCGTAGCTAACTTTTATCCGGCAATTCTGACCAACCTCTGCGAAAATGTGGATATCATCCCCGCTGTCAACCAGGTGGAGCTGCATCCCTTCTTCGTCCAGCAGAAAGCTGTTGAAAATATGAAGGCTTACGGCGTGGCGCCTCAGGCCTGGGGGCCGCTGGCCGAGGGCAGGCACGGCATTTTCACCGATCCGGAGTTGACTGAGATCGGCGAAAAGTACGGCAAGAGCGCAGCCCAGGTGGTACTCCGCTGGAACGCCCAGCGCGGCGTCTCCATCATTCCAAAATCGGTGCATGTGGAGCGGATGGAACAGAACATCGACATCTGGGATTTCCAACTGACCGATGAGGAAATGGAGAAAATCGCTTCCAAGGATCTTGGGCACAGTGAGATCGTAAACCATGATGATCCGGGCTTCGTTAAGGCCCTCTGCGGCATGAATATCCATGAGTAACCGGAATGAGGCTCCGGGTCGCAACAGCCGCTGCAGGGCGAAGAAGGATGGCGGAAAACTCGCCCCTAAATTCGCGGAACTGAATGATGACGTTCTGTTCGGAGAAGTGTGGTCCAGAGAGGCAGAACTCAGCGCAAGAGACCGCAGCATGGTCACGATCGCAGCTCTTTTCTCCGCCGGGCTTTATCCCCAGCTAAAATCCCATCTCGCTTTGGGGAAAGAACATGGAATAACAAAGGAGGAAGCTGTCGAAATTGTGACGCAGCTTGCTTTCTATTGCGGCTGGCCCAAGGCGTGGAGCGCTTTTCCCCTGATTGAGGAAGTTTATGGTGAAGAACCGGATAATGAGAAAACAGGCGCATAGCCAAACAGTGTATTGTACGGATAGACATTTCCCCGTCTTTGATGCGAAACTTTTGATTGCCCATTTCCTTTTCAGGCATTATGATGGATGAGAACCGGGCTTCACGGCCCTGAAAGGGAGGAATGAAAAAAGTGGATAACATTACCAGAAGAGATCGGGAGATGGCGTATATTTCGGACGCGTCGATCATGGAGCAGCAGAGGGAGAGCAGGAAGATCCTGCAGAGGCTCAACTTCGCGGATCGATCCGATTTCGAAGAGATCGCGAAGATCGTGAAGGAGTTGCTGGGAAAGTCGGAGGGGGCGTTCATCAATCCGCCGTTTTATTGCGACTACGGGTTCAACATCGAGGTGGGGAAAAACTTTTTCGCCAATTATAATTGCACGATTATCGACGTGGCGAAGGTGAAGATCGGGGACAACTGCCAGATGGCGCCCAACGTGGCGATCTATACGGCAGGACATCCGGTGCACCCGGATTCCCGAAACAGCGCCTATGAGTATGGGATCGGAGTGACTATCGGGGACAACGTCTGGATCGGCGGAAATACGGTCATCGTGCCTGGAGTTCATATCGGGAGCAATACGGTGATCGGCGCGGGCAGCGTGGTGACGAAAGACATTCCGGACTGGGTGATCGCCGCCGGCAATCCCTGCCGGGTGATCCGTGAGATCACGGAAGAGGACAGACCCTACTATTTTAAGGACAGAAAGTTCGACGACGAAGCCTGGGAGGCCATTCGCCCCCGGTGACGATCGGACGGCAGAAGAAAGAGAGACTGCGGAACTTCCTGCTCCGGAAAGATTTGGGGCTATCGAAACTCACATAATAAAAAAGAGGAAAAAGGTGGGGCGCGGAAAGCTGTAAAAAGCTGACCGCGTCCCTCTTTTGCGCCGGCTTATCCGATTTTTACAGCCGTAATGCCGATCAGGGAATAGAGAAAAGTTTCACCGGAGCCGATTACGTTTAAAGTAGTGGGAACCGCGCTCACCCGAACGATCTGCGAAAAGGAGAGGGAGGCGGTTTGGGCAGCGTTTTGAAACACATGCAGAGCGGCGGCGCCGGGTACTTGAGCCCTCTGCTGTGTCAGATAGAGCTGGATCGAAGCGGGGAACGTATCCGTTGAAACAGGCGCTACGATGCCGTGGAAGGAAATCTGGTAGGAGCCTGTTTTCCGAATGATTACGTCTGCGCTGTTTTGCGCATGGGCGATAGCATCTCCGGATGTCGTTCCGTTTCGGTCGAAAATCAGCGCCGAGCCGCTGTTCCCGGGCTGGGAAGGGGTGGAATATGCGGTTAGAAATTCTGCGGGAGTTGCACTGCCCGTCGGGCCGGTCGGGCCTGTGGGGCCGGTATTTCCTGTCTTACCAGCCGGACCGGTTGCCCCGGTGATGCCAGCCGGACCGGTCGGACCCGTGGCACCTGTAATACCCCGCGGACCAGAGGGCCCAGCGGAGCCAGTCGGGCCAGCAGGGCCGGTCACACCCGCAGGGCCTGCTGGGCCCGTGTTCCCCGTCGCGCCCGTCGGGCCGGTTGTGCCAGCCGGCCCCGGCCTTCCCGGCGGGCCCATCGGACCGGCTGGCCCTGGGGGGCCCGGCGGACAGGGGGGTGGACAGGGAGGCGGGCACTTTTCCGGGCAGGGCCGGTTGGCGTCCGGTTCGCCGCAGTTTCTCCCTCTGCAGTTTCCATTCCAGAATCCAAACATACAGAAGTTCACTCCTATTGAAAAAAGCGGGGACTGCGAAGAGGTCCCTCTGTTTCAGAATATGCGGGAGATGCAGAAAGGTTCCGAAAGCTCCGGATTTTCAGTGAATACTGACGGGTATTCTGAAAAAACGTTGTCGGATATATTGTAAATTTGAACAAAACAGAGGGAAAAATTCATTGTGAAGGGAGACAAAAAACGATATAATTAGAACATCGGGGAAGGAGGGAATACATATTTATGAGCCGATTGAAAATTGACACACCCAACCGGGCGCAGCTTACGGTCGAGCGCCTGTACAAAGATCTGGAGCGTCATATCGTAGCCAGCCCGCCGGGGCTTTGCCCGGTGGATCTGCAGCTTTCCTTTTTGAAGCTCTGTCATGCTCAGACCTGTGGAAAATGCGTGCCCTGCAGGGTAGGGCTGGGACAGTTGCAGAATCTGCTGGAAGACGTTCTGGATGGGCGGGCCGATTTGAAGACGCTGGATCTGATCGAGGACACTGCCAATCACATTACGGATTCGGCGGACTGTGCCATCGGATACGAGGCGGCCCATATGGTTCTGGCAGGATTGAGGGGGTTTAAGGAAGATTACTTGCATCACATCGAACATGGAAAATGTTCCTATCACATCACACAGCCCGTGCCCTGCGTGGCGCTCTGTCCGGCCGGGGTGGATATTCCCGGCTATATCGCGCTGGTGGGAGAAGAACGGTATGCGGATGCGGTGAAGCTGATCCGCAAGGACAATCCGTTTCCGACGGCCTGCGCGCTGATCTGCGAGCATCCCTGCGAAGCCAGATGCCGCAGGAATATGATCGACAGCTCTGTCAATATCCGGGGCCTGAAGCGTATGGCGGTGGACAACGCCCGGGCCGATCGGGTTCCGGTTCCGGAGAAAGCGCCTTCTACCGGCAAGCGGGTGGCGATCATCGGAGGCGGCCCGGGCGGGCTGTCGGCGGCCTATTACCTGGAGCTGATGGGGCATCATGCCGTGGTCTTTGAAGCGCATAAAAGGCTGGGTGGTATGCTGCGTTACGGGATTCCGAACTATCGCTTCCCGAGAAACCGCCTGCAGGAGGACATCGATGCCATCCTGTCCACCGGAGTGGAAGTCCATCGCAATACCAGGATCGGAAACGGGGAAGGGGAGATCCCGTTTGAAACGCTCCGCAGGGAATACGATGCGGTGTATATCGCCATCGGCGCGCACACAGATAAGAAGATCGGTATAGAGGGGGAGGATTCCAACGGGGTTATTTCCGCGGTGGAGATGCTCCGGAACATCGGCGAGGAGAATATGCCGGACTTTAAGGATAAGACGGTGATCGTTATCGGCGGCGGGAACGTGGCCATGGACTGCACCCGATCCGCCATCCGTCTGGGCGCGAAAAAGGTGGGAATCGCTTATCGCCGTCGCCAGGACGATATGACGGCCCTGCCGGAAGAGGTGGAAGGAGCCATCGCGGAAGGAGCGGAGCTTTATACCCTCAAAGCGCCGGAGCGGATCGAGGCGGACGAAAAAGGAAACGTGACGGCGTTGTGGGTACAGCCCCAGATCATCGGGCCCATAGACGCCTGGGGAAGAGCCCGTCCGGTGCAGGCGGATCTGCCCTTACAGAGGATTCCCTGCGATATCGTGGTGGTGGCCATCGGTCAGGGAATCGCCACGAGGCACTTTGAAGAGTCCGGGCTGGCGGTGAAAAAAGGCACCATCGAGGCCATGAGCGGCAGTGAAGTTAAAGAAATTCCCGGCGTCTATGCGGGGGGAGACTGCGTCACAGGCCCGGCCACCGTGATCCGCGCCATCGCGGCGGGGAAAGTGGCGGCGGCCAACATCGACGAATATTTGGGGTATCATCACGTCATTTCCTGTGACGTGGAGATTCCACAGGTGCGTTATGACGATAAGCATCCATGCGGGCGCGTGCAGCTGTCCGAAGAGGAAGCTGGGAAGAGAAAGAAGAATTTCGACGCGTTTGAGTGCGGCATGACGAAGGAAGAGGCCTGCCAGGAAGCGGCCAGATGCCTGCGATGCGATCACTACGGATACGGTATTCTGAAAGGAGGGAGGGCCGCGATATGGTAAATCTGACAATAGACGGCTTCGACTGCAACGTCCCGGAAGGGACGACCATCATGAAGGCGGCGGCGAGCCTGGGCATCGACATCCCTCATCTCTGCTATCTGGAGGGGATCAACGAGATCAGCGCCTGCAAGGTCTGTGTGGTGGAGCTGCAGGGAAAGGTCAAGCTCATCACCGCATGCAACAACAAGGTAGAGGAAGGAATGGTAATTTTCACCAATTCCCCGAAGGTTCGCGCGGTTCGGCGCACCAATGTGGAACTGATTTTATCCCAGCACGACTGCCATTGCGCGACCTGCGTGCGCAGCGGAAACTGCAGCCTTCAGAAGCTCTCCAACGATCTGGGGATCGTGGAAGTCCCCTTCAAAAAAGAAGTGATGGAGTTGCCCTGGAACCAGGACTTCCCGTTGATCCGGGATTTCGGAAAGTGCATCAAATGCATGCGTTGCGTGCAGATCTGCGAAAATGTCCAGCAGATGAAGGTATGGGACGTGCAGAATACGGGGTCCAGAACTACCGTGGACGTTTCTTTGAATCGCACCATCGAGGAGTCGGGATGTACCCTGTGCGGTCAGTGCATTACCCACTGCCCGACCGGAGCGCTGCGGGAGCGTAACGACATCCCGAAGGTGTTCGATGTCCTGGCGGATCCTGAAAAGGTGACGGTAGTCCAGGTGGCGCCTGCGGTGCGCACCGCCTGGGGAGAGGAAATGGGGCTTTCGAAAGAAGAAGCCACAGAAGGGCGGATGGCGGCCGCCTTAAAGAGGATCGGATTCGATTACGTGTTCGACACGAACTTCGCAGCGGATCTGACCATCATGGAGGAGGGCAATGAGCTGCTCAAACGGCTTTCGGAACCGGAAAAATATCGTTGGCCTATGTTCACCTCCTGCTGCCCGGCCTGGGTGACGTTCATCCGGGAGAACTGGCCCGAGTACCGGGGCAATCTGTCGACAGCCAAATCACCCCAGCAGATGTTCGGCGCTGCGGTGAAAAGTTATTTCGCGAAAAAGAAAGGAATTCCGGCGGAAAATATCTGCTGTATTTCCGTCATGCCTTGTGTGGCGAAGAAGGGGGAGGCTGCGCTGCCTTCCATGAAGAACCGCGACGGGCTGGCGGACGTGGATATCGTGCTGACCACCAGGGAACTGGTGCGGATGATCAAGGCGGAACATATCAATCCGCGCGTGTTGAAGGAAGTGCCTTTCGATGATCTGATGGGAGAAAGCAGCGGCGCAGGAGTGATTTTCGGCGTGACGGGAGGCGTGATGGAGGCGGCGCTTCGGACCGCCTGGGCCGTGGTGGAAGGAAAGAACCCGGATGCCGACGCCTTTCAGCCCGTGCGGGGAAGCGACGGACGAAAGGAAGCGGATTTCATCCTGGGAGGGAAGACGCTTAAGACCTGTACGGTGAGCGGGCTGGGCAATGCCAGAAAGCTGATGGAAGATATCCGCGATGGCAATGTATCCTATGATTTCGTGGAGGTGATGTCCTGCCCCGGCGGCTGCGTGGGCGGCGGAGGGCAGCCCATTCACGACGGGATGGAGCTGGCCGCGGAGAGAGGCGAGGAGCTGTATGAGCTGGATCGTGAACGGCCATTGCGCTTTTCGCACGAGAACGGGCAGGTACAGGCCCTCTATCGGGAGTATTTCGAATGCCCGCTGAGCCATACTTCCCACGAGCTTTTGCACGTGGAGCAGTGAGCCCGTGAGAAAAAAGGAGAAGGATTATGACGGAGAAGGAAAAATCATACGCCGAACTTTTGTATCAGCCCAATGACCCGGAGCTTTCAGCGGATCGGGATGTGACGGTGAAAAAGCTTCACGCTTACAATAACATGGATCCGCTGGACCGCAGCGGCAGGCAGGCAGCCATCCGCGAAATCCTGGGGGAAGCGGGGGACAACTGCGTGGTGGAGCAGCCTCTCTTTTGTACCTACGGATATAATACTTCTGTGGGCGACAATTTTTTCATGAACGTGAACGGTAAACTGATGGACAGCGGGAAAATCACCATCGGCGACAACGTCTTCATCGCGCCCAATGTCTGCATCGTGACGGAAGAACACGCCATGGATGTGAAGCAGCGTCTGGAGGGGCTGGAATATACCCATCCGGTCACCATCGGGAACAACGTATGGATCTGTACCGGGGCGATCATCCTCCCGGGCGTCACCATTGGCGACAACAGCGTGATCGGCGCGGGCAGCGTGGTGACAAAAGATATCCCGGCCAACAGTCTGGCGGTGGGGAATCCGTGTAAGGTGATTCGGACGCTGGAACAAAAAGGAGGATCGTTTTCGAAGGTGCTGTGAAAAAAGCATAGCCTGAAAAGAAAGAAGGACCAAGGGTCAAAAACAAGCCAAGGTCCTTCTTTTGTGTTATTTCGGATTATCTGGATATCTGTGATCCGGTGCTGACATTTGACCGCTTTATGGAGGAAATGGATCTGGAGAAATGTCTGAAAGGAATCCCGAAATACCATACGGGAAGAGTCAGATACAATCCGGTCGGCATGCTGAAAACAGTCTTATTCGGATTTATGATACTCACACTGATTGCTATGCTGTCTAAAACGAGAAACTTTCATTACTATTTGCGTCGCCAACTGAAAGACGGCGAAATGGAGCGGCCGGCACTTCAGATTTCTGCCGGCGTTGACATCCCGCCATCCGCGTGATAAGATAAAATCAGTTCAAAAAGGAATCCCAGGAGAGAAGAGAGCAGGAGGACATATATGACTTTACAGGGTCATTGTGTCCTCATTTTTATACGATGGGGAATTTCGTTTCCTGTCGCAGCCATGGAGAGGGGATCTGATGAAAAGGAGGAATCCGGAGTGGAAGAAAGATATGACGTGGTCATCATCGGAGGCGGGGTGACGGGTGCGGCCGTCGCCAGGGAGCTGTCCCGCTATGCCATGAGAATCTGCCTGCTCGAAAAGGAAGAGGATGTATGTTCCGGCACATCGAAGGCCAACAGCGCCATCGTGCATGCCGGGTTTGACGCCCGGCCGGGCACGCAGAAGGCCCGGATGAACGTGGAAGGCAATCGTATGATGGAGCAGCTGGCGCAGGATCTGGACTTCGAGTTCCGAAGGAACGGATCTCTGGTAGTCTGTTTCGGAAAGGAGGAGCTGCCGGTTCTGGAGCGGCTGAAGGCCCAGGGGGAGCAAAACGGAGTGAGGGGGCTTCGGATCCTGAGCGGGGACGAAGCGCGCAAAAGGGAGCCGAACCTGCAGGAAGAAGTGTATGCGGCCCTGCACGCCCCGGACGGCGGGATCGTCTGTCCCTTCGGGCTGACCATCGCCCTGGCGGAAAACGCCTGTGACAACGGGGTGGAGTTTCGGTTCGGGACGCAGGTGAACGGGGTGGAAAGGACGGAGACCGGTTATCGGATCCACACTTCGCAGGGGAACCTGCAAACCCGCTTTGTGGTCAACGCTGCGGGACTGTATGCGGATGTCCTCCACAACATGGTCAGCGACCGGAAGATTTCCATCGCGCCCAGAAGGGGCAGCTACTGGCTTTTGGACAAGGCGGCGGGAACCTGCGTGGATCATACGGTCTTTCAGGTGCCGGGCAGATTCGGGAAAGGGGTTCTGGTGACGCCCACAGTCCACGGCAACCTGCTGGTGGGGCCCACTGCGGTGGATATCGAAGACAAAGAGGACACCCGTACCACGGCTGAAGAGCTGGAAGAAGTCAGGGAAAAGTCTTCCAGGAGCGTCAGGAACATCCCTTTTTCCCGGGTGATCACTTCCTTCGCCGGGCTGCGGGCCCGGGAAGAGGGGGACGACTTCATCCTGGGAGAAGCGCCGGGGGCCCCCGGATTTTATGATGCGGCAGGCATCGATTCCCCGGGGCTTTCCGCTGCGCCGGCCATCGGCAGATTCCTGGCCGGGCAGATCGCCCGGGCGGCGAAAGCGGAGGAAAAGGCGGATTTCAATCCCAACAGAAGGGGCATTGTGAAAGCGGCGGCCCTGCCGTTGCGGGAACGGGCGGAACTGATCCGGAACGATCCCGCCTACGGAACCATCGTCTGCCGGTGCGAGGAAATCAGCGAAGGGGAAATCAGGGATGCCGTCACCCGAACTCTGGGCGCCAGGAGCATGGATGGGATCAAGCGTCGGGTGCGGGCGGGCATGGGCAGATGTCAGGCGGGATTCTGCACGCCGGGGACGATGGAAATCCTGGCCCGGGAACTGGGCATTCCCATGGAGCAGATCCGGAAAAACAGCGCCGGTTCCCAGCTGCTGGAAAGGGGGACGGGGGAATGAGGAAATATGAGATCGTCATCATCGGCGGCGGGCCCGCCGGACTGGCCGCCGCGTTGGCCGCGCGGGAAAACGGCGCCGGAGAGATCCTGATTCTGGAACGGGACAGCAGGCTGGGCGGGATTTTGAATCAGTGCATCCACAATGGCTTCGGCCTGCACACCTTTCGGGAAGAGCTGACGGGGCCCGAATATGCGGATCGCTTTTTGCAGGGGGTTTTGAGATCCGGGATCGAGACCAGGTGCGGATCCATGGTGATCCGGATCGATCGGGACAGGACGGTCACCTATGTGAACCGCCGGGAAGGGATAGTGCAGGTTTCGGCGAGGGCCGTTATTCTGGCCATGGGATGCCGGGAGAGGCCCAGGGGAGCGCTGAACATCCCCGGATACCGTCCCGCCGGGATCTATTCCGCCGGAACGGCCCAGCGTCTGGTGAATCTGGAAGGGGTTTGCGTGGGGAAGCGGGCGGTGATTTTGGGATCCGGGGACATCGGGCTGATCATGGCACGCCGTCTGACGCTGGAAGGGACGAAGGTGCTGGCGGTGGCGGAGATCATGCCCTATTCCGGCGGATTAAAGCGCAACATCGTGCAGTGCCTGGACGACTTCGGGATCCCGCTTCTTCTGAGCCATACGGTGGTGGAAATTCTGGGAAAGAAACGTGTGGAAGGCGTGGTGCTGGCGCAGGTGGACGAAAACAGGAAGCCGATTCCCCAAACCCGGCAGCTGCTGGAATGCGATACCCTGCTTTTGTCTGTGGGGCTTTTGCCTGAAAACGAGCTGACCGAAGGGCTGGGCGCAGCCATGGATCGGGTGACCGGGGGACCTCGTGTGAACCAGCGGATGGAGACGGAGGTTCCGGGGATCTTCGCCTGCGGCAACGTGCTGCATGTTCACGATCTGGTGGACTATGTCAGCCAGGAAGCGGCCCTGGCCGGAAGGGAGGCGGCGCTGTGGGTTCAGCGGCAGAAAGGGAAAGAAGAGGCTGGCGGATCGCGGGATGACAGCCCGCAGAACGGAGCCGGCTTCCCGTCGGAAAGCGCTGCTATTTCACTCCGGGCCGGGAAGGGAATCCGTTATACCGTCCCCCAGCATCTGGACGCTGCGGAGAAGGAAGAAGGCGTGACCGTTCGGTTTCGGGTGGATGGAGTATATCGGGACAGCAGCGTCGCCGTCTATTGCGGGCACGACTGCATCCGGAGGAGGACAAAACGAATCTTCGCACCCGGCGAGATGGAACAGCTGGTTCTGACCAAAGAGCAGCTGAAAGCCTGCAGGGGACAGGAAGAGATCGAGATCCGCGTGGAGGATGCGGGGAGAACGGAGGGAGAAGAATGATTCGGGAAATCACATGTATCTGTTGCCCTCTGGGCTGCCGCCTTCAGGTGGAGGAAGAGCATCCGGAGCGGGTATCCGGAAACAGCTGCCCCAGAGGGGCGCAGTACGGAAAAAACGAAGTCACGGATCCCAGGAGGACGGTGACGGCCAGCGTCCCGGTGACGGGAGGCGCGCTTTCCATGGTATCGGTCAAAACGTCCCGCGAGATCCCGAAGGATCGGATTTTCGATTGCATGGAAAAGATTCACGCCCTGCGGGTTTCGGCCCCGGTGAAAATCGGGGACGTGTTGCTTTCGGATTGCGCCGGGACGGGAGCGGACATCGTGGCCACGAAAACGGTGGACAAAATGGAGAACGGAGAAGAAAAATAGATGGGATTTCGGGATCTGCTGGAAGCTTCGCCGGTGATTGCGGCGGTAAAAGACGAAGAAGGGCTCAGGAAAGCGCTGGAAACGGACTGCGGAATCGTGTTCACTCTGTATGGGAATCTCTGTACCGTTGGGGATATGGTGGGGAAGATCCGGGACGCGGGCAAAGTCCCGATCGTCCATATGGATCTGATTCAGGGGCTCGGCAGCAGGGAGATCGCCGTGGAGTTCCTGCGGGACAACGCCAGGGCAGAGGGAATTATCAGCACGAAGATCTCTCTGGTCAGGCACGCCATGGATCTGGGGATGATCGGGATATGGCGCACTTTTCTGGTGGATTCCATCGCCTTAAACAATACGAAAAAACAGCTGGCCGCCGTCTCTCCGGACGCCCTGGAGGTGCTGCCGGGCATCATGCCAAAAATCGTCCGGGAAATCCGATCCTGTACCCGGGTGCCCATCATCGCGGGCGGGCTGCTTTCGGACAGGGCGGACGTTCTGGAGGCGCTGAACGCGGGCGCCTGGGCGGTTTCCGCCACCCGGGAAGAGCTGTGGAGGCTGTGAAAAAAGCGCTTTACAAATAGGCGCAAATGGTTTATATTGAAACGCATGGAATACATTTTTTGTTTTTGAATCAATACAGCCGGAATTGACAAGGGCGTCAAGGATCTGCGGACTGCAGATTTTTGACGCCCTCTTCTGTTTTACAGGAAATTCCTGATTCCGGCAAAAGGAGGATGGAAGATGGGACAGAATCGGACACCACAGGGACTTTACAGCCCGGATTTTGAACATGATAACTGCGGAATCGGCGCGGTGGTCAGCATTAAAGGAGAAAAGAGCCATCGGATCGTGGCGGATGCGCTGAAGATCGTGGAGAATCTGGAGCACCGCGCGGGAAAGGATGCGGAAGGAAAGACCGGGGACGGGGTGGGGATCCTGACACAGATTTCCCATCGCTTCTTCCGGAAAGCATGCGCCCTGTCCGGCATCGAGCCCGGCGGAGAACGGGAATACGGAGTCGGCATGTTCTTTTTCCCGGCCAATGAGCTGCTGCGCGGCCAGGCTAAGAAGATGTTCGAAATCATCGTGGAAAAGGAGGGGCTGGAATTCCTGGGATGGAGAGAAGTGCCCACGGATCCTTCCGTACTGGGGCATAAGGCCAGGGAGTGCATGCCCTCCATCTGGCAGGCTTTCGTGAAGAAACCGGAGGGGGTAGAAAAGGGGCAGGCTTTCGACCGGAAACTCTATATCGTGCGCCGGGTTTTCGAGCAGAGCAACGACAACACCTATGTGGTCTCCCTGTCCAGCAGAACCATCGTCTATAAAGGGATGTTCCTGGTGGGACAGTTGCGGACCTTTTTCGCGGATCTGCAGGACGAGGATTACGATTCGGCCATCGCTATCGTGCATTCCCGCTTTTCCACCAATACGAACCCCAGTTGGGAACGGGCTCATCCAAACCGGATGATCGTGCACAACGGGGAGATCAATACGATCAGGGGCAATGTGGACAAAATGCTGGCGCGGGAGGAAACCATGCGCGCGCCCGCCTTCGATGCGGATGAGCTTACGAAGGTGCTTCCGGTGATCAATGTCAGGGGATCCGATTCCGCCATGCTGGACAATACCCTGGAATTTCTCGTGATGAGCGGGATGGAGCTGCCGCTGGCGGCATCCATCCTGATTCCGGAACCCTGGAGCCATAACGATACCATCTCGCGGGAAGTCCGGGATTTCTACCAGTATTATGCCACCATGATGGAGCCCTGGGACGGTCCCGCTTCCATCCTGTTTTCCGACGGCGACCTGATGGGCGCGATCCTGGATCGAAACGGGCTGCGTCCTTCGCGCTACTATATCACGGACGACGGCCGTCTGATCCTGTCCTCGGAGGTGGGCGTACTGGAAATCGCGCCGGAGCACATCCTCAAAAAAGAGCGGCTCCATCCGGGGAAAATGCTTTTGGTGGACACGAACCGGGGCAAAGTGATGGAGGACTGGGAGATAAAGGAATATTACGCCAAAAAAGAGCCTTATGGGGAATGGCTGGACAGCAATCTGGTCTCCCTGCAGGAACTGAAGATTCCCAACGAAAAAATCCCTTCCTACAGCAAAACGGAGCGGGCCCGGCTGCAGAAAGCGTTCGGGTATACCTATGAAGACTATCGCGATACCATCTATTCTCTGGCGTTAAACGGCACGGAGCAGATCGGCGCAATGGGGGTGGATACGCCCCTGGCCGCTCTGTCCGACCAATATCAGCCGCTGTTTTATTATTTCAAGCAGCTGTTCGCGCAGGTGACAAATCCTCCCATCGACGCGGCCAGGGAAAAGATCGTCACCTCCACGACGGTATATGTGGGAAAAAACGGCAATTTGCTGGAAGAAAAGCCGGAAAACTGCCATATGCTCAAGATCAATAATCCGATTCTGACGGATCTGGATCTGCTCAAAATCCGGACGATGAAAAAACCCGGATTCTGCGTGAAGACCGTCCCCATCCTGTTTTATAAAAGCACGCCCATGGATCGGGTGCTGGACCATTTGTTCATGGCGGTGGATAAGGCGTATCGGGAAGGGGCGAACATCGTGATCCTGTCAGACCGGGGCGTGGATGAAAACCACGTGGCCATTCCGTCTCTGCTGGCGGTTTCCGCCGTGCATAAACATCTGGTTCGCACCAAAAAGTGCACGGCTCTTTCCCTGATCCTGGAGTCCGCGGAACCCAGAGGAGTTCATCATTTCGCCACCCTGCTGGGATACGGCGCCTGTGCGGTGAATCCCTATCTGGCTCACGCCACCATCGGGCAGCTGGTGGAGGAGGGGGTGATCAACAAGGATTATTATGCCGCTGTGCAGGACTATGACCAGGGCGTGCTGCAGGGGATCGTGCGGATCGCTTCCAAAATGGGCATTTCCACAATCCAGTCCTATCAGGGCAGCCAGATGTTCGAAGCACTGGGTATCGCCGGCGATGTGATCGACCGGTATTTCACCGGCACTACCAGCCGGGTGGGCGGGATTTCTCTGGAGGATATCGCGGCCAAAAACGACGCCCAGCATTCCAGAGCTTTCGATCCGCTGGGCCTTGCGACGGATCTGACTCTGACCTGTCTGGGGCGGCATAAGATGCGCAGTCAGGGGGAAGAACACAGATACAACCCTCAGACCATCCACTTGCTTCAGAAGGCTACGAGGGAAGGCAGCTATGAGCTGTTTGAGGAATACACGAAGCGGGTGGACGCGGAGAATACCGGGTATCTGCGCAGCCTGATGGATTTCGTCTATCCGGATCAGCCCGTCCCCCTCGAGGAGGTGGAGAGCGAAGAGTCCATCGTCCGTCGGTTCAAGACCGGGGCGATGTCTTACGGCTCCATTTCGGAGGAAGCGCATGAAGCGCTGGCCGTGGCCATGAACCGGCTGCATGGCAAATCCAATAGCGGCGAGGGCGGGGAGAGCGATGAGAGGCTTCGGTCCGCGGGAACGGAGGATGACAGGAGTTCGGCCATCAAACAGGTGGCCAGCGGCCGGTTCGGCGTCACCAGCCGTTATCTGGTCAGCGCGCGGGAGATCCAGATCAAGATGGCTCAGGGCGCGAAGCCCGGCGAGGGCGGCCATCTTCCCGGGAGGAAAGTCTATCCCTGGATCGCCAAAACCCGCCACTCCACGCCGGGCGTGAGCCTGATATCCCCTCCGCCCCATCACGACATCTATTCCATCGAGGATCTGGCGGAGCTGATCTTCGATTTAAAGAATGCCAATCGCGATGCGCGCATTTCGGTCAAGCTGGTTTCGGAAGCCGGGGTGGGAACCGTGGCGGCCGGAGTGGCGAAGGCAGGCGCTCAGGTGGTGCTGATCTCCGGTTATGACGGGGGCACCGGAGCGGCGCCCGTCAGCTCCATCCATAACGCCGGGCTGCCCTGGGAACTGGGGCTGGCGGAAACCCATCAGACTCTCCTGCAAAACGGACTGCGCACCCGGGTGCGCATCGAAACGGACGGCAAGCTGATGAGCGGACGGGACGTGGCCATCGCCGCACTGCTGGGCGCGGAGGAGTTCGGCTTCGCCACAGCGCCTCTGGTGACCCTGGGCTGCGCCATGATGCGGGTCTGCAATCTGGATACCTGCCCGGTGGGGATCGCCACCCAGAATCCGAAACTGCGGGAGCGCTTTTCGGGAAAGCCGGAATACGTGATGAATTTCATGCTGTTCATAGCCCGCCAGCTGCGGGAATATATGGCGAAGCTGGGGTTCAGGACCGTGGATGAGATGGTGGGCCGCAGCGACCGGCTTAAAAAGAAAGAAGGTCTGTCCGGAGAACGGGCGAAAATCGACCTGGATAAAATCCTCGGCAGCAGGGCGGCTGCGGAGGGAGTCCCCTGCGTCTTCGATCCTGCCTGCGCCTATGATTTCAGGCTGGAAAACGCGAAGGACGAGGCGGTTTTGTGGAAGAAACGGGAAGTCAAAGACGCGGTGGAACGCGGGAAGAAAGGCAGCTGCAGCGTGAAACTGACCAATACGGATCGGGCTTTCGGCACCCTGCTGGGGGCCAGGATCACCCGGTTGCATCCGGAAGGCCTGCCGACGGATACGCTGACCGTCAACTGCACGGGAGCCGGCGGGCAGAGCTTCGGCGCTTTTCTGCCGGCAGGGCTCACCCTGTCCTTGTGCGGGGACAGTAACGATTATTTCGGAAAAGGGCTCTCCGGCGGCAAGCTGGCGGTTTTTGCGCCCTCTGCCTCGAAATTCGTGCCTGAAGAAAATGTGATCGTGGGAAATGTCGCCCTCTATGGGGCCACTTCCGGTCAGGCTTATATCGCCGGTATGGCGGGAGAGAGGTTCGCGGTTCGCAATTCCGGAGCCACTGCAGTGGTGGAAGGCGTGGGCGAACACGGCTGCGAATACATGACGGGAGGACGGGTGGCCGTTTTGGGCCCCGTGGGAAAGAACTTCGCTGCCGGTATGAGCGGGGGCGTGGCCTACGTCCTGGATGAGGAGAGCCGCCTGTATCAGAACCTGAATAAGGAGATGGTGCTGACGGAAAAGGTGGAAAACGCCCACGACCGGGAAGAACTGAGGCGGATGATCGAGGCCCATGTGGCCTGTACCGGCTCCGCGAAGGGACAGAGGATTTTGGCGGATTTCGAAGCCTGGCTGCCCCGGTTCAAGAAGATCATTCCCGGGGACTACAAGAGGCTGCTGCAGTTGTCGGCACAGTTTGAAGAGCAGGGCATGAACGCGCAGGAGGCCATGACGGAAGCCTTCTATGCGGAGATTGCGGAAAAATAGAGGAGGAGAACATGGGAAAACCGACAGGATTTCTGGAATATCAACGAAAGGTCGGCCAGGTCGAGACGCCTGAGCGGAGGATCCAAAATTTTCGGGAGTTTCACGGACGGCTTTCGCCCGAAGAGCAGCAAAAACAGGGCGGCAGATGTATGGACTGCGGCGTTCCCTTCTGCCAGGCCGGAATGTCTATCGCCGGCATGATTTCCGGCTGCCCGCTGCACAATCTGGTGCCGGAGGTGAACGATCTGGTGTATCGGGGACTGTGGGAACAGGCCTGGATCCGGCTGTCCAAAACCCACTGCCTTCCCGAGTTCACCTCCCGGGTGTGTCCGGCGCTGTGCGAAGCGGCCTGTACCTGCGGCCTGCACGGAGATCCGGTATCCACGAAGGAAAACGAGAGGGCTGTTATCGAATACGCTTTCGCCAACGGCCTGGTGAAGCCGGATGCCCCGGTGCGCACGCACAAGAAGGTGGCGGTGATCGGCAGCGGCCCCGCAGGACTGGCGGCCGCGCTCCTGCTGAACAGGAGGGGACACAGCGTTACGGTGTACGAGCGCAGCGACCGGCCCGGCGGACTTCTGCGCTACGGCATTCCCAATATGAAGCTGGAAAAATCGGTAATCGACCGGCGGATCCGGCTGATGGAGGAATCCGGCATCCGGTTTTGCTGCAATACGGACGTCGGAAGGGATACGGACGGGGGAGCGCTTTTGAAGGAATATGACCGCGTCGTGCTGGCTTGCGGGGCCTCCCATCCCAGGGACATCGAGGTGCCCGGCCGGGATGCGGCGGGGATTTGGTTCGCGGTGGACTTTTTGAAGACCGTGACAAAAACCCTGCTGGACAGCGATTTCGCAGAAGTGCCAAAAGAGCTTGCGGAAGGGAAAAAAGTGCTGGTCATCGGAGGCGGGGATACGGGAAACGACTGCGTCGGCACCGCCATCCGGCTCGGGGCGGAGAGCGTGCTCCAGCTGGAAATGATGCCCAAACCTCCGGAATGTCGGAGCGATAGCAATCCCTGGCCGGAATGGCCCAAAGTCCTGAAAACCGACTACGGACAGGAAGAGGCCGCTTTTCAATTCGGGCAGGATCCCAGGAAATATCAGACCACGGTGAAGGAGTTTTTGAAGGATCAGGACGGAAAGGTCAGGGCGGCCCGCCTGGTGAGCCTGGTTCCGCAGCCCGACGAAAAGACGGGAAGAACCAGGATGGTTTCGGTAGAAGGCAGCGAAACCGAAATTCCCGTCGATCTCGTCCTGATTGCCGCAGGATTTTTAGGAAGTGAGGGTTACGTTGCGGACAGTTTTGGTGTACAATTAGATGGAAGGTCCAATATTAAGACACAGGCCGGCTCCTGGCAGACCGAAGATTCCCGAATTTTCGTGGCTGGAGACATGCACCTGGGGCAGTCTCTTGTGGTCCGGGCGATCGCAGAGGGAACGCAGGCGGCCAGAGAGGTGGATCGGTCTTTGATGGGCTACACAAATCTATAAAACCGTCACCGCGACGGGAGAAAATCGGAGGAAATCATGGAAAAAAGAGAACAGCTCTATGAAGGCAAAGCCAAGAAGGTTTACGCGACGGATGATCCGGATCTGGTGATCGTCAGCTACAAGGACGATGCTACCGCGTTCAACGGGCAGAAGAAGGGAACTATTGCGGGCAAGGGCGTGATCAACAACCGGATGAGCAACTACCTGTTCAAACGTCTGGAGGAAAAGGGGATTCCCACCCATTTCGTGGAGGAACTGTCGGATCGGGAAACTGTGGTGAAACACGTTCAGATCGTGCCCCTGGAAGTGATCGTGCGCAACGTGGCGGCTGGGAGCTTTGCAAAGCGTCTCGGCGTGGAAGAGGGACGGCAGCTGCTTTGCCCTACTCTGGAGTTCTCCTACAAGAATGACGACCTGGGAGATCCGTTCATCAACGACTACTATGCGCTGGCTCTTGGTCTGGCCACCAGGGAAGAGATCGACCAGATCACGAAGATGGCTTTTGCGGTCAACGGGATCTTAAAGGAGTTTTTCGAACAGGCCGGCGTCCTTTTAGTGGACTTCAAGCTGGAGTTCGGCCGCTTCAAGGATCAGATTGTGCTGGCCGATGAGATTTCCCCGGATACCTGCCGCTTCTGGGATATCAAGACCCACGAGAAGCTGGATAAGGATCGTTTCCGCAGGGACATGGGCGGCGTGGAAGAAGCGTATCAGGAGATCTTTTCCAGGATCGGCCTGTAAAGGATGGAACAGGGGGTACAATTTCAGATTTTTTAGAAGCGGAGGTATTTTTTGGCGATTGGCAAACATTTGAAAGAAAAATGGCAGGAGGCGCTTCGCGCCGTCCTGCCGATCATCGTAATCGTGCTGGCGCTCTGCTTTTTTGTGGTGCCGATTTCTTCCAGTATTCTGCTCTGCTTTCTGCTGGGAGCCGCGATGCTGATGGTAGGAATGATGTTCTTCACACTGGGGGCCGAACTGGCCATGACGCCCATGGGAGAGCGCGTCGGTTCCTGCCTGACGAAGAGTAAGAATCTCGTGGCGGTAGTGCTTTTGTCTTTCCTTCTGGGCTTCATCATCACGATTTCCGAGCCGGATCTGCAGGTATTGGCTCAGCAGGTGCCGGCGGTTCCGAATATGCTTCTTGTGGTTTCTGTGGCGTGCGGCGTCGGGCTTTTCCTGGTCGTCGCTCTTTTGCGTATGCTCTTTGGAATCGCGCTCCCGACCCTTCTGGTCGCGTTCTATGTGGCGGTGTTCGCGCTGGCTGTGTTCGTCCCGAAGGACTTTCTGAGCGTGGCTTTCGATTCCGGAGGAGTGACCACCGGGCCCATGACCGTGCCCTTCATTATGGCGTTGGGCGTCGGTATTTCCGCGATCCGAAGCGACCGCCATGCGGCGGACGACAGCTTCGGCCTGGTGGCGTTGTGCTCCATCGGACCGATTCTGGCCGTGATGATCCTGGGGATGCTCTATCGCCCTCAGGAGGGCGCGTACGAGGCTTATGTGCTGCCTGACGTGAGCGATTCCAGGGAGCTGTGGTCGCTGTTTTGGACCGGATTGCCTTCCTATATTGAAGAAATCGCTGTGGCGTTGCTTCCCATCATCGTGTTCTTTTTTCTGTTTCAGGTGACTGTACTGAAACTGTCCGGAAGGGCGCTCGTCAAAATCCTGGTGGGCCTGGTCTATACCTATATCGGTCTCGTCCTTTTCCTGACAGGCGCAAATGTCGGTTTCATGCCCGCAGGAAACTATCTGGGACAAATGCTGGCGGGGATGAAGTGGCCGCAGCTGCTCGTCCCCATCGCCATGCTGATGGGATATTTCATCGTCAAAGCCGAGCCGGCGGTGTATGTGCTCAACAAACAGGTGGAGGAGATGACGGACGGAGCGATTTCGGCCCGGGCTATGGGGACTGGGCTGTCCATCGGCGTCTGCATCTCTGTGGGAATCGCCATGATACGGGTGTTGACGGGGATTTCCATTCTCTGGTTTCTGGTTCCGGGTTATGCCATCGCGCTGGGAATTTCCTTTTTCGTTCCCAAAATCTATACGGCTATCGCGTTTGACTCGGGCGGCGTCGCCTCCGGGCCGATGACGGCCACCTTTCTTCTCCCGCTGGCTCAGGGTGCGTGTTCCGTCGTGGGCGGAAATATCGTGACGGACGCTTTCGGAATCGTCGCCATGGTGGCTATGACTCCGTTGATCACGATCCAGGTGATGGGCCTGGCTTCGAGGATGATGGAGAAGCGCAGAGAGAAAAGGGCGGCGATGCAGCCGGTTCCCGCATGGTCTCTCGAGTTGCTGGGTGAAAACGACATTATCGAATTGTAACGGAAAGGATGTGCAGGGAGAGCTGTATGAGTACCTTATATCTGATGACGACGATCAGCGACCGAAACCAGAGCCGCCGTTTTCTTGCCTTTTTCAGGGAACATGAGGTGAGCGTTACGTTCCTGACCCTGGGGCGGGGGACAGCCGCATCGGAAATGCTGGACGCCTTTGGGCTGGAAGCGACTGAAAAAGCGGTGCTGTTCGCTTTTGTGAGCGGGGAAGAATGGAAAGAAATCAAGAGGAGGCTGGAACGACAGATCAAGATCGACATCCCGGGAAGCGGGATCGTGTTTCTCATCCCTTTCAGCAGCGTGGGAGGAAAGAGACAGCTGCAGTTTCTGATGGAAGGAAGAGCCTATGAAAAAGGAGAGGAAAGCGAATTGAAGGAAACGAAATATGAGCTTCTTGTGGTGGTTGCCAATCAGGGGTATACGGAAATGATCATGGATGCAGCCCGGGAGGCCAAAGCCACGGGCGGGACGGTGATTCACGCCAAGGGAACCGGCATCGAAAAGGCGGAAAAATTTTTGGGCGTTTCTCTGGCGTCGGAAAAGGAGATGATTTTCATGGTGGTAAAGAAGGAAAACAAAAATCCCATCATGAACGCCATCATGGAAAAAGCCGGTCTGACGACCAAGGCGAAAGCTATCGTCTTCTCCCTTCCTGTGACGGATACCGCCGGGATGAGGCTGACGGAAGAAGCGGCAGAAGAGGAAGAAGAACAGAAATAAAAAAGTGTGCGCTTCGGCGCACACTCGCGCCGAGCGCGGTTGCCGCCGGGCAACACGCTGCTTTTTGTGCGAGTGCGCACCCTCAGCGGGCGATTACACGATCTGTTGAGGCAACGTTACGATGTCCACCGGCTCCACGGTTTCGGGATCGAAGCTGCAGTGAAGGATATCCGTCAGGGCCGCCGCCGTGTCCAGACTGGTGAAGCAGGGAATGCCGAGCGAGATGGCCTTGCGGCGTACTCTGACGCTGTTGCGGGTGGGAATTCTGCCTTTGGCGGAGGTGGAGATCAGATAGCTGATTTTTCCGCTCTCCAAAAGGGAGACGGTATCATGTTCGGATTCTCCGATTTTATGTACCAGAGTGGCGGCCAGGCCGTGCTCCCGCAGCGTTTGGGCGGTGCCTGCGGTGGCGTAGAGATGAAAGCCCAGTTCCAGGAAGCGTTCGGCCAGGCCGACCGCTTCTTTTTTGTCGGTATCCCGGACGGTGAAAAAGACGCCTCCCTCACGGCTCAAAGGGTAACCCGCGCCCACAAGTCCTTTGTACAGCGCCTCCCTCAGGGTGGGAGCGATGCCCAGCACCTCTCCGGTGGATTTCATTTCGGGTCCCAGCTGTGTGTCCAGACCGGAGAGCTTTTCGAAGGAGAAAACGGGTACTTTCACCGCCGAATAGAGGGAAGAAGGATGCAGTCCGGTACCGTAGGGCATATCCGCAAGAGGCTCTCCCAGCATGACGCGGGTGGCCAGATCGATCATCGGAATGCCCGTAACTTTGCTCAGATAGGGAACCGTTCTGGAAGAACGGGGATTGACCTCGATCACATATACCTCGTCCTGATGGATCACGTATTGGATGTTGATCAGCCCTTTCGTGCGCAGCGCCAGCGCCAGCCGGGTGGAATATTCTACGATCCGTTCCGTCTGGGAAGGGGTCAGGTTCCAGGCCGGGTAGACCGCGATGGAATCTCCGGAGTGAACGCCGGCGCGCTCCACGTGCTCCATGATGCCCGGCAGAAGGACATCATGCCCGTCGCAGATGGCATCCACTTCCAGTTCGGTGCCGGACAGATACTGGTCGATGAGGATCGGGTTGTCCTTCTCGTGGGAGAGAATGATGGCCATGTATTCCCGTACGTCGGCTTCGGAAAAAGCGATGATCATATTCTGTCCGCCCAACACATAGCTGGGGCGCAGCAAAACGGGATATCCCAGCCTCTTCGCACCTTCCAGCGCTTCCTCCAGGGTGTGCACCACGCAGCCGGAAGGCTGGCGGATTCCCAGATCCTTCAAAAGCGCCCCGAAGCGCCCGCGATCCTCCGCCGCATCGATGCTGTCTGCGGGCGTCCCCAGGATGGGAATCCCGTTTTCGGACAGCCAGGATGTGAGGCGGATGGCAGTCTGACCGCCGAAGGAAACCACCGCGCCTACCGGCTGTTCGATGCGGATGACATCCGCCACATCTTCCGGGGTCAGGGGCTCGAAATAAAGGCGGTCTGCCAGATTGAAATCCGTGGAGACAGTTTCCGGGTTGTTATTGATGATGACTACCTCATAACCGGCTTTTTGGAGCGACCAGACGCAGTGGACGGAAGCGTAGTCGAATTCGATCCCCTGCCCGATGCGGATGGGCCCGGAGCCCAGTACCAGGACAACGGGCCTCGGATCTTTGCGATGCTCCAGAAACTCCGCCGCTTCGTCTTCTTCCTGACTGACTCCGTAGAAATACGGGGTTTCTGCGGCGAATTCCGCGCCGCAGGTATCCACCATCTTATAGGAGGCGGGCAGATGGGGGAAATCCGGGGTTCCGGCGATTCGCGCGATGGCCCCGTCCGGGAATCCGTTCTCTTTGGCTTCCCGGAGCAGGGAAAGGGAGAGCGGATCGCTGCGCAGCCGTTTTTCCAGATCGGCCAGAGAAAGCAGCTGGTGGAGGAACCATTCGTCCACAGCGGTCATCTGATGCAGCTGCTGAACGGAAATCCCCCGGTAGAGAGCTTCATAGAGGGCGAAGAGCCGTTCGTCATCCTTGTCTTCCAGTTTCAGGAAGAGATCCCGCTGATCCAGAAGGCGAAGGTCCGGATCCCACAGGCAGTCGCGGGAAATTTCAGCTCCCCGGACGGCCTTCATGAGGGCCTGGCGGAAGTTGCGGCCGATGGCCATGACCTCTCCGGTGGCCTTCATCTGGGTACCCAGGGTTCGGGAGGCGTAGACGAATTTGTCGAAAGGCCAGCGGGGAAACTTGACGACCACATAGTCAAGCGCCGGCTCGAAACAGGCTTTCGTTTTCCCGGTCACCTCGTTTCTGATTTCATCCAGACGGTATCCTACCGCTACTTTTGCAGCAACGCGGGCGATGGGATAGCCCGTCGCCTTGCTGGCCAGGGCGGAAGAACGGGAAACCCTGGGATTGACTTCGATGACCGCGTAAGCGAAGCTTTCAGGATGGAGGGCGAACTGCACGTTACAGCCGCCTTCGATTCCCAGGGAATCGATGATGTGCAGAGCGGCGTTTCGCAGCATCTGATATTCCCGATCCGCCAGCGTGAGGGCCGGGGCTACCACGATGGAGTCCCCGGTGTGGATGCCCACGGGATCCAGGTTTTCCATGGAACAGATGGTGATCGCATTTCCGTCCTTGTCGCGCATCACCTCGAATTCGATTTCCTTCCAGCCTTCCACGGATTTTTCCACGAGAATCTGGGTGATGGGGGAAAGGCGAAGCCCGCCGGAAGCGATTTCCTTCAGCTCGTTTTCATCCCGGGCGATCCCCCCACCCGTGCCGCCCAGAGTGAAGGCAGGGCGAACGATGACCGGATAACCCGCGTTGCGGGCGAAGGCCAGCGCATCTTTGACGGTATGGGTCACCAGAGAGGGAATCACAGGTTCCCGAATGGCCTCCATGGCGGATTTAAACAACTGTCGGTCTTCCGCCCGGGCGATGGTGTCGGGATCCGCGCCCAGCAGGCGGACGTGCTCCTGCTCCAGAAAGCCCTCCCTCGCCAGCTGCATGGACAGGGTCAGGCCGGTCTGACCGCCCAGAGTGGACAGAATGCTGTCGGGCTTTTCCTTCCGGATAATTTTCTTTAAGAAATCCAGGGTCAGCGGTTCGATGTAGACGTGATCCGCCATGGCGGAGTCGGTCATGATCGTGGCGGGATTGGAGTTGACCAGCACCACTTCCAGCCCCTCCTCCTTGAGGGCGCGGCAGGCCTGCGTGCCGGCGTAATCGAATTCGGCCGCCTGACCGATGACGATGGGGCCTGAGCCGATGACCATCACTTTTTTCACTTCGGGATTCAGAGGCATGTGCGTTTTCTCCTTTCTGCCATCATGGTGAAAAATTCTTCGAATAGAAATGAGGAATCCGTGGGGCCGGGGCAGGCTTCGGGGTGGAATTGCACCGAAAGGCCGGGAAAATTCTCATAGGACAACCCTTCGCAGGTACCGTCGTTCAAATTGAGGAATCGAAGGGAGCAGCAGGGAGGGAGACTGTCGTTTTTCACCGCATAGCCGTGATTCTGGCTGGTGATATAGTCCCGTCCCGTTCGAAGATCCCGGACGGGCTGGTTGGCGCTGCGGTGTCCGTATTTGAGTTTTTCCGTATCCGCTCCGTTGGCCAGAGCCAGAAGCTGATGTCCCAGGCAGATGCCGAAAATGGGGATCTGGGACTCGCACAACCGGGAGAGTTGGGAGACGATGGAAGGATTGTCCTTCGGATCGCCCGGACCGTTCCCCAGCAGAATCCCGTCCGGGGAAAGGGCCAGAATATCTTCGGCCGATGCGCCTGCGGGAACCGTCGTGACGCTGCAGTCCAGGGCCTGCAGATGCCGGAGGATGCCGTGTTTCACTCCGAAGTCCCAGACGGCTACATGAAAACGGGAGAGGCCGGAGGGCAGATGGGAGGAGGAGTTCGAAGTGACAGCAGAGACGGCGTTTTCGATTTTCCAGTCGGCCAGGGTGGACGCGTCCGCATTCTCCGGCTTGTGCAGGGTAAGCCGGCCGTTCATGACTCCCCGTTCCCGTATTCTGCGGGTAAGGGATCGGGTATCCAGACCGCAGATACCGGGAACCCCCTGTCGTTTTAAAAAGGTATCGAGATCCGTTTTGCTCCGGAAATTGGAAGGATGGGGGCACCATTCCCGAACGATGTAGGCGCTCAGATGCGCCTTTTCGCTCTCGAAATCGGAAGCGTTGATTCCATAATTGCCGATCAGGGGAAAAGTCTGAACCACCATCTGCCCGAAATAGCTGGGATCAGTCAGCGTTTCCTGGTAGCCGGTCATCGCCGTGGTGAAAACCACCTCGCCGACCAGATCGCCCTTCAGGGGCGCGCCGAAGCGTTTTCCCTCGTAGCAGGCTCCGTCTTCCAGTTGAAGATATACTGTCTGCTGCATAAAAACCTCCCTTTCTTTTTCTATGAGCGCTGTACTGCGGGGCCAGCTCTCTGAACAGAAGAATCCCGCCGCAGTGCGATGATACAAAAAAAGCGTCCATGAGCGGGCCGAGGGGACGGCCCGGATCATGAACGCCTTTGTTCATCCGTGGTATTATAGCACCGGTCCAAACTGCGGTCAAGGAAAACTTCATGCAATTTTTGAGTTGACAGATTGAAGGGAGCTGTGCTATTTTGGAAAAAACAAACTGAGTTGATGGAAATCCAAAAAGGGGCCGTACAAAGGGGTGCGGCAATTTAGGTGATGCCGCGGATCAGACAGCCATTCGTCCTATACAGACAGGACGGGTGGCTTTTTTATACGACAGGAAATTTCATTTCCTGTCGTATAAAAAAGACGCTCCGCTGAGGATGCGGACGTCGCGCAAAAGAAGGATGCTGCCGGGGCGCGCTCCGGCGCATGAAATAGCCGGGGTCTGTTGGATCAGGGAAGGGAGGATATGAAAAATGTGTTCGATCATGTTTTATGCGGGAAAGGATATGACGGAAGAAACGCTGGAAGGTTATTTGAAACGGACGCAGATGCGGGGACCTGACGATTGGCGGGTGGTGAGGACGCCGTTCGGCCTGTTGGGCTTCGCGCGTCTGGCCATCATGGGACTGACTCCTGAGGGGATGCAGCCCTTTGAGCGAAACGGCAGCTGGGTCGTCTGCAACGGGGAACTGTATGGGTTCAGGAAAATCAAGGAGGAACTGGAAGAAAGAGGCGTCTCTTTTGCCAGCGGTTCGGATTGCGAGCTCTTGTTGCCCCTGTTCGAGGAATACGGACTGGAGATGTTCTCCCATCTGGACGCAGAGTTCGCCTGCGTGATCTGCGACGGGAAAAGCGGGAAGATCATCGCGGCAAGAGATCCCATCGGGATTCGCCCGCTGTTCTATGGGTACTCCGCTTCCGGACAGATCGCCTTCGCCAGCGAAGCCAAAAACCTGATGGGGTGGGTGGATCGGGTTCGGCCCTTTCCGCCCGGCCACTATTATTATGATGGGGATTTCGTACGGTATGAGGACATCGGGGCGGTGCGCGGCTATATCCATGGGGATTTGGAGACCATCACGAAAAACATCCACGACAAACTCATCGAAGGCGTCAAAAAACGTCTGGACGCGGATGCGCCCCTGGGTTTTCTCCTGTCCGGAGGGCTGGATTCCAGTCTGGTATGCGCCATCGCTGCGGGCCTTTCGAATAAACCCATTCGAACTTTCGCAATCGGAATGGATACGGATCCCATCGATCTGAAATACGCCAGGGAGGTGGCGGATTTTCTGGGAGCGGATCACACGGAGGTGATTATGACGAAGGAGGATGTGATCGGGAATCTGGAGACGGTGATCGAGGCGCTGGCCACCTGGGATATTACCACCATCCGGGCCAGCATGGGAATGTACCTGGTCTGCAGGGCAATCCACGAAAACACGGATCTGAAGGTTCTGCTCACAGGGGAGATTTCCGATGAACTGTTCGGATATAAATATACGGACTTCGCCCCCAGCGCGGCGGCATTTCAGGAAGAGGCTGCCAAGAGGATCAGGGAGATTTTCTGCTACGACGTGCTGCGGGCGGATCGGTGTCTGGCCGCCAACAGCCTGGAAGCCAGAGTTCCCTTCGGAGATCTGGATTTCGTCCGGTATGTGATGTCCGTGGATCCCGCCAAGAAACGGAATATCTGGGGCAAGGGCAAGTATCTGCTGCGCAAAGCTTTTGAGGCGGATAAAATCCTGCCGGAAGATATCCTGTGGAGGGAGAAGGCCGCTTTCAGCGACGCGGTGGGACACAGTATGGTGGACGATCTGAAAGAGTACGCGCAGCAACGCTATACGGACGAGGAATTCCGCGGGAGGGCAGCCCGATACGAATACGCCCGTCCCTTCACGAAGGAAAGCCTCCTGTACCGGGAAATTTTCGAGAAATATTATCCGGGACAGGCGCGGATGGTTCCCGGATTCTGGATGCCAAACCGGGAGTGGGAAGGCTGCGATGTGTCGGATCCCAGCGCCCGGGTGCTGTCCAATTACGGGGACAGCGGGAAATAGGGCGGAACGGAACTTTCGGACTTTTCACGCATCAGGCTGAAATGCTATAATGAAAGCATATTCAGCCAGTTGAAAAGGAGGACGACGTTGTGCAGCTTTTCATTTCGAACGAAAAGGGAGTCCGCATCCCGAAGGAATTATTTGGACTGTTTTTTGAAGACATCAACTACGCGGCGGACGGCGGGTTGTATGCGGAGATGATCGAGAACCGGTCGTTTGAATTTCTGGACTGCTATGGGGAGCGGGGGGATTATTACGCTGTGCCGGATTACGGGTACGCCTGGTCGCCCCTCCCCGGAGAAGGACAGGGGAAAATGGAATACGTGACCGGCAGCCCGGTGAATCCTCAAAATCCCCACTATCTGCGCTTTACGGCAGCGCGGGCAGGACAGGGATTTCGCAACCGGGCTTACCGGGGCATTTTCCTGAAAAAAGGAAAACAATACAGGGTATCCTTTTATGCCAGAATGGCTTCTTACGGAGGAGACCTGTCCATTTCAGTCCAAAAGGCGGACAGGATTTTTGCGCGGACTACGGTGCGGTGCGTCCATGCGCCGGAAGGAACCTGGCAGAAGTGGAACCGGTATGAGGCTGTGCTCACCGCAGAAGCGGATGCGGAGAACGCGGACTTCGCCGTCATTTTGGACCGGCCGGGGACTGCGGAGTTCGATTTTATCTCCATGATGCCCTGTGATGCTGTGGACGGAGTTTTCCGCAGGGATCTGGTGGAACTGCTTCGGGAGTTAAAACCCGGATTTATGAGGTTTCCCGGGGGCTGTATCGTGGAAGGGAGCACTCTTGAAAACCGATATCGATGGAAAGAGAGCGTGGGTCGTCCGGAAAGCCGTCGGGCCAACTTCAATCGCTGGGCTCTGCACGAAACTTCAGCTGAGAACGGATGGCACACCCAATATGCCCATTATAACCAGACTCTGGGCCTGGGATTTTATGAGTATTTCCTGTTGTGCGAGCGCATCGGCGCGCTGCCCCTGCCGGTCTTGAACGTGGGGCTTGCCTGCCAGTATCAGTCCTTCGAACTGGTGGAAGTAGAGGATCCGGCGTTTGGGGAATTTCTGCAGGATGCCCTGGATCTCATCGAGTTCGCAAATGGGGCGCCGGATACCTTTTGGGGAGGCCTTCGGGCCCGGATGGGACATCCGGCTCCCTTCGGCCTGACTATGGTGGGCATCGGCAACGAGCAGTGGCAGACGGAAGAATCGAATTTTTTTGCCCGGTATGAGGCGTTTGAAAAAGCGATTCATGAAAGATATCCCGAAATCCGCCTGATCGGATCCGCCGGGCCTGATGTGGTGACGAAGCGCCACTCCATGGCCTGGGAATTTTACCGGGAAAAGGGCGGAAAAAAGGAGAACTTCTGCTATGCGGTGGACGAGCACTACTATATGGAGCCTGCCTGGTTTTTTGATCATACGGATTTTTATGACGCCTATCCCCGGGAAGTGAAGGTGTTCGCAGGGGAATATGCAGCCCATCCCCAGAAGGGCATGAACAACCCCAGGGCCAATAATCTGGAAGGAGCGTTGGCGGAGGCCGCATTTCTCACCGGCGTGGAGCGCAATTCGGACGTGGTGGTGCTGGCATCTTATGCGCCGCTGTTCGCCCGGGCTGGCTATACCCAGTGGTCTCCCGACCTGATTTGGTTCGATGAGAAAACCGCCTGCAAAACGCCAAGTTACCATGTACAGAAACTGTACGCCGAAAACCGGGGAGACTGGGCCCTGCGGTTGAACGGACAGGAAAAAGGGCTGGCGGAAAAAGGAATTTATGTGTCCGTGAGCCTGGCGGAAGAGAGCGGGGAAATCATTTTAAAGGCGGTGAACCGAAATCCGGAGGAACAGGAGCTGAACCTTCTGTTCGCAGAAGGGTTGGCGGTACGGGGATCTGTCCGGGTTTGGGAGATTTCGGGCCGACCGGAGGATTTCAACAGCGTACAGGATCCGGACAGGGTGTGCGTAAAAGAACATTTTCAGGAAGAGACCGGACGGCTGGCGCTGCCCGCCCATAGCTTCGTGGTAGCCCGGATCCGGGAAAAGAGGAATTGACGATCGGGCAGCCCTAACCCCGATTATCTGAAGGAATGCGCGAGAACCGTTTCAGGAGCCGTAACCCCGAACGGCCCACTTTTCCCGTGCAAAATGGAACAGTTGAATATAAAACGGTCAGAGCGCGGAATCATCCCGTCGGGTGATTCCGCGCTCTTCGATCGCATTTGAAGCAGAAGAAAATGCCGCCTGTTCCCACGATGTTGAAAGTGGAAGGAACGACGGTTACGCGGAAGAACTGTGAAAATGCCACGTTTTCCCCTGTCGTCGACGTGTGGAACATCTGTATGGTCTGCCCGCCGGGGATTCCGCTTCCCTGAAGATTCTGCGTGAGCGTGATCGTCAGGGGAAGGTTCGACTCTTTGGTCGGATAGAGCGTACCGTGAAATGTCGCCCGATAAAATCCGGTCTGCTGGATTGTGAAATCCGCGCTGCCGGGAGTATGCGTGATTGCAGAACCGTTTGTGACGGCGTTTGCAGCGAATTTCAGCGATTCACCGCTTTTGGTGGTTTGGGACGATGCGGAATAGGCCGAAAGAAAATGATCCTGTTGGACCGGGGTATCCCATAGGACCTCTGGGGCCGGGAACGCAGCAGTTACAGTTGCCGCAATGATTACAATGATTGCAATCATTACAGTTGCAGTCATTCAGCCGTTTAAACATAAATCCTCCTTTTCTCAGTCGGAAAATCCTTTCCTATGTTAACATATGCGAATTTTGGAGAAAGGGCCCGAAAAAGGTCGGAGGTAGCTTTTTAAAGATTCCCTTAAGGTTTTCGGAACGATATTGACTTTAGGCATTATTTTGCTAAAATGTGGACTTAACAGGGGAAATGCCGGAAAAGCAGTACAGATTCCGGAAAGGGGAGGAGGAATGCTGTATGGATCGGACAACTCCATCGAAGGCTTTCGGAATGACAGGGATGTGCGCTGAGCCGGAACTGTTTTTCATCATCAATCCCGCTTCCCATTCCGGGAAGGGGCTCAGGTTGTGGCAAAAGGCGGAAGCGCTGCTTCGGAGTCAGGGAATCGTATATGAAGCTTTTTTTTCGGAAAGAAGAGGCGACATCGCCCGGATCGCCCGACAGCTCACTGTATCCTTGCAGGACGGCGGGGAGCGGACTATCGTGATCCTGGGGGGCGATGGATCCGTCAACGAGGCGCTGCAAGGACTTGAGAATTTCGAGAGGGTGCGTCTGGGTTACATCCCTACGGGATCCAGCAATGATCTGGCCCGGGATCTGGAGATCAGCAGGGATGTGTCCGAAGCCCTTCAGACGGTGCGAAAAGGTCGGGAACGTAGGATGGATCTGGGATGTGTGTCCTGGGAAGAAGGAGGCAAATGGCACAGGCGGTATTTTGCGGTTAGTTGCGGGATCGGATACGATGCGGCTATCTGTCAGGAAGCCCTTTCTTCCAAAATGAAAGATCTGTTCAATCGATTTGGTCTCGGGAAGCTTACCTACCTGGGAATCGGATTGAAACAGATGCTGAAAGTCCGGACGGTCAGATGTTCCCTGCGTCTGGATCAAAAGGAGATGATCCGGCTGGATCGCATGCTGTTTATCGCGAATATGTCCCATCGCTATGAGGGAGGAGGCTTCTGCTTCTGCCCGCAGGCGGACGACGGGGACGGACTGTTGGATCTGTGCGTGGTAAATCGGGTGCCGAAGTGGAAGATACCGGTGGTGATCCCATTCGCGCTGTTCGGAAGGCATTTTCGCTTCCGCGGAGTCGAACATTATCGGGCCGCACGAATCGATATCCGGACGGATGCGCCTTTGTGGGTTCAGACGGATGGAGAGGTTCCGGCCAATACGGACGCTGTTACCGTGACGGTGGAAAAAGGAAAGCTGCGTTTTGTTTGTGAAAAGGAGATGGAGACTTGAAAGCATTTTACAGAAAATACGGACATGCGCTGCCGGTTATATTGTTCGGAGCCGTTTATCTGATCGGATTCGCTCTTCTGGAAAACAGGGGACATGCGGATTACAGGATCGTCCATATGACGATAGATGATTATATCCCCTTTTGTGAGATTTTCGTGGTGCCTTATCTGATCTGGTTTCTTTATGTTCCGGCGGTGTTGGTTTACCTGTTCTTCCGGGACAGGAAAGGATACCGGAATAATGCGGTCTTTCTTTGCGTCGGCATGGCGGTTTTTCTAATCGTCTCTGCGATCTGTCCCAACATTCAGCATCTGAGGCTGCAGGAGTTCCCGCGGGATAATGTGTTTACACATTTGATCGGTTTGCTCTGGAAAACGGATACGCCGACGAATCTTTTCCCGAGCATCCATGTGTACAATTCACTGGGCGCTCATTTTGCGGTGATGCATAACCGCACGCTTTCGAAAAAGAAATGGATTCGCAGAGGATCTCTGGTATTGTGCGTTTCCATCATCCTCTCTACCATGCTCATCAAGCAGCACTCGGCGTTCGATGTGCTCACCGCATTTCTGATGGGTGCGATCATGCACGCGGCGGTATATTCTTTCGACCTGGCGGAGGTGTGGAGAGTTCGCCTTCGTTATCAGGCCTTCAGACGGGCCAGAAAACGCCCCAGAATCGGTTGAATTCGGATCAGCATATCAGGAAGCTCCGGGGAAAAAGCATAGCCTAAAAACAAAGAAGGACCATGGGTCAAAAACAAACCCAAGGTCCTTCTCTTGTGTTAAAATTAACTGATGTATTTCAAAAAAAGTTGACACCCCATTCTCAAGGATTTGAGATATAATCAAGAGAATAAGGAGTGAACAAAATGGCAGAAAACAGACAATATGACCATGAATACAAAGTACAGGCAGTGAAACTTGCCAAAGAAATTGGGCAAGCTAAGGCTGCTAAAGAACTGGGCATCCCCAAGAATACCATGTATGGCCGGGTGCGAGCGAACCGTCTTGGAAATCTTGATCTTGGTGCTGGCTCACAGCCCCCGCAAAGCGTCATGGCGCTTAACGAAGAGCTCATCCGGCTCCGCCAACAGGGAAAAGAACTGGAGAAGGAAAACCGCCGTTTTAGGGAGGATTCATAAACAAACTGTCGATGCCTCTAATGAGTACGCCAAGACTGTGGCAGATTCACAAGAGTCTGAACGCATGAGACTCTATGATATTATTTCAACAAGCAAAGGTCGGATACATATCATATGCTGTCTGCAGATATGAGAGAATCCGGCTGGAAAAGCCGGATAGCGGGCAATCAGAACGCTATGGTTATATTAGAAAGTGTCAGAATGTACTTTGCGCCTGAAGAATTATTGGAATTATTGTCATCACTGGCTCATCATTTTACTTCAGTAAGTCTTCTGATGGATTGCTATTCAGAGCGTGCTGCAAAGATATCGAAATATAAAAATCCCATTCATGAGGTGGGTGTGAATCTGGTATACGGGTATGATAAACCCCGTGAACTGGCAGATAGATCCGGATTCGTTTTTCTTGGAGAACACAGCCTGACCCCGATGAAATATGTGAACGAGCTGCAGGGATTGGAGAAAATCATTTTTCAATATATGTATGCGGGGAAGGCGGCAGCATCTATATACAAAATGTACGAATTCAAAAAGGAGCAAGGTGGATGCTAATACACGATTTTGTTAGCGGAAATAAACCAGTCATGGTGTTCATACATGGCGTGCTCACACCATGGCAGGTGTGGATGCCTCAGATTGAATTTTATAAAAACCGGTATAACGTTTATGCTGTCTCCCTGAATGCCCATACGGAGGAGACGACAAGCGAATTTATTTCTGTTTGTGCTGAAGCAGAAGAGATTATCAGACGTTTAAAAGAAAGGGGAATTCGAGCTATTGATGTTCTGTGTGGAATATCTCTCGGCGGGAAAATTGCCCATGAGATATGGAAGAACGGAAAGATAGAAATATTAAATCTTGTTCTGGATGGCGCACCACTGATAAGATGTCCGAAGTTTGCTGTAAGAATGATGATAAACAATTACAAAAGTATTATTCACAGGTCAAAGCGCAGGGAAGCAAAGGTTAT
>QAKV01000024.1 GCA_003343625.1 Clostridiales bacterium
TCTCTTCTGGACTTGGAAGACTTATTCTTAGGACAGATAGACATCGTTACACCTCCTTATTCGCGTTAAAGACATCCATAATTGCCGCCATCCTCGGATCAGGAACGAATGTATCGCAGCCGCACGCTCCCGTGTTCAAATCCTTTCCGCAGACAGGGCAGAGCCCCTTGCAGTCAGGATCGCACAATACCTTCATAGGCCAGCTTGTCATAATCTCGTTTTCAATCAGGCGGTCCGTGTCCAGCGAATAACCTTCCATGAAAGCGCTTTGCTCCTCCAGTTCTTCCGAAGAAGCCCTGTCCGGCGCGACTACCTCTCTCGCGATCTGCAAGAGAAACGGATACTCCACTTCTCTAAGGCATCTGTCACAGGGAATTGCCGCCATCAGCTTTCCGGAAACCTCCGCCAGCGCTTTGCCCGGCGCGGTGTTCATCAGCCGAAGGGAAAATGCAGTGCACTCCCTCACTGGATAGGAAACGCCCTCGTGCTCCACCTGCGTGAATCCGACGGGAATCTCTTTCTCCACAGCCCTGCCTTCGGATGTAAAAACATCTGTTACATTCACTAACATGACATACTCCTGACAGTCCGACAAAGTCATACAGACTCCATCCACACTCAACAAATTATACCCGGCGCTTCCCGGTTTGTCAACCACTTTTTTGCACTCACCTGACGATTCCGTGATCCAGCAGAAATTCCTTCCACACCTGATAGTATTTCGCTTTCAGATGGATCTGATCGAAGGTCCAGTCCCCGTACAAATTGCCGCTCTCATCGCATACCACCTCATTGACATCGATATAGAAAATGTCTTTCCTATCTTCCAGGGTGGCGATTTCCACGTTTCGGATGTTGATATTGGTATTGTTGAAAATCGGATCCGAGGCGTTTTTCTCCCCGGCCACCCGCATGATCCCCTGCACGAACAGAATCGCATCCGGCTGAAGCTCCCGGATCCGATAGACGGCCCTGGCATATTCCTCGAAAAAGGATTCCGGCGTTCCCGTCCCCATCTCGTTGATGCCGATCATCAGGTATATCTTTCCGAACTGATGCCGCTCCAACGCCTGAGTCAGCGTCAGCTTCTCCCCTTCTTCCCGTATGAACGCCTTTTCCTTCGCGAACAGATCGTACACCGTCAGGGATGTCTGGCAGTAAAATGTAGCCCTGTCTTCGATTCCTCCATATTCCAAAAGCCCTTGAGTCCTGGAATCCCCGATGAAGAGAGCGTCGTCGAAGTAGTCCTCTTCCACCCGGCAGAATTCATAGGTTTCCGGTTCTTCGTCCACCTCAGACTGCGTTTCAGCAGCGGTTTCATCCTCCGTTCCGTCCGCAGAGTCCATTGCCGGAATTTCATCCGAACCTGAAATTTCGCTTTCTTCTTCAGGGCGCGAAGCCGTTTCTCCGGCCTGTTCCCCGGCCGATTCCGCCGGCATCGTTTTGCCCCCCTGGGCCAACGCGCTCTCCACCTCGTCTTCCCAGGGGAAAATTCCCTCTCTGGCCCCCTGAAAGACCGCTGCCAGAAGCGGCGTAACCGCCGTTTCGCTCCGATATCCGGCATAAACCGTCTCCCTATTCGCCGCTCCCACAACCTCGGCTGCGATGGCGCTGATCGACAGCAAAAGAAGCAGAGGGCATTTTTTCCAGAATTTCATACGAGCACCCTTCTTTCCCCGAAAGCGTTTTTACGCCTATCCGCCCTTCAGAAGTTCGCATACAGAAACGGATTGTTGGCCGCGTTGGCTATCCGATATACGGCCATCCAGAATAAGACCGCCAGCGCCAGCACGACAGCTGTATTCCGCCTGTGTTTTTCACACCAGATTCCTGCCGCCGGAATGCTGAACAGCACGGCCGCAGCCAGAGTCGGCGCAAAAATCGAAAATTCTTTTGCAAAATCCGCCGGATTCACCGCTTCCCCCACGCCGAAAAAAGGGAATAGCCGAGCGAAATATATGCCGATCTGGGGCAGGGAATCCACCGCGAATACGATCCAGGTCAGGGGGATCACCAACAGCACATACAGATGAGACAGAATCCTGTGTTCGGCCAGGAAACGTCCCAGCCAAAGCTTCTCCACCACCACCAGGGCGCCCAGCAAAAGGCCCCAGAGCAGGAAATGAACGCCGTTTCCATGCCAGAATCCGGTCAGCGCCCAGACCAGCAGCAGATTGGCCACGGTTCGTTTCATCCCTTTACGGCTTCCTCCCAATGGGATATAGACGTAATCCTTAAACCAGCTTCCCAGGGTCATATGCCATCTTCTGTAAAACTCGCTGACCGAACGGGACGCATAAGGATAATGAAAGTTTTCGATTACCGGAAATCCTATCATCTGTCCGATTCCCACCGCGATCAGGGAGTACCCCGCGAAATCGAAGTACAGCTGCAGGGAATAAGCCGCCATTCCCAGCCAGGCCAGCGGAGTAGAGATACTCTCAAAACCAACTGTCTGCACGTCGTTCCACAAAATGCCGAGTCGATCCGCAATCAGAACTTTCGCAGCCAGCCCGGCCACCACCCGTTTGAGTCCGTCCTCCACCCTGGTCAGCCTGTAGGTGTCGCAGGTCAGTCCTTTCCAGGCATCCTCATACCGCATGATGGGGCCGGACACAATCTGGGGGAACATGCAAAGATACGTCGCCAGCCGCAAAAAAGACCGTTCTTCCGGAATCCTCTTTCGGTATACATCGACCAGATAGGAAATGCTTTTAAACGTATAAAAGCTGATCCCCACAGGGAGAAGAAAAGAGGCGTCGAAGGCATTGGAAAGTTTGAAATAGGCCAGCAGCCCCGCGTTGCAGGAGACGGCTGCCGCCAGCCATTTCCCCGATCCCCCGCTCACGCCGCGTCCGAACAGATAATTCACCAGCGCCATTCCCAAAAGCAACAACACATATTTCGGATCCCCGAGGGCGTATAGCACAACGCTGAAAGAGAACAGGGCAAAGGGCTTGAATCGGTTCGGCACGAGAAAGAAAACGAGCAAAAAAAACGGCAGATACCGAAACAAAAACTCCAGGCTGCTAAATACCAGAGTATTCAACCCTGTCAGTTTTTCCATTCCGATCCCTGCCATTTTCCTGTCCGCTCCTTTTTTCTCATCCGGCCGCCGCTCCAGAGCGGCCCTGTAGCAGACGGCCCTATTTCACGAGCGCATATGTCTGCCTTGCAATCGCCAGTTCTTCATTTGTCGGAATCACCAGCACTTTCGTCGCGGACTCAGGGGTGGAGATGATCACATCCTCGCCCCGCTTCGCATTCGCTTCTTCATCCAGCGCGATGCCCAGATACCCCAGGTAATCCCCGCAGATCATGGTTCGCATGACGGGGCTGTTTTCCCCAACCCCGGCTGTGAAGCAGACGGCGTCCACGCCGTTCATGGCCGCAGCATACGCGCCGATGTACTTGGCTGTGCGCAGCGCATAGGCCTTCAGCGCGCGCCCCGCCTTCGGATTCCCCTCCTTCTCCCAGGCTTCTTCCAGATCCCTGAAATCGGAGGAAAAACCGTCCGAGAGCCCCAGCACTCCGGATTCCTTATTCAGCATATTCGTAATCTCTTCGATGGATTTTCCTTCCTTATGGGCGATGAACTCGATCACCGCAGGATCCACATCGCCGCTCCGCGTGCCCATAATCAGGCCTTCCAGCGGGGTGAGCCCCATGGAAGTATCCACGCATTTGCCGTATTTCACGGCGGAAACGGACGCACCGTTTCCCAGATGGCACACGATGATCTTCAGCTCTTCCACCGGCCTGCCCAGCACAGCAGCCGCCCGTTTGGAAACATAATCATGGCTGGTGCCGTGAAATCCGTATCTTCTGATCCGGTACTGTTCATAGTACCGATAAGGGATTCCATACAGATACGCCTCCTCCGGCATGGTCTGATGAAATGCCGTGTCGAAAACCGCCACCATGGGAACGCCGGGCATCAGCGCTTCACAGGCCCGGATCCCGATCAGGTTCGCCGGGTTGTGCAGCGGCGCCAGATCGCTGCATGCAGCGATCTCATTTTCCACTTCGGGAGTGATCCGCGTCGCCCCCGAAAAATTTTCCCCGCCGTGTACGATCCGATGCCCCACCGCTCCGATCTCCGACAGATCCCTCACCACCCCTGTTTCCGGATCCGTCAGAACGTCCAGCATCAGGCGGATCGCCTCCCGATGATCCGCCATGGGCACCTGTTTCTTTTGCTTACTCCTGCCGGCCGGCGTAAAGCTGATCTGGCTTCCGCCGATTCCGATCCTTTCGCATAATCCCTTCGCGATCAACTCTTCCGTTTCCGCATCGATGAGCTGGAACTTCAGAGAAGAGCTGCCGCTGTTGATAACCAGAATATTCATTTTTAACCCCATCCTTCTCGCTTTTTGCTTTCTGTCCCAATCACAACATCTTAACAGCGTTTACAGCAACTGTGCCTGCACTGCTGTCAACGCCACCACCCCGACGATATCCTCCCACGAGCAGCCTCTGGAAAGATCGTTCACCGGCTTGGCGATCCCCTGCAGCATAGGCCCGTACGCCTCCGCCTTCGCCAGCCGCTGTACCAGCTTATATCCGATATTCCCGCAGTCCAGATTCGGGAAAATCAGGACGTTGGCCTTGCCAGCCACTTCGCTGCCGGGCGCTTTGGATTTGGCCACCTGAGGGACGAGGGCCGCGTCCGTCTGCAGTTCCCCGTCCAGCGTCAACCCCGGATACTGCTCGTGGGCGATCTCCACGGCGCGCACCACCTTATCCACCAGCGGATGCTTCGCACTCCCTTTGGTGGAATGGGACAGCATGGCGATGATAGGCTTGGCGCCTACCAGGTTCTTGAAGCTCTTGGCGCTGGTATCCGCGATAGCCGCCAGTTCCTCCGAAGTAGGATCCTGATTCAGGCCGCAGTCCGCGAACAGAAAGGTGCCGTTTTCTCCGTATTCGCAGTTGGGCACATCCAGGATGAAGAAACCGGACACCAGCTTCACGCCAGGCGCGGTCTTTAAAATCTGCAGCGCAGGGCGCAGGGTATCCGCCGTCGCATGGCAGGCTCCCGCCACCATGCCGTCCGCATCGTTGGCTTTGACCATGATCACACCGAAGGTCAGATTGTCGCTTAAGAGGATTTCCCTTGCCTTCTCCGGCGTCATTCCCTTATGTTTTCTCGTCTCATATAAAAGCTGCACATATTCATCCAGCTTGTCGCACGCATGGGGATCCACCACTTTGACGCCCGTCAGATCCACTTCCAGCCATCCCGCGCCGTCCATGATCTTCTCCTCGTTGCCCACCATGATGATGTCCGCGATTCCCTCTTCCAGAATATGCGCCGCCGCAATCAGCGTTCTCTTGTCGTTGGTCTCCGGCAAAACGATCGTTTTTTTGTCAGCTCTCGCTTTTTCTTTAATAATGTCGATATAAGACATACCCCTTGTACTCCTTTCAAACCTTCTCTGACGCCTCAATGCGCCGCTTTGCAACTATATAAATTATACCATTTTCATGCGTGTATACAAGGAGTTTTTCGCGAAATTCTTGTACAAAATCAGGCACACTGCATTGCATTTTCCCCGGACGACGTGCTATGATTTTCAGCGACAAAGAGATTCGATTTCGCATTCAGGGAGGCGCTCATGAAAACCGCAGGCATCATCGTCGAATATAATCCGTTCCATAACGGCCATCTATATCATCTTCAGCGCGCCCGGGAAATCGCGGGCGCGGATTATATCGTGGCGGTGATGAGCGGCGATTTCGTCCAGCGGGGGGAGCCCTCCCTTCTGGATAAATATGTCCGGGCCAGAATGGCCCTTCTGTGTGGGGCGGACCTCGTGCTGGAGCTGCCCGTGCCCTTTGCGACCGGCAGCGCCGGGGACTTCGCCGCCGGCGCCGTGTCGCTGCTCGATAAACTCGGCGTGGTAGATGCGCTGTGTTTCGGAAGCGAGTGCGGGCGCATGGAACCTCTGCTTTCCCTGGCCAGACTCCTGGCCGCAGAGCCTCTTTCCTTTTCCCATACGCTGAAGCAGGGGCTCAGGCAGGGGCTCTCCTATCCGCAGGCCCGCGCCCGCGCCCTCTTTTCCCTTTCGGATGCCCGGGATCTCCCCCTGCTATCCTCCCCCAACAACATTCTGGGGTTGGAATACTGCATCGCCCTGTTGCGGAGGAACAGCGCAATCCGCCCCGTCACCCTTCCCCGCCGCGGCAACGGCTACCACGATCCCGACCTGACAGACGGAGGGAAGGGCGCAGCATTTTCCTCTGCTTTCGCAATCCGACGGGCTCTCCGCACCTTTTTGTCAGGCGAAAAAAAAGATCCTTCGCTTTCGGATCCCTTCTCCTGGCTGCTATCTTCCGTTCCGGAAGCCCTCCACCCGCTGTGGCGGACGCTCCTCGGCGAAAACCGCTTTTTGTTTTCCGCTGATTTTACGCCTTTCCTGAAATACCGGATCCTCTGCGGCGCTTCTTCCGGCTTTTCCTCCTGCGCCGACGTTTCCCGGGAGCTCTCCGGCAAGCTGCAGAAGATCGGAACCGAGTTTCTGGACTGGGACGACCTGTGCCGCCGCCTGAAGACGAAGGAGCTGACTTACACGCGGATCAGCCGCGCCCTGTGCCACATCCTTCTGTCCATCGGGCAGGATGATCTGATGCGGGCCAGAGCGGCGGATTTCGTCCCCTACGCCCGCATCCTGGGTCTGCGCCGTTCGGCCACAGAGCTGCTGTCCTCCATCAAGAAAAACAGCAGCATCCCTCTCATCGCCAAACTGGCGGACGCCCCCAGGCAACTTTCCCATGAAGCTCTCGCTCTCCTGCAGTCGGATATCCTGGCTGCGGATCTCTACGAAAACACCCTGGCCCTCCGCTCCCGGACTATCCCGGTCAGCGAATACCGCAAACAGTTTCCCATCCTGCCCTGATGCAGGAATTTACAGAAGGGCGGGCAGCGCCGTCGCGATGTCGTACAGCCACTTTTCCGGAACTTCTTCTACCTGACCGCCGTCGCACAGCCGCGCCACTTCGGGATCCATCGGGATCCTCGCCAATGCCGGAATGCGGTACCGGGCCGCCAGCTCCTCTACCCGGCTTTTTCCGAAGATCTCGTGCCGCTCATGGCAGGAAGGGCATTCGTACCAGGACATATTTTCCACGATGCCCAATACCGGAACGTTCATCATTTCCGCCATCTTCACCGCTTTTTCCACGATCATCTCCACCAGTTCCTGGGGAGAGGTGACGACAACGATACCGTCCACCGGCAGGGACTGGAACACGGTCAGCGGTACATCTCCCGTCCCGGGAGGCATATCCACGAACATATAGTCCACATCCTGCCAGAGCACATCCGTCCAGAACTGCTTCACCACGCCGGCGATCACCGGCCCCCTCCAGATCACCGGGTCCGTATCGTCATCCAGCATCATGTTCACGGACATCGTCTGAATTCCCGTCTTCGTCACCGCAGGCAGAATCGCCTCTTCCGTGGCGTAAGCGTGTTCGGTGACGCCGAACAACTTCGGGATGGATGGCCCCGTGATATCCGCATCCAACACCGCTGCGCGAAATCCTTCCCGCTGCATCCGCACGGCCAGAAGGGAAGTCACCAGGGACTTGCCAACCCCTCCCTTGCCGCTGATGACGCCGATCACCCGGCGCACCTTCGCCTTATCGTGCAGCTTTTCCTTTTCCAGAAACGCCTCCGTGCGCTCGCTGCATTCGCTGGCGCATTCCGAACAGTTATGAGAACAGTTTTCGCTCATCCGTCTATTTCCTCCGCTTTCCTCTCTCGTATCAGTTTTTAAAGCTATGGATCGGCGCCGGGATCCGGCCTCCCCGATTCACAAACGCATCACAGCCAAAAGGGTTCACCGGCATGATCGGCGCATATCCCAGCAGGCCGCCGAACTCCACCGTTTCCCCCACGCCTTTGCCCGCCACCGGGATCAGGCGCACCGCCGTCGTTTTCTGGTTCACCATGCCGATCGCCATTTCGTCGGCGATAATGCCGGAAATGGTGGTGGCTTTCGTATCCCCCGGGATGGCGATCATATCGAGGCCCACAGAACAGACACAGGTCATGGCCTCCAGCTTCTCCAGCGTCATAGCCCCGGCCGTCACCGCATCGATCATCCCCTGATCCTCGCTCACCGGAATGAACGCGCCGCTTAACCCCCCGACATAGGAGGAGGCCATAACGCCGCCTTTTTTCACCTGATCGTTGAGCAATGCCAGCGCCGCCGTGGTTCCGGGCGCGCCCGCCCGCTCCAGGCCGATCTCGCACAGAATATCCGCCACGCTGTCCCCCACGGCCGGGGTAGGCGCCAGGGACAAATCCACGATGCCGAAAGGAACGCCCAGTCTCCGGGAAGCTTCCTTCGCCACCAGCTGCCCCACCCGCGTCACCTTAAAGGCCGTTTTCTTAATGGTTTCGCACAGCACTTCAAAATCCTGTCCGCGCACTTTCTCCAGAGCGGTCTTGACCACGCCGGGGCCGCTGACGCCAACATGGATCACGCGATCGCCTTCCGTCACGCCGTGAAACGCGCCCGCCATAAACGGATTGTCGTCCGGAGCATTGCAGAATACCACCAGTTTTGCGCAGCCCAGGGAGTCGGACTCCTTCGTATATTCCGCCGTTTCCTTGATCACTTCCCCCATCAGCTTTACCGCATCCATGTCGATGCCGCAGCGGGTGGATCCCACGTTTACGGAGCTGCACACCCTCTCCGTTCGGGAAAGGGCGAGAGGAATGGAGCGGATGAGCAGTTCATCCGCAGACGTCATTCCCTTGCTGACCACAGCGGAATAACCTCCGATAAAATTGACGCCCACTTCCCGGGCCGCACGATCCAACACGCCGGCGATGCGGGCGAAATCCTCTTTCGTGCGACAGGCCGCGCCCCCTACCAGGGCGATGGGAGTCACGGAAATCCTCTTGTTAACGATGGGAACGCCGAACTCCTGCGCGATCTCCTCCCCCGTACGAACCAGATCCCTGGCGGACTCCGTTATCTTTTTGTATATTTTTTCCTCACAGGCGGCCAGATCGGCATCGATGCAGTCCAGCAGGCTGATCCCCATGGTGATGGTACGGACATCCAGATTTTCCTTTTCCACCATCTGATTGGTTTCGTTGACTTCGTATCTGTTGATCATGACGCCTCCTTCAGATTCTGTGCATCTGCGCGAAAATCTCCTCGCGCTGGCATTTGATCACCACGCCGATCTGCTCTCCCAGTTTCGTCAGCTCGTCGGAAATGGTACCGAAGGGCTTTTCGGTATGATTCATATCCACGATCATCATCATGTTGAAATATTCCTGGACGATGGTCTGCGAAATATCGAGGATATTGATCTGGTTCTCCGCCAGATAGGTGCACACCTTCGCGATGATGCCCACCGTGTCATGTCCCACTACCGTTATAATCGTTCTTTTCATCTTTTCCTCCATTCCCAATGCTGCCCGGCAGCCGTTCTTTTTCTCAAAAGGCGATCATCTCTGAAAGGTCACTTCTCGGCGCGATCCGAATCGGGAAATCCCCCGCCTGATACGGGTTGTCCCCCATGGCGATCTCCAGCCGGACGGTTTCATAAGCCAGCTCCGGCAGGTTGTTTTCCTGGCTTAAGTGCCCCAAAAATACCGCCTGCAGATGATCGTGCAAAACCCTGGAAAGCAGTCTTCCGGAATTCTCGTTGGACAGATGGCCCCGATTCCCCAGAATCCGCTGCTTGAGATAATAGGGATAGCTCCCCACCTGGAGCATGTTCACGTCGTGGTTGGCTTCCAGGAAAAGCACGTCCATTCCCTTTAGGCACTCCACCGTATAATCGTTGTAGGTTCCCAGATCCGTGCACACGGCCGCCTTCTTCGCTCCGTAGGAAAAACGGTAGGCCACGGGCTGCGCCGCGTCATGGGAAATCTGCATGGGGTTGACCGTCAGATCCTTGATGGTAAAAGGTTCATCCGCCCGGATCTCACAGAAGAGCTCCTCCGGTATCTTCCCGATGCTGCTGCAGGATCGGATCGCCGCCGCCGTCCCCGATGTGGTGTAAATCGGAATATGGTAGCGCCGGCACAGCACGCCCAGACCGCTGATATGGTCGCTGTGCTCGTGGGTCACCAGAATCCCGTCGATATCGTGCCCCGTCAGGCCGATGGAGTGAAGTCCGGCCTCCACCCGCTTACCGCTGATCCCGGCATCCACCAGCACATGGGTGGCCTCCGTTCCCGCGTAAATGCAGTTCCCGCTGCTCCCGCTGGCAATACTACACAGTCTCATCTTTTCAAACCCGCTTTCTTGAGTATCTCGTCTATCTGCCTGTAAGTATCCGACAAACTCCCGCTGTTGTCAATGACCTCTTTACAGTGGGCCCGAAACTCCTCTTCCGTCAACTGGCTCGCAAAAATCCTGTCCACCTTTTCGTCCGAATAGCCTCTGGCCGCCTTCAGCCGCTGTCTGCGCGCCTCGGGATCCGCATGAATATACCACATCTCATCCAGAATCCGATCGTACCCTTCCTCGATCAAAAGGGCCGCTTCCAGGAAAAAGGCATCCTTTTTCCCCGCCCGCCGCTCCTTACCGATCTCCTCCAGAATATATTCCTTCACTGCCGGATGGATGATTTCGTTGGTTCGCTTCAGGAGGAGGGGGGATGAAAAAATAGCTGCCGCCATTTTCCCCCTGTCGATCGTTCCATCCTCCTGCAAAATTTCCGTTCCCAGCAGATCCACGAGTTCGCGATAGCAGGGCTGCCCCGGTTCTTTGACCAGATGGGCCGCCTGATCCGCCAGAAGGATCCTGCAGTTGCAATTCTCTTTCACATAATCCAGGATCTGGGACTTTCCGGCCCCGACCCCGCCCGTAATTCCGATCAGTTTCATTCCGTTCATTTCGCGTCGTACCAGTTCTTTCCGGTATGCAGATCCACCTCCAGGGAAACGGCCAGGTCGGCGGCTCCTTTCATCTCCGTTTTCAGCAGTTCCTTCACCTGCTCCACCTCTGCTTCCTCCGTTTCGATGAGGAGCTCATCGTGAATCTGCAGGATCAGTTTCGAGGAAAGTCCCCTCTTTCGCAACGCCTCCCAGACGTGGATCATGGCGATCTTGATGATGTCCGCCGCCGTGCCCTGAATAGGGGAGTTCATGGCTACCCTCTCCCCGAAGGAACGCTGCATGAAATTGCTGGATTTCAGCTCCGGAACCGGCCGTCTGCGCCCGAACATGGTAGTGGTATATCCCTTTTCCTTCGCTTCCTGTACCTGTCTGTCCAGAAAATTTTTCACCTCCGGATAGGTCTTGAAATACTGCTCGATATAGTCCGCCGCTTCCTTTCTCGTGATGCTTAAGTCCTGGCTTAAACCGAAGGAACTGATCCCGTAAACGATGCCGAAGTTCACCGCCTTGGCGTTGCGCCGCTGCAGATCCGTGACCTCCTCAAACGGGGTATGAAATACTTTGGACGCCGTAATCCGGTGGATGTCCGCATCGCTTTTATAGGCTTCGATAAGCTGTTCATCTCCGGAAAGATGGGCCAACACTCTCAGCTCGATCTGGGAATAATCCGCATCCGTGAACAGACAGCCTTCCCGGGGCACGAACACCTTGCGGATCAGACGGCCCAGTTCCGTGCGCATGGGGATATTCTGAAGATTGGGCTCCGTGGAGCTGATCCTGCCCGTAGCCGTGATCGTCTGGTTAAAGGAGGTGTGAATCCGCCCGTCCGGGCCGATGTAGTCCGCCAGCCCGTCCGCATAGGTGGACTTCAGTTTCGTCAGCCCCCGATATTCCAGCACATCCGCTACGATGGGATGATCCGGCGCCAGCTTCTCCAGAATATCCGCCGCAGTGGAATATCCGGTCTTCGTCTTTTTGCCGCCCTTTAACCCCAGCTTCCCGAACAACACTTCTCCCAGCTGTTTGGGCGAATTGATGTTAAATTCACAGCCCGCCGCTTCGTGAATGGACTTTTCCAGCTCCTCGATCCGATCCACCAGGGCGTCTCCGTAATTCTTCAACTCTTCCCTGCGGACGGCGACCCCCGTCTTCTCCATTTCATACAATACCCGGGACAGGGGCATTTCGATGTTCTCAAACAGGGACAACATCCCCGTTTCTTCCAACCTTTCAGCCAGTTTTTTTCTCGACGAGAAACAGATCTGCGCCGCCTGCCCCGCATAGGAAAGAAACGCCTCCGGCCTTTGCTCCATGGCTTCCTGCCAGGACAGTTTGTCGAACAGCTGCTTCCTTCCCGGCATCATCCGCCCCAGATATTCGCCCGCCACATCCTCCACCGCGTAATCGCTTTTCAGCGGGTTTAACAGATAGGCCGCGATCAGGGCATCGAACAGTCCCCCGGTGCCGCAGCCATCCTTTCTTTTCTCCGATTCCCCCATGCAAAGAAGGGCGTCATAAGCCTTTTTGACGTGAAAAGTGGACAGTTCCGTCCCTCTTCGGTACAAACCGGCCAGCCTTTGGCCCAGAAAATCCTGCGTCAGCTCTCCCCTTGCCTCCAAAACGAAGGTTTTCTGCTCTTCGAAGCACAGGGAAAGCGCTGCCAGCCGTCCTTCCTTTTCGTCCGTCAGGAGATAAAATCCGCACGCTCCGGCCCTTGCAGCATTTTCGAAGACAGCTTCCGCCTCCTGTTGCTTCTGTACTCGAACGAATCCCTCCTGCATCTCATTTTTCTCCGCAATCGGCTCCTGAAAACGGCTCAGCATATTTTTAAACTCCAGCCGCTGGAAGACCGCATACGCTTCCGGAGTAAACAGATTGCCGATCCGGGCGTCCTCCAGAGAAAAATCGATTGGGCTGTCCACGTCGATGGTCGCCAGCGTCCGGCTCAAATAGGCCAGATCCTTGTTGGCGATGAGGGATTCCCGCACGGACTTTTTCGTCACTTCCTCCACATGGGCATAAATCCCGTCCAGGGAGCCGAACTGCTTCATCAGATCCGCTGCCGTCTTCTCCCCCACTTTGGGCACCCCGGGGATGTTGTCCGCCGTATCCCCCATCAGCGCCTTCAGATCGATGAACCCCTGTGGCGTCACTCCATAGCGCTCCTCCACGTCTGCGGCGTAATAGTCCTCTACCTCGGTGCGAACCCCTTTCGTCTTGGGAATCCGGATCTTGATCCGGTCGGTAGCGATCTGCAGAAGGTCTCTGTCACCGGACACCAGGGACACGTCCACGCCCTCCCGCTGGGCCCGCTTCGCGAGCGTTCCCAGAATATCGTCCGCCTCCAGCCCGGGCTGCTCCAGCGTTCGGATGCCCATAGCCGAAAGCACTTCTTTCATCACCGGCACCTGCTCGTGCAGTTCCGGAGGCATGGGCTTTCTCGTCCCTTTATATTCTTTGAAGATCTCATGGCGAAATGTGGGCGCTTTCACATCAAAGGCCACTGCCAGGAAATCCGGCTTTTCCTCTTCTAATATTTTGAACAGAATATTCAAAAATCCATACACAGCATTGGTATGCAGCCCCTGCGCGTTGGACAGATCCGGCACCCCGTAAAAGGCCCGGTTCAAAATGCTGTGCCCATCGATCAATACGAGTTTTTCATTCATTCTAATACCACCATCAATAAAAGGAGAACGGCCGTCATCACGGAAAAGGCCTCCGTGGCATACAACCCCCTTTGCAGGGAATCCAGAATACGCAGGTGCCTCTTCTCCGTCGCCATTTTCATTTTCAGTTCCCGGTTCAGATCAAAAGTATCCCCTTTTTCCAGGCGCTGCATTCCGGTGGTCACCAGAAACTGGATACTCAGCTCTTCCAGACAGGAACTGCAGTTCTCCACATGCGCCAAAAACCTCTTTTTCGTCCGATTATCCATCTCATCCCGCAAAAAGGACGGGATCAGTTTTTCAGCCTGCTTGCAGGTAAGATTGGTCATATCCGGATCCCCCTGTCAAAACCACATCAAAATAGATTCCAAAAAACAAGTAACGAGGCTGTTGCACAAACTGATACCTGTATCCCGGATATCCGCTTCGTGAAACAGCCTCTTCATTATCTCATATTTCTCACAGCATTGCAATTCCCTTGCACCAGGTCTGAACCACGTCGTAGTTGTCTTCCAACACCACGATATCCGCATCGCAGCCAGCCGCGAGACGGCCTTTCCTGTCGTCCACCCGCAGAGCCCGGGCCGGATTCAGGGTACAGGAATTCAGCGCCGCATCAAAGGGCACCATCGCATCCTCTACGAGAATCTTCAGCCCCCGGTTCATGTACAGGGTGCTTCCGGCGATGGTATCCGTGCCTTTCAGCCTGGCCAGTCCGTCCTCCCCGATTTCGATGGGGTGTCCGCCGAGCTCGTAGTCCCCGCCCGGAGGGCAATGCTTAGCGCGGAGGGAATCGCTGATCATGATGGCATAATCCCGCCCCTTTGCCGCAAAATAATTGTTCAGCGCAGCCAGATGGGAATGACAGCCGTCACAGATAATCTCCCCGTAGATGTCCCTGACCCGGAAAGCGGTGCCCACCAGGCCGGGCTTTCTGTGATGATAGGGCGTCATTCCGTTATAGACATGAGTCATGCTCATAGCGCCGTTGGCGATCCCCATCAGCGCCTGGTCATAAGTGGCCGACGAATGGCCCATGCTCACCACGACGCCGTGGCTGCTGCAATATCTGGTCAGTGCGAATTCCGGATCGTGCTCCGGCGCCATGGTGATGTATTTGATCAGCCCGCGCGCCGCTTCCTGATACATCCTAAACTGCTCTACCGTAGGCTTTGCGATAGCTTCCGGCGGCTGTGCCCCCTTGTATTCCATATCCAGATAAGGGCCTTCGAAATGGATTCCCAAAATCTCCGCGCCCTCGTATCCTTCCTCCACGACCCTGGCCACGTTGGCCACCGCTTTGGAAAGCACATCCGGCATCTGGGTCACCGTGGTGGGCAAAATGGCCGTCACGCCCTCTTCCGGAATCCGTCTCATCCAGTCCCGGAGCCCTCCCGGCTCTCCGTCATTGGTATCGAATCCGTAAGCCCCATGGGTATGCACATCGATGAAGCCGGGGACGAGCCGTTTTTCCCCGTAATCTTCATCCGCCGTTTTCTCTCCCCAGGGAAGGATTCGGACGATCTTGCCGTCCTCCACCTCCAGCTGCGCCTCCATGAACTGACCGCCAATCCAAACTCTTTTACTCTGTAAAATCATCGCGACCTCCTGACTGCCGATCCGTCCCTCTTACTTTACCTGAGAAAGCGCGTCTTCATCCGCCACCAGAATGAAATTCGGATGAAGCTGCAGGATGGAAGCGGGAACCCTGGGCGTGATCGGCCCGAAGAAAGCGTCCTTTAAAATCTGGGCTTTGTCCTTGCCGCTGACTACCATGAGAACGCATTTCGCTCTCATGATCGTGGCGATACCCATGGTATACGCCTGTCTGGGAACCTCGTCCGCAGAATTGAAAAATCTTTTGTTCGCTTCGATGGTCATCTCCGTCAGGTTCACGCAATGCGTTTCTTTGTCGAACTCATCGTTGGGCTCATTGAAGCCGATGTGGCCGTCGTGCCCCAGCCCCAAAAGCTGCAGATCCACGCCGCCCATGGATGCGATCACCGCGTCATATTCGGAACAGGCCTTCTCGCTGTCCGGCTCCGTGCCATCCGGCAGATGGGTGTTCTCGGGTTTGATGTTCACATGGCTGAACAGATTATCGTGCATGAAGTAATAATAGCTCTGCTCGTTCTCTTTTGGAAGCCCCTTATACTCGTCCAGATTGACGCTCCTCACCCGGGAAAAATCCAGATCCCCTTCTTCATAGCGTTTCACCAGATTCTGATAAGTGCCAATCGGCGTGGAACCCGTAGCGAGGCCGAGCACGCAGTCAGGTTTGGTAACGACCAGGGCTCCGATAATATTGGCAGCCTTCCTGCTCATATCAGCATAATCCTTTGTCCTGATAATTCTCATTTTCTTCACTCTCCTGTCTTTCTCGATCTGTGCACAGGCAGATTTGCGATCGGAATAACCAAATATGCCCATCCATAATTTATTGTAATACATTCTCGCAGTTTACACAAACTGAAATTTAAATTCGGAAGCCCCCTTTTTCAAGAAGGCTTCCGATTGTGCCAGGGAAAGATGCCGCAATTGCGGCACGGTTATGAGTCCTTCGACTGTCTCTATTTGAGCATTTTTTTCATTTCATCCGCCACGAACTGTACCTTCGTGCCAACGATGACCTGAACGGAGTTTTTGCTCGGACGGATCACGCCTGCCACGCCCGCAGATTTGATCTTCTTTTCGTCCACCTTTGTGTAATCCTTGATTTCAAAGCGAAGTCTCGTGATGCAGTTATCAAGGCTGGTCACATTTTCCCGGCCGCCGATCCCTGCCAGCACGATCTCCGCTACCTGCGTGAAGTTGTTATTGGCCAGCGTCACATTTTTCTCCGCCTCCAGATCATCGTCTTCACGTCCGGGAGTCTTCAGATCGAACTTTGTGATCACAACGCGGAATACTACGTAATAGATAATCCCTACTACGATACCGATCGGAATGATCAGCCAGGGGTTCTGCGCCAGAGGTGTAAATGCGCTCAGCACCAGGTCGACCGCACCGCCGGAGAATGAAAATCCTGCGCGAACCGGAAGCGCAACTGTGATGCCCGCTGTAATTCCGGCCAGGATCGCATGCACCAGATACAGCCCCGGAGCCAGGAACATGAACGAGAATTCAATAGGCTCGGTAACGCCGGTGAAGAAAGAACAGAATGCCGCGGAAACCAGCAGACCATAAGCCACCTTTTTCTTATTCGGTTTCGACGTATGGTACATTGCCAGGCAGGCTGCAGGAAGACCGAACATCATGAACGGGAAGAACCCTGTCATATACATACCGGTTTCGCCGTATACGCCCGTATTCCCCCAGAAGTTGCCCAGATCGTTGATTCCGGCAACGTCAAACCAGAATACGGAATTCAGCGCATGATGCAAACCGAACGGGATCAGCAGACGGTTCAGGAACGCGTAGATTCCTGCGCCGACCGCGCCCATGCCCAGGAACGTTTCTCCCAGCGCAACCAGCGCACCATAGAGCAAAGGCCAGATAAAGAACAGAATAGCGGCCGCTATAATGGAAAATACAGCGGTGACGATTGCGACAGCGCGTTTTCCGGAGAAAAATGCCAGCGCATCCGGAAGCTTCGTCCCCTTGAACTTGTTATAGCATGTCGCGCCGATCAGACCGGACAGAATACCGACGAACTGGTTGTTGATCTTGCCGAAAGCCGGATCTGCATCCGCGCCGGTCAAACCTGCAACCGTCGCGCTGGAGAGCAGGGTGGTGATCATCAGAAAAGATACCAGACCCGCCAGACCTGCCGTTCCGTCGTTGTCATCGGACATGCCGACAGCCACGCCGATCGCAAACAGCCACGCCATATTGTCGATCAGGGCGCCGCCCGCTTTGATCAGGAACAAACCGATGGTATAGGAAACGCCGCCCGCCGTAAAGCCGGCCACTTCTCCGGCCATTGCCGCCGGAGCCAATATGTAACCGATCCCCATCAGGATACCGCAAACCGGCAGACAAGCTACCGGGAGCATCAGGGATTTTCCCAGACGCTGAAAATATTTCATCATAAACAATTACCCCCTTCTCGTTCCTCCCTGGCGTCGGAACAATCGCTTTTTATTCTCAAGGCCATGCCTCAATGAATAACGAAAGAATATTCATGGGCGCCTCCCCCGCGCCCTTTCTTTGCTACGGTCTGAAAATGCGCACTCGCACGAAAAACAGATCGTTGCCTGACGGCAACCGCGCCCGGCGCGAGTGTGCGCCGGAGCGCACACTCTTTTGCTTATCAATCAGAGATTTTCTTTCATGAAAGCTTCCAGCGCTTCCGCAGCAGCAGCTTCGTCCTCTCCTTCGATGGTAAAAGTCACAGTCTGCCCCTGCTTTACGGCCATCATCATCAGGGACATAATCTTCTTGGCATCCCCTTTCTTCGCACCGTTGTCCACAGAAACCGTGCTCTTAAACTCGGACGCCTTCTTTACGAGAAGACCCGCCGGTCTTGCATGGATTCCGAGCTCATCCTTGATCGTGTACTGAAACTGTTTCATTATAAATTACCCCTTTCTCTTTCTTTTTCAGATTTCCCTGATCGCTTTACGCAGCCCCAACACATAGGTAGGGGAAACGGAAAGCTCATCAATTCCCATATCAATAAAGGTCTTGGTCAATGTGGTGTCGCTGGCCAGCTCTCCGCAGATGCCGACCCAGGCGCCGCCCTTATGCCCGTTCTCTATTGTCATCTGAATCATCCGGAGCACTGCCGGATGGTGGGAATCATAAATATTGTCCAGGCTCTGGTTCTGCCTGTCGATGGCCAGCGTGTACTGGGTCAGGTCGTTGGTGCCGATGCTGAAGAACTCCACTTCCTTTGCCAGCTCTTCGCTGATCATGACCGCCGCCGGAGTCTCCACCATGATCCCCAGCTCCACGCGGTTAAAGCTGATCCCTTCCCGAGTCAGCTCGGTCTTCACTTCCTCTACGATCTCCTTGATCCTGCGGATCTCGGAAACGGAAATAATCATGGGGAACATAATGGCTGCGGTGCCGAACGCGGATGCCCGGTAAATAGCGCGCAGCTGCGTCTTGAAGATGTTCACGCGATCCAGACAGATCCGAATCGCCCGATAACCCATGGCCGGGTTTTCTTCCTTCGGAAGTTCGAAATAATCCACCTGCTTATCCGCGCCGATATCCAGTGTGCGGATGATGACCTTCTTGCCGCCCATACGGGAGAGCACTTCCTTATAGATCTCGAACTGTTCCTCTTCCGTGGGGTAGTCGTTCCTTCCCAAATAGATGAATTCGCTCCGAAACAGTCCGATTCCGCCGGCATCGTTGGCCAGCACTTTGTCCACGTCCTGGGTATTCCCGATATTGGCATAGACATTGATGCGCCGTCCATCGGTAGTCACATTGTCCTTGCCGATGAGTTTTTGCAACTCCGTCTTCTCTTTCTCATAATTCATTTTTTTGCGGATCATCTTCTGGGTCATTTCTTCATCCGGATTGATGATAAATGTCCCGTCGATGCCGTCCACCACCGCCTGTACGCCGTTATACTCTTCCAAAAGCGCCACATCCGTCTTGACCAGCGCCGGGATGTTCATGGATCGCGCCAGGATCGCCGTATGCGAATTGGCCGAACCGTTCTTGGTGACAAAGGCCAGGATTTTGCTCTTATCCAGCTGAACCGTCTCGCTGGGCGACAGATCGTCCGCCAGCAGAATCACCGGCACTTCGGAAGCGATGCCTCCTTCCACGATGCCCGCGAGAACATTCACTACCCGCTTTGAGATGTCCAGCACATCCACGGAGCGGGCTTTCATGTATTCGTCATCCATGGAAGCGAATACCGCCGAGAAGTTATCCCCTGTGGTACTCACCGCGTACTCCGCGTTTACCTTCTCATCGCGGATCATGCCTCGAATGGAATCCAGATAATCGCCGTCATCCAGCATCATTTTGTGAACGTCGAAAATCATCGCCTGCTCTTCGCCAGCCTCCTCCAGCGCCTTGTGGTACAGCGCATCCAGCTGTTCCGTGGCCTTCTCCTTTGCCGCCTCGAATCTCGCGATTTCGGCCTCCGCATCTTCGATCTGCTTCTTTTCCAGGACATATTCCTGCTTTTTATACAGATAGATCTTGCCGATAGCGACCCCATTTAACACGCTTTTACCGGAACATATAATCATATCTCTCCTCCTACAGCTTCTTTCATTGGTTCAGTTTCATCACTTCGTCTCCGGGATCCACTTCCTTCCCGGGAAAACACTCTATTTCGGACCAGGCGTCGGAATTGCAGATCACCATCGGCGTGATGATATTTTTGCCCGCCGCCCGGATCTTTTCCAGATCCGCCTCGATCAGGAGATCGCCCTTTTTCACGGTCTGGTCTGCGGAAACTTTAATGGTAAAGGGCGCTCCGTTCAGCTCCACCGTATCCAGACCGATATGGATCAACAGCTCCGCCCCGGCCGCAGTCATCCCAACCGCGTGTCCCGTCGGGAATACCGTGCTGATCACGCCGTCAGCCGGAGCGTATACGCGTCCGTCGGAAGGGATGATCGCGATCCCCTTTCCGAGAATCTCTTCGCCGAAAGTCGGATCCGGCACTTCGCGGATACTCACGCACTTTCCCTTCATGGGCGCTCCCAGCACAACGCCGTTGTCCTTCTTTTTAAACAGATCGAAAAGTCCCATTCTTTCTTTTCCTCCTTTTCGAAACAATTATGGGGTTTCTGCATCGATTCTGGTCGCATATCTCAGTTGTATCGTCAGATAGATGAGCTCATCCTCCGTCATCTCACAGCCGCTTACCGACTCTATGTATTCTTTCATCTTCCCGGCCAGTTCATACTCCTCGCCGCAGTACTCGCGCACGAACCCGTTAAACGCCCCGTCGCAGGACAGCTTCGCCGGAGCGTGCAGCAGCAGCCGTATCAGAATGAACTTCAGATTCGTTACCAGCCGATCCGTATACAGAGAATCCTCCTGAAGCGGGCAAGCCGCATTGGCCATCTCCATCAACCTTCGGATCATCTCCGTCATCATCTGGGTGTCCTTCATCTTTATTCCGAACTCCGCATTCACCAAATGAAATGCGATGGATGCGGCCTCGTCTTCGGGAAGGCGCACGCCGGTTTTCTCCTCGATCAGATCCAGCGCATGCCGTCCTACCTGAAACTCCTCAGGATAAAACCGCTTGATCTCCTCGTAGAGCCCGTTTTCAAAGAGCATTCCTTCCCGGAATCTGGTCAACGCAAAATCGATATGATCTGTCAGCGTCAGATACACGCTCTGACTCAGCTGCGGCGTCAGCACCTTCCTGGCATGGGAAATGATCTCATCGGAGACCTGAATACATACTAACGGCATACTCGCCAGAAGCTCCTTAAACCGCTCCAGAATATCCGGACTCTCCAGACGGAAAATCTTCTCTTTTCCCGTTTCCGCGATCTCCTGCCCGGGCCTTCTCTGAAACCCGATCCCTTTTCCCATCACAACGATCTCGCTTCCGTATTCGTCTATCGCGGAAATGACGTTGTTATTGATCACCCTCTGAATCCTCATATCCCCTGCCTCTGATCCTCCCATCCATCAAAGCGATATCGGAGTCCGTTCTAAAAAAGTGTGCGCCGGGCGCACACTCGCGCCGAGCGCGGTTGCCGTCAGGCAACACTCTGCTTTTCGCGCGAGTGCGCATCCTCAGCGGAGCGTCTTTATTTATACGATAGGAAATGAAATTTCCTATCGTATAAATAAAGAATCCCGCAGTGCGGGATTCTCCGCCTGCGACACACCGCAGGGGTGGCCATCTTCCTTCCCGCCGCAACACAATCCGCCGGAAGATTTATACGACAGAAAAGATACTTTTCTAATCATATTAATAAAAACCAAATTTTATAAATCAATCCACCAAGCATCATCTGAGATTAACTTATAAAATTTGGTTTTGCCTGCCTGACAGTAACAATCCAAAAAGATAGTTCCTTATTCATCTTTCAACTGGTTACAGTTTACCAAATGCCGCCAGGACTGTCAAGTGTATCTTGTCATGATTGCACCAATTTCTGCAGATTCTTCTTTCCATTTCTGCAAAATAGCACAAAACTTTCCTGTGCGGATGCCTTCGATTTACCTCCGCGCGCCGGGTGCAATCGAAGGCAATTCCAAAGCTCTGCAGGTGTAGCAAAAGTGAGGCGGGAGGTGCCCATCCATTTAGCGACAGCCCGTAAATCTGCCCTTTTGCTTTCCTCCGGCAGGAGCAGGCTGTAGTCCTTCTGTTTGTGGCCGGTCAACAGCAGATTTTTACAGCCCACACCCATAATCCGACTTTTGATGGTTTGAGCATCCGAAACAGAAAAAACGGGCTCATGCATAATCTCTGTAAAAGGTATCCAAAGCTCGTGAAGGGCCGAATACACATCCTTGCTTTCTTTTTTATCCATGGCATTAACGGAGTAAGTTGTCATTTTCAAAATAGTCGATCTGCATCGCACGGCGGACATCATGCAATGTATCCGCAGCAACTTCTCTGGCCGCTTTTGTGCCTTCTTTCAAAATTTCAAAGACCTCTGGCAGCCGCTGTTCCCATATTTTCCTGCGTTCCCGAATGGGGCCGAGCTCTGCCTGCATGACATTGTTCAAGAATTTCTTAACCTTCATATCCCCCAAGCCACCACGACGATAGTGTTCTTTCAGTTCTTCAAGGTCGCTGTATTCCGGCAGAAATTCTGTAAAATGCTCCGGCTTGGAAAAAGCGTCCAAGTAGCTGAATACGGGGTTGCCCTCTGTATGGCCCGGATCATCTTTCCGCAAATGAGTAGGGTCGGTGAACATAGACATCACTTTTGTTTTGATCTCATCCGGCTCATCCGAAAGATAAATGCAGTTTCCCAGCGACTTGCTCATCTTCGCCTTTCCGTCAATACCCGGAAGCCGCAGGCAGGCCTCGTTAGATGGCAAAACAATTTGGGGTTCTACCAGCGTTTCACCGTAGACCTCGTTGAATTTACGGACGATTTCCCGGCATTGTTCCAGCATGGGCTCCTGATCTTCCCCGGCAGGGACGGCTGTCGCACGGAACGCAGTAATATCTGCCGCTTGGCTAATCGGATAGCAGAAAAAGCCCACAGGAACACTTGTTTCAAAATTTCGCTGCTTAATTTCCGCTTTTACGGTTGGATTGCGCTGGACGCGGGAAACCGTCACAAGATTCATGTAGTAAAAGGTCAGCTCCGTCAATTCAGGGAGCATGGACTGAATAAAAATCGTGGACTTGTCGGGGTCAAGGCCACAGGCAAGATAATCCAATGCCACCTGCATGATGTTTTGCCGTACTTTTTCCGGATGCTCCGCATTGTCCGTCAGCGCCTGGGCATCGGCAATCATAATATAGATCTCGTCATATTGCCCCGAATTTTGCAGCACTACACGTTCTTTTAGTGATCCTGCATAATGCCCCACATGCAGGCGTCCCGTCGGACGGTCACCAGTCAAAATAATTTGCTTCATGTGCATGTCTCCTCAAAAAAGTTGTCCAAACAGTTCAGCCAGTTAGAATTCCATTCCACCTTTGGCGAAATGAGTAATGCGGTTAATCCATGTATCAATGACCAAAGCTGTATCAAATGGTTCAAACATTCATCGCTTGAACGCTTTTGCTTTTCTGCTATCGCACAGCATACCTCGCGAAATATCTCAAATGGAGGATGATTTTCGTCCATCTTCTGCGTTGTAAGTATAATCTGCACGGAGCTATTACGATATAGAAAGCTATAATAGGTGGGGCGCTCTTGATAAAAATGGATATATGCCTCGGCCAGCGTCCGGAGAGTTTCTGGGACAGCAGGTTCTAACTCTTTTACCACATTTCTAAGATATTCAGTTAAAAGATCGGTTACATAATTGCGGCAAGTATCAATGAGCTGCTCCTTGCTTTCAAAATGGCGGTAAACCGCGTTATGGCTGACACCACACTGCTTTGCTATATTGCGCAAAGAAAGCTGTTCAAACCCATACTCTGAGATGATTTGAATTGCGTTTTCAATCAAATCACGCTTCAAATTCCCGTGGTGGTATTGGTCTTTCACTTTTGCTTCCACCTCCCAATCGTATTATAGCGCCAAATGTTACCAGTGTCAACATTTGGAGATACATTTTCAAAGAAAAGCTGTTTTTCTGTGACTCACATAAGACACGAGCCCAAGCACAAAAAACTCTTGGCGAGCAGACTTACCCTCATGTACAGCCTTATATACGCTTCCTGTTCGTCAAACCGGAGGTTTTCCGTTGGTTAGTCGGTTTCCCACACCCGGCTTCCTTCAGATCTGCAGTCACATGCAACACCCCTGCCTTCGGCTGCACCCTTCCCACCGCCGGGCGGGTCAGGGCTTTCACCCTTTAGAACGTGTGCCCGCCGGGTACGCCAAAAAGAACGGATCCCCGGTCAGGAACCCGTTCTTTTCATTTAAAAAAATAGAAAGGAAGAAAAATGAAAAAGTTTTTGGCCTCGCTTTTTACATTTTTTATCTTACGCAATAAATGTGAGAAAAGCATGAGAAAAATGTTACTTTTTTGTAAACGTTTTTCAGGCTGTCGCCTTTTCGAACTGGGAATTGTACAGCTGCGCATAAAATCCGCCCCTGTTCAAAAGCTCCTCATGCGTCCCCTGCTCCACGATATCGCCGTCCTTCATTACCAGAATGACGTCCGCATCTTTGATCGTCGACAACCTGTGGGCAATGACGAAGCTTGTCCTGCCTTTCATGAGGTTATTCATAGCTTTCTGGATCTGGATTTCCGTCCGTGTGTCCACGGAACTGGTGGCCTCATCCAGAATCAGGATCGGATTGTCCGCCAGAATCGCCCTGGCGATAGTCAGAAGCTGCTTCTGTCCCTGCGATACATTGGTAGCATCTTCGTTCAGTTCCATCTGGTATCCGCCGGGCAGGGTGCAGATGAACCGATCCGCATGCGCCGCTTTCGCCGCTTCTATGACCTCCTCATCCGTAGCGTCCAGCCGCCCGTAACGGATATTTTCCATAATCGTCCCTTCGAACAGCCATGTATCCTGCAACACCATGCCGAACAGCTCCCGCAGCTGACTTCTGTTGAAGCTGCGCACATCGTGGCCGTCCACACAGATCGCTCCGCTGTTGACATCGTAATATCGCATCAGCAATTTCACCATTGTGGTCTTTCCGGCTCCGGTAGGGCCCACGATGGCGACCATCTGTCCGGGTTTCACGCTGCAGGAAAAATCGTTGATGATGATTTTATCCGGATTGTACCCGAAGTGGACGTGGGAAAATTCCACGCTGCCCTTCAGCCCTGCGATCTGTGTCGGATTGGGCACCGTCTGATCCTCTTCCTCTTCTCCAAGAAATTCGAATACCCTCTCGGCCGCCGCCGCCGTAGACTGCAGCATGTTGGATACCTGCGCGATCTGAGTGATCGGCTGTGTGAAGTTTTTCACGTATTGGATGAATGCCTGAATATCGCCCACTTCGATCGCCCCGCGCACCGCCAGGACGCTTCCGCTGACCGCCACGGCCACATATCCCAGATTCCCCACGAAAGTCATGATGGGCTGCATCATGCCGGAGATGAACTGGGATTTCCAGGCGGACTCATACAGGTTCTGGTTGGTCACGGCAAACTGTTCCTCCACTGCGGCCTCCCGGTTAAAAGCTTTTACCACGTTATGTCCGCTATAGGTCTCTTCCACCTGTCCGTTGATTTCTCCGAGAGCGGACTGTTGGGCGATGAAGTATTTCTGGGAATATTTCACCACCACGCCGATGAGCCCTCCCGATACGGGCAGGATCACCAGTGCGATCAGGGTCATCAACGGGCTGATGGACAGCATCATGATCAGCACGCCCACCATGGTAGTGATAGAGGTGATCAGCTGAGTCACACTCTGGTTTAAGCTCATGCCGAGCGTATCCACGTCGTTTGTGATGCGGGAAAGCACTTCGCCCACCGTTCTGGATTCAAAATATTTCATGGGCATCCGGTTAATTTTTTCCGAAATTTCCCGGCGCATCCGATAACATAGATTCTGGGTTGTCCAGGTCATGATCCAGCCCTGGAAAAAATTGAGCACCGAACTGAAGCAATATATCCCCAGCAACAACAGAAGGATCCGGGCGATTTTTTCGAAGTCGATCCCTCCGGTACCGCCGACCTTTGCCACCAGACCGTTGAAGAGCTCCGTGGTCACCCTGCTCAATACCTTCGGTCCGATGATATTGAACACTGTGCTGCCCACAGCGAAAATCATCACTGTTATGATCGCGATCCTGTATTTTCCCAGATAGGAAAACAGCTTTCGGATCGTTCCTTTAAAATCTTTCGCCTTTTCCCCGGGCATCACTCCCCGGCCGGGCCCGTGTCCCATTCCGGGCCTCCTCGCCGTATTCTGAGTATTCTGGCTCATCCTGCGATGCCTCCTTTCAGTTCGCTTTCTGACAGCTGAGACCGCGCGATCTCCTGATACTGGGGACAGCTCTCCAACAACTGAGCATGGGTTCCCTTCCCCACGATCTTCCCTTCGTCCAACACCAGAATCTGATCCGCATGCAGGATCGTGCTGATGCGCTGGGCCACGATCAGCACTGTTGCGGACGCCGCTTTCCGGTTCAGCGCTCTGCGCAGCTGGGCGTCCGTCTTATAATCCAGAGCGGAAAAGCTGTCGTCGAACAGATAGATTCTCGGATCCTTGGCAATAGCGCGCGCGATGGCCAGCCGCTGCTTCTGCCCGCCTGACACATTGGTTCCTCCCTGGGCTACAGGGCTGTCGTATCCTTCCGTCTTCGCCGTAATGAATTCTTCCGCCTGAGCCACCTGGGCCGCATCCCTCATCATCCCGTCGGAAATGCGATCTTCTCCTGCCAGCTTGATGTTAGAAGCGATGGTTCCGGAGAAAAGGATTCCTTTCTGAGGAACCAAACCGATCAGATCCCGCAGCTTATGCTGGGAAATCTTGCGGATGTCGATCCCATCCAGCGTAATGCGGCCTGCCGACACATCGTAAAAGCGGGGAATCAAATTGATCAGCGTGGACTTTCCGCAGCCGGTACTGCCGATGATCGCCGTTGTTTTTCCCGGCTCCGCAGTAAAGGAAATATGCTCCAGCGCGTCCCCGTCCGCCCCGGGATAGTGAAAGTTCACATCCTCAAAGCTCAAAACCCCTTTGCAGGCGGACAGCTTTTCGTCCAAAAGCACCTGGGCATCGTGAATGGAAGGTTCCGTATTCAGCACCTCCTCGATTCTGTCGGCCGCTACGCCCGCTCTGGGCAGCATCACCGAAACCATGGTGAGCATCAGAAAGGACATGACGATCTGCATCGTGTAAGTCATAAAGGCCATCATGTCGCCGACCTGCAGATTACCGGCATCGATTCCCTGAGCGCCGAACCAGACGATCATCACCGTGATGCCGTTCATAATCAACATCATCGCAGGCATCATGAAATTCATCACCCGGTTGGTGAACAGCTGGGTTTTCATCAGCGCGGTATTGGCCTCATCGAACCGCTGTTCCTCAAATTTTTCCCGGGAGAACGCGCGGATCACCAGAAGGCCCGTGAGGATTTCCCTGGAAACCAGATTCACCCGATCCACGAGTTTCTGCATGATCTTGAATTTCGGCATGGCGATGTTCACCAAAGTCAAAACCAGCACGAGGATAGCTACCACCGCAACTGCGATGATCCAGCCCATTCCGGTTCTGGTGCCGGATACCTTAATGATCCCGCCGATCCCGAGGATCGGGGCGTAGATAATCATGCGCAGAAGCATCACCGAGACCATCTGTACCTGTTGAATATCGTTGGTGCTTCTGGTGATCAGGGACGCAGTGGAAAACTGATGCATTTCCCCGCTCGAAAAAGACATCACCCGCTCGAATACCCGCTGGCGCAGATTGCGGCCGATGGAGGCTGCCGCCCTGGATGCCAGAAAGCTGATCAGGATCGCGGCCGCCATCATCACCAGGGTGAATCCCAGCATTTTCGCCCCTGTCATGAGCAGATATCCGGTCTGAATCGATCCCAGATCCTTTCCCATGGCCTGATATTCCGCCTTCACAAAGGAGATGGCGATCTGATTGAGCATGGAATCGCTGATCCCTCCCGCGCTTTCCAACGCTGTTTCCCTTAAGGCGAGGACCTGATCCCGTCCCATTTCCTGCATATTCTGCATCTGATCGGCGGTTTCAGGCGCCTGTTGCATCGCCTCCTGCTGCCGGGACACCAGTACCATGGGAATCCGAAGAGCGTTCTGAATCTCCTCCAGCGCTTTCTCTCCGTCCGCCGTCCGCACCCAGATACCGTCCTCCTTCTGTTCATAGTAGCTTTCCGCGGTCTGTTGCTCTTCCTCAGTCATCCAGAATCGCAGCGCTTCCCATGTCTCATTCCTCATCTCTTCCGGCGCCGCCCAGGCGATTCCTCCCTGTTGGATCCCCACATCGACGATGTCCGAAGTATACTGCGGCAGGGCCAGATCGCACCAGGCCTGAACGATCAGCAGCACGATGATGGCCAGCACTGACTTTTTACATTGTTTCAAATAACCGAGCAGCTTTAACATCTCCGGTCTCCTTTCTCCAATGCGCGCAGCTGTTCCTGAAGCACGTCAGCCAGGTGGTTCTCCAGTTCGATCAGCTTGAGAATCCTGTCCTCCCCCACGCGCTCCGCCGTCTTTTGCGCAAACGCTTTCATATTTTCATGGGCATCCTCTCTCGCCCGCTCCCCCTGCTGCGTCAGACGAACCTGAATATTCCGCCGGTTTTCCCTGTCGTTTTCCCGAATCACCAGCCCTTTTTGCTCCAGAGACTTCAGGATACGCGACAATGCGGGGGGAGAGGTGCCGATCCCTTTGAGCATCTCGGAAACCGGCGCAAAGCCGCCTGCACAGCCGCCTTCTTTGCACGCTTTCCCGTTTTGTCCCGCGATGCCCCGGATGACTTCCAGAGCCACGTATTCCCCATGTGAAATCCCAGGATGCAAAGCGGAAAAATTCATCTTCCTGAACCGGTCATGAACCTGGATATAACGCGCCATCCATTCCATCGCTTCCATTCCCGCCGCCCCCTTTTCGCTCGTACAATCATTAACGCCTGCAAATATTAACTACGTTAAATGTTTTTTTATATTATCACCTCCCTCTCCGGATTGCAAGAAATCATCCCTAAAGTTTTTCTAAAATGATTGTTCAAATTGGATGTCCGGATCGTTATGCCCCTCCGATCCGACGCCTTGACTTTTTCTTTCCCTTATGCAAAAATTGAACTGAATTCCCCATCTGCCGGCGTTTTGAATAAACCATATCCGAAAATGAAACGCTAAAATCAACGGTTTATAGAAAGGAATTTTCTTCTATGACAACAAAAAGATGCCATTTTTCCCGTTTTTTCGAGAAGCGGGGCCTGCGCGATCTCGGCCTGGATCTGGTCAGCGATCTGATCGGCAGCATTTTCTATGCTATCGGGATCTATACATTCGCTTCCAGAGCTGATTTCGCCCCGGGCGGAATCTCCGGCCTTTCTCTGATCGCCAATCATCTGTGGGGCTTTCCCATCGGCACGGTTTCCCTTCTTTTGAATATTCCCTTTATCCTGATGAGCTATCGGATCGTTGGACGACGTTTTATGTTCAAATCCGTGCGTTCTATCCTTTTTTGTACCGTAATGCTGGATCTGGTATTCCCCCATACCCCGGCTTATTCCGGCGATCCCCTGCTGGCTGCCCTGTTTTCCGGCCTGTTTTTCGGAGCCGGACTGGCACTGATCTATATGCGCGGATCCTCTACCGGCGGAACCGATTTTCTGACCATGTCCATCAAGGCGCTCCGCCCCCATCTGTCCATCGGTTTCGTCACGATGCTGATCGATCTGTTCATCATCCTGCTCGGCTGGCCCGTATTCGGCAATGTGGACGCCGTTCTCTACGGCCTGATCTCCACATTCATCACCTCCGCCGTCATCGACAAGATCATGTATGGGGTTGATGAAGGCAAACTGGCCATCATCATCACGTCAAAAGGCGGAGAAGTGGCCCGTCAGATCGATGCCGCCTGCGCCAGAGGTTCCACCGTCATCCGGGCCCAGGGCGCCTATACCCGGGCGGATCTCCAGGTGCTGCTTTGCGCCTGCTCCAAATCCGAATCCTACAAAGTGCGCAGCGCGGCACATCAGGTGGATCCGGGGGCTTTTGTCATGTTGACCGAAACCAGCCAGGTATTCGGAGAAGGATTTATCGATCCCCGCGAAAATGTGAAAATCGGATAGCTCTCACCAGAATAAATCAACAACAGGAAAAGGAGATGTGAAGATGAAATACGCGAAATTTTTGCCGGATGGCGGCACTATCGGGTTCGTGGCACCTTCTTTCGGCTGCGCGACGTCCCCTTATCGGGAGGGTTTTGAAAACGCCCTGAAGAAATGGAAACGGATGGGATATTCCCTGGAGTTGGGGCCGAACTGTTACGCTTCCGACGGTACGGGCATCAGCACTTCCCCCCGTAAGTGCGCTGCCGAGCTGATGGAATTCTATCTGAATTCCCGGAGTGACTGTCTGATTTCCTGCGGCGGCGGGGAACTGATGTGCGAAATCCTGGAATATCTGGATTTCGAAGCTCTGGCATCCGCCCGGCCCAAATGGTACATGGGTTACTCCGACAACACGCATTTCACGCACCTGTTGGCCACCCTCTGCGATACCGCTTCCATCTATGGCCCCTGCGCTTCAGCTTTCGGCATGGAGCCATGGCATCCCTCTCTGCAGGATGCCTTCGACCTCCTCTGCGGCAGGAAAACATATGTGGAAGGCTACCCTCTTTGGGAAAAGGAATCCCTGAAAACGGAAGACAATCCGCTGGCGCCCTATCACGTCACCGAACGGCGCATCCTGAAAAAAGTGCCGGATCGGGATCTCTCCTTCTCCGGGCGGCTTCTGGGAGGCTGTATGGACTGTCTGGTCAACATGACGGGTACGCGATTCGACAAAACCGCCGCCTTCGCGGAAAAATACCGGGAAGACGGCATTCTATGGTTTCTGGAAGCCTGCGACTTAAACGTATTCTCCATCCGTCGGGCGATGTGGCAAATGGAACAGGCCGGATGGTTTGCGCACGTTTCCGGCTTTCTCATCGGCCGCCCTCTGTGCGGTCAGGAAATGATGGGGCTGGATGCCTGTCAGGCGGTTCTGGAAGTAGCTTCCCGTCACAACGTTCCCGTCATCATGGATGTGGATCTGGGACACCTGCCTCCCATGATGCCCCTCATCACAGGCAGTCTGGCACGGGTTTGCTGTACCGGAAACGACATTCGGATCGATATGAAACTTCAGCCGTAAACCCGAATAATCCCGGAAATCTCTTTGATCACCGACATCCCTTCCAGAATCCGGATCGCGTCGTTGAAATGGCGTTCCCGGACGGAATCCGTGATGATCACCAGCTCCGCCACTCCGTTGTGACTCTTCTTCTGCACGACCTGCTCGATGCTGACGTCATTGTTGCCCAGAATCCCGGCGATGTTGGCCAGCGCGCCGGGTTTATCCGCTACCTGAATCCTCAGGAAGAACCGGCTGACGGTTTCTTCTATCGGTTTCACCGACAAGTTCAGATAACAGCCACAGCCGATCTTGCCGCAGCTGCCGTGCAGGATATTTCGCATACAGTCGATCACATCCCCCATCACCGCGCTGGCCGTAGGCATTTCTCCCGCCCCTCTTCCCATGAACATCGCATCGTCACAGGCCTGTCCGTGGACGAAAACGGCATTGAAAGAGTCCCGAACCGAAGCCAGCGGATGCTGATCGGGGATCAGCATGGGATGCACCTTGACCTCTATCCCTTCATCGGTAAGCCGGGTCATGGCGATCAGTTTGATTACATAACCGAATTCTTTCGCATAGCGAATATCCTCCGCCGTAATCTTCGTGATTCCCTCCGTATATACCTGTGGGAACGTCACCCTGGAGTTAAAGGCAATGGACGCCATGATCGCCAGTTTCCGCCCCGCGTCGTAGCCCTCCACGTCCGCCGTGGGGTCGCTCTCCGCGTATCCCAGCTGCGTGGCCAAATCCAGCGCGTCTCTATAATCCATTCCCTCTTCGGACATTTTCGTCAGAATATAGTTGGTGGTGCCGTTTACGATACCCATCACTTCCGTCAGCCTGGCAGCGGCCAGACTCTGGCGCAGGGGCCGAATGATGGGGATGGCTCCGGCCACGGAAGCTTCGAAATGCAGATCGCAGTCCTGCTCTGCCGCGGCATCGAACAATTCCGCTCCGTATTCCGCCAACAGATCCTTGTTGGCTGTGATCACCTGTTTTCCCCGGCGCAGCGCCTCCTCGATGCAGGCGAGAGCCGGTTGGATTCCACCCATCAGTTCGATCACGATTTCGATTCCGTCGTCGTTCAGAATCTCTTCCCATCGATCCGTCAGAATTTCCTGCGGAATCCCTTCCCGCTTCTTGCTCTTGTCCCGGATGAGAACCTTGTCGATCACCAGCTCCGCTCCGGTCTTTTGAATGATGTCTTCCCGCAAAAGTTCCGCCAGTTTGTAAACGCCTCCGCCTACCGTACCGGCGCCCAGAAGGGCCGCCCGGATCTTTTTTACCTGCTCCATCGCTCTCTCCTCCGATCTCCACTTTTTGGTTTCAATGCAACATCAGGTATTTGCCCGTCACGCTTTTCCCGTTTCCGGCGATCTGACGCGGCGTGCCTGCGGCTACGATTCTGCCACCCGCTTCCCCGCCTCCGGGCCCCATATCGATCACGTAATCGGCGTTTCGGATCACGTCCAGATCGTGTTCGATGACCACGACGGTGGCGCCGTTTTTCAACAGCGTCCGAAACACCTGCAAAAGGGTCTGCACGTCCAGCGGGTGAAGGCCGATGGTAGGCTCATCAAAAATGAAAACCGTATCCGACTGAAGGCGTCCCATCTCTCCCGCCAGTTTCAATCTCTGGGCCTCCCCTCCGGAAAGGCTCGGGGTGGACTCTCCCAGCGTCAGATAGCCCAATCCCAGGCTCTCCAGTACAGAAAGTCGCTGCCGGACGACTTTCAGATCCCGACAGGCCTCCAACGCTCCATGCACATCCATCGCCATCAATTCCGGCAGCGAACAGCCGAATCGTTTTTCGGTCGCATACCGGATCCCGTCGGCTTCCTTCGCGTATCGGGAGCCCCTGCATTCCGGGCAGGAAATCTCCACATCCGGCAAAAACTGCACATCCAGACTGATAACGCCCGTTCCGTCGCACACCGGACAGCGCAGTTTTCCCGTGTTATAGGAAAAATCCCCCGCCCTGTATCCCAGCCGCTTCGCATCCTCCGTTCTGGCATAGACCTTGCGCAGTTCATCATGAACGTTCGCATAGGTGGCCACTGTGGATCGAACGTTTACGCCGATGGGAGCCGCATCGATCAGGCGGACGCGCTCAATACCATCCGCTTCTACGGATATGACGTGATCGGGCAGCTTCCTCCCCTCTATATGGGCTTCCAGACCGGGAACCAGGCTCTCCAAAATCAGGGTCGTTTTTCCGGAACCGGACACTCCCGTCACCGCGGTCAGTTTCCCCTTCGGGATTTCCGTCCGCAGCGGTTTTACCGTATGGATGGCTTTCGTGGAAATCCGGATTTTCCCTTCGGAAAAAAGCTCTTTTCCCGTTTCCGCCCCGCTGCAGGCAAACGATTCAGGCGAAAGGAAAGGGCCGATAAGCGACTCCGGATTCTTCGCCAGTTCTTCCACCGTCCCCTGCGCCACCACCCGGCCGCCGTCTGCGCCTGCGCCGGGCCCCATTTCGATGAGCCAGTCCGCCTTCGACAAGATCTGCGCGTCGTGATCCACCAACAGGACGGAATTCCCGTCCGCCACAAGATCGCGCATCACTCCGATGAGCCCTTCGATATTGGAAGGATGCAGTCCGATGGACGGCTCATCCAGCACATATAAAACGCCCGTCGTCCGATTTCGCACCGCCCGGGCCAACTGCATCCGCTGCCTCTCTCCGGTGGACAGCGTGGAAGCAGCACGATCCAGCGTCAGATAGCCCAGCCCCAGTTCCATCAGCCGTTTCGCAGCAGTCTGAAAGGACTCGCAAATGCTTTTGGCCATGGGCCGCATTTCGGACGGAAGAGAGGAGGGAACTCCGTCCACCCACCCGACGAGCTGTTCCAGCGTCATCTCGCATGCCTGGTCCAGGCCGATGCCCTTAAGCTTCGGGCCGCGCGCGGCCTCCGACAGGCGGCTGCCCCCGCAGTCCGGGCACGTCTCCTCTTTCAGGAATTTTTCCACCCGCTTCATCCCTTTTTCATCCTTCACCTTCGCCAGGGCGTTTTCCACGGTGTAGACCGCATTAAAATAAGTAAAATCCAGCTCTCCGGCCTGGTTGGAGTTTTTGGCATGGTAAAAAATGTGCTTTTTCTCCGGGGGTCCGTTATAGACGATGTCCTTTTCCCTTTCCGTCAGATCGCGAAAAGGAATATCCGTACGCACGCCCATCTCCCGGCACACATCCGTCATCAGCGACCACATGAGCGAATTCCAGGGAGCTACCGCTCCCTGATCGATGGTCAAAGACTCGTCCGGCACCAGGGTCGTCCGATCTACGGTGCGGACGATCCCCGTTCCGTTACAGGTTCGGCATGCTCCCTGGCTGTTGAATGCCAGTTCTTCCGCTCCCGGCGCATAAAAGCTCGCACCGCATTCCGGGCAGACCAGCTCCTGTCCCGCTGCCACAGCCAAAGAAGGCATCAGGTAGTGTCCATTGGGACAGCGATGGCTGGCGAGTCGGGAAAACATCAGCCTGAGACTGTTCAACAATTCCGTTCCGGTTCCAAAGGTGCTGCGAATGCCCGGAACGCCGGGCCTCTGGTGCAGGGCCAGCGCCGCCGGAACATACAGCACTTCATCCACGTCCGCCTTCGCGGCCTGCGTCATGCGCCTGCGGGTATATGTGGAAAGGGCTTCCAGGTATCGCCGGGAGCCCTCCGCGTACAAAACCCCCAGCGCCAGGGAGGATTTCCCCGATCCGGATACGCCGGCTACCCCAACGACTTCATTCAGCGGGATATCGATATCGATACTTTTCAGATTGTGAACCCGTGCGCCCCGAATCCGGATCGCGCGGGGGATAGACGTTTTTTCGCTCATCTTACAGACCTCTCCCGGAACTTCTTTATCGCAGGAAATCCCTGCGTCAAAAATATCTTTTTTATTCTATCGAAGCACAAGCATTTTGATTTGAGCAAAATATCACTCTTCTGTCCGGATGAGATTGCTCACATATGGACGTTTTCCAGAAAGGACTTCATCGTAAAAATTCTGTTTCCAGTCGATATAAACGACGCTGTCCTCCAACTCCCGGATCGATTGACGAAGCGCTTCCTGCTTTCGGGAAAGCATCTCTTTCCTTTGAGGAATGCTGGACGGCCCCTCCAGGCATAGCTCCAGGTATGATTTCATTTCCTGTATGCTCATACCGCACTTCTTTAAGCAAACCAGATCCTTGATCCACTTCAAATCCTTTTCATCGAAGATGCGCCGGTTATTTTTATCCCGTTTGACATTGGGAATCAGCCCTTCGTTGCAGTAGAACTTCAGCGCCTGATACGTCAGGTCCGCTTCCTTGCATACCTGCATCATGGTGTAAATCATGGGTACCTCCAATTTTATCGTAGGAAGTTCAAAAATTTTTTTGAAAAATTCCTTGACCGATTGTAACAACCGGAATTTATAATCGGTAGTAACAAGCGATTGAATCTATCTGATTGTATCAGAAATTCATTTGTAATGCAAGTTTTAAGGAGAAAGGAGACAGATTCATGGTTTTCTATTTCACGGGAACAGGCAACAGCCTATATGTGGCGAAACGGCTGGAGGAAAACCCTATCAGCATTCCACAGGTAATGCGGCATTCAGCCCGCCTATATCAATGTGGTGCTGATGGTAGATAACTGGCTTCCCAGCTTTGACATGGAGGAGCAAAAACAGCTGGATAAACAGGTGGAAAATCAACTGATCCGTATCTTGGCGGATATAAAAAGCCGCCGGCATTGGATTTCCCCTGTGACAGACCCGGATCGGGCAGCCCATCAGGAATTCCTGGGTCGCATGCGCCGGATGCCGCCGGACGCGTGGCAGCACTTGTTGCGTGTGACGGAAAGCTGCGTAGGCTGCGGAATTTGTGAGAAGGTGTGTCCTTCCGGTTCTATTCATGTGGTGAACGGCAGGGCAGTGCATACGCCCGGGCGCTGTCCAGCGTGCCTGGCCTGTGCCCACGCCTGCCCCCACAAGGCCATCCAGCTGACCATCCCGTAGAAAAACTCCCAGGCCCGCTACCGCAACGAACACATCTCTTTGCGGGAAATTATCCAGGCCAATTCCCAGACTATATCTCATTCCTAAAGGTGCCATTCCCCACATCCGGTATCCCGATGGGAGCTGTAGTCACTGCCTCCGGCACCGGCGCGGAAATGAATTCCGGCGCAGTGATTACCTATGAAGAAAAGCTGTGGAAAGGTCCCATTGTAGGGAACTGTGCTTCGTTCGCCATTTTAGATCCCGCCTATACCGCAACGGTTCCTCCCCTGCAAGTGCTTTCCGGCGCGTTTGACACCCTGAGCCATGCCATGGAAACCTACTTCTGAAACTCAGACGAGGATAATGTATCCGATGACGTGGCATTGGCCGTCATGCGGAATACGGTGGTCAATATGCGGCGGCTGCTGACGAATATCAACGATATGCAGGCCCGCAGCAACCTGATGTGGGATTCCGCCATGGCGGAAAACGGCATTCTCAAGGTGGGACGTCTCACCGATTTCCAGGCCCATCAGATGGAACATCAGCTGGGCGCCTATACGGACTGCAACCACGGTCAGGGGTTGGCGGTGATCCACCCTGCCTACTACCGGCACATTCTGAAGGATGCCCCGGAAAAGTTCACTCGTTTTGCCAAAGCAGCCTTTGGAAAAGAGACTGCGGAAGAAGGGCTGGAAGCTCTGACCTCCTTTATCCGGGAGTGCGGCCTGCCCACGGAAATGGGACAGCTGAAATCCAAGGTGAAGATCACTCCGGAAGTGTTACGCCAGGTAGCGGATACCTGCAATATCATCAAGTGCGGCCCCCGTGAATTGAGCAGAGATGAAATTTATGAGATCCTCTGCGAATGTTTATGAGGAGGGACACAAGATGAAACGATGGATCAGCGCGGCAATGGCCCTCCTTATGACAGTAACGCTGGCAGCCTGTGGACAGACCGGAAACGGAACTGCCGGCTCTTCGGCTCCTCCAGAGAGTGAAAACTCCGGTTCTTCTCAGACGCCGGCAACAGAAAGCGCTTCCCCTGTCCCCACAGAATCGTCTTCTTCGAATGATCCGGAAATTCCGGGCACAACATCCGATGGGAATGTGCTGGTAGCCTATTTTTCTGTGCCGGAAACTTTTGCCTATAACGAGCGCGCGGAGGATGCAAGACCGGAGCTCGCCACGCAGATCGAAAACCTCGACAGCTATGATGTGATTTTTTTATTTTTATGACAAATCTTCGGGGGCTCACAGGATATCAAAAAACCCCGGAAACCGCATAGATGAGGGCTTCTGGGGTTTATAAGTCTGCCGGCGGCGGGACTTGAACCCGCACGATGTCGCCATCAACAGATTTTGAGTCTGCCGCGTCTGCCATTCCGCCACGCCGGCAGGTTTTCTGTCCCGTGGACAGAAATTCCGCTTTCGGCCGCTGCTTTCAGCGGCCGAAAATTATAATAACATACATCCGAAAGATTTTCAAGCCTTAGTTTCTATTTTGCACCTCGGCTGATGTCATCGACTACTTCAGCTCTTCAAACTCTTCCGCCGCTTTTTCCAGCTTCTCATGCAGGGCGAAGCAGTCAAACGTGGCGAAATAGTCCTTCGGTTCCTCCGCACGGCGTATCAGCTCCACTTCCCCTGTTTCTTTCAACAGCAGTTCCGCACTGCGCAGCTTGCCGTTGTAGTTATATCCCATGGAAAACCCATGGGCTCCGGTATCGTGCAGGAACAGATAGTCCCCTATTTCAATTTTGGGGAGCGGTCTGTCGATAGCGAACTTATCGTTGTTTTCACATAAAGAGCCGGTCACGTCATAAACGCGGTCGCAGGGCCCGTTCTCCTTGCCCAGCACCGTGATATGATGATAGGCGCCGTACATGGCCGGACGCATCAGATTCACCGCACAGGCGTCCACGCCGATGTACTCCTTGTAGATATGTTTCTCATGGATCGCTTTCGTGACCAGGGCTCCGTAAGGCCCCATCATGAAGCGGCCCATTTCCGTGTAAATCGACACATCGCCCATACCCGCAGGAACCAGGACTTCATCGTAAACCCGATGAACCCCCTCTCCGATCTTTTCGATATCGTTCGGCTCCTGATCCGGACGATACGGAATACCCACGCCTCCCGAAAGATTGATGAAAGCGATGTGCACGCCGGTCTTTTTCTGCAGCGAAACAGCCAGCTCGAACAGCTGCTTGGCCAGCTGAGGATAGTATTCGTTGGTCACGGTATTGCTGGCCAGAAAGGCGTGAATGCCGAAGTGTTTCACCCCTTTTTCCTTCAGAATCCGAAACGCCTCTTCTATCTGTTCCCCGGTCATCCCATATTTGGAATCCCCCGGATTGTCCATGATCCCGTTACTCAAAGTGAAAACACCGCCGGGATTGTAGCGGCAGCTCATGGTTTCCGGCAGTTTCCCCAGAATTTCTTCCACGAAATCGATGTGCGTGATATCGTCGAGGTTGATGATGGCGCCCAGTTTCCCCGCCAGCGCATAATCCTCCCGCGGCGTATCGTTGGAAGAGAACATGATCTCATGTCCTCTGATGTCCAGGGCATCGCACAGCATCAGCTCCGTCGCGGAGGAGCAGTCGCAGCCGCAGCCGTATTCTCTCAAAATATCGATGAGAAACGGATTCGGCGTCGCCTTTACCGCAAAATATTCTTTAAATCCAGGATTCCAGGCAAATGCCCGCTTCACTTTTTCCGCATTGGCCCGGATGCCCGCCTCATCGTACAGATAAAACGGCGTGGGGTATTTTTTGACGATCTCTTCCACCTGTTCCTTCGTTACAAAGGGTCTCTTTTCCATTTTTACCTCCATGTCGGAGCGTCTTTTGCTCCGACCGCGCGGTGAAATCGCGTATGTGATTTTGCCGCTGCGATCACAGCAGTTTTGCGGCGCTCCGACACAAAACTGCCGATTGAAACATGTGCCATCAGGCACATTTTTCAATCTTAGTCTCTCCCGAAATTGTCTATGTCTTCTATCTGCCAGTCGATAGGCTCCACCCCGTGCTCTTTTAAAAAAGCATTCGCCCTGCTGAAGTGCCGGCATCCGAAAAACCCTCTGGATGCGGACAACGGGCTGGGATGCGGAGCCTTTAAAATCAGGTGCTTCGGATTGGTCAGCATGTTCGCTTTCATCTGCGCCGGCCTGCCCCAGAGAAGAAAGACGATGGGACGATCCTGGGCATTCACCGCTTCGATGACCGCATCTGTAAACTGTTCCCAGCCTCTTCCCTGATGGGAATTGGCCTGATGTGCCCGCACCGTCAACACGGTATTGAGCAAAAGCACTCCCTGATCGGCCCATTTTTTCAGGTATCCGTTATTGGGAATCGAACACCCCAGATCATCATGCAGTTCCTGATAAATGTTGACCAGAGACGGGGGAATCTCCTGTCCCGGGCGCACGGAAAAGCAGAGGCCATGGGCCTGATTCACATTATGATAGGGATCCTGTCCCAAAATCACGACCTTCACCTCGGAAAGCGGCGTGAAATGAAACGCGTTGAAAATCTCATCCGCGGGGGGATAGATCACCCTGGTAGCATATTCACTTTTTACGAATTCAAACAGTTTCGCATAATATGGCTTCCGAAACTCTTCTTTCAGAGCCGGAAGCCAGTCGTTGCTGATCATCGCCATCGCACTGCGACCCCTTTCTCATTCAGATATCGCTTCACCTGAGCGATTTCCAGTTCTTTATAATGGAACAGCGAAGCCGCCAGGGCCGCATCGGCGCCTCCTGCCGTCAGCGCTTCCCTGAAGTGCTCCAGCGTCCCGGCGCCGCCGGACGCGATGACCGGAATGGAAACCAGATCCGCCACCGCACGCGTGAGCTCGATATCATAGCCCGCTTTTGTCCCATCGCAGTCCATGCTGGTCAGCAAAATCTCTCCCGCGCCCAGCTGTTGTGCCGTCTGCGCCCATTCCAGAACATCCAGCCCGGTATCGATCCTGCCGCCGTTTTTGTAAACGTTCCAGCCGCTTCCATCCCCGCGCCGCTTCGCATCGATGGCCACGACCACGCACTGACTGCCGAACTTGTCCGCCGCGTCGGCGATCAGCCGCGGCGTGTTGATGGCCGCGGAATTGACGGAGATCTTGTCCGCCCCTTCCCGCAAAATCGCCCGAAAATCCTCCACAGTGCGGATTCCGCCTCCTACCGTAAAAGGGATGAAGACCTTTTCCGCCACCCGGCGCACCATATCCACCACGGTTTTTCTCGCATCCGAAGATGCGGTGATATCCAGAAAGACCAGTTCATCCGCCCCCGCCCGATCATAGGCTGCGGCGATTTCCACCGGATCTCCCGCATCCCTTAAGTTGACGAAATTCACTCCTTTTACAACCCTGCCTCCGTGAACATCCAGGCAGGGAATGATTCTCTTCGTATGCATAGTCACTCCTTTTCGTCGATCCGGATGAAATTTCTCAGGATCGAAAGACCTGTTTCAGAACTCTTCTCCGGATGGAACTGGCAGGCGAACACGTTCCCCTTTTCCACGGATGCGTCGATGGAAACGCCGTATTCCGTGCGGGCCGTCACGATATCCTCTTCCGCTTTCAAATAATAGGAATGCACAAAATAGACATAAGGCTGCGGCGAAATGCCCTCAAACAGCCTCCCCTTCCCCGGGAAATCCAGAGAATTCCATCCGATGTGCGGAATCTTCAGCGGCTTTCCGTCCGCCCCTACGCCGTCCGGAATCCGGAGGATTTTCCCTTTCAAAATGCCCAGTCCCGGCACGCCCGGGCTCTCTTCACTGGATTCGAACAACAGCTGAAGCCCGAGACAAATTCCCAAAAATGGCGTTCCCTTTTCCGTCACCGCGCGGATCACTTCCACCAGACCGTAATCCCTCAGCTTTTGCATCGCATCTCCAAAAGCGCCGACGCCAGGCAGGATCACCCTGTCCGCGGCCAGAATCTTCTCCGGATCCCGGGTCAGAATCGTTTCCTTCCCCAGAAACTGCAGCGCCTTCTCCACGCTCTTCACATTGCCCGCATCATAGTCGATAATCGCTACCATACTTACTCACTTTCTTTTAACAGAAAATCGACGGAATTCTCCGCGATGGAAACTCCCTTTTCCCGCAGTTCCTCTGTCAGCTGATACAGCCTGGAATGGATCCTGAAAAACCGGGATTTCTGATTGAAATACGCCACTTTTTCGAAGGGAAAGCGGATAATCTGAGGGAACTGCATCCCGGCTCCCAGTTCCAGAACGCACAAATTCCGATTCAACGTTCCCTGCAGCCATTTCGTATACTTTTCCCACTGGGGCAAGTATCCTTCTTCCCGATAATCCGGCGAAGAAATCTGGTTGAACCACAGCGGCTTTTTGCAGGACGGACAGAGGGGAAACGCCTCCCGATTCAGCTCTCCCTGTTCGATCGCTCCATCAACGGCCTTCAAAATCGACTCCAGCATGGCCTCATCTCTCAGAAGGCCGCCCCGGCCATCCCCCTCGCATCCGCCCTCACACTGAAGCGCCTGAAAGCCTCCGCATGGCGTGACGATCCTGTCCGCATCCAACCCTGATTTCCGGATCAGGTCATCCCTGCACAGGGAAACGATGAAGTAGTTCTTTCCCTGCAACAGCCGCTCCATCTTTCGGTAGCCTTCCAGCCTTTTCGCATCGGGATGCCGTTCGAAATAATGAAAATGGATATACTGTAAAAGCCGTTCGTCTTCCTCGCGCTCCGCCTGTTCTACCAACGGGCCGTAGAGAGGATCCTCCTTGAGCCCATCCACAGGAGTTTCCCATTCGTTTCCGAGTCCCACCAATACGAGCTGCGCTTCTTCCACCGCTTTTTGAACTTCTTTCGTCATAACTCGACTCCTTTACTCCTCATGGTATTATAACAGACTTTATCGCGCTGAACAACTAAAAAAAGCTTCTATTCTTTCGAATAAAAGCTTCTTCGCTCGATACCCTCAAAACTGAACACTGAATCTTTCTCTCCATCCTTCTTCCCTTGCCTTCTCAGGTTAAGCCCTCGACCGATTAGTACATGTCAGCTCCATGCATTGCTGCACTTCCACCTCATGCCTATCTACCTCATACTCTCTAAGGGGTCTTACTTGTTGGGATATCTCATCTTGAGGGGGGCTTCACGCTTAGATGCCTTCAGCGTT
>QAKV01000025.1 GCA_003343625.1 Clostridiales bacterium
GAATATGTGGAGAAAATCCATATCTGCGCAGAAGGGCGGAACAGCTATTCCAAGACAGACCATTCCGCAACATTTATGCGTATCAAAACGGATTATATGGGAAATGACCAGCTGCTTCCTGCCTATAATGTCCAGGTCGGTGTCGCAGATGAATATATAGCAGTCGTAGATGTGAACCAATACCGCAGCGACATGGATTGTTTTGTGCCGCTGATGGAAAAATTCAAAGAGATTTATGGGTTCTATCCGAAATATCCTGTTGCAGATGCGGGTTATGGCTCCTACAACAATTACATTTTTTGCGAGCAGAATGGAATGGAAAAATATATGAAGTTCCCAAGGTACAAGAAAGAGACAACGGATAAGAAATATCATGGAGATCCCTTCCGGGCAGTCAATTTTCCGATTGGAGAAGATGGTATGATGGGGTGCCCGAATGGAAAAGCTTTTCACTTGCAGTATCGTAAAACGATAAAAGGAAACGCATATGGCAGACAGGAAGAAGTGTATCAATGCGAAGACTGTGCCGGATGTCCATATGCAGAGCAGTGCAAAAAGACAGATGGAAATCGTACGGTGCGGGTCAATCGCGAACTCACAGCCATGCACCGAGAAGTCATCGCAAATCTGGAAAGCATCCAGGGAGCGCTGCTGAGGATGAACCGTTCGATCCAGGCGGAAGGAACCTTCGGCATTATGAAGAATGATCGATGGTATAAGCGAATCGTACGAAAAGGGATGGAATCGGTCCGTCTGGAAGTATTTTTGGTTTCTATCGGTCAGAATCTCTATAAATTTCACAATAAAAAGATGAGGATCGCGACAGCCGCATAAGGCATTTCATCATCAGACTTATGGGGTAAGGGGAGTTATATGCATTTTTAGAAAATTTCATGTGCTTACGCATAAAAAGAGGACTGTGAAAAAATGATTTTTCATTTTTTCACAGCCCCTATAAGAAAGGGACGTGAAATGCCGGAGAGCGTTTCCACGTCCCCTTGCCTTTCCTCCTCCCAGGATCTATACTGAAATCAGCGGCGGAAGCCATTTCCCCTCTCGCTCTGCGCCGCAGCAGATCTCATCCGGAGGTATCCCATGTCCGACGACGCATTACGACTTTTTTCAAAACAGACGGCCGTCTGGTTTTCCGAAACTTTCGGGGAACCCACGGCGGTGCAGAAAGAGGCCTGGCCGGCCATTGCGGCCGGGGGGCCCGTCCTCGTTTCCGCGCCCACCGGAACCGGGAAGACTCTGTCGGCCTTTTTGGTCTTTCTGGATCGGCTCAGGGGAATGGCGGAGCGGGACGAACTGGAAGAACAGCTGTATCTGATTTACGTTTCGCCTCTGAAGTCTCTGGCGGCAGACATCCGGGAAAATCTGGAGCGGCCGCTGAAGGGGATCTCGTCTCAGAAAAAGGATTCTTCCCCTGCGGGGGCCCGGGCGATTTCCGCAGGGATCCGTACCGGGGACACGACCCAGAGGGAACGGCAGCGGATGATCAAACATCCGCCCCATATCCTGATCACCACGCCGGAATCCCTCTATCTGATGCTGACCTCCCGGTCGGGACAGGAAATCCTCCGAAGCGCCAGGGCGGTGATCATAGACGAGCTGCACGCTCTTATCGACAGCAAGCGGGGAGCTCATCTCCTTCTTTCCATCGCCCGGCTGGACGGGCTTTGCGGCAGAAAGCTGCAGCGGATCGGCCTGTCCGCCACCATACGGCCGCTGGCGCTGGCGGCGGAGTGGCTTTCCCCGGAAGGCGCGGCCATCGTGGCCCCGCCCATGGAGAAAAAAATGGAAATCCGGGTGACGGGATGCGTGCCTGCGGCGGACGGGCGAAAAAATCCGCTGTGGGAAGAGCTGGCCCGGATGGTATATGAACGATGCCGGGGAAGGCGGAGCGTCATCGCCTTTCTGGAGGGACGCCGGTACGCGGAAAAGCTGGCCTGGTTCGTCAATCAGCTGGGCGGGGAGGGCTTCGCCCGGGTTCACCACGGCAGTCTGTCCAAAGAACAGCGGCAGGAGACGGAGGCCGCGCTGCGGGAGGGGCGGCTGCGCCTTCTGTGCGCCACTTCCTCCATGGAGTTGGGCATCGATGTGGGCGAGGTGGATGAGGTGCTCCAGATCGGCTGCCCCAGAACCGTTTCTTCCACCATGCAGCGGTTGGGCCGGGCCGGACACAATCCGGGCCGGGTGAGCGAGATGTATCTGTATCCCAGAACCGCTCCGGAAGGAATTTTGTGCGGGATGACGGCGGTGTTGGCCAAACGGGGCGGGGTGGAAGAAGCCTGCCCGCCACGGCAGTGCCTGGACGTGCTGGCCCAACATCTGGTTTCCATGGCAGCGTCCGGGCCGGCAGCCGGTACCGCAGCCTACCGGGTGGACGACGTGATGGAACTGCTCAAAAGAGCCTGGCCTTTCCGGGAAGTGGAACGGGAGACGGTAAAGCGGGTGCTCTCTATGCTGGCGGGGGAATACGAGCACAGGCAGGAAATTCCGGCCCGTCCCCGGGTGATCTATGATCCCCTCCGGGAGGAAGTGTACGGGGACGCCTATAGCCGGATGCTGGCCGTGGCGGCGGGCGGAACCATTCCGGATAAGGGGATGTTCGCGGCGAGGACTCCGGAGGGGGTCAAGGTAGGGGAACTGGATGAAGAGTTCGTCTATGAGTCCCGGATCGGAGATCGGTTTTTGCTGGGGGCTTTCGGTTGGAAGATCGTCGGTCAGGATCGGGATACGGTTTTTGTGGAACGTTCCGAGGCCCAGGGGGCCAGGCTTCCTTTCTGGAAAGGGGAAATCAGGGGCAGAGGGCTGAAGACCAGCCTGGCCTTCGGAAAGATGATGGGGCAGCTGGGCCGTGCGAAGGAAGAGGAGCGAAAGGGGCTTTTGAAGCGGATGGGATTGGACGATGCGGCTGCCGAAAGCGGGGCGGAATTGATCCGACGGCAGATGAAGGCCACGAAAGCCCTGCCGGACGATCAAAGCGTAATCGCGGAACATTTTCGGGATCACACCGGCAGATGGCAGGTAATGTTCCATGCTCCCTTCGGGCGGCGGGTGCTGGCGCCTCTTTGCCTTCTGGCCCTGTATACGCTGCGGAAAAAGTTCGGGATCGAAGCGGGCGGCGTGGAGGAAGAAGAAGGATTTCTGCTGTACGGATACGGAGAGGAACCCCTGCCGGAGGGAATTCTGATGTCCATCGATCCGGATACCGCCTTGCAGGCTCTGCAGTCGCTGCTTTTGCAGACGCCGCTGTTCGGTATGACCTTTCGCTATAATGCAGGGCGGGCCCTGATGCTCGGGATGAAGCAGAACCGCCGGCAGCCCCTGTGGGCCCAGAGACTTAAGGGAGCGCAGCTTTTGGATCGGGCTGTGAAGGAAAAGGATCATCCGCTGGTGGAGGAAACGATTCGGGAATGCCTGGAGGATCAATGGGATCTGGAAGGGCTTTCCTGGTTTTTCTCCTCTCTGCACGCGGGACTGATCGCGGTACGGGAACTGGAAACCCAGGTGCCCTCCCCGCTGTCTTTGCCGCTGCAATGGCAGACGGAGGCTGCGGAAATGTATTCCTATTCGCCGGTGACACAAGGGGTCAGGCAGCAGGTCTTTCATGGGCTCGAAGAGCTGGAGGGACGGGAGGGGCGCAGGGGCGTAGAACCCTCCCGGGAAGCGCTGGAAAAAGAACAGGAGAGAAAACGGCTGCCGCAGGACAGCCTGCAGCTGTATGCGCTTTTGCAAACGGAAGGGGATCTGGCGGCAGGCGATCTGGAAATCGAGGCCGGGTGGCTCAGACAGCTGGATGAAGAAGGGAAAGCGGTCTATCGGGAGCCGGGGCTGTGGATCGCGGCGGAACAGGCGCCGGAATATGAAACGGCGCTGTCAAAGGAGGAGACGGAAGAAAGTCTCGATGCTGCGGCCGGGATTCTGCGGCGGATGCTGTACTATCGGGGGCCGAAGAGGAAGGAACAGATCCGGGCCCGGTACGGCTTTCGACCGGAACGCGCAGAAGCTGTGTTGGAGCGGCTGGGGAACGCGCTGATCGAGGAAAACGGCCTGTGCTACCACGCGAAGCGGTATGACAGGGCTGTGAGGGCCACTGTTATGGCGAAAAGGCAGGAAATCCGGACTCAGCCGTCCGCCCGCTATGCAGCTCTCATGGCCCGCACGGCTTTTGGAAGAGGGGATGGCAAAAGCCGGCTTCGGGAAGCGCTGGAGCGGTACGAAGACAGGGCGCTGCCGGCGGCCTGGTGGGAAGAAATCGTTTTTCCCGCCCGGTCGAACGGCTACCAGCCGGCCTGGCTGGACGCGGCGCTGGCGGAGGGAGAACTGTACTGGCAGCTTTCGCCGGAAGGGGAGCTGCGATTTCTGAAGGCGGAAGAAACGGACTGGGACGCGGACGATGGCTGGCTGGAGGAAGGACGTCAGCGCTGTGACACCGAAGAGGAACGGCTCGTCTACGAAGAGCTGATCCGCAGGGGCGCCAGCTTCTTACGGCCCCTTTCCGCCTGCCTGAAGGGGGAATCGGCCCAGGAACCGCTGCTGGCTTTGGCTCAAAAGGGGTTGGTCTGCGCGGACAGCTTCGTGCCGGTGCGCCAGTGGTTGAACCGGGAAAAGCTGGCCAAAGCCCCGGTTCGCCAGCGGGTCGGCGCCCGGGTGATGGCGCTCTCTTCAGGGCGCTGGGATCTGGTGCGGCCCACGAAACCGTTTCGACCGGAACGATGGCTGGAAAAGCTGCTATCGGAACATTTCATCCTGTGTCGGGAAACGTTTCGAAAGCCCTCTTTCGATCCGGAAAACGCGCAGGACGGCAGGGCCTTTTCCTGGGCGGATGCCCTTCGGATTCTGGGCGTCTGGGAATACGCCGGAAAGGTGAGGCGGGGCTATTTCGTGGAAGGGCTGTCCGGCGCGCAGTTCGTCCGGGCGGAGGACTACGGCGCCGTGATGCAGGCGCTGGCCGCGCCGGAGCCGGAGATCTGCTGGCTCAACGCGGCGGATCCCGCCCAGGTCTGGGGAAAATGCCTGCCCCATGAGGAGGGGAGAGCCTTCGCAAATGTCCCGTTCACTGCGGTGGCCTTAAAAGAGGGGCGGCCCGTGGCCCTTCTGGAGCGGAAAGGCCGGATTCTTCGGGCGCTGGAGGAAGAATCGCCCGAAAGACCGAGCGCCGAAAGCGCGCGGGGGGACATTTGGGAAGAGGCGCTTTTGCAGCTGGCGGAAGCGTTTCGAAGCGGCAGGCTGTTTCCCTCTCTGAAACGGCTGGTAGTCAAAGAATATCCGGATTTCGCAGCGGACGCCTGGAAAAAGGCGGGGTTTCGGAGAGAGATGCAGGACTATGTGCTGTATCGGTGAAATGCCGGCGTTGACAGAAGGAATTCGTTCGCTGTAGTATGGAATTTCAGGAGGAATCGAAATGAGTCGGATTGTGGAAGAAATCGGAAAGATCGGCATCGTGCCGGTCATCGCCCTGGAAGATGCGTCGGATGCGCCCGCGCTGGCCAAAGCGCTGGATGAGGGGGGAATCCCCTGCGCGGAGGTGACGTTTCGAACCGGGGCCGCGGGGGAGGCCATACGGGTCATGTCGGAGCAATTCCCCGATATGCTGGTGGGGGCGGGGACGGTGCTGACCGTACAGCAGGCCCGGGAAGCGTCGGAAGCGGGAGCGAAGTTCATCGTCAGCCCGGGGTTGAATCCGAAAGTGGTGCGCTATTGCACAGAAAACGGGATCCCGGTGATTCCGGGCTGTTCCTGTCCCTCCGACATAGAGGCGGCCATGGAACTGGGGCTGGATACGGTGAAGTTTTTCCCCGCCGAAGCGGCAGGAGGCCTTCCGATGATCAGGGCCATGTCCGCGCCCTATGGGGGAGTGAAGTTCATGCCTACGGGCGGGATCAACGAAAAAAACCTGAATGCGTATCTGGATTTCCCCAAAGTCATCGCCTGCGGCGGCAGCTGGATGGTGGCAAAAGATCTGCTGGCGGCCAAAGACTGGAAGAAAGTGACGGATTTGTGCCGGGAAGCGGTTCGAACCATGCTGGGGTTTTCGCTGGCCCATGTGGGGATCAATGCGATGAACGAGGCGGAGGCGGAGAGGACGGCGGCGCTGTTCGGGCGCGCTTTCGGGTTCAGTGTACGGGAAGGCGGGAGATCCGTCTTCGCGGGCTCAGCTGTGGAAGTGATGAAGCGTCCGTCTTACGGGAAAAACGGCCACATCGCCATTCGAACCAATTCCGTAGAACGGGCGGTCTGGCACCTGAAACGGGCCGGAGTCGTTTTCCGGGAGGAGAGCGCTGTGCGGGACGAAGGGGGACGCCTGAGAGCCATTTATCTGCAGGAAGAATTCGGCGGTTTCGCCGTGCATTTCATTCAGAAATAACAGGAGGACATGGGGATGGCAAAGAGAGTCGTGACGTTTGGGGAGATCATGCTGCGCCTGGCGCCGGAGGGATATTACCGGTTCGTACAGGCGGATCGCTACGGGGCCACCTATGGGGGCGGGGAGGCCAATGTGGCGGTTTCCCTGGCGAATTTCGGGCTGGATGCGGCCTTCGTCACCAAGCTGCCGAAGCACGAAATCGGACAGGCCGGGGTCAATGCCCTGAGGCGATACGGGGTGGACACGAAATGGATCGTGAGAGGAGGCGACCGGGTGGGAATCTATTTCCTGGAGAAAGGAGCCTCCCAGCGGCCTTCCAAAGTGATTTATGACCGGGCAGGTTCCGCCATCGCTTTGGCAAAACCGGAAGAATTCGACTGGGAAAGGATCCTGGAGGGCGCGGACTGGTTCCATTTCACCGGGATCACACCCGCATTGGGCGGTCAACTGCCTCAGATCTGTCTGGAAGCCTGCAAAACGGCCCGAAAAAAGGGCATACCGGTGAGCTGCGACTTAAATTACCGGAAAAAGCTGTGGAACAAAGAAGAAGCGGGGCGCGTGATGGGTCAGCTGTGCGAATATGTGGATGTGTGCATCGCCAACGAAGAGGACGCTGCGGACGTGTTCGGCATCCGGGCGGCGGACACGGACGTGGCCGGCGGAAAGCTGAACCGGGAAGGCTACCGGGAAGTGGCCGCGCAGCTGGCAGAGCGCTTCGGGTTTCAAAAAGTGGCCATCACCCTGCGGACATCCCTTTCCGCCAGCGATAACGAATGGGCGGGAATGTTGTATGACGGAAAGGAATGCCGGTTTTCAAAGACCTATCCCGTGCGGATCGTGGATCGGGTGGGGGGAGGGGATTCCTTCGGTGCCGGTCTGATCTACGGGATTTTGGAGGGGATGGGCCCGGGGGAATCTCTGGAGTTCGCGGTGGCGGCCAGCTGCCTGAAGCATTCCGTGGAAGGGGACTTCAATCAGGTTTCCGCAGCGGAGGTAAACGCCCTGACGGGCGGAGATGGCTCCGGCAGGGTACAGCGATAGGGTGAGAAGAGAAGACGAAGGAGGGAATCGAATGGAATATCAGAGTCAGAAACTGCGGAAAATGGCGCCGGAGCTGGATCCGCTTCGGCTGGGCAGCGGCTGGGAAATCGGGGATTTGTCCCGGCCCCAGATCCTGATCGAGAGCGCGTTCGGGGACAGCCATCCGGGCAGCGTTCACCTGCTGGAACTGGCGGAGCGGGTGCGGGAGGGCGTGCGGGAGGCGGGAGGCTTCGGAGCCCGATATTTCTGCACGGATATCTGCGACGGGGAAGCACAGGGACACGACGGGATCAATTACTCCCTGCCTTCCCGGGATATGATGGCGAATATGATCGAAATCCACGCCAACGCCACCCCTTTCGACGGCGGAGTCCTTTTGGCCAGCTGCGATAAGAGCGTGCCGGCCCATCTGATGGCCGCAGGGAGAATCAACATCCCTTCTCTGCTGGTGACGGGCGGCGTGATGGATGCGGGGCCGGATCTTCTGACGCTGGAACAGATCGGCGCCTATCAGGCGATGTATGAGAGAGGGGAAATCAGCGCTGAAAAGCTGGAATTTTATAAAACCCACGCCTGCCCTTCCTGCGGCGCCTGTTCGTTCATGGGAACCGCTTCTACCATGCAGATCATGGCGGAAGCCCTGGGGCTGATGCTGCCCGGCAGCGCGCTGATGCCGGCCACGTCTTCGGAGCTGCGGGAAGTGGCAGAAAAGGCGGGAAAACAGGCGGTATGGCTGGCCCAACAGGGGTTAAAGCCCCGGGATATCGTCACCATGGAATCCTTTGAAAACGCGATTCTGGTGCATGCGGCCATCTCCGGTTCCACCAATTCCCTGCTCCATCTGCCGGCCATCGCCCGGGAATTTGGGATCGAAATCGACGGGGAGCTGTTCGACCGGCTGCACCGGGGAGCCCATTATCTGCTCAACATCCGCCCGGCGGGACAATGGCCGGCGCAGTTTTTTTACTATGCGGGGGGAGTCCCGGCCGTCATGGAAGAAATTCGCCAAAGCCTGCATCTGGATGTCATGACGGTAACGGGAAAAACTCTGGGGGAAAACCTGGATGAGCTGAAGAGGACCGGATTTTATGAGCACTGTCAGTCCCTGCTGTCAGCCCGCGGTCTGAAGCGGGAAGATGTGATCCGTCCCTATGACCGGCCGTTCGGGACGGATGGGAGCATCGCCATTTTGAAAGGGAATCTGGCCCCCGGCGGCGCGGTGGTAAAACATACCGTGGTGCCCAAAGAGATGTTTCGCGCGGTGCTCACCGCCCGCCCTTTCGATTGCGAAGAAGAGGCCATTCACGCGGTGCTGACCCATGCCATCCGGCCGGGGGACGCGGTGATCATCCGGTATGAAGGTCCGAAAGGCAGCGGGATGCCGGAGATGTTTTACACCACCGAAGCCATCGCATCCGATGCCCAGCTGGGGGCCAGCATCGCGCTGATCACCGACGGCCGGTTCTCCGGCGCGTCCAAAGGGCCGGCTATCGGCCACGTTTCTCCGGAAGCGGCGGAAGGAGGCCCCATCGCCCTGGTGGAAGAGGGGGATCTGATCGAAATCAGCATCCCGGATCGGCGGCTTGAGCTGGTGGGGATCAGGGGCGTCCGGAAATCCCCGGAGGAGATGGAAGAAATCCTGGAGGCCAGAAAGGCCGCGTTGAAACCCTTCCGGAACCGCTATCACAGCGGCGTTATGGGGCTGTTTACCAAAACGGCCGTATCCCCCATGAAGGGCGGTTATATGGAGTGAAGTTCGCCGAAACTGCGGGAATATCCCGGAGTTTTGACGGGAATCCTTTAAGAAGAATCGTTTGAAAAAGGAGGCGGCGGAATGCAAGAGGAGCGGGTTCGGGAGTTGGTTCGAAAACAGCGGGCTTTTTTTGCAGGGGGGAGGACATTCGACCTTCGTCTGCGCAAAGAAGCGCTGCGCAGGCTTCGGGAAGGGATCCGAAAGCATGAGAAGGAAATCTGCGAAGCGCTGTATGCGGATCTGGGGAAGACGGAAGGAGAAAGCTATCTTTGTGAGGTCGGCATGGCCCTGAAGGAGATCGGGGAACAGATCCGGCATCTTGAAATATGGGGAAGGCCCAGGCGGGTGCCTTCCGGACTGTCCTGTTTCCCTGCGCGGAGCTATGTGGTGCCACAGCCTTACGGAACGGTGCTGATCATGGCGCCCTGGAACTATCCATTTTTGCTCACCATGCAGCCGCTGGCCGGCGCGCTGGCGGCCGGCAACTGCTGCGTGGTCAAGCCGTCCGCCTATTCGCCCGGTACTTCTGCGGTCATCGCAAAAGTACTGGAGGAATGCTTTCCGAAAAAGTATGTAGCCGTCGTGCAGGGGGGAAGGCAGGAAAATCAGCAGCTTTTGGAGGAAAGATTCGACTATATTTTCTTCACCGGCAGCGTTTCGGTGGGGAAGTTCGTCATGGAAAAGGCGGCCAGACACCTGACGCCGGTGACGCTGGAACTGGGCGGAAAGAGCCCCTGCGCGGTGGATCGGACGGCGGATATCTCCCTGTCGGCCAAACGGATCGCGTTCGGCAAGTGGCTGAACTGCGGGCAGACCTGCGTGGCCCCGGACTATGTGCTCATCGAAGAGGACGTGAAAGAAGAATTCGTGCGTGCGCTCCGGTTCTGGACGAAAAAAATGTACGGGGAATCTCCTCTGGACAATCCCGCCTGGGGAAAGATCGTGAACCGGAAGCACTTCGACCGGCTGTGCGGGCTGATGGATCCGGAGAAGATCGCTTTCGGCGGAGAGGTTCGGGAAGAAACCCTGCAAATCGGCCCTGCGGTGCTGACGGAAGTGAGCTGGGAAGATCCTGTGATGCAGGAGGAAATCTTCGGGCCCATTTTGCCGATCCTTTCCGTGCGGGATATGGAGGAAGCGCGGAAACAGATCGCTGCCCGCCCCCATCCGCTGGCCTGCTATGTGTTCACGAAAGATCCGAAAGCGGAGCGGGATTTCGTCCGTTACGTGCAAAGCGGCGGCTGCTGCGTCAACGATACGATCCTGCATCTGGCTTCCGCCGGCCTGCCCTTCGGGGGAGTGGGGGACAGCGGCATGGGATCCTATCACGGAAAGAAGAGTTTCGAAACCTTCAGCCACGAAAAGGGCGTGCTCAAAAGAGGACTGCATCCGGACGTGCCGGTGCGGTATCAGCCTTTTGACAGGGGCAAGCTGGCGATGATGAAGATGCTGCTGCGGTGAGATCCTTCCTTGAATTTTTGTATAGTCGGACTGTAAAGAGAGATAAAAAATCATGTTGAATCCGAAATATATTGCAAATAAATAATGTTTTGCGGTTACAGTCGAAAAACTTATTGAATTCGAAATAGTTTTACGGTATCATTAGATACGGAGGTGGTTCACATGATAGGCAGGCCGCTTTATGTTGATAAGATCATGGCTTATACCGATACGGCATTTGTAAAAGTACTCACCGGCGTGCGGCGTTGCGGAAAATCCACAATTCTTAAGATGATCATGGAAAAACTGCAGAATGAATACTGCGTTCCGGCAGACAGGATTGTTTCCATTCGTTTTGATTCCATGGAATATGAAGATATGACAGCAAAGGAAATGTTCGAGGTCGTTAAGGCAAGGCTCAACCCGAATGGAAAGACCTATTTCTTTCTGGACGAGGTACAGGAGATCGAAGGCTGGGAAAAAGTCGTAAACTCTATTGGCTGCGATTATGATGTGGATTTATACGTGACGGGTTCCAATTCCCGCATGATGTCCTCGGAAATTTCAACTTACTTAACCGGGCGTTATGTTTCTTTCCGGATCTTTACGCTGTCCTTTGAGGAATACCTGACTTTCAGGAAGCGATATGCTGAGGTCAAAGATACTCATGCGGAGCTGGCAGATTATATCCGCCTGGGCGGATTTCCCGCAACGCATTTACGGGAATATTCACAAGATGAGGTCTACACAATCGTTCGGGATATTTATAACTCCACTATCTTTTCCGATATTGTGAAACGCAATCAGATCCGCAAGATCGACCAACTGGAACGGGTGGTAAAGTACACCTTCTCCAATGTGGGAAACGTTTTTTCGGCAAAGTCCATTTCGGATTATCTGAAATCCGAGCATCGGGCTATCGATAATGAGACGGTATACAGTTATCTGGAAAAGCTGGAAAAAGCGTATCTTTTGCATCGTTGTTCTCGCTATGATCTGCAGGGAAAAGAAATTCTGAAAACGCAGGAGAAGTTCTATCTTGCCGATACGGCCTTACGGTACAGTGTGCTGGGCTATAGCCCTGACAGCGTGGCCGCCAGTCTCGAAAATGTGGTTTATCTGGAGCTTTGCCGTCGAGGTTATACCGTTAATATCGGAAAAACGCCGGATGGAGAAGTGGATTTTGTGGCACAGCGCCAGGGCGATAAGCTTTATGTGCAGGTTACGCAGAAAATCGAGTCAGAGAAAACGGAGCGAAGGGAGTATGATCGTCTCCTCGGGATCCGCGATAACTATCCCAAGTATGTTTTGCGGACGGATGAATTCGCGGGAGGCAATTACGAAGGCATCAAGAATATGCACGTTGCGGACTTCCTTTTGAGCAAAGAATATTAGGCAGGGAAAAGCAAACAGCCTTGACGAAATCCCGACTTTTAGGGTAAACTGGAATTCGGATCCGAGCTGTGAACGAAGACCCGACCGGGGATTCTTTTGCAGCGAAGAGAGAAAATATCGGCGTTTTCTTATCGGGAAGACTCCCGCAAGCGGGATCCTTCGTCGAAATGAGAGCGCGGTCTGACCAAAGGGATTTTCCGAAGGGAAGAAACGAGGCCTGAAAAAGGCTTATTTCGCGTACCCATGCGCCCGGGGGATCCTTTTCGGATCCGTTCCGGGCGCTTTTGATATGGGAGAAACAGCAGCAGCTTTTCCGGCCTGCTGCCGGCTCTGGAAGAAGAGGAGGGAATCGCACTGACTGAAACGGAAACCAGAATCGCCGTAATCGGCATAATCATCGAAGATCGGAGGCAGGCGGAGAAAGTCAACGCCCTGCTGCATCAGTACGGAATATGGGTGATCGGACGCATGGGGCTTCCCTATGAGAAGAAACAGGTGAACATCATCAGCGTGGTGCTGGACGCGCCTATGGACGCCATCAGCGCCCTGTCCGGAAAACTGGGGCGCCTTCCGGGCGTCAGCGCCCGGGCGATCTATTCCAAAGCCCCTCAGGCTTCGGGGGCGTCCGGAAAAACTGAGGAAGCCGAATCGACGCGGGGAGGGCAGGACGGGTGAATCGGGAAAAGGAAAGCTGCCTGCAGGCGCTGGAAGAAGGAAAAATCCTCACCCGCGATCAGTGGAAGACACTGGTCAGCGACCCCTGCGAAGAGGACGCGAAGCTTCTGGCTCAAAAGGCCGCCCGGATCCGGGACGAGCGTTATGGCAAAAACGTTTTCGTCCGGGGGCTGATCGAATTCACCAACTATTGTCGCAATGACTGCTATTATTGCGGCATCCGGAACGGCAACGCCCGTGCTCAACGCTATCGGCTGACGAAGGAGGAAATCCTGGAATGCTGCAGGGAAGGTTATGCCCTGGGCTTTCGAACTTTCGTCCTTCAGGGAGGGGAGGATCCCTGGTTTACGGACGGGAGAATGGTGGATCTGATTTCGGCCATCAAAGGGGAATTCCCTGACTGCGCCCTGACGCTGTCCATCGGAGAACGGGAGGAAGACAGCTATCGCGCCTTCCGCCAGGCAGGAGCGGATCGGTACTTGCTCCGGCACGAGACGGCGGATCCGGAGCACTACCGCCTCCTGCATCCGCCCGCCCTGTCGTTGAAACATCGGCTGAACTGTCTGCGGACGCTGAAACGGCTGGGATTTCAGACCGGGGCCGGTTTCATGGTGGGTTCCCCCGGACAGACCGCGGATACTCTGGCCTCAGATCTCGCTTTTTTGCAGGAGTTGCAGCCGGAGATGGTGGGAATCGGGCCTTTTTTGCCCCACCGGGATACGCCTTTTGGCGGCAGAGAGGCGGGAAGCGTGGAGCTGACTCTGTATCTGCTCAGCCTGGTGCGGATCCTGCTGCCGGACGTTTTGCTCCCTGCCACCACGGCCCTGGGCACCGCTGCGGCGGACGGCAGGGAAGCCGGGGTCCTGGCCGGGGCAAACGTGGTGATGCCCAACCTGTCGCCCGCCAACGTGCGGGGAAAATACCTGCTCTACGACAACAAAATCTGCACGGGAAACGAAGCCGCCGAAAATCTGACCGCCCTGCGCCGCTCCATGGAGGCCATCGGATATCGGGTGGCGGTTGACCGAGGAGATCACAGATCCTGCCGATGAGAAGAAGAGGCTGATCGGCGTTATGCGGCCCGAAGCGGGCCAGAACCCGAGGGAAAAGAACGAAACTGACCCCGAGGGAGAAAGGGAAAACGAAATGAAATATGCTTACAATCCGAAATCGAAATGCGCGGACGAATTCATTAACCATGAGGAGATCCTGGAAACCCTGGACTATGCGGAAAAAAACAGGCACAACCGGGAACTGATCGACGAAATTTTGAATAAGGCCCGGGAGAGAAAGGGCTTAAGCCACCGGGATGCGGCCGTTTTGCTGGACTGCGATCTGGAGGATAAAAATCGGGAGATTTTCGCTCTGGCGGAGCAGATCAAGAAGGATTTTTACGGGAACCGGATCGTCATGTTCGCCCCTTTGTATCTGTCCAATTACTGCGTAAACGGCTGCGTTTACTGCCCTTACCACGCGAAAAACCGCCACATTCCCAGAAAGAAGCTGACGCAGGAGGAGATCCGCCAGGAGGTCATCGCCCTGCAGGATATGGGGCATAAGCGCCTGGCGCTGGAGACCGGGGAAGATCCGGTGAACAATCCCATCGAATACGTGCTGGAGAGCATTAAGACCATTTACAGCATCAGGCATAAAAACGGGGCCATTCGACGGGTGAACGTCAACATCGCGGCCACCACGGTGGAAAATTATCGCAAACTCAAGGAAGCGGGCATCGGCACTTACATTCTCTTTCAGGAAACTTACCATAAGGAAAGCTACTTAAAGCTCCATCCCACGGGCCCGAAACACGACTATAACTATCATACGGAAGCCATGGATCGGGCGATGGAAGGCGGAATCGACGATGTGGGCTGCGGCGTGCTGTTCGGCCTGGAACTCTATCGCTATGAGTTCGCAGGGCTTTTAATGCATGCGGAGCATCTGGAAGCGGTTTACGGCGTGGGGCCACACACCATCAGCGTGCCTCGGATCCGCCGGGCGGACGACATCGATCCGGACGTATTCGACAACGGGATCGACGATGATACTTTCGCCAAAATCGTGGCCTGCATCCGAATCGCCGTCCCCTATACGGGCATGATCGTTTCCACCAGGGAGAGCCAGAAATGCAGGGAGCGGGTACTCCATCTGGGCATTTCCCAGATTTCCGGCGGCTCCCGAACCAGCGTGGGCGGCTATGTGGAAGAAGAGCCGGAGGACGAAAAGTCCGAGCAGTTCGAAGTCAGCGACCGCCGTTCTCTGGACGAAGTGGTGAACTGGCTGATGGGCATGGGCTATATTCCCAGTTTCTGCACGGCCTGCTATCGGGAAGGGCGTACCGGCGATCGTTTCATGTCCCTGTGCAAGTCCGGCCAGATCCAGAACTGCTGTCTGCCCAACGCCCTGATGACTTTAAAGGAATATCTGATGGATTACGCTTCCGAAGATACGAAGAAAAAAGGACTGGAACTGATTCAGAAAGAAATCCGGAATATTCCGAAGGAACAGGTGCGGCAGATCGTCTGCCACCATCTGGAAGAAATCGAAAAAGGAAATCGGGATTTCAGATTTTGAAAGGATGAGAGTTTATGGGACTGAATGAAACGCCCTCTGCCGAGCGGGTGCATATCGGCTTTTTCGGCAGGAAAAACGCGGGCAAATCCAGCGTCATGAACGCGGTGACAGGTCAGGATCTTTCCGTGGTCTCCCCTGTCGGGGGGACCACCACCGATCCGGTTCAAAAGGCTATGGAACTTTTGCCCATCGGGCCGGTAGTGCTTATGGACACGCCGGGACTGGACGATGAAGGACAGCTGGGCAGCCTGCGGGTGAAAAAGAGCCTTCAGGCCCTCAACAAAACCGATGCCGCAGTGATCGTCATCGATGGGACGGAAGGGATTGGAGCGGAGGATACAGAGCTGATCGCCCGGATCCGCAAAAAGAAGATCCCTTTCCTGCTCGTTTTGAATAAAGCGGATCTCGTTTCTGAACAGGAGAGAAAAGCCGTCATCGCAGCCGTCAGGGAAAGCGGGGGCGACATCGTCCCACGACCGGAAGGAGATGAAACCGACGGCACGCAGACGGCTGTGCCGGTTCTCTGGATCAGCGCCAAAACCGGAGAGGGGATCGGAGCGCTCAAGGAAGAGCTGGGCCGCACGGCGGTTTTGGAAAAGAAAGAAAAGCCTTTGGTTCGCGATCTGATCCGCCCGGGGGATTCGGTCGTTCTGGTGATCCCCATCGATTCTTCCGCCCCGAAGGGACGTCTGATCCTGCCCCAGCAGCAGACTATCCGGGATGTACTGGACGGGGACGGTATCGTGACGGCGGTGAAGGAAACGGGCCTTGCGGACGCGCTGAAACGGATGGGGCAAAAACCGGCGCTGGTGATCACGGACAGCCAGGCTTTTCAAACCGTGGCGGCCCAGACGCCAGGCGATGTCCTTCTGACTTCGTTTTCCATCCTTTTCGCCCGCTATAAGGGCAATCTGGAGGATGCGGTGCGGGGAGTGCGCGCTCTGGATCGGCTCCGGGACGGGGATCGGATTCTGATTTCCGAAGGCTGCACCCATCACCGCCAGTGCGGAGATATCGGGACCGTGAAGCTGCCGGCCTGGATCCGCGGCTATACGGGGAAGGATCTTTCATTTTCCTTCACTTCCGGAACCGGATTCCCGGATGAGCTGTCGGAATACGCGCTGATCGTGCACTGCGGCGGCTGTATGTTAAACGAGAGGGAGATGAAATACCGCCTGGCCTGTGCGAAAGACCAGCGGGTACCCATGACCAACTACGGGATCCTGATCGCCCATGTGAACGGAATTTTAAAGCGCAGCGTGGAGCCGTTCCCGGAGATCTGTCGGCTGCTTCAGGGATAGGTCCTTGCGCGGAAGTCGCCGGTCAGTTGCAAAAGATAAGAGTGAACAGCGTATGCTGTGAGCTGATCGTGAGTATCGTGGGGGCTGGGGCTATCGGGAAATAGATAGCCCCTTTTTATCACGAGATACACCGGAAAGAATACGCACAAATGTAATTTGCTCCTAAACTTTTATGCTTGTAGTTTTCGAGTTTCTTTCAGAATTGTTTAAGGGTTTTGCAA
>QAKV01000036.1 GCA_003343625.1 Clostridiales bacterium
ATTTTTCTTTTCAAACTCAATAAATCGGGATTTGACGAGTGCTATCAATCTGCTATCAAATGGGGAATTGGAAAATCAAAAAGTCAGTATTTTCAAGGGTTTGCGGGCCCTCATATTCACTTTTTGCTTATTCAAACTCAATCGTCCCGGGCGGCTTGCTCGTGAGATCATACATGACCCGGTTCACGCCCTTCACCTCGTTGATGATCCGCGTCATGACTCTGGACAGCACCTCGAAGGGGATTTCCGCCGCCTCTGCGGTCATGAAATCAGAAGTGATCACCGCGCGCAGGGCTACCGCGTAGTCGTAAGTTCTCTCATCTCCCATAACCCCGACAGAACGCATATTGGTCAGGGCTGCAAAATACTGACCCAGCCCTTTGTCGCAGCCGGCTTTCGCCAGCTCTTCGCGATAGATGGCATCGGCATCCTGAACGATGCGAACCTTATCTGCAGTCACTTCACCGACGATCCTGACGCCCAGACCAGGGCCCGGGAACGGCTGCCGATAGACGAGGTACTCCGGAATGCCCAGCTCCAGTCCGGCCCGACGAACTTCGTCCTTGAACAGCAGGCGAAGGGGTTCGATGATCTCCTTGAAATCCACACAGTCCGGAAGTCCTCCCACATTATGATGGGATTTGATCACTGCGGACTTGCCGAGACCGCTCTCGATCACATCCGGATAAATGGTGCCCTGTACCAGATAATCTACCGCGCCGATTTTCTTCGCTTCTTCTTCGAATACGCGGATGAATTCCTCTCCGATAATCTTTCTCTTGCGTTCAGGCTCCGTCACCCCGGCCAGCTTCGCATAGAACCGCTCCTGAGCGTTGACGCGGATGAAATTCAGGTCGTACTGCCCCTCTGGACCGAAGACAGCTTCCACTTCATCGCCCTCGTTCTTCCTGAGAAGGCCGTGATCCACGAACACGCAGGTCAACTGCTTGCCCACCGCTTTGGACAAGAGTACCGCCGCCACGGAAGAATCTACGCCGCCGGAAAGAGCGCACAGCACCTTGCCGTCTCCGACCTTTTCGCGCAGCTGGCGAATCGTGGTCTCCACGAAGGAATCCATCTTCCAGTCCCCGATACAGCCGCAGACCCCGTAGACAAAATTGGAAAGCATCTGTTTCCCTTCCTGGGTGTGCATCACCTCCGGGTGGAACTGCACCGCATATAATTTTTTCTCCGCGTTTTCCATCGCTGCCACGGGGCATACCGGCGTATGCGCCGTAATCCGGAAATCCACAGGAGCCTTTTCAATGTAGTCCGTGTGGCTCATCCAGCAGATCGTCTTTTCCGATACGTTTTCAAACAGCGCGGAAGACCGATCCACTTCCACCTCCGTCTTGCCGTACTCGCTGACAGGGGCAGTTTTTACGCTGCCGTCCAGCAGATAGGCCATCAGCTGGGAACCGTAACAAATTCCCAGAATCGGGATCCCCAGCTCGAAGATTTCCTTCGGACATCTGGGAGAGTCCTCTCCGTATACGCTGTTGGGCCCTCCTGTAAAAATGATGCCCTTCGGATTCATTTCCTTAATCTTTTCAAGGCTCATAGTACAGGGGTGGACTTCGCAGTACACATTGCATTCTCTGACTCTTCTGGCAATCAGCTGATTGTACTGTCCGCCGAAGTCGAGGACGATTACAAGTTCTCTATCCATAGAGTTCCTCCTGGAGTAAAATCCAAAACGCCGGCGCTTCCGGATGTAATTCCTGTCGCCGACGCCTTATGACATGGTTCTCAGCCGCAGCTCCGCCGTAAATTCGCCGCCACATAAAACTTCACTCTTCCGTCGGCTCACTTTCTCTTCGCATCGGTTCGCTTCACGGGCTGCAAGAGTATTATAAGTTGAGACGTTCTCCCTGTCAAAACTTTTTTAGAAGTTTTGCGAAAACCGGTAGATATCCGCAGTTTCACGTCCGCTGGCCGAAAGTTTCCCATTTATGTCCCTTATATCGTATGATGTAACACACGGCCCTGAAGGCCCAGTCGATGATCATCGCCACCCAGATCGCCAGCAATCCGAAATGGAATACATAAGTGAAGACATATGCCGCCACCACGCGGAACAGCCACATGGATGCGATAGAAATTCCCATAGGCCAGACTACATCTCCGGCCGCCCGAAGGGTATTGGGAATGGAGAACGACGGCACCCATATGAGGATCGCCATCACGGCGTGGAAACGCATCACTTCTACCGTCATCTGCGCTGCCTCCGGCCCCAGGCTGTAAAATTTCACGATATAGGGAACGGTAAAATACAGCGCCGCAGAAATGAGTGCAACTCCGATCAGGGCGATCTTGCACAGCTTTTTTGTATAATAACGGGCCTGATCGTATTTCCCTGCCCCTACGCAGACGCTGACTACAGATACGATCGCCAGGTTGATGGCGATTCCGGGGAGGATGTCCCAGTTCGCAAGGGTATTGGCCACCGCATTCGCCGCGATAGCAGCCGTTCCCATGGTGGAAACTGCGCTGACCACCAGGATCTTTCCGAGCTGGAACATGCTGTTTTCCATTCCGTTCGGAACTGCGATGTAAAGGATCTTTCCGATCAGTTTTCTGTCGAACCTGAGCTTCACCTGCCCGCAAAGATTGATCACTTTATTTCGATTGAACATCAGGGAAAGGATGACGATGGCCGCAACATAGCGGGATACCGTCGTGGGAATGGCGACTCCTGCCACGCCCATATGCAGGCCGAAAATACAGATCGCGTTTCCGACCACGTTAATCGCGTTCATCAACAGCGATACCCACATCGTTACTTTCGCGTTATTCATCGCCCGGAACAGAGCCGCGCATGAGTTGTATACCGCCAGTGCCACGAAAGAATATGCCGTAATGATCAGGTAAGTCTTGCAGGCCTGCATGACATCCGGCTCGATCTGCCCGAACATCAGGTGCAGCAACTGGTCGTGCGCGAAGAGGAAGATCGCGGTGATCACGAACGCCAACAGTGTGGCGAACAGCAGAATCTGCCATGCCGCCCGACAGGCATCCTCCTGTTTTTTCTTCCCGAGGAAGTGTCCCGACACCACCGCGCCGCCGGTCGCCAAAGCCGAGAAAATATTGATGAGCAGGACATTGACCGTATCCACCAGCGAAACGCCGGAAACCGCGGCCTCTCCTGCCACGGAAACCATAATCGTATCCGCCATACCTACCGCGATCGCCAATACCTGCTCAATCAGCAATGGAATAATCAGTTTTCTCAAATCCCTGTTCGAATAAAGCATGATTTTCTCTCCCGTATTTCATCCTTTTATCTGACCTTTACATGCAGTTTACTTCATCTTAAACTGTTTTCTTCGCGATGTAAATATCGATTCAAAGATGATGGAGATATTTTTCTCTCGTGGCGAGCCCTCCCCGGATATGTCGCTCCGACTTATTCACATCCAGCACCTTCCTGGCCTCCCGCGCCAGTCCGGGATTGATCTGTTCAAGGCGCTCCGTGATGTCCTTATGTACCGTCGATTTCGAAATCCCAAACTGTTTCGCCGCCTGCCTCACCGTCGCGCTATGCTCAATGATGTAGCCGGCAACCGCCATCGCCCGCTCCTCAATATAATCCTTCACAGGGAATCCCCCGTCATACATTTTTTACATTGTATGCCCCCGGGAATTTGAATATACTATTGGAATATGCGAAGGGAACCCGAATCAATACCATCGCGTCATCGGAAGATCGTTGTTGATTCCTTTCGTCATCAGGATCTGATGCAGATCGATGATGCCGTTGTGGAAGGTCGCCGCGCAGGCGGCCAGATACAGATCCCACATCCGCACGAAGGTCTCGTCGAACATCTTTCGCACTTCGTCCAGGTGCTCCCTGTAATTTTCCCTCCAGCAGCGCAGAGTGCGGTTGTAATGAAGCCTCAGGTTTTCCACATCCAGCACGTGGAAATCGTCCTCCGCGCAGCAGGAGATGAGCTCCCGCAGGCTCGGCACCACTCCTCCGGGGAAAATGTACTTCTTGATCCAGGCATCGCCGGGATGTTCCTTCAGGGCACTGATGAAGTGCAGGAGGAAAACGCCTCCCGGGTTGAGCGCGGAGGATACGCAATCAAAAAACTCCTGATAATTACCGCGGCCCACGTGCTCGATCATGCCTACGCTCACCACGCGGTCGTACATCTTCCCGCATGAGGGCAGATCCCGGTAATCCATCCGCCTGACGGTCAGCAACTCCTCCAGCCCCTCCTGGCGTATCCTTTCCCGGAAGGCTTCCTCCTGCTCCGAGCTAAGAGTGATTCCCGTGCCGCGTATTCCATACTTTTTGGCCGCCTCGATGAGGAGAAAGCCCCAGCCGCAACCGATATCCAAAAGCGACATTCCCTCCGCGAGGCGAAGCTTCTTTAAAATGTAGTCCACCTTGTTCCCCTGAGCCTGATACAGAGTATCGTCTTCATGCAGGAAATATCCGCAGGAATAGCTCATGGTTTCGTCCAGCCAAAGCCGATAAAAATCATTGCCGATATCGTAATGGCTGCGCACTTCCTTCTCCTGATTTTTCTTCGTCATGGACGGAAATAGCAGCTTCTTTAATGCCTTCTGATCCATGGAGAACTTTCCCATCTGGCCCAGGAAATGATCCAGTGCGTCGTAAAGATCCCCTTCTATCTCAAGGTCACCTCTCATATACGCCTCTCCCAGGGCCAGGGAGGTGCTCGTCATCAGCTCCCCCAGCGGGATCGATTTGTGAAAAACGACCGTAAAGGTCGGCGCCCCTTCTCCGATCCGATACTCTTTGCCGTCCATCTTCACGAGGAACGGATACTCATCGAACTTCTTCAAAAATGGAATCAGGACATTCTGTTCCAACATTTCTACCCACTCCTTTCGGGACAGATTCTAGTCCTTTTCCCTCTGAAGTTCAATGTTTCTCCATCTGCCTTTTTCGAAAAATGGCGACACGTCACCTCTTTGCGGGCACGTCCGCCTCAAAGCAAAAAGTCAGATAGGCCAGCATGCGGATTCGCAGTCCGCACGCCGTACCCCCTTCCGTGCCCCGGTATAAAATTTCCGCAGCGTCTCCCCTGGGCACAACCAGATCCTCCATCCGCAACCCCAGATAGCAGCTCAACGCATAAAAATTGTCCAGGCTCGGAAGAGCCTTTCCCTGAAACCACCCGTAAATCGACTGCGCGGCGGCCAGGCCGAGAAACTCCCGGATCTCCGGAATCGTCACATGGCGCGCCTCGCACTCCCGCTTCAGCCGCAGCCCTGTCTTCTGCATATCGATCACCGGATATGCCAGCATCCATCCACTTCCCTTCCGCAGGCTCCCAAAGACTTCTCCGAATCCCCCTGTCCCGCTCTCCACTTCTACAATACCAAAAAAAGAGTCCAATAATCCGTGCTCCTCCCCTTTTTCTGCTTTCGCCCGCCGCACAGCCATGCGGTTTTCCCCGCGCATCCGGACTGCGCTGACCGTTCTTCATGGATTTGAGCCGCGCGCGGCTTCCCGCGCATCGGCCTTTTTATCAGTTGAATAAAAATATTTCCAAACTATACCGGAGAGAAAAATCTCCTGAAATTCTCAATCCGGGTTCGGGGCTTTCGTGCGGAGGGCGAAGTTGCGCTTATACCGTCACATATGTGGTCGCGTTGGAAATCCGGATTCCGGTTTCCAGCTCCACCAGAAATTCTTCCCTCTCTTCCTCCATCTCTTCCGCCTTTCGGAGGATATCCAGTGGATCGAAAAGGCGCAGCTTTTCTCCCTGCTCTTCCCTGGCGATGGCAATGGAGATGCCGGCTCTCTCTGCCGCCTTCCCCCCGCCGGCCTTTTCCCTCCTCCCCTTTGAAGCCTCCCCGCCCCTTTGGGAGGAGGCGCTCTTCCGCTTGCAGGTTTTTCGCATCTCCTCATGCTGATCCCGCATCTGGCGGATCAGCTTTCCCTCGAAGTCCGTCATATCGCCGCAGGGACCGCCTCCCCTCATCCTGTTGCGCAGTGCCACCGCAGCGGCTACCGTCATCCTGCCGCGGGTGGTTTCCAGCCAGACGGATGCATTGGACGCGAGGATGGCCTCCGTCAGCCTGTCATATCTGGCTGTCAGATCCCGAATCCTCTGCAGCGTCCCGTCCGCCCGCGCCGCGAATTCCGTCCCTGTCATCCTCTGCGCCCAGGTATGGGCCGATTCGGCTGAACCCGGGCCCATGAGATCCACAAACTTTCCCTGCTTCGTGTATTTCGAGATCCGCTTGATCAGCAGATCCCTCTCCTCCAGCGCCTGCACCACCGTCATCCTGCACTCCATACGTTTTTCCTCCCTGTCGTAAGATACACTATAATACAAAAAAACGGCTCTGTCATTCAGGTACAAACTGATTGACAAAACCGCTTTTTTATGTTATATCGCAGTTCAGTGTTTTCCGCCGTTCTTTTGTAAAAAATCATCTGCGGTCAGATAGAGTTCCGGATAGCCCAGGCGGCTGCACAGCCGGGTGACGAAAGGCTTCTGCAGGCGCGCCTCCTCCAGCACCTCATCCATGGAGAAGACGCTTTTGGCATCTCCGTCGGCCAGGATCCTTCCGTGTGCCATGACGATCACCCGTTCGAAGCATTCCGCCACGAAATCCATATCGTGCAGGATGGCCAGCACGAGCTTTCCCCTCGCCCGCAGATCCCGGATCACCCCGGCGATGATGGAGCGGCCGGAATAGTCCTGCGCGATAGTGGGCTCATCCAGGATCACCACATCCGTATCCATGGCCAGAACGGAAGCGATGGCCACCATTTTCCTCTCGTTTAATTCCAGATCATACGGGTTTTCCCCTGCCCTGTCCGCCAGCCCCACCGCCTCGAGCGCCTTTCTGGCCTCTTCCTGCGCTCTCTCAGCGTTCATTCCGATGTTCAGCGGCCCGAACATCACCTCATCCAGCACGTTATATTTGAAAATCTGATCGTCCGGGTTCTGAAACACATATCCGATCTTTCCGGCCAGCATGGCCACAGTCTTTTGGGAAGTATCCTCCCCTCGGAAGGAAATCGTTCCGGATACGGGTCGCAAAAGTCCTTTGAGCAGCTTTACCAGCGTTGTTTTCCCGGCCCCGTTCTGCCCGATCACAGCGGTGGGGCGTCCGTCCAGTTCCAGATCCAGGCCTTCCAGGACGGGAGTCCCTTCGGTATAGGAAAACCCGAGCCGTCGAATTCGAAAGAGCTCTTCCTTCCGTCCGGACTCCGGCGAAACGCTCTCCGTACGCTCGCCGGGGCCGCCCCCGCAGGCCGCTCCCCGGACGCTACGCAGCAGCCCGGCCGCCTCCTCTTCCGTTACCGGCCAGGTACCGTCCGGAAAACCTTTTCCCAGAGCTCTGCAGATCCGCGTAAAAGCCGGCGGCTGAACCCCCATTTCTTCCAGTTTTTCCAGGGAAAACACCTTCCTCGGGGAATCGAAAGCGATCTGCCGGCCCTGATGCAGCAGAAGAATCCTGTCGCAATAAGCCGCCAGTTTTTCGATTTTCTGCTCGATCATGAGGATGGTAATTCCCGAGTGAGCCAGACTGTCCACCGCCGCAAAAACCTCTTCGCTGCCCCTGGGATCCAGCTGGGAAGTGGGTTCATCCAGGATGATCACCTCCGGCTGCATGACCAGAATGCTGGCGATGGCCACCCGCTGCATCTGTCCGCCGGACAGATCGAACGGATTGCGATCCCGGTACTGCCAGATATCCAAAAGCTTCAGCGCCTCTTCGGCCCGCCGCTTCATCTCATCCCGCTCCACTCCCAGATTCTGCATTCCGAACGCCACTTCTTCGTACACGTTGTCCCGCGCTCCGGACAGCTGGTTGAACGGATTCTGAAAGACCAGCCCCACTTTACGGCACAGCTCCGACACGGGAGTCTTTCCCGCCTCCAGGCCGTCCACGAATACCTTTCCGCCATAGGCTCCCTTATAAAACTGGGGTACCAGACCGATCAGCGCCTGGCTCAGGGTGCTCTTGCCCGCGCCGTTTTCCCCGATAATCCCGACGAACTCCCCCTTTTCTACGGAAAAAGACAGATCATCCAGCGCCAGCCGTTTCGTATGGGGATAGCGATATTTGAGATTTTCTACCGTGATAAAAGCCATGTTCCGATCCTCCATGCGATTGCGACCGCCATAAGCGAAATCAGGCAAATCGTAATCGCCCTGTCTCCTTTATGGGCGGGCCGATCGGCCAGATAGGTCTTTTTGCTCTTTGCGCCGAATCCGCGCACCTCCAGCGCTACCGCCCGCTCCCTTGTGTTGATCAGAGAGCTCATCACCACCGGGGAGATCAGCGGCAAAAAAGCCTTTGCCCGGGTCAAAAGGCTCCCTTCCGTCTCCATCCCCCGGCTCCGCTGGGCGTCCGTAATGGTACTCATGGTTCCCATCATCTGTGGAATGATCTGAAACACAGAATTGATGATATAGCCGAAACGCCTGGAAAATCCCCGTTTTTCCAGCTCTTCCACCAGCTCGGAGGGACGGGTGGACAGCACCAGAATGGCGAAGGAGAGCAGCATATTCAGGATATTCAGCCCGATTCGACAGGCGTAGAGAACCCCTTCCCGGTAAAAGCGCAGCGGTCCTATGGAAAAGAGCACATTGGCGTTGCCCTGGTGAAACAGTCCGTGGATCAAAAAGATCGTGAGCAAAATGGTGAAGGAAAAGGCGATCAGCGGCATCGCCCTCTTCAGGACTTTCCCGGAGGCCAGCGCACAGAGACTGACGGCGATGCAGAGGCCGAAAATCCACAGCTTCCCGGCGATCAGCGGAATGCCGATCGCTGCCACGATGTACAAAAGTTTCGTAAAAGGATGGACTTTTGTCAGCCAGGTTTTATTGTCCACATACAGGCTTATACTTTTCATACTTTAGTCAAGACTTTCAATTTCCGCATTCGTTTCGTATAATGCGGTCAGCTTTTTGGGCAATCCCTTCAGGATAAAAAAGACGACCAGAAGGGTGATCAGTTTATCGGGTACGTCCACCACCACTTCATCCAGGAAGGATCCCAGAAGCACGGGCATCCCCGCCGCCTGCGTTGCAGCGAACACCGCGTCTCCCCAGACGTTTCCCGTGGTTCCGCCCCAGAAGATCACATTTAACGGAGTGGAGATCAGCACCGCAACGAATCCCGCCACGCAAGCCGTCACCAGCGCCCCGGGGAAGGTTTTCATGAAGCCCAGACGGGCCATAATGCCGGCCGCCAGACCGATGCCGAGGCTGGTCAGCGCGTAGATCAGCGTGATATTGTCCCCCGCCGTAAAGCCGTAGATCAGATTGTTGGCCACGCCGCAGAGCGCTCCAATGACCGGGCCGCCCAGACATCCGCCGATACAGGTTCCGATGGAATCCAGCCAGAGGGGCAGTTTCAGAAAGCTGGCAAACAGTTTTCCCAGATAGTTGATGCCGATGCAGGCGGGAATCAGAACGATCGTCGCCGCATCCAGTTTCGTTTTGAAAAGTTTCATAGACTCTTCTCCCTTCTCTCCTGTTCTTCTATTCTTTTCAGCGCCATGAGCGCTGTCAGAATCTCATTTCTCTCCCCCGCAGCCGCGGCCGCATCCCCATCCGCATAGCGGCCCACGCTCTGTCCCACGTCCGCATGCCAGCGCGAAACCACGTTTAAAATGGACGCCGTCCGAATGCCACGCAGACCGCCGGTCACGAAAAGAGACGCCGTTTCCATATCGGAAGCCATCACGCCCCGGCGGGACCATTGCTCATAAATGCGCGGGTTTTCATCTCCGTACAGGCAGTCGTGGCTGCGCGCAATGCCCATATGCCAGGAAAATCCCGCTTCCCGTGCGCTGTCTCTGCAGGCGGAAAGCAGGCCGAAATCCGGAATCGCCGGGTACTGGGCGGGCACATAAGCGCGGGAAGCCCCATCGTCCCGAACCGCGCCGCTCACAAGCACCAGATCCCCCAGGTTCAGTTCCGGCTGCAGAGCGCCGCAGCTGCCGATCCGTATCGCCGCTTTCACGCCGATTTTAGCCAGCTCCTCCACCGCGATAGCGGTGGAAGGGCCTCCCATTCCGGTGGACAGAAACAACACGTTCATCCCTTCAAACGTCCCCATAACGCTGCGATATTCCCGATGAAACGCCAGCTCTTTCGCGTTTTCCAAAAATCCCGCAGCGCGCGCCACGCGTTCCGGATCTCCGGGCAGGACGGCATAGGCTACAGAAAGCTCGTCGGACAGCTGAATATGCGGCATTTTTCCCATGTTTTTCTCCATTCTGAATCGCGGCCGCGCCGATGCGCGCGCACCGAATCTCAAATTCGGATTGGAAAATGAGCTATCGAGCAAATTTTCCAATCTCTCCACCTCATAATTGTATGTTTTGTATAAAAATAAGATAGCATCACATGCTTGGAATGTCAATCTTCACGGCGATTGCAAATTTGCTCGGCTCCGCTTATACTGAAAAAAAGGAGGAAATCCCCATGGAAAAAAAGAAAGATCTGCTCTTGATCGTAGATATGCAAAACGTCTATACCGCCGGACAGGACTGGGCCTGTTGGCGCATTCAAAAAGCCGCGGATTCCATCCTCCGGCTCTTGTCTTCCGGCGCTTTTGAAGACGTGATTTTCACGCGCTTCCTGGCCTCCGAATCCCCTGCCGGCGTTTGGAAGGATTACAACAGGGTGAACGACGCCATCAACCGGGATCCCTGGAAAAACGAGATGATGGCAGAGTTCGCTCCCTATCTGAAGCGATATCCCCTTCTCACCAAAAGCGTCTACTCTTCTTTCGCGATCCCGGAAGTACAAAAGGCCGCCCTGTCGGCAGACCGGGTGGCCGTGGCGGGAGTGGTGGCGGAATGCTGCGTGCTCTCCACCGTGCTGGCGGGAGTGGATATGGGCATCCCCATCCTCTATCTGAAAGACGCCGTTTCCGGCCTGACTGCGGAATCCGAGCGGGCTGCGCTGGACATCCTCTCCGGCTTCTCGCCGCTGCACCTTCGGATCCTGAGCTCCTCCGACTATCTCTCGGAAGTTCTCTGACCGGCCCGGCCTTCCGGCCGGCCGTCTCATGGCGCGGTCAGGGTTGCCCCGGCAGTTCCTCCGCCGGGATGGAAAAGAAACGGCTTCCCGTCAGCCTTCGGAACAGATCGGGGGTAGATGCTGCCCCCGTATACCATTTCCCATCGTACAGAATATGATTCTCCCTCACGCCTACCGTCAGAACCGATCCATCCTGAAAGGTGAACTCATACCAGGTATCCGGATCCCCGTCCTCCTGTGTGGGGAATCTCCTCGCCAGCATCCCCGCCACTTCAGCGGCGCGCACGATTTCCTCCTGTTCCGTCAAGAGCTTCTGCTCCCCGTTCTGCGTCACCAGCGCAGATACCAGATCCGTCCGTCTGGGCAGCGTCTGCGCCAGCGGAATTCCCTGCAAAAAGAAAAACGCCAGAAGCGTCACGGACGCCGCAATGACGATGGGCCTGACAAATCTCCACGTCTTCCTCCATCCGCCCTGTTGTTTTTTGTCGCTGTAATCCATTCGTATCTTCCTCTTTTGCGCTATAACATTACAGGAAGTATAACATACGAAATCCCCAAAATCAATCCGGTGAACCGCCCTCGCACGCCATACCGATCCGGCGCGTCCGCAGCCTCTTTTTTCCGGAAGGCGAAACCGGGCGAGGGTGGGAGAGCAGCCAATTCACCGTATCCTTCATCGTGGCGCTCATCTCGCGGGGCCGATATCCCAGCTCCGCCGTAGCCTTATCATGGGAAAAACGGCTGTTGCTGCCCAACGTGTACAGGGAATATCTCGTGTAAAGGGGGCGCTGCTTCTTCGCCCTGGCATAGAGCTTCAGCCCCGGCAAAGCCGCTCTGGCCGCCCAGGCAGGAAGGGTACACAGCCGCCTTCCTCCGTAAAACTGCCGGATCATCTTCAACAGTTCCCGAATCTCGTACCTTCCGTTGGAAAGGATATAGCATTCCCCTGCTTTTCCCTTCCGCGCCGCCAACAGGCATCCTTTGGCCACATCCCGCACATCCACGAAGTCGTAACCTCCTTTCACGCAGGCTGGCAGTTTCCCCCGGATATAGTCCGCTACCAACTGTACGATGTGGTTTCCGGCGCTATCATAGGGCCCCAGAATTCCGGAAGGATGCACCACCACCGCATCCAGTCCCGCCGCCGCGGCGTCCAGCACCTCCCGGGTGGCTTCGGCTTTGGTTTTGGCATACCCTCCCACCACCGAGCCGGGAGAAAACTCCCTCACTTCCCTCTGCACCAAGGGGCCCTTTTGCTCCGGAATGGCGTGCACGGAACTGATGTATACCAACCGTTTTACCGAATATTCCCTGCACAGATCCAAAATGTTCCTGGTGCCGCCTACGTTCACCTGCCAGAGTTTTTCGGATACATCCCCCGATATGTCCACGATTCCGGCGGCGTGGACAACGTACAGCTCCTTTCCCCCGTTTTTTTCAAACAGCGGCCGCAGACTTTCTTTCTTCGTCACATCCCCCTGAAAATACCGCACCAGCGGACCGTCCGCAACCGTCTCTCCCGGAAGAACCAATCCTCTGACTTCCTCCCTCCGGCTTTTCAGCAAACGGATCAGCGCGCTTCCCAGATGGCCGTTGGCGCCGGTCACGATGAATATTCTGTTTTGCACGGACATCCCTCCTTCCAACACCGTGTTGAGAAAATACCCCCTCTGTACTATAATAACGATAAAAAGACTCCCTTCCTGTTTTCATTATATCCGGCGAGGGGAAGGGCTTACAACGGACAGATTCCCCCCGTCCGAACCGTTATCGGACAAATCAGGCAGAATCTGTCGGTTTTGTATGGGACTTCACGAAAAATTCAGATTTGTTGAGAAAGGCATCTATGAAGGGAAAAGGACAGGATCACCGCTCGCGGGTGACGAAAATTTTAATCCGAAAAGCTTTTACGCAGCTTTTGAACAGCAAACCCATCCAGGCTATTTCCGTCAAGGAATTATGTGAAAAAGCCGGGATCAACAGAGGGACTTTTTATGCCCATTATCGGGATATCTACGACTTGATGGAACAGATCGAAGCGGAAATGACGGAAGACTTTCAGGCGGCCTTACAGCCGCTGCTGGACGCCACAGGGCCGGATCTGACCCCTCTGAAGATCACCACCGGCATTTTCCAGTGTCTGAAAGATAACGCCGATATCTGCACCGTGACGCTGGGCCCTTACGGGGACAAGGCTTTTGCCCGACGCCTGATCAATCTGGGCCAGGAACGGTGTCTGGAATCCTATACCTCTTTTTTCGCGGGAGTCAGCCGGAAACAGCTCGAATATTTTTACGCTTTCATCTGCGCCGGCTCCATGGGGCTTTTGGAAAAATGGCTGTCGGAAGGTATGCAGCAGAGCGTGGAGGAGATCGCCCGTATGACGGAGGATATCATGATGCACGGCATCGGCTTCCTGCAGCAGCCTTCCGATCCGGAGGACGGGACGACACCAATGTAAAAAAACCCTTCTGCCTAAAAAAAGGGGGGGAGGGACAGAAGGGTTTAAAGGGGGTATAGTATATAAAAAAGAGGGGGTCGGCTGTCTGATTACGCAACTGCGAACTTGCTGATTTCCCTGACGAAATCCTTGTTTTCGCCATGGCACTGAACGGTCAGAATCTTCGCCAATCCGAGGCTGATGATGCCCAAAATCGATTTGGCATCGACCATCGCGGAACCGTAGCAAATATCCACGTCAAAGTCGCATTTCTCAGCTGCTTTTACGAATTCTCTCACATCTGCTGTTTCATTCAACTTGATCCTGATTTGGCTCATTTATGCCACATCCTTTCCTTAAAACAACATCAGCTAACAGCCTTATTCGATTGAACTCATCGAAGGCGTTTCTCTTTCCCGCCGTTCGATGATTTTATTTTATGCAAATTGGAAAATTTGTCAACAGCCTCGAAAATTGTACGAATCCGGGTACATTTGTAGAATTTTTTGAAATTTTTTTCTTTCGGAACTTTCCTCCGGAAAAATCTGTCGATCGAATTTGAAAAAAGTATTAACGCGCCCCATTCTCCCCTCTTTTTCTGTATAATTTGTCGGCGGAAAAAAGGAAAATTTTTGTAAAAAATTTCCTTTTCTCTATCCTGCAAGGCAGAAAGCGACCGCCGCCAGCATCGTCTGCAGGATCACATAGCGCACCACCACCTGAGTATCCGACCACCCTTTGTTCTTCCGCACATGATCGTGCAAAGGCGTCCGTGTGTTCTTCAAAATAGAGATTTTGAGAAAGCGTTTCAAAAACACTTTTATCAGACCGATTCCTCCGTCCACGATCATCACTCCCGCCAGCAAAAGATATAAAAACGGATGACCGGACTTTAGAGTCACCACGGCGATATAAAATCCCAGCGCCCTGGATCCCGCGTCGCCCATCAGCATGCTGCTGGGCGATGTGTTGAAGTACAGGTAGGCGAAGAGCACGGCAATAAACAGGAAGTTCGCCATGGCATATTCGGCCAGAACCCGGGAAAACAACAGGGAGAAGGACAGCAGCGTAACGCTGCAGAGGCTGGCGCACAGCCCGTCCACTCCGTCCGTACAGTTGGTCACGTTCACGGAAACCCAGAACAGCGCGACGCCCAACACGAAAAAGACCGCCTTCGGGAGTTCCACCCCCCAAAAGCCGATCTCTATCGCGGAGGAGTTGAAGTTCAGAAACGTCCCCACGGCCACGGCCGAAATAACCAGATCGATCAGACCCTTTTTATACTCGTTCCAGGGATGATCTGACGCGTCATCCAGATAACCGCTCAGCATCATGGCGAACAGCAGAATCGCGTAAATCCCGTACTCCCGATCCACGGGCAGAAACAGGAAACTGCCGATCAGAAAGCAGAGCACGAAAGTCAGCCCCACGCCCCGCAGCTTTCCTTTCGACAGGTTCCCGTTCACCGCGAACTGTCTGCCATGATCGCTGGGCAAAAACGGGAACGGATGCCTGAGCATGAAAAACGTCAGCCCGAAAATCGCCAGCATTCCCACCATCAGAATCTGATTGGGGGTTAAAAACTGAATTAAAAACGGATACATCTCCCCTGTTCCTCCAATCCAACAAACACCGCCACCGATCTGGGCCTCATGATGAACTCGCTGTCGATGGCGGGCATATTTTCTCTTCCCGAAAGGCAACAGCCTTCCGGATCCGCAGCGGCCGTGTTCACCGCCATGTGCCAGACCAGCCCGTCCGGAAGGAACGGCAGGCGAAAGGTCTGGTCTTCCCAATAGACGTTAATGGCCAGATAGACCAGATCCTCTGTTCCCTCCTGTTCCAGGCTGCCGGAAAACATTGCGCCCAGATAACGGCTCTCCTCCGTGATGTTCCCGTCCCAGGGCTCAGTCGAATGGACGCTGATCCCCGGAAATCCGATCCGGGAGGGGCGGCAGTTTCCGCGAACAGCAGGATGGGCCTTGCGGAACGCGATCATATATTTGAAAAATTCGAAAATTTCCCGGTTCTTTTTCAGCATCTCCCAGTCCAGCCAGGAGATTTCGTTGTCCTGACAGTAGGCGTTGTTGTTGCCGAACTGCGTGTTTCCGAATTCATCGCCGGCCAGAAACATGGGCGTTCCCCGGCTGCACATCAGAACCGCACAGGCGTTTTTGATCAGCCGTCGGCGTAAAGACAGCACCGCCGGATCCTGCGTTTCGCCTTCCGCACCGCAGTTCCAGCTGCGGTTGTCATCGCTTCCGTCCGTATTATTCCACCCGTTGGCCTCGTTATGCTTCCCGTTATAGGAATACAGATCGTAGAGCGGGAAACCATCGTGGCAGGTCAGAAAGTTGATGGACGAGTTGTATCCCCGATACTGCCCGCCGTAGAGGTCGGGAGAACCGCTGATCCGTTTGGCCGCCGCCGGCGCGAACCAGTAATCCCCCTTCAGAAAGCTGCGCAGATCGTCCCTGTATTTCCCATTCCATTCCGCCCAGCGGTTCCAGGCCGGGAAATTTCCCACCTGATACAGGCCGCCGGCATCCCAGGCTTCCGCGATCAGCTTCACGTCCTTTAAGATCGGATCCTGCGCCAGATTCCGCAAAAGGGGCGGCCGGTGCAGGGGGGACCCGTCGTCGTTTCGTCCCAGGATGCTGGCCAGATCGAAGCGAAACCCGTCCACCCGATAATGGATCACCCAATAGCGAAGGCATTCCAGAATCATCTGCTGCACGACCGGATGATTGCAGTTCAGGGTATTGCCGCAACCGCTGAAATTGTAATAATATCCGTCCGGCGTGAGCATATAATAGACGTTGTTGTCGATCCCTTTGAAGGAGAAAAAAGGCCCCTGTTCATTGCCTTCCGCCGTGTGATTGAACACCACATCCAGGATGACTTCAATTCCGTTTTCGTTCAGTTCCCGAATCAGATACTTGAGCTCATTTCCTTCCCGATTATACTCCACGTTGGCCGTATAGCTGGTATTTGGGGCGAAGAATCCCACGGTATTATAACCCCAGTAATCCAGCAGTTTCCTGCCGTCCACTTCCCGCTCCCCCATGGTCTCATCGAATTCGAAAACCGGCATCAGTTCCACCGCCGTGATACCCAGCTCCTTTAAATAGGGTATCTTTTCCCGGATTCCTTCAAAGGTTCCCGGACAGTGCACCCCGGAAGAAGGATGTCTGGTGAATCCCCGGACGTGCATTTCATAAATGATCAGATCCTGCATGGGACGTTCGGCCGGTTTCGTGTCCTTCCAGTCGAAATCCCTCACCACCACCCGGGCCCGGTATCCCCTCTCGCGATCCGGGTTGGAACCCCAGCGGCTCTGCCCGGTGACCGCCCTTGCATAGGGGTCCAGAAGAATCCTGTTTCTGTCGAAAATGAAACCCCTCTTCGGATCGTTGGGCCCGTCCATCCGATAAGCGTATTCGAACTCGAAAATATTCAGCCCGAATACGATCATGGAATACACCCCGCCGATCCGGTAGTGTTTCGGAAACGGCAGCACTGCGTAAGGCTCCTTTTCCCCTCTGTGAAACAAAAGCAGCTCGCAGGAGGTGGCGTGCTGGGAGTGAATTGTAAAATTCACTCCGTTTTCCAGCGCAGTGGCCCCGTTCATCTCGTAGAAACCGGGGCGCACCGGGAAACCGCCCACCATATCCAGCGGCTGCATAAACTTTTCTTCAATCGCGATCGGATCTACTTTCACAAATCCCTCCGTTTTAAGCCTCCTGCATGGACGCGATCAGGCGATCCGCCAGCGCTTCCAGGCCGTCCGCCTGCTCTTCCTTCAGGGTGGAGCAAAGGGTCATTTTTTCCTCCAGCACCTTCATTCCCTTCAGCTCCTCCTGCACGAAACGCGCCATCAGTTCGCCGCTCTTGCATGCCCAGGTTCCGTTTTCGATGATGGCCACCGTGCGGTTCTGCACATTTAATCCCTTCATATCGTTGAGATAGCTGTGCATCACAGGATAGATCTCCATATTATAAGTAACCGAAGCCAGCACGATATGGCTGAACCGGAAGGTCTCCGCGATCAGCTGGGAAACGTGGGTGTTGGAAACATCGTAAACCGCCACGTTGGCCATGCCCTTTTCGCACAGCTTCGCTGCCAGCGCCTGAGCCGCCGCCTCGGTATTGCCGTACATGGAAGCGTATGCGATGAGCACGCCCTTCTCCTCCGGCACATACCGGCTCCAGAGATCATATTTTTCGATGAACCATCCGAGGTTGGAGCGCCACACGGGGCCGTGCAGCGGGCAGACCATGCGGATATCCAGCTTTGAAGCCTTCTTCAGCAGAGCCTGAACGGGCGCTCCGTACTTGCCCACGATGTTGGTATAGTAGCGGCGCGCGTCTTCCAGCCAGTCCCTTTCGAAATTCACCTCATCGTTGAACAGCTTGCCGTCCAGGGCGCCAAAGGTGCCGAACGCATCCGCCGAGAACAGGATTCCCTCCGTCTGGTCGAAGGTCACCATGGCCTCCGGCCAGTGCACCATGGGCGCGTTGACGAAGGTCACCACATGGCGGCCGAAGCTCAGGGTTTCCCCTTCCTTCACCGCGATCTGCTCGTGGGAATCCACATCGAAGCCGAATTGGTGCATCATCACGAATGCCTTGGGCGTGCTGACGATTTTCGCTTCGGGATGGCGCATCAGCACTTCTTCCAGAGACGCGCCGTGATCGGGCTCCATGTGATTGATCACGATATAGTCCAGCTTTTCCCCGTCCAGCACATAGTCCAGATTCTCCAGAAACTGCCGGCATACGGACCAGTCCACCGTATCGAACAGCACGCTTTTCTCATCCTTTAACACATAAGAGTTGTAGGAAACCCCTCTGGGGATGGGATGAATATTCTCGAACAGCGCGAGCCTGTGGTCATTGGCTCCAATCCAGTATAAATCTTCCGTCACTTTTCTCACACAATGCATCTTTCCTTTACCTCCGAAAGTCTTTCCGTATTTTTTGATCTGTCAAGGACGTTGCGCGAACCTGATCACAGCGTCCTGCCTATATTGTTTCTATCATAAATGTACACAAATGACAAGAGGCTGCAGGGATTTCCTGTATTTGTGTAACTGACCGGTTTTTATCGGGAATATATAAGTAAATATAGATGTAGAAGTTTTCCCGCGGTGCCTGATGATCACGGCAGTCTTTTCGCCATATCTCTTTTCCTTTCTCTCAGTTCTAACGGTTTTCCGGTTTCCGATATCTTTTATAGTTCCGCCGGCACGGCGCCGCTTTTTCCGATTCGGCCCTTGATGGACATCAGGCCCCCTGCCCCTTGTTCATCGAGGGTAACATCGCAAGTTATTTTAACACAAAAGAAGAACCCCCGGCCGATTTTTGAGCCAGGGTTCTTCTTTGTTTTCAGGCTGCGCTTTTTCACAGCCCCTCGGAAAGTCGGATGGTTTACAGCGGTTCTCCTTTCGCCGCCGCTTACCGGCTGCGGATCTCCCTGCGCATAAAACTGATATAGGAAAGCGCGAAGACCACCGCCGTCAGCGCCAGCAGGCCCACCAGGTGGGGCCACACCAGAAGCAGGCTCTGCCCTGCGGAAAGATAACCGCTGATCGCCCCGGAAAGCTGCTGAGGCAGGATGACGTTCATGGATCGCGCCGTGGGATCCATGATGGTGGAAATCGCCTCGCTGTAAAGATAGTACGGCGATAGCCGGTTCAGGGCCAGCTGGCATTCATAATAGTCCAGCACCTGCCCCACCGTGGAGACCTGATCCGCCGGATACAGCGCGTTGGTCACGATATTTACCACCAGCGACATAAAAAGGGCGAAGAAAATCCACAATGCGATGACGATCATCGCGGAAGTGGCCGCATGCCTGCACAGCACGGAAAACAGGATGGACAACGCCAGCCAGAAACAGATATATACCGAAGTGAAAAACAGCAGGGCGACCACCCGCCCCACTTCGTCCGCCGTAGGCGGGATACCCACGGTCAGAAGCCCTACGGCCCCGATCACCAGCCCCATGGAAAAGACCATCAGAAAGATCACCGTGGCGCCTGCCAGAAATTTTCCGTTGATGATGCAGTCCCGATAAATGGGTTGGGACACCAACCGGTTTAAGGTGCCCTCCGAGCGCTCGCTGTTGATGGCGTCAAATCCCAGCGTCAGCCCTACAAAAGGCCCCAACAGGGCGATGAAGGATGTAAAAGAAGGGATGGAATTCCCGCTTAAGGTGAACAGTTTCAAAAAGATGTAGTCGGGATCGGACGCCACCGCATCGGAAAGGACGGATACCGCCCCGTATACGCTGGCGCAGCTGGTCAGCAGGATCAGACACAGTACGATCAGAAAGCGTTTGCTCCGGATATGGTCTGCCATCTCCTTGCGGTACAGCGCTCCCAATCGCGTACCTGATTTTTCCGCCTTTGGGCATCCATTGCGATCGCTTTCTCCATAAGTCTCCTCCTTTTGCCAAAACGGCAATTCATTATTTTCACAGACTATCTTAACAGAGAAAGCTTTAACCAACCTTTAGGAAGTTTGAAAATATTGTGAAAAACTGTCACTCACCGTAGATTCTGTTATTCATATATCGTATATTTTGTTCGAAGTCCACTTCCAGCACCGCCATGCCCCGGATTGTGGCGTTCTGGTAACTTCCCTCCACCGGAACGCTGCCCTGCTGCAGATCATAGGTAAAGAGTTTACCGGCATCCAGCGTCAGACGCAGGAATTCTCCCCGGGTCAGGTTTGTGGTCAGATTGGATAACAGACCGTCCAACACCTCCTGCGGGTTGGTCAAAAGCGCTTTGGGCAACTCGCCGATCACCGCCGACAACACTTTCCGCTGCCGCTCGGTTCGCCCGAAATCCGTGCCGATATATCGGTTTCTGGTATAGGCCAGGGCCTGGGGACCGTTTAAATGGATGAGGCCGCTCCGGGAAGTATCCAGATAATCCGTGCCTTCCGGACGTCCGGTGAGCTGATTGTATTCTACCAGATAGCCGTTCACGTACTCCACTTCCTCGCTGGTCAGCTCCAGATCCACTCCTCCCACCGCATCCACCAGATTGGCGAAAGCCTCGAAGTTCACCAGCACATAATGGCTCACCGGAATCTGAAAGTTCTCCCGGACAGTTTCCATGAGAAGTTCCGGGCCGCCATAGGCATAAGCGGCGTTCAGGCGGTTGCCGTCATGTCCCGGGATCTCCACATACATATCGCGGAGGAAGGAAATCATCTGTACCGTCCTGGTTTTTTCGCTGATGGAAAGGAGAATCATGGCGTCGGATCTGCCGTCTTCCCCGTTCTCCCGGGAATCGTTACCGATCAGCAGAATATTCGTCACTCCATCCTGCCGGAGCGCCGATTCCTCCCCTCCGGTCTCCTCATAGGAAATCCTCCCGTAGAGGGAAGACGCCAGCCCATACCAGGCCACGCCTCCTGCCGCAATCAAAATGATCAGGACGATCAGGAGGACTTTCCAGATTGACCTCTTCTTTTTCTTCGTCTTTCGCGCGTTCATGGAGACTCCTTTCAACTTTCAGCAGATCATCTCATCTCAGCGGGCTTTTTGGGCGCTCCACCCGCAGGTTGCGCCTTTTGGGGCAGCGTAAACGTCTCCTCCGTCTTGTGCGCTGCGGGCTTCGTATAGCCGGGCACGAGGCGCAAACACTTTTTCGGACAAAGGTTCGCGCAGCTGCCGCATTGCACGCAATCGAACCGGTTGATGGTCCAGGTGCCCGCTGCCCGGTCCACCGAAATGGCTCCGGTGGGACAGGAGCGCATGCACAGCCCGCAGCTGATACATTCCGCTGTATCGATCTCGATATGGCCCCGCATCCGCTCCGGAAATTGCGCCGGCTCGAAGGGATAGGACGTGGTGGCGGGCTTATGAAACAGGTTTTTCATCGCCGTACGGGCATAGGCAAAAATTTTCGTATCGTTCATGGAATCACCTCTCTGTGCAGCTGATGCACGGGTCTATGGTCAGGATGATCAGCGGCACATCCGCCAGCTGGCAGCCTTTCAGCAGCTCCACCATGGGCGGAATGTTGCTGGTGGTCGGCGTGCGCAGGCGGAAACGATCTAGGTTCTTCGTCCCGTTCCCCTTCACGTAATAAATCGCCTCGCCCCTGGGCTGCTCGATGCGCATGAAATATTCCCCATTCGGATTGCCCTTTACGGGAACGCTGACAGGGCCCTCCGGGATCTTATCGATGGCCTCCCGGATCAGGCGGAAGGACTGCAGAATTTCCTTCAGCCGCACTTCGCACCGGGCATAGGCGTCTCCCGCTGCAGCCGTCACCGGCTCCACGGTCAGATCGCCATAGGCCGCATAGCCCAGCATCCGCACGTCGTATTCCTCGCCGCTGGCCCGCAGCATGGGGCCCACCGCGCCCTGCAGGATCGCCTGGTCGCGCGACAACACTCCCAGCCCTTTCAACCTGCTCTGCACGGTATAATCCTTCAGGAACGTATGCAGCAGGGGCGCCATATCCTCTTCCATATCGTCCACGGTGCGGGCGATGGCAGCCAGCATGGAGCTGTCCACATCCCTGAGCACGCCGCCGATACAGTTCACCGAAAAGATCACCCGGCCTCCGGTGGTGGCGTCGAACATATCCAGGATTTTTTCCCTCAGCCTCCAGGATTCCATAAACAGGCTTTCAAAGCCCATGGCGTCCGCCAGCAGCCCCAGCCACAACAAATGGCTGTGTACCCTGCTCATCTCCATCCAGATGGTGCGCAGATAATTCGCCCTTTTGGGCACCTCGATACCCATCACATGTTCCACCGATTCGCAATATCCCATGCCGTGGCCGCAGCTGCAGATGCCGCAGATCCGCTCGGCGATATAAACGTATTGTTTAAAGTCCTTTTTTTCTACCAGTTTTTCCAGCCCTCTGTGGATAAAACCGATGCTGGGAATAGCCCCCACTACGGTTTCATCCTCCAGCACCAGATCCAGATGAACCGGTTCCGGCAGGACGGGATGCTGAGGGCCGAACGGTACAATGCTTCTCTTCGCCATCTTCTCACCCCTTTTCCTTAAACGGCGTTTCCCTGTCGATCCGGTACAGCTTATCGTGATAATCCATCGTCAGGTTTTTGATCTTCACTCCGAACAGCTCCGCAGCTTCGTTCTCCTGCAGGAAAGCGCAGGGATACACCTGCGTGATACTGGAGATTTCTTCGTCCTCTCTTATATGCAGGCGCAGCGTCACCATTTCATAATTTCTGCAGAAGGAATAACTCATCTCATAGCCTCCTTCCACCCGGACCGCGCAGATCTGTACCGGTCTCCAATGTTCCATTTTCATCTGAATCACCGTGGCAAAGAAGATATCCCTGGTGATTTCCCTGATCTCATTTTTCTGATCCATAGGTTCCTCCCGACCGTTCGCTCCCGCCTTTTCGTGCGCGCAGTTTCTCACGCTTCTCATCCAGCAGCTTCACCGCCTGCACCACGCCGTCGATGATCGCTTCCGGCCTCGCTGCGCAGCCCGGCACGTAGATATCCACCGGGATGACGGTATCGATTCCGCCCCGGATATTGTAACATTCTTTGAAGACGCCTCCCGTACAGGCGCAGATGCCCACCGCCAGCACGACCTTCGGATCAGGCATCTGGCTGTAGAGCTGACGCACCACATCCGCAGTCTGGCTGTTCACTCCGCCTGTAATGAGCAGGATGTCCGCCTGAAACGGATCCCCTGTATTGATCACCCCGAACCGCTCCACATCGTATCTGGGCGTCAGGCAGTCCAGCACTTCGATATCGCAGCCGTTGCAGCTGCTGGCATCATAATGAAGCAGCCACGGGGATTTGGATAGTTTTCCCATCTGAAATTCCTCCCGTCATTTCATCAAAATCAGAATCAGCAGATTTACGCCTGCCGTCAGAAGCGTCACCAACCAGCAGGAAAAGAGAAGGGTCTTCCAGCGCAACCTGGCGCTGACGTTGTCCCACAGGATTTCCAGGAAATAGATTCCCAGGCAAAGGACGATGGCCACAGGCCAGCTCCACCAGCTGGAATTGATAAAAAACAGGGCGAAAATTCCCAGAATCAGCACTTTTTCATAGTATTCCGCGATGTTCATGATCGCCAGCGTGGAGCCGGACATTTCCGTGGTGATTCCCTTGACCATCTCCTGGTGCGCGTGGTGGCTGGTGGAGAGGTCGAACGGGGACTTCCGGAACTTGATCGCCGACGTAAACATGAATCCCAGCAGCATCCCGGGCATATACAGAACCGGGCTGATATCGGACTGGATGATATTCCCCACATGGAAGGTTCCGGAAGACAGATAAAATCCCACTGCCACCAGCAGCGTCAGCGGCTCATAAGCCATCATCTGCACCATTTCCCGGGCCGCCCCCATGTTAGCGAAAGGGGAGGAATCGCTGGATGCGGCCATCACCAGGAACATGTCCGCCGTGGAGAGGATAAACAGGCACATCAGGATGTCCGTCCCCCCAAACAGCATGGAACCCGCGATCACGATGAACACCAGATAGCTCAGATTCAGCAGAAGCTGCACGTTATTCACCGCGATCATCTGCTTGGAAAACAACTTGGACAGATCATAAAAAGGCTGAAGGACGGAAGGCCCTCTCCTGCCCTGCATACGGGCGGTGATCACGCGATCCGCACCGTCCAGAACCGCTCCCACAAAAGGAGCCAGAATCAGATATCCCACTACAAAAACCACGGCTTTCATACCGCACCTCCAATCAGCAGACAGAAAATGACCACCAGCACCACGGCCGACAGATAAATGGACGGATGCAGCAGATGCCGCCTGCCGAACTCAAATCGCAGGTACCAGTTGCTCAGATACAAATGGGTATCCCCGCCGAAGCTGTTGATGAAATGGCGGTTGTCGCCTTTATTGACGCCGCCCATGTAAATTTCCACCAGCTGCCTGCGCGCCGCCTTGCTCACGAAGAACATGATCGTGGGCACGATCAGAATGGAAACGAGCATAACCGCCATGGTCGTGAGCACGCTCATCGAGAGTACCGCCTGAGAGTGTCCAAACATCTCCGCGACGATGGGATCCACCACCGTGGTCGCCACGAAAGGAAGGAGCAGACACAGCAACAGCATGATCGCCGCGTGGACGAACATGGAAACGTATTCGTCCCGGCAGGTCACGTCCTTCACTCCTTTCCTGGCATGATGCTGGGAAATCAGTTTTGACAGCCATTTGGTCCAGTAAAACATCGTCGTCGCGCTCCCGTAGGCGATGAAGATAACCAGCACCACATTGCCGGAGTCAACGAACGCCTTCAGCGCCACCCACTTGGAAATCAACATGCCGAAGGGCGCCAGATACATGCCCGCAATGCCGATACCCATGATATAGGTCAGTTTGGGCAGACGCAGCAGCATGCCGTGCATATCCTCGATATCCCGGGAGCCCAGGCAGTTCTCCGTGGCGCCTACCGCCTGGAACAGCATGGATTTGCATACGGAGTGGAAAATCATCAAAAAGACTGCGCCCCAGACGGTTTCTTCCACACCGGTGCCGGCGCAGGCCACGATCAGCCCCAGGTTGGAGATAGTGGAAAAGGCCAGCACCTTCTTCCCGTCGTTCTGAGCGATGGCCATCATGCTGGCCATGATGAAGGTGAATCCGCCGATCAGAGACACCATCAACCCCACCAGATTGTCGTGCAGCGCCGGGGACAGGCGCAGCAACAGGTAAACGCCGGCCTTCACCATGGTGGCGCTATGTAACAGCGCGCTGGAAGGCGTAGGCGCGACCATCGCTCCGTAAAGCCATGTAGAAAACGGCAGCTGGGCGGATTTGGTCAGCCCCGCCAGCGCGAGACAGGCCAATGGCAAAGCCGCTCCCGTCGCAACCGCATCCGAGAGCTGTACGCTTCCGTTGGTAAAGGCCAGCAGCGCGATGGCCACGGAAAAGCCCAACCCTCCCAACAGGTTCATCCACAGCGCGGAAAAACTGTTCTCAATGGCTTCCTCCGTACGCGTATAACCGATCATCAAAAAGGAGATGACGCTGGTAATCTCCCAGAAAAAATACATCCAGATCAGGCTCTGGGAAAAGACCAGTCCGAACATGGCCGCCAGAAACAGGAATAACATGGAGAAAAAGAATGGCTGCCTGTCCTGATATTCCTTGTGATGGGCGTGATAGCCTTTCATATAGCCCACCGTGTAAATGCAGATAAACCCTCCCACGAAGGCGATGATGATGCACATCAGCACGGTCAGCCAGTCGATCATCATGTGCTCTACCTCGGGCAGCGACGTATTCGCTTCCACGTAGAGCAAAAGCCCGGTCTGAGCCACAGACAAAACGGCCGGGATCACCTTGCGGTACTTGACGCACATATAGACGATCAGGCACATGAGGAAAATGTCCCCGATGCTCATCAGATGATCCACCGCTTCGGCCGCCGTATACAGCTGGATGGACTTCGCCCCCTGCGTCCCCCAGCTCACCAGCAGCGCCACCGTAGCCGCCATAATGCAGCCGGCTCCCGCATAGACGATTTTTCCTCTCGCCCCCTCGGACCGGATCAAAGGGATCAGAATCGCCAGAAAAGTCGGGATTCCAATCAATACCGGAATCAGAAACATAAAACATATCTCCCCTTTCTTTAAAAATCCCTATACTATATATAGACCTTTCCCGACATTTTTACAAGCGAAAATCCTCCCTGTTTCTCCAACGTTTGGATATGGAATTTTGCTTTGGGCCGTGCTACAATGATTCCTGTGAAAGTTTTGACAGGAACGGTTTAACAGGGGGGCAATTCATGCACGAACTGAGCATTACGCAGGAAATCCTTCGCTATAGCATTCAGGAGGCAAAGCGGCAGGATGCCGACAGGATCCGCGCCATTCGGCTGCGCCTGGGGCCCTTTTCCGGCATCGTTCCGGAATGCATCCAGATGTATCTGGATCTCCTTTCCGAAGGAACCATCGCCCAGGGCGCCAAAATCGAGGCCGTCATTCAGCCCCTGAAAATCCGCTGTCGGGACTGCGGCCGGGAAAGCGAGATCACCCGCAGCCATATCGCCTGTCCCTTTTGCGGCAGCCTGCGGCTGAAGATCCTGTCCGGAAAAGAATTTTTAATAGAGAGTCTGGAGGTCGATATTCGTGGAAATCAAAGTGCTCCATCAGGTGATGGAATGGAATGAGGACGTCAGCAGTCAGGTGAAGGAGGTGCTGGCCGATCACAAAATCTGCATGGTCAACGTCATGGGGAGCCCGGGGGCGGGCAAGACCAGCCTGATCGCCTCCCTGATCGAAAGGCTGCGGGACAGATGGCGCATCGGCGTGATCGAAGGGGATATCACGGGTCAGATCGACGCGGAGCGCATTGCCGCTTTAAAGATCCCCGCCGTCCAGCTCAACACTGACGGCGCCTGCCATATCGAGGCCATGAGCATTCAGAACATCCTGCCCCTGCTGCCTTTGGATGAGCTGGATATGATCTTCGTAGAAAATATCGGTAACCTGGTCTGCCCGGCGGAATTCAATATCGGCGAGTCTTTGCGCATCACTGTTTTGAGCGTGCCGGAAGGGGATGACAAAGTGGAAAAATATCCGCTGATGTTCACCGAGACCGGATGTCTGGCCCTGAATAAATACGATATGCTCCCTTATTTTGACTTCGACGAAATCCGGGTGAGGCAAAACTACGAAACCCTCAATCCGGGCGCGCCCTTCTTCCCTGTCAGCTGTCGCACCGGGGAAGGTTTGGACGGTCTGTGCGGATTTCTGTCCGAAAAAGTCGCGGAGCAAAAGCTGTGACGGCCCGCGAAGAAGCTGCGGGGGTTGAGGAAGCTTCGGGCGACCGGCGCATCCGGATTCTCGTCCGCGGAATCGTACAGGGGGTGGGATTTCGCCCTTTTCTGCATCGTCTGGCCCGAAAGCACGGCCTGACCGGCTGGGCGCGCAACACCTCCGGCGGCCTGGAAGCGGAGCTTGAGGGGAATCGCCTCTCCCTGTCCGCTTTTGTGAATGAGGTTCAAAACTGTCCGCCGCCCATGGCCGCAGTGGAGGAAATTTCCGTTTCGGGCCCCTATGCTCCGGCAGGATACGGAGAGTTTTCCATCCGGGGAAGCTATCTTTCGGAAGAATCCACCCTCCTCTCCCCGGACATGGCCCCCTGCCCGACCTGCGAACAGGAGCTGTTTTCCCCGAAGAACCGCCGCCATCGATATCCGTTTCTCAATTGTACCGACTGCGGCCCCCGCTACACCATCGTCCGCGCCCTGCCCTATGACCGGAAAAACACGGTCATGGACCGTTTTCCCATGTGCCCCGCATGCCGCGCAGAATACCGCGATATCGGCGACCGGCGCTACCACGCCCAGCCGAACTGCTGCAGCCAATGCGGGCCCACGGCTTTTTTCCTGGATGCGGAAGGAAACGATGTGCGCGAAAGCGATGCTGCGGACGATCCCGTCGTCCTGGCCCAGCATCTCCTTGCCCGGGGCGGGATTCTGGCGGTGAAAGGAACCGGCGGCATCCATCTGGCATGCGACGCCCGGAACGCCGCCGCGGTGGCCCGGCTGCGCCGGAGGAAAAATCGGCCGGCACGGCCTCTGGCCGTGATGTGCAGGGATCTGGCTACAGCGGAACGTATCTGCCTTCTTTCCCCGGAGGAAAAGCGGCTTTTGACCTCTCCCCGCCGCCCCATTCTGCTGGCCCGGAAGCTTTTCCCCCAGGATTTCCACGACGTCAGTTTCAGCCCCCGTCTGGGGCTTTTGCTGCCCTATACCCCGCTCCATCTGCTCCTGATGGATCCGGACTTCGGCGGGCCGGATCTTCTGGTGATGACCAGCGCCAACGCTTCCGGCTGCCCCGTCCTCACCGACAACGAAGAAGCAGTTTCGATCCTTTCGGGGATCGCGGACGGATTTCTGCTCCACGACCGCCCTATCGAAAACCGCTGTGACGATTCCCTCCTGATGGAAGTGGACGGAAGCCCCTACTTTTTCCGCCGCAGCAGAGGATATACCCCCCAGCCCCTTCAGGCCGACCGGGATGTGTCCGGCATTTGCGCCCTGGGCGCCGAGCAGAAAGCGTCCTTCGCCCTGGGCAGGGAGCGATACATTTTTTTGTCGCCTCATATAGGGGATTTAAAAAATCTGGAAACGCTGGATCATTACGAAACCACGCTGAAAACCTTTTACCGCCTGTTTCGGATTTCGCCCTCCCTTCTGGTCTGCGATCTGCACCCGGACTATTTTTCCACCGGGATCGCCCGCAGCATGGCGCAAAAAAAGGGACTGCCCCTGCTGCAAGTCCAGCATCACTGGGCCCATATGGCCGCCTGTATGGCGGACAACCGGCTGAAAGGGCCCGCCTTCGGCATCGTCTGGGACGGCGCCGGGCTGGGAACCGACGGCTCCATCTGGGGCGGGGAATTTCTGGAGGGGGATTACCGCTCTTTCCACCGTCTGGGCAGTATCCGCCCGATCCGCCTCCCCGGAGGGGATCGATCCGTCATGGAAATCGGTCGGCTGGCCCTGTCGCTGCTCTCGGATGCCGGACTGCTCTCTGCCGACAGCGGGCCTCGGCCCGGCGGGAGCTTTCGCTCCGGCGATGTCCCGTCAGCACAAAAGCGGCGGGCCGCAGAGGAGTTCGTCCCGCTGGATGCCGACCGCTTTCAGGCGGTATGCGCCCTGCTCTCCTCCGGCCTGTCCTGTCCCGAAGCCAGCAGCATGGGGCGTCTGTTCGACGGCTTCTGCGCTCTCCTGCTGGGAACGGGCAACGTTTCCTATGAAGGAGAAGGGCCGGCGAGGCTGGAAGCGCTGTCCCTGCCAAACCGGTTTTCCGTTCCGGGTCGCCCTCTGCCGTCCTGCCCCTGGCCTCTGGAATTTTATCGGGAGGGAGAGCTGAGGCGATTCGATATCCGCCCCCTGGTGCGGGCCGCGGTTTCGGAACTCCTCTCGGGCTGTGAGCCCGGCGAAATCGCTTATCGCTTGCTTGTGACCCTCTGCCATATGGCGAAGGATCAATGTCTCGCTTTAAATCCCGGGCGGCTGCCCGTGGTTTTGTCCGGCGGTGTCTTCCAGAACCGTTTTCTTCTCGACGGCGTCACCGCTCTTTTGACCGATGCCGGATATCGGGTCTTCCATCACAGGCGGGTATCGCCGAACGACGAGGGACTCTGCCTGGGGCAGCTGTCCATCGCCGCCGAAAAAAGGAGGAATGAAGATGTGCCTTGCTATACCTATGAAAATTAAAAAAATCGCCCGCCCTCTGGCCACCGCCGAAGCGGGCGGACTGGATCAGGAGGTTCGGGTGGATCTGATCGAAGATCTTTCGCCCGGCGATTACGTGATCGTCCACGCCGGGTTCGCCATTCAGAAAATGACGGAAGAGGAAGCCCGGGAAAATCTCAGGCTGCTGGAGGATATCAAAAATGCGCTGTGATTCCGCTTTTAAAGATCCCAAAGACGCGGAACTGATCCTGGAAAAACTGTCCGGGCTGACGAGGGCTGCCGGTTCGGTTCGGCTCATGGAAGTCTGCGGCACTCATACCATGTCCATCGCCAGAACCGGCTTAAAAAGCCTGTTGCCTCCGGAAATTTCCCTTCTTTCCGGCCCCGGCTGCCCTGTCTGCGTCACCCCTGCAGGGGCGATGGACGCGATTTTTTCTCTGGCCGAAGATCCCCGCATTCTGATCGCCAGCTATGGCGATCTCCTTCGGGTTCCCGGGACGCGGAGAGGAAACAGCCTGTTTTCCTTAAAGGCGACAGGCGCCCGGGTGGAATCCGTCTACTCCCCCGTCGATGCCCTGCAGCTGGCCGCCGCCCATCCGGAACTGGAGGTGGTCTTTTTAGGAGTCGGCTTTGAAACCACTGCCCCGGGAACCGCAGCCTGCATTCTGGAAGCCGCTTCCCGGAATCTGTCCAACTTTTCCGTCCTCTGCCTGCTCAAGCGCACGGAACCGGCGCTGCGTTCCCTGATCGAAGCGGATGATTTCAACGTCAACGGTTTTCTCTGCCCCGGCCATGTGGCCACCGTCATCGGTGCCGACGCCTTTTCCTTCCTGCCCAAAGACTACGGGCTTCCTGCGGTGATCGGCGGCTTCGAAGCTGCGGATCTTTTATATTCCGTAGCGGATCTGATGCGGATGCTCGCAAAGGGCAGCCCTGCGCTGAAGAACGAATATGTCCGGGCGGTGCGCCCCGAAGGGAACCCCGCCGCCGTGAGGTTGATGGATCGCGTCTTTTCTCCCTGCGACGCCTGTTGGAGAGGGCTGGGCACAGTTTCGGGCGGAGGGTTTTCCATCCGCGAAGAATTCGCCTCCTGGGATGCCGCCCGAAAGTTCGGCTTTTCTTTCGCCGATGGCGCCGAGCCCCCCGGCTGTCGCTGCGCCCAGGTGATCCGCGGCGTGACGGCGCCTGCGGATTGCGCGCTGTTCGGCAAAGTCTGCACGCCTCAGGATCCGGTGGGGCCCTGCATGGTTTCCTCCGAAGGCGCCTGTGCGGCAGCATACCGGTATCAGCAGATCCCTTTATGAAAGGGAACATTCCCCAAGGAAGGTTTTCGACCACAGAAAGGAGCTCAAACGAACATGGATGAAAGAATCACTCTGGACTACGGCAGCGGCGGCCAGAAAACCGCCGATCTGATCGATTCCCTCCTCTTGCCCGCTCTTTCCAATCCGGCGTTGGACGATCTGGGGGACGGTGCGGTGCTGGCCGGCAGCGACCGGCTGGTCTTCTCCTCGGACAGCTTCGTGGTATCCCCCTGGAGATTTCCCGGCGGAGACATCGGACGGCTCTGCGTCTGCGGCACCATAAACGACCTTTGCATGGCCGGCGGCCTGCCCAAATATCTGAGCCTTTCCCTGATCCTGGAGGAGGGGTTCCCCGTTTCCGACCTGCGGGAAATCATCGCTTCCATCTCCGATGAAGCCAGTCGCGCCGGCGTCATCGTGGCCACCGGGGATACGAAAGTGGTGGAACGCGGAAAGGGGGACGGCATTTACATCAACACGGCCGGAATCGGTTTTCTGCGCGCTCCTTCTCTGGGAAAGGAACGGATTCAGGAAGGGGACCGGGTGCTTTTGAGCGGCAGCGCCGGCTGCCACGGCGCTGCGGTGATGATGGCCAGAGCGGGCCTGACTTCCGCAGGCTCCGGAAATCGTGGGAACGCGCTGATTTCCGACTGCGCTCCCCTGACGGAACTGTCCGCAGCCGCCCTGGCCTCCGGCCGTATCCGCCTGATGCGGGATCCCACCAGGGGCGGCGTCGCTACCACCCTGAATGAATTCGTGGAAAACGGGCCCTTTGGCATCGAGCTGGATGAGGCGTCCGTGCCGGTGGATCCTCCCGTTTCGGCTGCCTGCGATCTCCTGGGGCTGGATCCTTTCTACTGCGCCTGTGAAGGAAGAATGCTGGCAGTCGTCGCCCCCGAAGACGCGGACGCGGTTCTGGCCGCCCTGCGCCGCACGCCGGGCGGAGAACAGGCGGCCTGCATCGGTACCGTCACCGGAAAACGGCCGGGATGCGTACTGCTCAACACCCTCCTGGGCGGGAAACGGATGCTTCCGAAGCTGAGCGGCATGCAGCTGCCCCGCATCTGCTGATCTGCAAACGGCCATCTTCATGCCGGATCGGACGCATCAGATGAAAAGCGGCGGGGTTCCTTCCTTCGTCCATTCCGTGGCGCCCGCCGTTCCAACGGCCCGGGCGCCACAGCGATTCGCGAAGCGGGCGCATTCCACCGCATCTCTTCCTTTGGACAGGGCGAACAGAAAACCGGCGGCGAAGCTGTCCCCCGCCCCGGTAGTATCCATGCAGTTTTTCGCAGGAAAGGCGGGCACCGAAATCCGATGGGAACGATCCCGCAAGAAACATCCTTTCCCTCCCCTCTTGATGACAGCGCAGCGCTTTCCCCATCGCTTCCACGGTCTCCCCGTTTTTCGGCCGGGTCATGTCCGCGCACACCAGCATCCCCCTCCTCTTGCATTCGCCGAACAGCTCCTCCAGTTCCTCCGCCCCAAGAAGGGGAGAAACGAAAATGCTGGCCATGCAGAAAATGTCCGCTTTTTGCGGCAGTTGGTCCAAAATATCCTCTTTGCTCAGCCGGCGCAGACTCCCGTTCGGATCGGTCAGGAAATTTCTTTCCCCGCCCTTTTGAACCAAAACCACGTTGATGCCTGTATCCATTTTCTTCCTGACCGCGCCTTCTCCAACGGAAATCCCGCATTCCCCGCAATGCCTCAGGATCAGCCTTCCGGCCATGTCATCGCCCAGCGCGGTCAGAAGCGATACCTGCAAAGAGCCCGCATCCATCGATCGGGCCAAATGAGCCAATACAGTGGCCTCGTTGAGCGCATCCCCTCCTGTAGAAAGCCGGATCCCGTCCGTAGGGCTGGAGCCCGTCAAAAATACCTCCGGGCCGACAGAGACCGCCACAACATCCAGAATGGCCGCTCCCGCTATAACGATCCCGGTTTTCTCTCCCATATCCCTTCTCTTTTCCATTTCTTTCCTTTCCATTCATATCCGCGTTTACCGCAGAATAGGATAATGCATAATCATCCATTCATCCAAAGGAGTATCACGCATACATGGCTACAGGTTTTCTCATGATACAGGCCCGGACGGCGAACGACGCGCTGCCCCTGCCCGGCGTTTCGGTAAAAATTCTGGACGCACAGAATCAGCTTCTGTACGATCTGATCACCGATGCGAACGGCCAGACCGAAACCGTTTCTCTCCCCACTGTAGAAAAAAACCTCTCCCTTCAGCCCGACTACGAAGGCTCTCCGTACACCGCTTATCGGGCCATCGCCCAGGCAGACGGTTTTCAGACCCTGTACGTTTCCGGCATCAATATCTTCGACGGAATCACAGCCGTCCAGCCCGCTCCCCTGACCCCCATGGGGGAACGCCAGCAGACGCCTGGGCGGACGGAAATCGTGATCGGAAAGCCGGCCATCCAGCAAAACGATCCCTGGAATCAGGAGGGCCCTGTGGTGGAACCCCTCATTCTGCGCCAGGTAGTGATCCCCAACCCCATTACGGTTCATCTGGGCCGCCCGTCTTCCGCTGCCGCGAACGTTCAGGTTTCCTTCCCCGACTACGTGAAAAACGTGGCCAGCAGCGAAATCTACCCCACCTGGCCTGCAGCTTCCCTCACCGCCAACATCTACGCCATCATTACCTTCGCCTTAAACCGGGTGTTCACCGAATGGTACCGGAGTCAGGGATATCCCTTCGATATCACGAACAGTACCTCTTACGACCAATACTTCGTCTACGGCAGAACGATCTATGATTCTATCAGCCGGATTGTGGATCAGATCTTCCATCAATATGTCCGCCGGGAGGGGCACAATGTCCCGTACTTTACTTCCTTCTGCAACGGCACCACCGCTACCTGCAGGGGGCTGTCGCAGTGGGGGACGGTCAATCTGGCTCAGCAGGGGCTGGATCCCCTGCAGATCCTTCGCTATTATTATCCCGACGACGTGGAAATCGCCACGGCCGATGCCGTCACAGATGTTCTGGTTTCCTATCCTGGCACCGTCCTCCGTCCGGGAAGCTCCGGCCTGGATGTTCAAACCATCCAGACCTACTTAAACCGAATCCGTCAAAACTACCCCGCTATTCCCGCTATCACGGATCCGGAAGGCACCTTCGGCAACAGCACCCTGGCGGCGGTGAAAAAATTCCAGAGCGTTTTCGGCCTGACCCCGGACGGTCTGGTGGGGCCCGCCACCTGGAACAAAATTTCCTATATTTATGCCGCTGTTACCAGGCTGGCCGATCTGGAAAGCGAAGGCACCTCTCTCGGAATCGGAACCGTACCGCCCTCTTCCGTTCTCCGTTTAGGCTCCAGGGGGCAGGATGTGCTCACGCTGCAGGCGATTTTAAGCCTCATCAGCGAGTTTTATCCCTCCGTTCCCCGGCTCGCACAAAATGGCATTTTCGACACGCAGACCCAGCAGGCCGTGATCGCCTTTCAGCAGCTGATGCGGCTCAATCCGGATGGAATCGTCGGCCCCGCCACCTGGAGTGCCCTGTATGATACTTATCTCGGGATTCTGGAAAACACGCCTTCCTCTCCGGACTCCGGAACGATCGAGTACACCGTCCAGCCCGGAGATACGCTCTGGCTTCTCTCCCGGCGTTTCGGCACCACCGTGGATGCGATCAAAGCTCTCAACAACCTGACCTCCGATATGCTTTACATCGGGCAAAAGCTTCTGATCCCGGCGGACGGGGCAACGCCGTCCTTTTCCTACACGGTTCAGCCCGGAGATACGCTCTGGCTTCTCTCCCGGCGCTTCAATACCACCGTGGATGCGATCAAGGCTCTCAACGGCCTGACCTCTGATCTTCTGTCCATCGGGCAGGTGCTGCAGATTCCGGAAAGCTGAGGCTTCGGGTGCGGAAAGGGCAGATCGAAGGACTTTTCCATGTCGCTTTGACTGCCCTTTTCTTTCCGCTTTCGCTTTTTTTATTGTACCATAATTCCTTCCCTGTCGGAACGTCTTTTGCTCCGACCGTTTCCCATCTCCGCTTTCGCGCTTTCCTCCCCGAAATCTGTTGTGCTTTTTTCGAAAATCAGTTACACTTTTCATAGAATAACAAATAGGAGGGTTTTCCGATGAAACAGGACATGATCGTCATTTTGGATCTGGGAAGCACACAGAATACCGTGTTGGCCAGAGAAATCAGGGATCTGGGAGTTTACAGCGAAATCTATCCCCACGATATCGCTCCGCAGACGCTCAAAGAGCTCCCCAACGTCAGGGGCGTCATCCTTTTCGGCGGGGAAAACAGGGTTGTGGACGGGCAGGAAATCGATGTGGATCCGGCGCTTTACGATACCGGTCTGCCTTTTATGGCTATCGATCACGCGCCCGCGAAATGCAGTCTGACCTTTTCCGGCTGGGAGCAGGCGCAGCCCCATATCCGCGAATTCGTATTCGAAACCTGTCACGCCCGGGCCAACTGGAACATGAAAAACTTCATCGACGACCAGGTGGAAGCCATCCGCGCGCAGGTAGGGAACGGCAAAGTGCTTCTGGCCCTTTCCGGCGGCGTGGACAGCTCCGTGGTCGCCGCGCTTTTGGTCAAAGCCATCGGCAAACAGCTGGTCTGCGTCCACGTCAACCACGGTCTGATGCGCAAAGGCGAATCCGAAAGCGTCATCGAAGTGTTCAAAAACCAGATGGATGCCAACCTGATTTATGTGGACGCCACGGATCGATATCTGGACAAGCTGGCCGGCGTAGCGGACCCGGAGCAAAAGCGCAAGATCATCGGAGCGGAATTCATCCGCATTTTCGAGGAAGAAGCGCGTAAACTGGACGGCATCGACTTTCTGGGACAGGGTACCATTTATCCCGACATCATCGAAAGCGGAACCAAGACCGCCAAAATGGTCAAATCCCATCACAATGTGGGAGGGCTCCCCGAAGATCTGAAGTTCCGGTTGGTGGAGCCTTTAAAGCAGTTATTTAAGGATGAAGTCCGCCAGTGCGGTCTTCAGTTGGGCCTTCCCGAGAGCATGGTGTATCGCCAGCCTTTCCCGGGGCCCGGTTTGGGCGTTCGCTGTCTGGGGGCTATCACCAGAGAACGGCTGGAAGCGGTTCGCGAATCCGATGCCATTCTGCGGGAGGAATTCGAGCGGGCCGGCCTGAGCAGGAAGGTATGGCAGTATTTCACCGTGGTTCCGGATTTCAAGTCCGTCGGGGTGCGCGACAACGCCCGCTGTTTTGACTATCCCGTCATCATCCGCGCGGTCAACACCGTAGACGCCATGACGGCCACCGTCGAACGGCTGGATTGGGACGTTCTGGAACGCATCACTTCCCGGATCATGAAAGAAGTCAAAAATGTCAACCGGGTCTGCTACGATATCAGCCCGAAGCCCACGGCGACGATCGAGTGGGAGTGAGGGGCTGGCATCCGTTGTTGGATTCGTTTTCCGGCGGAGGATGCAGCGAAAGGATTGGATATAAAAATGCGAGAAAAAGAAAAAGTGTTTTTGCGAACTATGAAATTTATTAAACCTTATCGCAGAACATTTGCAGCGCGCATTGTGCTCACAATTTTAAACGCTGTCATGGGGCTGGTAGCCAGTTATGGCACTTCGATGGTAATCCGGGCTGCGCAGGAGAAAAGCTCAGTTTGGCTTTTGCGTGGAAGCATTGTCTTAATAGTAAGTTTAACGGTAGAGGCAATATCTGTAGTCTCTGGCGCTTTTTTGATGTCCCGGGTGAGTTACGGGAGTCTCAGAGATATCCGGAACGAGGCTGCTTAAATTGCTCAAGCGTAAAGCTGTGATATTTGGCGCTTTTCCTGTTTCGGAACGATGACATCTCCCACACCAAAGTCAATCCTGAACGGTATTCTTGTGTTTTTGATATGGGCAACGATAATATCTTCCAAAATGGATTTTAATTGTTCCGGTGTATTCGGTATTTGTCGAAGCAGAAAGTCCACATCCACCGTTACCCGACTGTCAAAGTCAGTCAGAGAATGGAGAAACAATCCGCCTTTTAACACGAGGTTTTCAGCATATTTGGATTTTTCCAAGCGGCGGAGGAATTCTCCCTGACAAAAGAGCTGATAGCTCCCATCGCTTTCAGCAGCCTTATTTTTCAGCTGTGCGAGCACGGAAGCAGCAATATCAGCCATTGAGCAGCGCCTCCATTACATCCATCAGTTTTTTATAAACCCGCATTTTCTTTGTACGGTATTTGAAACGGTCACATATGGTGCGTTCCCGATCATAAACGGCAAGCTGCACAGAATATACCTTTGTCGTAAGAGAGTCGATTTTCAGTTTTGTCCGTGAAAAGGTGCGGGGGACGGCAATCGACCATTGCCGGGGCGAAAAGTCGCTGTAACCATAATAAAACAGCGCCGATTCCACGCATACGATCTTCGGACAAGGTGGTATTGCTCCACGCTAAGAGCGGAAAGCCTTTCGAACGGCGCCGAAATAGTCCGCGGAGATGAGATAATTATCCCGTTTCAAAACATTACCGTGTGCCGTCAGGCGCAATATCGCCAGCTTCAGCTCATTTTTGTCCCCAGAACAGACTTTAAGGATCCCGACCCTGCGGTCAATTTTTCCGGCGGCCAGCGCCGGTACGTCCCTCCCTCCCGTGCAACATATCCTGTTACATGACCGAAAAGAAACGCAAACGGTAGTGGGTGGCTTTTCCCCGTTTCGTCTGTTACAATAAAACCGTACAGGGGCGATCCGGCTGCCCCATCAATATGGAAATATATTGCGGAAAAAATAAGCCCGTCAGGTTATTTTTCTCAGGGCTATTTGTGTCGGAGCGTCGCAAATAGCTAGGATGGCATGTCCCGTCGCTTACGCTCCGGAGTGGAGGTTTTGATGAGTCTGGGAAGCAATATCGCTTATCTGAGAAAGCAGAAAAGGGTAACGCAGGAACAATTTGCGGGGCAAATGGGGTTACCAGGCAGACGGTATCCCGCTGGGAATCCGACGAAGTGATCCCTGAACTGGCAAAGCTGATGAACATGTGCTCTGTCTTCTCCTGTAAACTGGACGCCCTCGTCAGGGAAGATCTTCCGTCCCAAAGCGGAATATATTCCGAGGTTCAGATCAGAAGGATCGCTCCCTTCCGAATGGCCAGCTATACGATCGTTTCCCCGAATCCGGAAAACGACGCAAACGGATATATGCAGCGCTGGGCGGACAGCAGCGGTCTGAAAGCCGCTTATCCGAACGCGAACCTGATCGGATGGGATTTCCCTTTCGTCACCCAGGAGCAGCAACACCGTTTCCGCCTGCACGGCTATGTGGCAGCCTACGCGCTGCCGGAAGGATTCGAAACCGATTGTCCCGGCGTGCAGTATTCGGAAAACGAGGAAGCCGATTACGCGGTAATCACCGTGACGGACCCTTTCGCCCAGTCCTTCGAAAGGATCCCCAATGCTTACAAAAAAATCCTGGAATACATGCAGGCAAACAATCTGGCAGAACGGCATCGCGAACATGTCATCAGCTGTTTTGAGTACGTGTATACGGATCGGGGCATAACCTATATGGACGTGCACGTCCATGCGGAAGGGGCGGCAAAACCCGACGCTTTCTCCAGATTTAATTAGCTCGCCATTGTGACAGTCTCGCAGGTCGGAAAGAGAAATCGCAGGCCAAAGTTATTTCAACAAATAAGGAAAAAGGCATTATGGAGCGCTGAATTTCCGAGGTTTTGCCCCTTTCATCTCGCCTCCATATTTTTCCCGTGAATCCGATTCATCTGATACCAGGAAGGCGGATTGCAATTCTCGCACACATATAAAAATTTATGGCGGGCGGGTTCGCCTTTCTTCGTCTCGACCAGTTTCAGCGGTTTCCCGCACTCCGGGCACGCGGGCCTTTTCGAGCCGAACAGTTCTGAAGTCATGGAGCCCCGATTCCAGTTTTTAAGCCTCGCGTCCCGATCCATGTCCGCCATTCCGGCGCCGAGCTTTATGGGATACATATAATAAATCGCATTTCCCGATTTCGGGGATGGCATTTTCCGGATTCTGGGCTCTTCGAAAAAACGGTCTTTCGTAACATATCCGGGAAGGATAATTTCATCGGAAAGGACATCGAAGAAAACCCGCGTATAAATATCGCAGGCGTGATCCCATTCCGTCCGCATCAGCCGTCGCAGAAATTCCCCTGTGCTCCGGGTTTCGAATTCAGGATGGCTGCTTTTGACATAAGAAGCGTATTCGTAAAAATTGGTGATTCCGCGATGATCCCTGCAGTAGTGCGGGTAAACGAAGTAGTCGTAGGAATTCCGGATATGGGCACAGAGAGCCTCATAATCTTTTTGTGAACGCCTTCCCTTCTCTTTTTGTCCCATCGCCCGGTAGTCCCTGGGGTCCTGCAGGAGGGAGGATTTGATCTCCACGGTGAAAACGCCTGAGTCCTCCAGAAATTCCCGGGTTCGGACTGCGATCGTCCCGCAGTCCCCCGGGCTTTCGTTCACATCCTCCCGGATGCGGTCAAACGCTTCCTTCAGGATCACATCCGAAATCCGCGCGTCGAAAATCACGCCGTCAAACGGCGCATGCTTTTCGAAATGATCCCCCCGGATCGCGTCATAGGATCGGTACCGCAGGCTGCTGTTTTCTGCCATAAAGCGCTCGATCACCAGTTCCGCGCTCTTTCCCTGTACGGTGTTTTTCCGGATTTCCCACAGAGGCCTGTCGTGCTGCCATGTATTGTGGGTGTGCCTGACGATATTTTCGATCTCCCCCATATCCAGCTCCGATGGATCCGGTACCGGGTAAATCAGCATCTCCCCGCATTTCTTCTCATTCATAACCTGCCTCCCGTTTTCGCGCCAATTTTGCACATGTTTCCCTTTTTATATCCAGATGGCGAATATCCTGCATCAGCGGTTCTTCGATATTTTCCCCCCGGACGCCGCAGACAACTCCTGTAATCCGTTTCCTGTCCGGATTCATCGCCGGGGCGGAAGCAAAAAAGTCCTCATAAGAAATGGGACTTTTCAGCAAACCCTCCAGCGCCTCCCGGCTGTAGCCAGTCAGCCAGCGGATCACCTCGTCCACTTCCGCTTTCGACCGTCCCTTTTTTCCGCCTTTGTCACCAGAAGTGGATACACCCGGGTAAAGTCCATTTTATAAACTTTCTCGCCGGTCATCGTAACCTTCATTCCGGAGCGTCAGCGACGGGGCGTGCCATCATAGCTGTTTGTGACGCTCCGGCACAAATAGCCGTGCGAAAAATAAGCTATCAGGCTTATTTTTCACACCACTCCCTCCTTTACCGGATGAAATGCGTGGGCGTCCAGACTTCCTTCTCCGGCAATCCGAACTGCTCCTTTCCCAAAGCGATGCTCTTCATCAGGAATACCATATTTCTCGCCAGTCCACGCATCGTCTGTTTTCCCTCTTCATCCATTTCGGCTTCTCCCCTCTCTCTGCCGTGAATGCTGTTCCAGTACTGGCCGGAGGCGATGGGCATATTGGAGATTGTGAAGTATTTGTTCAACTCGTCAAACGTCGCGGAACATCCGCCCCGTCTGGCGCACACCACGCTGGCGCCCACTTTCATCGTCTTATCGAAATGGGTGCTGTAGAACAGCCGGTCCAGACATGCGATCAGCGTCGCGTTGGCCGAAGCATAGTAGACGGGGCTGGCGATCACCAATCCATCGGCGGCTTCGAATTTAGGCGCCAGTTCGTTGACGATGTCATCGAAGACGCATTTTCCTCTCTCGAAGCAGGTGCCGCAGGCGATGCAGCCCCGGACGTCCAGCTGTCCGATCTGAACTGTTTCCGCTTCTACTCCGCTCTGTGCGAACACCTTCTCCATCTCGCCTATGGCGACGGATGTATTCCCGTTTTTGCGCGGGCTTCCGTTGAGAATCAGTACTTTCAATGTCTCTGCCATAAAGAATCCCTCCTGTACAATTCATTTCATTTCTATTATAAATCAAAAAATGCGATCCGGCAAAAAACTTGCCGGACCGTATCAGGAAAACGGATGTGAAAATGGATTCCCGTCAGAATTGGCAGACGTTTTCCGGGCTGCCATGCAGATATGCGCTGACGTTGCTAAACTCGATTTTCGCCCTTCTGACCATGGACTCCTTCGTGGCGAAAGCGATGTGGGGGGTCAGCAGCGCGTTCTTCGCATGCAGCAGCGGGTAATCTTCCGGCAGAGGGGGCTCCATATCGAACACGTCGATTCCGGCGGCGGAAAGCTTGCCGGAATTGAGGGCGTCCGCCAGGGCCTTATTGTCCACTACAGGCCCTCTCGCGCAGTTGATGAGGATGGCCCCGTCTTTCATCTGGGCGATCCTTTCCGCGCTCATGAAGCCTCTGGTGGTATCGTTGAGCGGTACATGCAGGGAAACGATGTCGCTCTGAGAAAGCAGCGTATCCAGATCCACAGCCTCGATCCCCGCCTCTTTCCATTCCGGACGCTCATGGCGGGCATAGGCCAGCACTTTCGCGCCGAATGCGGCGAACAGCTTCGCCGTGCGAAAGCCGATCTGCCCGCAGCCCACGATGCCTACGGTTTTTCCCGCGATCTCTTCCCCGGTCAGCCCCGCCCCGGTCAGCCCGGTTCTGGACGCTTCGTCGCATTTGCGGAATTTGCGCAGCAGTTCGATGGTCATACCGATGGCCAGCTCCGCTACGGACTGGTTGGAATAGCCCGCGCAGTTACACACCGTCACGCCTTTGTCGCGGCATGCTTTCAGGCCCACGTGATCGATCCCGGTGAAAGCCACCGCGATCATTTTCAGGCTGTCCACAGCTTCCACCACCTCATCGGGGTACGGATTGTTGGCGATCATCACGATGTCCTGACCCGCGGATCTGCGCTTTAACTCCTCCACATCGGTCGTCTTCGTATCGTAGTACGCGAAGCTGTGGCCTTCCTGTTCGAAGCCGGCCGCCAGCTCTTTTACCATCTCTTCCGGAATCCCGATGGGCTCCAGCAAACTGATTTTCATCGATTTTTCCTCCTGTTCGGTGCTTTGATTTCTTCTATGATACCACATGGATAGGCTTTTTCGATCCACTTTGCCACCCCGTCTTCCAGACAGGCCCCGCAGACGAAGTCAGCGGCTGCTTTCACCGCGTCCGGGGCGTCTGCTACCGCCACGCCGATGCCGCAGGCTTTCAGCATTCCGATATCCCCGATATCATCCCCGAAGGCCGCTACCTGACTTAAGGGCACCTCCAGCAAATCCGCCAGCGCCTTCACCGCCTCCGCCTTTCCGGCTCCTGCGGGCAGAAAGCTATAGCGATCCTCTCCCCGATAGCGGATCGCCCTGCATCCAAAAGTATCCGCAATCTGAGCCGCATCTTTCTCGTCCCCCAGCGTGGCCACGATTTTCAGCGCTTCCTTTCCAAAAGGCGGCCTGCACTCGCGATACACCCCGTCCAACGTCGGAATCGCGATGTCCGCTTCGGGATTTTCGGAGAGGATCGCCTTCAGAATCCGGTCGGTGCCATCGGCAGAGAAGAACCGTCGATGCAGAACGCGCCCGGCGGCGTCGGAAATCAGGGTACCGTCCGTACGGATCATATAGGGCACCCCAAGCTCCCGCGCCAGTTCCCGGGTATGAAATCTCGCCGTAGCAAAAGCGGCCGGAATCCCGGCCGCCCGCAAATGCTGAAATGCCCGTCTGGTAGCGTCGGAAAAGCTGCCGTCCGGGCGCAGGATGGTTCCGTCCAGATCGGTTACCACCAGCCCGATTCGTCTCAAGGAGTTTCCCCTTCCCCGGCGGTTTCCTCCTTTTGAGCGCCGTCGGGATCCGGTGCGCCTTCCTGGCCGCCGCAGCTCTTCTCCCCGTCTCCCTGGCAGCTGTCTGCGTCAGCTTCGCAGACGTCCTCATCCACAACCGTCCAGGGATCCTCCAGCTTCGCCCCGCATTTGGGGCAGAACTGGGCGCTGTCCTCCACCTGCGCCTTGCAGGACGGGCATTCCTGAAGTCCCTTCAAAGCTGCGATCTGCTTTTTGATCGCGCCGATCTGGGCAAAGGCTTCCGTCACCATATCGAATTCCACTTCCAGCCCTGCGTGATCCTGATCTTTTTCGCGGTGATAGACCTTCTCACCGATCACCTGATACCAGGTCCTGATCTTGCCTTCCAGCTGTCCTACCTGGGCATTGAGCCTCGCCAGATCCGCCAGATCCTTCGCCTTCTGCGTGGCTGCCTTTCCCTTCGTGGAAAGGGTTTCTCCCATCTTCTCAAAAAAATCCATGCTCCATCCTCCTTATCTTCTGCTCATTTCCATCAGTTTCGCCCGCATGGCGTCCTCGATCTGCACGAGCTCCGCTTCCGCCTCTTTCCTCTTGCTGCGCCCTTCTTCCTGAATCCTCATCACTTCGTCCAGAGTGGAAATCAACGTCTCGTTGGTCTGCTTCAGCGTCTCGATATCCACGATGCCCCGCTCGGACTCCTTCGCCGTCTCCACGGTGGCCATCTTGAGCGTCTCCGCGTTCTTTTTGAGAAGCTGATTGGTCATGTCGCTCACTTCCCGCTGGGCTTTCGCCGCCTGGGCAGAATGCTCCACCCCGATGGCCAGGACCATCTGGCTCTTCCACAGCGGAATGGTATTTACCAGCGTGGACTGAATCTTCTCCGACATGGCGGTATCGTTGCTCTGTATCATCCGGATCTGCGGCGCCATCTGCATGGCTACGGTTCTCGTCAGCTCCAGATCATAGACCTTCTTTTCGAAACGGTTGCACAGCTCCGCCAGATCTTTTGCCTTCTGCGTATCCTCCGGAAGGCCGCTCTCCTCGGCGCGCTGCAGCAGCGCCGGAAGTTCCCGGGTTCGCACCTGCTCCAGCTTTTCCTTTCCGGCCAGGATGTACATGGACAACTCCTTGTAATAATTCAGGTTGAGCTGGTACATCTGATCCAGAAGTGCGGCATCTTTGAGCAGCTGGATCTGATGGCCTTCCAGCGTCCTGCAGATCCGATCCACATTGGCTTCCGCCTTTTCGTATTTCGCCTTCAGCGTGGCCAGCCGATTCGTACTCTTTTTGAAAAATCCCAGGAATCCTTTTTCCTCTTCCTCGTCTTCAAAGCTCTTCAGCTCGGTCACCACCCGGGTCAGCTCTTCGCCGATCTCTCCCAGATCTTTGGTTCGAACGTTGCCCAGAGCCGCCTCCGAAAAGTCCGCGATTTTTTTCTGGGATCCCGCTCCATACTGAAGCACCATCTGGGAATTGCCGATATCGATCTGACGGACGAACTCATCCACCTGCTTCTGCTCCGCAGGGGACAACACCGACTTCAGCTTTTCCCTCTCCTGCTGGGCGGCGGACTTCTCCGCGACTTCCTGCATCTCCTGGGCCACAGGGGGCTGTGTTTCCTGGGCGAAAGGCTCCAGCGTCAGAGACGGCGCTTCCTGCAGCAGTTTTTCCAAATCCTGGCTCATGTCTTTTTCCTTCCTTCCTCGTGATTATCGAATTCCATCAACCCCGCCCTATTGTCCCGGGGTCTCCTCCCCGGACGGGCCGGAAAACGGGCTGTCCTGTGCCAAACCGTCCTGGGCCAACACGGTCTTCAGCACTTTTGCATCTGCGGCCGCCTCGAACGCCGCGTCCCGATACAGGTCGTCCAGCAGCTTTTCAAACGCCTGATTGATGGTGTCCATCGCCTTTTCGATCTCGGCTTTAGCGATTCGGATATTTTCCCCCTCCACGCCGGCGCGGTCGAAGTCCGCATAGGACTCCACCAGCTTCACCGTGGTGGGCAGATAGTAGTCCATGAATTTGCGCATTTGAGGACGCTTTTCCGGATGCTCCCTCAACATCGAAAACGTCCTGGCCAGCAGTCCGTCCAGCTCATACAGCTTATTGGAGATCGCCTCGCCCGGGATCTCGTCGTTGAGCCTGCGCAAACGATCCATATACGCCTGTCCTTCCCGTTCGATCCGCTCTTCTTCCGGATCGGAAGACTCCGGAGCGACGTCCTTTTTCGCTTCTTCCAGACGCTTTTCGGCTTCCCACCGCTCCTCCAGCTTCAGATATTCTTCCCAGGTCTCGTCGTTTACCACCAAAGTAGTCTGCTTCGGATCCATGTGCCCCTGCGGAAGCATCCCTGACCGGAGCATCGTCCGGATGTCTTTGCGCACCTGCCTGACGCTTCTCCCGGTCCGGGCCGCCAGATCTTCGATCTCCATATACATCTTCTCGCCGATCAGCTTCAAATAGCGGTCCGCGATCCTGTAGCGTCCCAATACCCGGCACCCGTGGAAAAGCATTCCGCAAAAAATCCCCGTCAATCCCAGAAACAGCCCGGTCAGACTGAGGGATACCGTATGCGGCGCGATGAGCCACCAGAGGAAAAAGGCGAAAGAAAGGCTGGCGAACACGCCGATTCCGATGCCTCCGAACACGGTGTACAGGATTCCCCCCACTTTACCGCTCCGGTTCAGGCATTTTTCCGCTCTGGGCTTCATCGCCCGGACGTCCTGTTCTCCGTTTCCGGAATCCCGTCTGGGATAACGCGGCGTCCTGCGGCCCGGGGCCGCATTCCATCCGGGAGTCCTTCCCCGGTTTTGATTCAGGCTCTCCTGCACCCGGTTGACCTGACGCCTCACCTGATCCGCTGCATCTTCTGCCGTCTCGCTCACGGCCTGTCCGATCCCGCTGAAATCCCCGGTCTCCACCGCCTCGGAAATGGCCTCCCGTATCCTTCTTTCTATCTCTGAAAAATCGCGCTTTTCGTTCATTTCTTCCTGCCCTCAAAAAATTGCTCTTCCTTCATAGAATAACACAAAACGCAGCGGTTGTAAAACCCAACCGCTGCGCCCGCGCGTCCTTTCAAATCGCTTTGCAAATGCGCCATCTCAATCCTCCAGGTTTTTCTCCAGCCGTTTGAGCTTGCCGAGGAGATCTTCCAGCTCCTCTCCGGAAAATCCGCTGCAGAATCGCTCGTCAAACTTCCGGAAGTCCTCGGTGATCTTCTCCGCTTTTTCCCGTCCCAGAGGGGTGAGAAAGATCCGGAAGCTTCGGCGGCATTTCGGGTCCGTCCGCCGCTCGATCAGCCCGGCCTCCGCCATCCGGTCGAGGGTGCGGGACATGTTGGTCACGTCCAGTCCGCAAAGATCGGCCAGTTCCTTTTGTTTGAGAGGCTCCTGCGCAAACAGATATTTCAAAATCCTGGGCTGCCCCTGCCCCAAAGTCAGCCCCAACTCCAGAAACCCCGGACGCAGGATCTGTTTTCTCAGCTGTTCCAGGCGAACCAGTTGTTCCCGGATCCGTTCCTTTGGAAACCGTTTTTCTTCCATAAAAATCGCCCTGCCTTTCTCACTCCAGCTCAAACTGTCCGGTATAGAGCTGATAATACCTTCCCTTCTGCTCCAGCAATTCTTCGTGACTGCCCCGCTCGATGATCGTTCCCTTTTCCAGCACCATGATGGCCTGGGAATTTCGGACAGTGGAAAGCCGGTGGGCGATGACGAACACGGTTCGGTTTTCCATCAGCCGATCCATTCCCTTTTCGATGAGGCGCTCCGTGCGGGTATCGATGGAGCTGGTGGCCTCGTCCAGAATCAGCACCGGCGGCCGGGAAACCGCAGCCCGGGCTATGGCCAGAAGCTGTCTCTGTCCCTGGGACAGGTTGCTTCCATCCCCATAGAGAACGGTCTGATAACCGTTGGGCAGCCTGCGGATGAAGGAATCCGCATTGGCGATCTTCGCCGCTTCCAGCACTTCTCCGTCCGTCGCGTCCAGGCGGCCGTAGCGGATGTTGTCCGCGATGGTGCCCGTAAACAAATGGGTATCCTGGATGACCATGGATAAAGACCGCCTCAGATCCGGCTTGCGGATCCTGCGGATGTCGATGCCGTCATAGGTAATCTGCCCGCCTTGTATCTCATAAAACCGGTTGACCAGGTTGATGATGGTCGTCTTCCCCGCGCCTGTGGATCCCACGAAGGCGATCTTCTGTCCGGGCTTCGCATACAGGCTGATCCCGTCCAGAATTTTCTTCTCCGGCACATAGCCGAACACCACATCATGAAACCGCACATCGCCCCGCAGGGGCACCAGCCCGTTCGCCTTTCCGGCCGTCTCCGGCACTTTCCAGGCGAACTTCCCGGTTTCCTCCTCGCATTCCTCCATTCCGCCGTCTTTTGTCTCCCTCACGTTTTTCAGCGTCACATCGCCTTCATCGACCTCAGGCCGCTCTTCCATCAGATCGAAAATCCGTTCCGCGCCGGAAAGGGCGGACAACAGGAAATTGGCCTGCTGGGTGAACTGGTTTAAAGGCATAGCGCTCTGCCTCACGTACACCAGGTAAGAGGCCAGCGACCCCAGATCCAAAAGGCCCGTCAGCGCGAAAATCCCTCCCACGCAGGCGGATACAGCATAGTTGACATAAGACAAACTTACGTTGGTGGGCACCATCATGCCCGAATAGGTCAGCGCCTTCGTGGACGCCTGTCGCAGCGCCTCGTTTCTCCTGCAGAATTCATCGAAGTCCTGTTTCTCGTGGTTGAATACCTTCTCCACCTTCTGGCCCGCCACCATCTCCTCCACGAATCCGTTGATAGAAGCCAGCGCCGCCTGCTGCCGGTTGAAATATTTTTTGCTCCGGCTGCCGTTATAGCGGATGAGGAAAAACATCAGCATCAAAAACGCGATGACGATGGTGGAAAGCTGCGGGCTTAAGACCAGCAGCATGGCGATGGTACCGACGAGCATGAGAAAGCTCTGGATCAGCATGGCGAAGCTGCCGTTGAGCGCTTCCTGCACGGTATCCACATCGTTGGTAAACCGGCTCATCAGCTCGCCGTGCGTGTGGGCATCGAAATAGGACAGGGGCAGGGTCTGCACATGATCGAACAGATCCCGCCGGATTTCCGATACCACTTTCTGGGCGGTGTGCACCATCAGCCGGTTATAGCCGAAGGTGGCCAGCACTCCGCACCCATACATGATTCCCATGAAAATCAGCACCCGGATGAGCCCCGGTACATCCCCTTTCAGGGCGTAATCGTTGATCACCGGCTTGATCATGTAGGTGCCCAGGATATTGGCCCCGCTGCTGACCGTCACCATGATCGCCACAAACAGGAGCAGCCATTTATGGAATCCCAGATATTTCAACAGGTTTTTCAGGGCCTTCTTCGTGTCTTTCGGCCGTTTATATCCCACATATTTCGCCATTACAAAAGCCCTCCTTCCTGCTGGGAATGATAGATTTCCTGATAGATCCGGTTGGAAGCCAGAAGTTCTTCATGGGTGCCCACCTGGTCGATCCGCCCGTTGTCCAGAATCACGATCTGATCCGCGTGCCGGACGGAAGAAATCCTCTGGGCGATGATGATCTTCGTCATGTCAGGAAGCTTCTCTGCCAGGCCCTGCCGGATTTTCGCTTCCGTGGCCGTATCCACGGCGCTGGTGGAATCATCCAGAATCAGCACCTTCGGGCTCTTCAGAATAGCGCGGGCGATGCAAAGGCGCTGTTTCTGGCCGCCGGAAACGTTTACGCCGCCCTGCCCCATTTCCGTATCGTATCCCTTTTCCAGCCGGTCGATGAACTCATCCACGCAGGCGATATGGCAGGCTTCCTCGATCTCTTCCTGTGTTGCGTCCTCTTTCCCCCAGCGCAGGTTATCCCGCACCGTGCCGGAAAACAACGTGTTTTTCTGCAACACCATGGCCACCGCATCCCGCAAATGAACCAGGGGGTAATCCTGCACGGGTATGCCGTCCACGTACACGCAGCCTCTGGAAGCCTGATAGAGCCGGGGGATCAACTGCACCAGGGTGGTTTTTGCCGCGCCGGTCTGGCCGATAATGCCCACGGTCTGCCCCGCCTTAATGTCCAGATTGATATCGGAAAGCACATATTCCTCGGCGTTGGCCCGATACTTAAAATACACGTGTTCGAACCGGATGTCCCCCCTCTTTACTTCGATGGGCCTGGCTTCTTCGTCCGTGATCTCCACCGACTCGTCCATCACTTCCAGAATCCTTCTCCCGCTGGCCATGGAGCGGGTAAGCATCATGAAAACGTTGGAGATCATCATCAGGGAGTTTAACACCTGGAGCACATAGCTCAAAAACCCGGTCAGTTCCCCCACCTGCAGATCGCCGACGCCCACCCGTCCGCCGCCGAACCACAGGATCGCCAGGATCGTGGAGTACATGACCAGCTGCATGGCCGGCATATTCAGCGCTGAGAGCTTGAACGCCCGCTCGGACTGCCCCTGGAGATTTCCGTTCACTTCGGCGAATTTCGCCTTTTCGTAGTCCTCCCTCACATACGCCTTCACCACCCGGATCGCCGTCAGATTTTCCTGGACGATGCGGTTGACCAGGTCGATAGCCGTCTGCATCCGGGTATAGAGAGGCCGCACGTGGCTCACGATCAGGAACAGCATGATTCCCAGCGCCGGCAGGGCAATCAGAAAGACCACCGCCAGTTCCCTGTCGATCACAAAGGAGGCGCCCACCGCCATCACCATCATCACCGGCGCCCGACAGACCGGCCGGATGCCCGTGGAAACCGAGTTCTGAATCACGGTCACGTCGCTGGTCAGCCGGGTGACCAGCGAAGAAATCCGGAAATGGTCGATGTTGGAAAAAGAAAAGGACTGTAGCTTTCTGTACTCCGCCTCCCGCAGATTGGCGCCCAGCCCCTGGCCGCACATCGCGGAAAATTTCGCGCTCCCCATACCGAGAAACAGCGCCAGCAGCGCGCAGAAAACCATCAGTCCACCCTTTTGGAATATGTAAGCCCGATCCCCGTTGGCCACGCCCACATCCACCATGTCGGCCATGATCAGCGGAATTACCAGCTCAAAAACGCATTCCACCATTACGCAAAACATCGCCAGATACGCGTATATGGTATACTGCTTCATGTAGGAAAATAACTTTCGGAGCATACCGTTCCTCCCTGTCTTTTACAATAATTGTATCAGCAACTATTGTATTCGTATCCGCGTGTGCTGTCAAGCGAATTCGCTTTGTCCGCCACGAAAAAGAACGGGCGCCTCGGCGTATCATAAAACCGCGCCGTCAGCCGGGGGAAATTCCCCGGCCGCGGCGCGGTTGCTCAACGCTTCAGCCAGCCTTTCGGGAGGCGCTCAAGCGGTTCCGGAAGGTGCAGATGTTCCCCGATCCGGGCGAATTCCGCCTCCAGGTTTTCGTCGATCCTGCCGTCGGGACGCGGGGAGAGATTCAGCATGAAGTTCACGTTCATGGGGAAATACTCCTCCATCTTTTCTGCGGCCCACTCCGCCGTTTTCAGAGTTGCGGACGGATCGCCCTTCCGCCAAAACCAGGCGTCCGTCAGCTTGTTGCAGCTGACCCCGGGCCCGTAAAAAGTCCCGCTGACTTCCTGTCCGGCCGCGTTTTCGAAAAATACCACGTCCGTGCCCTTTATCCCGCTGTCGCAGCCGATGTTCATCAGCAGGCAGTCCGGCTGCAGCGATTTTACCAGGCTGTCGATCTCCTCGAAGGGGAGCATCTCATAGGTAGGGCCTCCCCACATGGCGTTCCAGCCGTCCACGATCAGGAACGGGATTTTCCCGTAACGGGTCAGCAGTTCAGCGATCTGTCCCTTGATGATTTCCTTTTGCTTCTGCGTGCAGCTCTTCCTGCCGATCCCCTCCGTCAGGTCCAGAATCGAAAAATATAGCCCGGCTTCGATCCCTTCCCGCCGGAAAGCGTCGAGATATTGCGCCACCACATCCGTCCGGATCGAAGCGTTTTTCACGGAGTGCTCCGTATAGGCGGAAGGCCAGAGATCGAATCCCTCATGGTGTTTTGTGGTCAGCGCCGCAAAACGGCAGCCCGCGCTTTTGGCGGCACGGGCCCACTGGGCGCAGTCCAGATGCACGGGATTCCAGTCCTTTTCCGAAAAGGGGAACCGTCTGGGCTGTCCCCCGTTTTCGCAATCATACTCCCAGTCCACCACGTCTCCTTCCGGAAACTGAACGGTGGCGCTGTTGAAGTGAATGAAAGTGCCAAATCTCAAATCGATAAATTTTTTCTGATTTTCCTGCAATCTGTCCATAGCGATCTCCCTTCCCGAACGGCACAAATAGCCGTCCTCTCATCCGTTGATAAACGCGACCACGCTCATATCATTTTCTTCCAGCCGCATAAGATCCTGCTCCAGCGTCGTCCCTTCCGCCAGTTCCAGCGAATATTGAAATTCTCCAAATCCGGAAAGGTCCATCTTGAAGTTGGTTTCCCAGGTATTGTTCATGATCCAGCTATAGACTGGGCGACGGTTGTTTTCCGGCCGATTGTCGCACAATACGATGGGATGATGCCGCATTTCCCCCATATAAAGGAGCGGAGTATCCAGGGTATTGACCAGCACGCTCTGTCCGCTCTGACGATACAGCAGTCCCTGATCCGCAATATAGTATTCCATATTGCTGCCGGGCAGCTGATCCACTCCGGGCCGCATGGGCACGCCGCCGTTTCTGAGATAGATTTCCGCCTCCGGCAGATTCAGCGCAAGGGGCAGATAAACGCTCTCGATCTCTTCGCTCAGGCTTTTCGCAATCCGATACGTGAATTCGATCCTGGGGAGCCCTCTGTACAGTTTGATCAGCACGCTGCTGTGATGGGTTCCCTCCAGATCGAAGATCAGCTCGGTCCTGGTGAAGATGGGGCCATGATCCAGCACCTTCACTTCTCTCAGTTTCCCCTGAAACTGCTGCGCGTGCTGCCCCCGGATATTGCGCCCCAGCAGACGGCGTTCTTCGTAAACGCCCCTCCTGATTTCCGTCCGTTCGTAAACAGGGGTGAAAAATTTTGCCAGTCCATCCAGCAGCATTTCTGCCCCCGTCCGCTTATTGCAAAAGGAAGTGATCCCCTCTCCGATCCTCCAGCGGATGGAAAACCAGTCGTTTTCCATTCCATACGGCAGCCTGTAGCTTTCCGGATCATACGCGTTTACGATATCCCGTACCCGCTCCGCTCCCACCCAGGCCGTTCGGGTGTAGAGGGTTTCTTCCCGCGCGGGCTGCTCTTCATAAAGGAACTCCTTTTCCTCCATGGGTTCAAACTCGGACAAAAAGCTGATCAACACGCCGCGGGGATGAGATGACAGCTGGGCCGGGATCACTTCTCCGGTTTTTAGATCCGTCACCTTTACCGCGGGCAGGCTGACGGTCTCCACATAGAATTCTACCGGAAAAATTCTCTTCTCCCTGCTGACGGAAACCGCTTTCACCTTTCCGGACAGATTATAATAGCGCAGAATATCCCCCAACAGATGGCACTGCCTGTTTTTGCGCAGCGCAGCCGCCTCGTGGGCTTTGGACGCGTAGGAAGTCTTTCGGATATCCAGGTTGGTGACCATGGTGTCATACGGGTTCGTGATTGTGGAAGAATGTCCCCAGGTATGTTCCGCGTAGAGCAGGACGTTCTCCTCCGTCCGGTTCACCAGCTCTTCATCGCGTTCCCCTGTCTTTTCCTCCAGCCGGTCGCAGATATGAGACAGGCGCAACGCCTCTTTATAATGCTTTACCGCCCAGGGCGTGCTGCCGGCGCCGTTGCCCCACCAGTCGTTGATGGCCCCCCGATACACCGGGGCGTCCGCCGTCTCCTCCCGGATCAGATCGAAGAGCTCCTGCAGCGTCACCATCTGCAGCCTGACCTCTTCCCCGTACCGGGCGTTGAATTCTTCGGCAACAGCCGCGATAGCAGGATTCACCGGCGCGTTATCCGAAAAAACGCCGGAGACGCTGGTGATATAGAAGTCATACGGATAGCTGCTCTCCTCGTATTCCCTGATGCTGGCCGTCAGATTCCGGTAAAGGCGATGCATGGGCTCGTCGCTTCCGTTCTTTCCAAAATAATTTTCCGTCATGAAATTCACGTTTTTCGAAAAGACGATGCCCAGGGCATTGCCCAGGTTATAATGCTCGCCGTTCCATACCAACATCCGTTTTCCGTCCTCATTTTCCCAGAAGAACGGACGCTGGTTCTGATACAGCGGATACATCCCGTGATGGGTATGGATGTTCATATAAAGAAATTCGATGCCGTTTCGAAGCATGGCGTCTCTGGCCCCCAGGGAAATGCCGTTGATATCCGCATGCATGGCGGTCTTCACGCAAATCCCTTCCCGCGCGAAAGCGCTTACGAATTCCGCAGTCTTATGCTCCAGCATCCCGCAATCCACCAGATCGTTGAAGTTCAGCCAGTTTGCAGAAATCCCGATAGCGCCCGCTTTCACCAGATCGAAAAAATCCCTCTTTTCTTCCGGCGATGCGATCTCCCAGAACCGCTCCACACAATAGGCTGTCTCGCAATTCCATTTCAAATTTTTCCAGGGGAGCCCCTCCGCTCTTCCCTTTCTGATCAGCTCCACCGCCGTACGGATATTCTGGGCCTGGCTGTAAATCACCCGCTCCTGAAGATCGGTATACCCCACATCCGTGTGGGAATGGTGCACGATGTAGACATTTCGAATCCGTTTTCCCATTTGCTCTTTCTCCTCACATGCATTCTTCGTTTTGTGCTATAATACTTGCGGCGGTATCTTCCGCCTGCAAAAGATCCTGTCCCGATGGAGGCCAGTGTGAAAAATAAGCCTGATAGCTTATTTTTCACACGGCTATTTGTGCCGGAGCGTCACAAATAGCTATGATGGCATCAGAAAAATCGCATTTTCGATTTCTCTTCGCCCCGTCGCTGACGCTCCTGAATGGAGATTTTTATGACCGACTCTCTGCTTCTGCAAACCCGGCTTCGGGAAATCACCGTCAATCTGGAACGGGCCCATCTGCTCTGTTGCGATGCGTCCTGGGGCTGCGACAGGTTCGTGGCTCCCTACAGCAGCATCGGACTGATTCTGGAAGGGGAAGGCACTATGCGCGCCGACGGCATGGAAATTCATCCGTCCAGAGGGCAGCTGTACCTGTTGCCTGCAAAAACCACCCAGTCCTTTTTCACGGACGCCGATCATCCTTACCGGAAATACTACTGCCACTTCGAGGCCTGCTGTCAGGGCAGCGAGCTGTTCGATCTGCTGCGCCTGCCTCTCTGCGTGGATGCGGCGGATTTTTCCACCGCTGTCTCGCTGTTTCAACGGATGATATCGGCCAGCAGCGAACAGGATCCGCTCTCCTGCATCAAATCCGGTCAATCCGTCCTGGATCTGCTGGTCTATTATATGGAATGCTGTCCTCCGGGAAGCATCCGGCTGTCCCACAGCGACGTCGATTCCCCCTTAAGCCGGGCCGCCCGATTCGCCGAAAACAGCCTGGATCAGTCCGTCACCGTAGCGAAAATGGCCGAGATCGCCGGGTATCATCCCGCCCACTTCACCAAGCTGTTCCAGCAGCGGATGGGGATTTCACCCGTGCAATTCCTCATTCACAAAAAGACGGAAGCCGCCATCGAACAGCTGACGGCCACTTCTCTGCCCATCTCTTCCATCGCGGAATCCCTGGGATTCGGGAGTCAGTTTTATTTCAGCAATTTCTTCAAAAAGCAGACCGGCATGACCCCTTCGGAATATCGCAAAGCGTTCTCACGTCCGCACGCCTGACCGGTTCCATCCAGCACAGTGTAGCACCCCCTTTTCCGGATGAACATGCGATTTTCTGGCCGGAATATATGTTTTTTTCACATGCAGGCACGGCCGCCGCCCGCCGGGTGCACACCACAAAAAGGGGCTCCGCATCGAGCGGACGCCCCCCTCTTTTCCTTCATTTGATCAGGAACCGATCCATTCCTCCGATTCCCCTTTCTCCTCATCGAAAAAGTCAAACCGTTCCCCGCCCTTTTCCCTGACCTCGATCTGAATGCGGCAATCCGCCACATACTGATAATTGGCTTCCAGGGCATAGTCTACCTCTATGCTCAACCCGCTTTCCGATACCTGACATTCGACCCGATCCGTATCCAGGCCGATGGTCATGACCCCATAGGGCGTCTGGTACCGGGTGAGCGTTTTTTTCCCCTGCGCGAAGTTCATCTGCACATTCATAGGCCCTCTCCTGGTCAGCGTCAGCTCCCTGCCCCTGATACGGATCACGCTTTTCACCGGTTCCCGGAAATCCTCCAGATATTCGTCGTAGAGCAGGAAATGGCTGCCGCTGCGGAAAAAATATTGCCCCTGCTGTACGGTTTCGATATCGTCATCCATCCCGTCCTCCAGAAACTGCAGGCCGCAAATTGAGATCATCACATCTCTTGTCATCTTTTCAATATTCCTCTATATGTATCACTTTCGCGCTCAGCACTCCGTATTTCATGATGGAGTTGGCGATGTGGATGAACTTTTCCGCCGCGTCGCTGACGAAGAAGCGGTACTGGTTCGTCCCGAGGCCGGGCGCTACCGGGTTGTACAGTTCCTTTTCCATCAGGAGTTCCTTCAATTCCCGCGCCGTCTCGTAGGCAGGATTGACCAACCTGACGCCTTCCCCCATAATCCGTCCCACGGTGGAGCGGATCAGCGGATAATGGGTGCATCCCAGGACCAGCGTATCGATACCGCTGTCGATCAGGCCATTCAGGTAGCGCATGGCGATTTCATCGGTCACCGGATCCTGCCAGAGCCCCTCTTCCACCAACGGGACGAAGAGGGGACAGGCTTTTCCGATCACTTCGGCGTCCGGCCGGATTTTGCGGATATATTCGGTATAAATGCCGCTGCCGATCGTTCCCTCCGTCCCGATCACGCCGATTTTTCCATTTTTCGTCTCATCCGCCGCTACCTTTGCGCCGGGTTTGATCACCCCGATCACCGGGATCTCGATTTCCTTTTCCAGCTCATCCAGGGCGTAGGCGCTGGCCGTATTGCAGGCCACCACGATGGCTTTCACCTGCATCGTCTGCAAGAACCGGACGATCTGTCTGGAATAGCGGATCACGGTTTCTTTCGACTTGCTCCCGTAAGGCGTCCGGGCCGTATCCCCGAAGTAGACCATCTTCTCATTGGGGATCTGCCGCATGATTTCCCTGGCCACTGTCAGGCCGCCCACCCCCGAGTCGAAGACTCCGATGGGCATCTGACGATTCATTTCCACTTTGTTCATAGGTTTCCTTTTCTCCAAACCATTCTTCTATTTCATCCGGCAGCGCGAACCGGATTTCGATTTCTCCGGGCTCTGCAGTCAGAAGTTCTGCATAATCTTTCAGGCTGTCCCCCTCCGGACACAAACTTCCATCTTCCGCCGGCACTGCCCGGTAAGTATCCCGGGTCAGGGCGAACTGGGGATACAGAAGTCCCCAGAACATCAGGACGGCGAGGAAAACCGCTCCCGATCCGTTCTTTCCGCCCGTTCTTCGTTCCCGTCTTTTTTGCATCAGCCACACATCCTCTCCCTGTTTTCTCTCAGAAAAAGCATGGCCCCTGCGGCTGGTTTCTATACATTCTATTTCTTCTTCCGGTCGGAAATCATCTGGATCACCGTTTTTTCCTGGTTGTCGATATGTGCCTTGATGGTTCTGGCTCCCGTTTCGGGATCCTTGTCCCGGATGGACTCATAAATAGTGCGGTGTTCCCGGATCAGCCGTTCGTAACTGCCCTCGTCCTTGACGTATTCCAGCCGGTAACGATACATCTGCTGGGACAGATTGCTGACCATCTGCATCAATCTGGTGTTTCCGCTGGCCACGAGGATAATATCGTGCAAGGCCACATCCGCCCTGGCCATCTGGTTTGCATCTCCTCTCTTCGTCTCCCGTTCGAAGGCATCGCAGGCTTCTCTCAGCTGCTCCAGCTGCTGGGGAGTGATCCGCTCGCAGGCCAGCTCCACGGCCAACGCATCCAGCGCCCGCCGGACCTCCAGCACATCCCGCAGGCTCTTTTCCGTGATCTGAGCCACTTCCGCCCCCCGCCTGGGGATCATGGTCACCAAACCCTCCAGCTCCAGCTTGCGAATCGCCTCCCGGATGGGCGTTCTGGAAACGCCCAGTTTATCCGCCAGATGAATCTCCATCAGCCGCTCCCCGGGCTTTAGCTCCCCTGTCAGAATGCTCTGGCGCAGGGTATTGAATACCACATCCCGCAAAGGCAGGTATTCATAATCCTTCTCTTTCCCAAATTCATTCATGCTTCTCTCCCGTTTTCCCCGGCCGGATCTCATCCTTCATTCCGCAAATCCGGTCAGAAACACCTGTCCTGCCAGCCCCCGCGCTTTCAGATCCCCGAAAGCCCTTCTGGCGGTTTCCTCCTCCTCATAAATTCCAAATACCGTAGGACCGCTGCCGCTCATCAGCGCATTGAGCGCTCCTCGCTCCTTTAAGAATGCCTTGATCTCCTCTACCACAGGATACCGCGTGATCGTCACCGTTTCCAGCACATTTTCCATCCTGGCCGCGATTCCCTTCAAATCCCCTTCCCGAATGCAGCGCACCATGCCGTCGATATCAGGATGTTCCTTCAGGGTATCCGCATGCAGGTTTCCATAGACGAAAGCCGTGGAAACGTCGATATCCGGTTTTGCGATGACGAGGAAGGCCGCCGGCGGCTTTGGCAGAGGGGTCAGCCGTTCCCCGATCCCTTCCGCCAAAGCCGTCCCGCCCATCAGGCAGTAGGGAACATCCGCGCCGATCTTCACGCCCAGGTTCTGCTTCTCTTCCAGGGAAAGCCCCAGGGAAAAGAGCCGATCCATCCCGTGGATGGCAGCCGCCGCATCCGCGCTGCCCCCGGCCATTCCGGCCGCCATGGGGATCCGCTTCTTCAGCGCTGCGGCCACTCCCTCCCGGATCCCGAAGATATCCTTCATGAGTTTGATCGCTTTATAGATCAGGTTGTTCTCGTCTCCCGGAAGTTCTTCTTTGTCCGTCGAAACGAGGATGCGGTCTTCCTCCAGCTTCCGGAATGACAGGACATCGCAGATATCCACCGTCTGCATTACCATCTTCACCTCGTGATACCCGTCTTCCCGGCGGCGCAGCACATCCAGGCCGAGGTTGATCTTCGCCCTGGCTTCCAGTCTGATTTCGTCCATTTCTCCGCTCCTTTTGTACTTTGTATACACTGATTGTACTTAATTTTATACAATCCGGCAGGGTTTGTCAATGCAGCTCAGAACAAGAGGAGGCCATCTCTGAAATACTCAGCTCATAGCCTCCTCTTGTTCTGAATTCTCTTTCTTTCCGGATGGTCAGATGCCGGTCTCCCGATACCATACTGCCGCTTCATATGGTTGAGCCGCACGACCCCGTCTTTCTCTTCCGCAGGCTCGGGGTAATTTCCAATCACCTGCGAGAATCCGTCCAGACAGGGAGCTCCTTTCCATTCGCAGTCCCTGCCGTAGAAGTTCGCCGCCACGATCAGCTCCTGATCCCCATAAGTCCTGCGATAGGCGAAGACGGAGGGGTGTTTTGGATCCAGCGGACGAACGTCGCCGCAGGCGATTACGTCCAGCTCCTTGCGCAGGGCGATCAGCTACTTTCGGTTCCAGGACGTGGCCACCAGACGCAGGATTTCCGCCTCCCTGGGGATCGCGGAATAAAAGAGCACAAAAAGGGGGTGCGCACAGGCTGCCGACAGCTCAGCAGTATGCAGCATCCCCTTGCGATTTTCAGTTCCACCCTTTTACCACCAGAATTTTATCCCCGGCCTTCACCTCCTCCGAGGTCAGATCATTCATCTCCTTCATCCGCGCCACCGGCACATAGTATTTCTTCCCGATGCTCCACAGGCTATCCCCATCCTTGACGATGTAAGCCACGATCCCGGGCAGGGCGGACAGTTTTTCCGGATCCAGATCCGAAACGTTCACAGATGTCACCATGGGTTCTTCGTGCACTTCGCAGACCATCCCCTGAAAGGACAGCATAGCCTTTCCGTCCGCTTCCTCCGAGTCCAGCATGGAGATGGTCAGCTGCTCCAGCGCGGGTTCGATCTCATATCGGCAGTCCTGACGGGCCTGAGGCACTTCCATAATGTAGGAGAAGGGCAGCGAATCCTTCAGACAGTAAAAGGGAAGATCCGGATCCTGGGTGGTATAGAGTGCGCGCACCGAAATCGCTCCGGTCAGCTTTAATCCCTCCGGACAGGGTTCCACAGCGCCCATCTGGATTTCCCCAAAGCTGCCGCAGATCTGCTGCATTTTCGGCAAACCGGTTCCCACCGAAAACCGTCCGGACACTTTCGTCTTCCCCGTGTTTTTCGTCAGAAGCTGCTTGCAGCAGCCCGGCTGACGAACCGCTTCGATTTCCCGATCCACTCCGTACAGGTCGGATATCGTCTCCACCCGGATCTCCTCGTACAGTTTCATGTCCAGATCCAACACCAGATCCAGCGAAATTTTCCGTTCTTCCCCATCCGCATCCGCCTTCACTTCGAGTTCCTGATGCCCGATTCCGAATCGGATGTTTTCCAGCATTCCTTCCCGCATCCCCTGGCATTCCACCGCGCCCCTCACGGGTACCGAAGCCTCATACCAGACATCCGGCCGCTCCTCTCCTTCCCCTTCATACAGGATAAAGAGGGAAATCTCGCCCTCGAGAGCCAGCTTTTCGTCCTGCGCGCGACATGACATCTCCTTCAACGAACAGGTCTGCCAAAGCAGGTGGAATACGTTGGGCATTCCTCCCGGAAGCTCCAGATCCTGACGCACCCGGAAAATGTCCTTCTTGGCGATAACCAGATCCAACGCCTGAAGGGGAGCCGTTTTCATCTCCACGGTCTCCTCCCCGTCGATCCCCACCGCCGCCTCTATTTCCTCCACCTTTTCCACAGACAGATTCAGATCCACCAACGCCTGCACGGACAGCTTTCTGGAATTGATCATGCCCACGCTGAGATCCTCCAGCATCGCCCGAACCGTCACGCTGTCGCTGGAGCTCACGCCGTTTAAATAAACCTGTTCCTCAAAGGGCAGGCTTCCCTCCATGCAGGCGGGCCGGTGTATTTCCTCATCCGAGATATAGAGTACCTGAAACTTCAACGTCCCTTTAATGCGCACATGGTCTTCCACGGCGCGCATTTCTTCCACGTCCACATTTCCCTGCTCCGTCACCAGCTGATATACATCCGGCCTGGAATCCGTGATATTGATATCATCTTCGATGGTCATCTGTGCGTTTGCGCTGCATTTGACCTGATCCATATGTATGGTCCTTTTCACTAAATCCATAAAAAATCCCTCCCTGCTGTCACTTAACCATATGCAGCAGAGAGGGAGATTATGATAGCCGGTTTCCAAAATCAGAGGGGCCTCCGCTATTTTACGCAGCCGATGATTTCCCGAATATCCGAAATCCCGTGGTTTTCCAGAAACGTTTCCAACCCCTCGGCGATTTCGAGGGTGGCGTAAGGATTCACGAAGTTCATGGCGCCCACCGCTACCGCCGTGGCTCCTGCCATGAGAAATTCTACGGCGTCTTCCGCCGTGGCTATGCCGCCCATGCCGATGATGGGAATGCTCACCGCGTTGGCACACTGCCATACCATGCGCACCGCCACCGGCTTGACAGCGGGTCCGGACATTCCCCCAGTTTTATTGGCCAGCGCGAAACGTCTGCGCTCGATATCGATTTTCATGCCCGTGAGTGTATTGATCAGCGAAATCGCATCCGCTCCTGCAGCCTCCGCTGCCCTGGCCATCTCGGCAATATCCGTCACATTGGGGCTCAGTTTCATGATGACGGGCTGCCTGGCGATTTTTTTAATCCGCGAGGTGATGTCGAACAGAGCGTCCGCCTTCTGCCCGAAGGCGATGGCCCCTTCCTTCACATTGGGGCAGGAAACGTTGATCTCCAGCATGTCCACCCGCTTCTGATCCCCCAGCTTTTCCACCACTTCCAGGTAGTCTTCCACCGTCTTGCCGCAAACGTTGACGATCACCTTCGTATCGAACTGTTTCAGAAATTCCAGGTCCCGTTGGATGAACACGTCCACGCCGGGGTTCTGCAGACCGATAGCGTTGAGCATCCCTCCGTATACCTCTGCCACCCTGGGAGTGGGATTGCCGGGCCAGGGTACATTGGCCACGCCCTTCGCCACCACCGCTCCCAGGCGGTTCAAATCCACGAATTCGCTGTATTCCATCCCGGAGCCGAACGTCCCGGAACCGGTCATCACCGGGTTTTTGAATTCCACTCCGGCTATTGTCACACTGGTATTCATCAGATTTCCACCTCCCGCGCTTCGAAAACCGGCCCGTCCGTGCAGATGCGGGCGTTATGAACATGGGAGTGATGATCCACGGCGGCTGTCTTACAGACGCATCCCAGGCATGCGCCCACGCCGCAGGCCATCCTCTCCTCCAGGGAAATGTAGGCCAAAATACCCTTTTCCATCGCGTAGCTGCGAATCGCTTTCAGCATTGGCATCGGGCCGCAGGCATAGAGGATGTCGGGTTCGATCCCGCCCTCTTTCAGCGCGTCCATGACATTTCCTTTCGTCCCCACGCTTCCGTCTTCGGTCGCGATGATCGTTTCCCCGTATTTTTCAAAATCTTCTTTTAAAAAGCACTGGCCGTCCCTGTAGCCGACCACAATGGTCTTTTCGCAGTCCAGCTCCTTCGCCAGCTGGAGAATGGGCGGAACGCCAATGCCCCCTCCCATCAGAACCGCCCGCATGCCGGGCCGGGCCTTTTCGACAGGAAAACCGTTTCCCAAAATGCCCAGCACCTCCACGGTATCGCCCTCTTTCAGGCCGGAAAACTCCGCAGTCCCTTTTCCCACCACGCGGTAGACCAACCGCAGCGTTTCTTCCTGCGCGTCCGCCTCGCAGATGCTGATGGGCCGGGGTAAAAGGGCGCTCTTATCTTCGGGATACACGCCCACGAACTGTCCGCAGCGCGCCTCTTTCGCCAGATCCGTCTGCAGCCGCAGGTCGAAGACTCCATCCGCGAGCCGCTCCTGGCTCAACACCCGGGCGCAGGTCTTTTTCTTCTGTGCCATTTTCTGTCAACCTCCTGTATTCATTCCGTTTTATCTTCGTAAACGATCCGTCCTCTGCAGACGGTATATTTCACCTTCCCGGTCATCTTCTTCCCCAGGAAGGGGGAATTCTGGGATTTGGAGTGAAACTTCCCCGGAATCCATTCCTCCTTTTCGTCGAACAGGATCAGATCCGCCGGTCCACCCTCGTAAATCCTCCCGGCATCCAGACCGTAGAGCGAGGCCGGATTGACGGTCATACAGGCCAAAAGCCGCTGCATGGACAACGCTCCGGTATGCACCAGGTTCATGATCCCCAGGCTCAAGGAAGTTTCCAGCCCGATGATCCCGCTGGGCGCTTCCGTCAACGGCCGCGCCTTTTCTTCCGCGCTGTGAGGCGCGTGATCCGTAGCGATCAGGTCGATGGTTCCATCCGCAAGCCCTGCGATAATGGCCTGCCGATCCGCCTCTTCCCGCAACGGCGGGTTCATTTTCGCCATAGTTCCGTATTCGATGACCGCCTCCTCGGTCAGCGAAAAATGATGGGGCGTTGCCTCCGCATGGATCCGGCCGCTTTTTCTCCTGGCCTGCCGTACCAGCTCCACCGCCTCCTTCGCGCTGATATGCTGGATGACGATCCGGGCTCCGGTCTCCAGCGCCATGGAAAGATCCCTCCGCACCATGGAGATCTCCGCCTGCCGATCCGAACCTCCGATGCCGAAGAATTCAGCCGCCTTTCCCGCGTTGACCCCATTGTTGACGATATAGGCCGGATCCTCCTCATGAAAGCTGACCGGCACGTGGAGCCGGGCAGCTTCCTGCATGGCCTTTCTGGCGATCCCGTCGTCCAAAAGCGGCTTCCCGTCGTCGGTAAAGCCCACGGCTCCGGCCCTCAGCAGGCTGTCCATATCCGTCAGCTCGTCCCCGGCCATGTCCATCGTCACGTTGGCGCAGGTATACACCCGGATGCCGGTCTGCTCCCCTCTTTCCATCACGTAGCGCAGCGTGTCTTCGTTGTCCACGCGCGGCGTGGTATTGGCCATCAGCACCACGCTGGTCACCCCGCCCGCTGCCGCAGATGCGGCGCCCGTGAAAATATCCTCCTTATATTCCGCTCCCGGATCCCGGAAATGCACGTGGGTATCCACCAGTCCCGGGGCCGCGATCAGGCCGTCGGCGTGAATGACCCGTCCGCCGCCTTCTTCCGGAAGCGGAAGTTCTCCCGGACGGGCCACGCTGCGGATCTGTTCCCCTTCCACCAGGATATCCCTCATGCCATCCGTCCCCGAGGCGGGATCGATCAAATGACAATTTCGAATCAGCAACATTCCTTTTCCCTCTGCTTTCGTATGCTGGTCAACTTCTGGTTTTTCTATCATAGCATGAATTTCAGTCGAACACTACTGTTTTGTCCATAAACGGCGTTTTTATGACCAGATAAGGATAGGAAGGATTTCCATTTTTCCCGTCCGCCTCTTTGGGACCGATCAGGCTTGTATCCAGATAGATCGCGTTCGCCGTCTCATACAAATCGTTCACCGCGATGCTGTAGCCTCCGGTTTCCTGCTTTCCGTAACCGATGCACAGATACAGATATCCTCCGTCCGCATAGGTGAGTTTGAACGCGTTCGCTTTCTTTTCTCCCACCAGTCTGGCCAGCTCCTCCGGCAGCCGATCCTCATCCACCACAGTGAACTCCAGATTCGTCCTCTCTTCCTGCTTTTTTCCCAGACCGCAACCGCCCAGAAGGGCGAACACGAGCAGCAGCGCTGCCAGCCGGATCGTTTTGCCGCCCCCGATTTCCGGAATTTTCATGATCTTTCATCGCTCCCGTTTTTTACAACTTATGAAAAAGACGTCCTGTCCTATGCTCGCGCCTTGCTTTTTGCGGCTAAAAAAGCTATACTGACATTAAATCTACGCAAAAGAAAAGGAGCAGGTTCCATGATTCGCTTCATCTGCATCGTTATCTTCGTCATCCTCTTTCTGGTTTTGAGCATCCCTCTCCTCATCGCCGAATGGATCATCGGCAGGTTTAATCCGGAGTTAAAGAGCAGGAGCTCCCTGGCCATCGTCAACTGGGCTTTCCGCGTCTGTCTGTGGCTTGCGGGCACGCAGATCACCTATCTGGGCGAGGACAGAGTGCCTAAAGATGTCGCCGTTTTGTACATCGGCAACCATAGAAGCTATTTCGACATCCTCATGACCTACGTGCGCGTGCCCCGTCCCACCGGCTACATCGCCAAAAAGGAAATGCTGCGTTATCCCCTTTTGGTCAACTGGATGAAAAATCTGCACTGTCTGTTTTTGGATCGCAAGGATATCAAGGAGGGGATGAAGACGATCCTGGCCGCCATCGAGAAGATCAGGAGCGGCATTTCCATCTGCATTTTTCCGGAGGGCACCCGGAACCGTGTCGCCGATACCTTCCTTCCGTTTCACGCGGGCAGTTTCAAGATCGCGGAAAAGACCGGATGTCCCATCGTCCCCATGGCCATCGTCAACGCCGGAGACATCTTCGAGGATCATCTTCCCCGCGTCAAAAAGACGAAGGTCATCATCGAATACGGTGAACCCATCCACACCGGCCGGCTGGATCGAAACGCCAAAAAGAACCTTCCCGATACGGTATTGAAGGAAATCCAGTCCATGTACTGGAAAAACAAAGAACTGCTGTAAAGTCCGATCGTTTCAACAGGGACATATCGTGTAAAAAAGTGTGCGCCGTGGTGCGCATCCTCAGCGGAGCGTCTTTTTTATACGATTAGGAAATGAAATTTCCTAATCGTATAAAAAAAGGCCGCCCTGCAGCGGGTGGTGATTCCCCGCAGCAGGGCGGCCTTTCCGCGGGGGGCCGGTTAAGGACGGTTCCCCGCTTGTGCTGTGTCAGTCTATATAACAGGCTCTTCCAAAACCCTGTTATAAGCTTCTAAAATGGTTCCTTGAATGTTTTCCCGAGTGGTCTGGCTGATCGGATGAGCGATATCCCTGTATTCCCCGTCCGTCGCCTTCTTGCTCGGCATCGCGATGAAAAGTCCTTTGTCGCCCTCAATTACTTTGATGTCATGTACAACAAACTCGTCGTCAATCGTAATGGAAACAATTGCCTTCATTTTGCCTTCTTTGGCGATTTTTCTAACCCGTACATCGGTGATCTTCATCACATTTTCCCCCTTAAGCCGTATTTTTTGAATCAGGATCTTTTTGATCCTGGCATTCTCAGATTATATATCTGTCATTTTTCTCAATGACGATTTTGATCTCATTCTCTCCTTTGTAGAAGGAGTTCGCCCGGATCGTATCACGGCTTTCTACGATGCAGTTTTCAATATGGGTGTTATCGCCGATATATACGTCATTCAAAATGATCGAATTTTTTATGTAACAGTTGTTCCCGATAAAGGTCTTCTTGAAGATGACGGAATCCTCCACCGTTCCGTTGATGATACAACCGCTGGAAATCAGGCTGTTGCTCACCTTCGCTCCCACATTGTACTTCGCGGGCGGAAGGTCGTCCACCTTCGAGTAAACATCCGGATACTGGCGGAAGAAATAGTTGCGGATCTCCGGCTTCAGGAAATCCATATTGGTGAAGAAATAATCTTCCACTGTGGCGATATTTCTCCAATACTCCTTGATCTTATATCCGAAAATCCTCTTCTGGTTTTTGTATCGGATCAGGATATCCTTCACGAAATCGTATCGATCCTCCAGCGCGCATCTTTCGATCATCTCGATCAAAAGCCTTCTGCGGATCACATAGATCCCGCAGGAAATAGTGCTTGATCTGGCTACGACGGGCTTCTCTTCGAAGTCTTCGATCCGGCTCTCCTCGTTCATCTTCAGCGTGCCATAGCGTTCCACGCTCATCCCGGACGGCATGTCCTTGCATACCACCGTCACGTCCGCTTTTTTCTCGATGTGGTATTCCAGCACCTTGTTATAGTCCATCTTATAGACGCAATCCCCGGACGTGATCACCACATAGGGCTCGTGGCTGTTCTTCAAAAAGGACAGATTCTGATAGATCGCATCCGCTGTTCCCCTGTACCAGGAACTGTTCTCCGCAGTCACCGCAGGGGTAAAGACGAACAGACCGCCCTGCTTTCGCCCGAAATCCCACCACTTTGATGAACTCAGGTGCTCGTTTAAGCTCCTGGCATTGTACTGGGTCAGAACCCCGACCTTCTGGATATGGGAGTTGCTCATGTTGCTCAGCGCGAAATCGATGCTCCTGTAGCTGCCGGCTATCGGCATGGCGCCGATGGCGCGCTTCTGGGACAGTTCCTTCATTTTGCGGTTGTTGCCGCCTGCTAAAATAATACCGATCGCTCTCAATGTTCGTCACCTGCCTTAATCAAAGTTTTTCCGCTGGCAAGACACCCTTCCGGATAGTCCTGCGCTGATGTGATGCCGAATACGACGGAGTTCTTTCCGACGGAAACGCCCCTGGGGATCACGCTCTTCTCCCCGACGGTCACCAGGCCGCTGTTGTAAATGTGCGGCGCGGTATCGTTCTCCGCCTCTTCGCCGATGCCCAGGCTCACGTTGTCTTCGATGGTGGCGTTCTCCGCGACGATCGCCTTGTTCAGCTCGCATCCGCAGCCGATCACCGTATTATTCATGATGATGGAATCCCGCACTACGGTATCCTTTCCGATGACGACGCCGCAGCCGATCACGGAATTGTAAACTTTCCCGGCGATTTCAGCCCCTTCGCCGATGATGCTGCGCTCGATCACACCTTCCGGCGCGATATACTGCGGAGGCAAAATCTCGCTTTTGGTGTAGATCTTCCAATATTCTTCGTATAAATTGAACTCGGGAACGATATCGATCAGCTCCATATTCGCTTCCCAGTAGGAGCTCAAAGTTCCTACATCCTTCCAGTAGCCGTTGAATTCATAGGCGTACATGGGCGCCCCCTGCTCATGACAGTAGGGAATCACGTGCTTGCCGAAATCCAGATTCGGCTGGGAAGCTTTGGCGATCAGCGCCTCTTTAAGCGTCTTCCAGTTGAAGATGTAGATGCCCATGGAAGCCAGATTACTCCTCGGGTTCGCCGGTTTCTCCTCGAAATCGGTGATCCGCTTATTCTCGTCCGTGATCATAATGCCGAAACGCTTCGCCTCTTCCATGGGAACGGGCATGACCGCAATGGTGCACTCCGATCCGTTTTGCTTATGGAAGTCCAGCATGACCTCATAGTCCATCTTATAAATATGGTCTCCGGAAAGGATCAGCACATAATCCGGATGAAAGCTCTCCATATAGTCGATATTTTGATAGATTGCATTCGCTGTACCTGTGTACCATTCGCTGTTCTCGCTCTTCTCGTAGGGTGGCAACACCGTAACGCCGCCGATATTCCTGTCCAAGTCCCACGGAATCCCGATTCCGATGTGCGTATTCAGCCGAAGGGGCTGGTACTGCGTCAAAACGCCGACCGTATCAACGCCCGAATTGATACAGTTGCTCAGCGGGAAATCGATAATCCGGTATTTTCCCCCGAATGATACCGCAGGTTTGGCAACCTTGGATGTGAGAACTCCAAGCCTGCTTCCCTGGCCTCCTGCCAGCAACATGGCAATCATCTCTTTCTTAATCATGTCATCACCTCATCTGCTTATAATATAGACTGCATAGCACTGCGTTTCCACGCAAAAAGATTATATCACACAAACCGGTAAAAGTGAATAATTATTTTCCCCCTCCATAAGTTGTACCGGCGCTTTTCTTGTATAAATCATCTATAATTTTTTTCTCTTTTTCTCTTTTTTTATCCATTTCATCCAACTGATTTCTACAGTCCGCCGTGATAATTTCGAATATTTTTCACAAAAACCGCATTTTCTGCATCTATTCCCCCTTTTCCCCATTCCTTTTTCCAATTTTCTATTGGTTTTTCGCCACCGTTTGCGTATAATAAAGCAGGAATAAAACCATTCGTATTGAATTTTAAAAGTCAGGAAGTGTATATTCATGTATCATGTAGATTTTCAGCATCCCATTCACGTTTACTTCATCGGCATCGGCGGGATCAGCATGTCCGGTCTGGCCGAAATCCTCCTTTCGGAAGGATTCACCGTTTCCGGCTCGGACTGGAACCGTTCCCCCCTCACCCGGATGTTGGAGGAGCAGGGCGCCCGGATTCACTACGGCAAGCCCCAGCGGGCCGAGAATATCACGGACGATATCGATCTCGTGGTCTATACGGCCGCCGTCCATGAGGACAATCCGGAGTTCGCCGAAGCGATGCGGAGAAAAATCCCCTCTCTCACACGGGCCCAGTTTCTGGGGCAGCTCATGCGCAACTACAAAATTCCGATCGCCGTAAGCGGAACCCACGGCAAAACCACCACCACCTCCATGATTTCCGAAATCCTGCTGCAGGCAGACACGGATCCCACCCTGTCCATCGGCGGAATCCTGCGTTCCATTCACGGCAACATCCGGGTGGGCAAGTCCGATCTTTTCGTGGTGGAAGCCTGTGAATACACCAACAGCTTTTTGAGTTTCTTTCCAAAAGTCGGAATCATCTTAAATATAGAAGAAGACCATCTCGATTTCTTCCGCGATATCGATGAGATCCGGGCATCCTTCAGGCGTTTCGCGCAGCTTATCCCAGCCGACGGCTGCCTCATTATCAACGCCGGCATCGATCGCTGGCAGGAAATTACGTCCGGCCTGCCCTGCCGGATCATCACCTTCGGTCTGGATGAAGAAGCAGACTATCATCCTTCGGATATCACCTACAACGAATTCGCGGACGCCACTTTTCTGGCTCACCGGAAGGGATCCGATTCTCTTTCCGTCACCCTGGGCGTCCCCGGGGAGCACAACATCTTAAACGCTCTGGCGGCCATAGCCCTGTCCGATCTTCTGGGCCTTTCCCCCGCCGACGCGCAGAAGGCGCTGCGCTCTTTCAGGGGCACGGATCGGCGCTTCGAGTATAAGGGAACCGTAAACGGGATCACTATAATAGATGATTATGCGCATCACCCCACTGAAATTACCGCCACCTTAAAAGCGGCCCGAAATTATCCGCATAAAACCCTGTGGTGTGTCTTCCAGCCACATACTTACAGCCGCACGAAAGCGTTTCTGGACGATTTTGCCTCCTCTCTGTGCCTGGCGGATCGGGTGATCCTGGCCGATATTTATGCCGCGCGGGAAACGGATACTCTGGGCATCAGCTCCGCGGATATCCGGGATCGAATCGTACAGGCCGGAACGGAATGTTATTATTTTCATACCTTCGAAGAAATTGAAAAATTTATTTTGGCAAATTGCATCAACGGCGATCTGTTGATAACTATGGGGGCCGGAGATGTTGTAAATATCGGAGAAAAGCTCCTCTCCCTCTGACTTATCCACAATATCCACAGAAAGGACGTGGAAAACTTTCCTCCTGGTCTGTGGATATTTTTTTGTCGAAAAAGGCCGGATTTTAGGGCATTTTGTACTCCCTTCCACAGTTTCCACAATTTCCACATCCCCCTCTGCGACCACGGTGTTTAACGGGTTTTCCGGCAATTTGACGGTTTCTTTTTTAAAATGGCTATGCTATAATGAGCGCATTCGAATTACGGAAATGATTACAACACAGAGCAGGAAACGCAAATGGGAAGCATTACTTTAACCGGGGACGGGGGTTCGCAGGTCACCGTCCTGTCCAACCTCTTTATCGATGAATATATGAAGGACGCCAACGACGCGCAGCTGAAGGTCTACCTCTATCTGGCCCGCGCGCTGCAGGCGCATGCCCCCGTGAGCATTTCCGAGATCGCAGACCGCTTCAATCATACGGAGAAAGATGTAATGCGCGCTCTCCGCTACTGGGAGGGCAAAGGCCTTCTTTCCCTGGAGTACGCCCCCGACCGCTCCCTGAGCGGAATTCAGCTGTATGCCCCCGGATCCGGGCGCGGTGAGGAATTCGGGCAGGAGCAGATACGCCCGCAGGAACCGGTGGCGGTGATTTCGCACCAGACCGTCCCTTCCGCCGATCCCTTCGAAAAACCCTCCTATACGGCGGATGAGCTACAGGCATTCGGCAGGCAGGAGAACGCGGCACAGCTGTTTTTCATTGCAGAGCAGTATTTGGGGCGCACGCTGAGCCCCTCGGACATGAAGTCCATTTTGTTCTTCACGGACAGGCTCCACTTCTCGGACGACCTAATCGACTATCTTCTCCAGTATTGCGTGGAGCGCGGAAAAAAAGATTTTCGCTACATCGAAAAGGTTGCGATCGGATGGGCGGAAGCCGGGATCGCCACGCCGGCCGATGCGGAAAAGCACGCGGCGCGATACGATAAAACCGTATATTCCATCATGAACGCCCTGGGAAAGACCAATGCCCCCGCCAGAAGCGAACTGGCTTACATTCAGCGTTGGACCGTCGAATATGGCTTTGAACTGGACGTTATCCTGGAAGCCTGCGGCCGCACCGTTCTGGCCACGGATCGGCATCGTTTCGCCTACGCGGATCGCATACTCGCTTCCTGGTTTCAGTCGGGCGTCCACCACCTTTCGGATATTTCCGGCCTGGACAACTCATTCCGCCGGGAAAAGGCCGCGCAGCCCGCGCGCGCCGGTTCCACCGCCGAGTACAACCGCTTTATGCATTCCAGCTATGACTTCGACGCGCTGGAGCAGGAGCTCTTAAAGAACGGTTAAAGAACCGCTTTGCATAAAGGAGAATTGACGTGGCACTGACAGTTTCTCAATACAATTCCATCATGCGCCAGTACGAAGAGCGGCAGACGCGCAACCGCCATCTTCAGGAGGAAAGGCTCCGCCATATTTACGATACCGTGGAGGGATATCGGGCCATCGACGAATCGGTCGCCTCGGTTTCCGTCGCCCAGGGCAAGAAAATGCTGGCGGGGGACAGTTCCGCCCTGGATGCGCTGCGCGAGAAGCTGCGCTCCCTTTCGGCTGATCGGGCCCGCCTTCTGGCGGAAAACGGCTATCCCGCCGACTTTTTGAAGCCGGTTTACGACTGTCCCGACTGCCATGATACCGGATATATCAACGGCAAGAAGTGCCATTGTTTTCGGCAGGCTGAAATCTCTCTTCTCTATGAGCAGTCCAATCTGAAACAGATTCTGGAGAAAGAGAATTTCTCCACCCTGTCCTATTCGTGGTTTCAGGGTGACGCGCTCACCTCTTATCGCCATACTGTCGAAAGGTGCAAAAAATTTGCGGAGAATTTCAAAACCAACTACCAAAATTTATTTTTTTATGGTACAGTGGGATCGGGGAAGACTTTTCTTTCCAACTGCATCGCGAAGGAATGTCTGGAAAAGGGTTGTTCCGTCATCTATTTCAGCGCGACCAGTCTCTTTGACGCCCTGTCCCGCAACGCATACAGCTTTCGGAATCAGGATGAGGCGTCCTCCCTTTGCAGCGATCTCTATACCTGCGATCTGCTAATCATCGACGATCTGGGAACTGAGACGGCTTCCGCTTTCACTCTCTCCCATTTTTTTACTTGCATCAATGAGCGCTTGCTGCGTAAGAAATCCATTTTGATTTCCACCAATCTTTCTCTGGAGGATTTCAGAAACAGATATCAGGATCGTATTTTTTCGAGAATTACCGGCAATTTCGAGTTTTGCAAGCTGACGGGTCCCGATATCCGAATGTACCGGAAAGTGCCCGGCGCGCTTTCCACCACACCGCTTGCCAGAAAGTGAGGATACTATATGACTGAACGCGAAGAAACCAGAAATCTTGAGACCATTCCCGTCGGATCTCTGGGAATCATTCCTTTAAGAGGCTGTGAATCCATGGCGCAGCGCATCGATTCCTTCCTCGTCCGCTGGAGGACGCAGCGCGAAAGCGAGCATAAAAACAGTCTCGCCTTTTCAGGCTATCAGCGCCCCTCCTATCTTCTCAAGAGCAAGGTGCCCCGCTTCGGTTCCGGAGAAGCCAAAGGCGTCATCCTCGAATCCGTCCGCGGCACGGATCTGTATCTGCTCGTCGACGTCACCAATTACAGCGAAACCTATTCCCTGTGCGGGCATGAGAACCACATGTCCCCGGACGATCACTATCAGGATTTAAAGCGCATCATCTCCGCAGTGGGCGGCAAAGCCAGACGGATTACCGTCATCATGCCTTTCCTGTACGAAAGCCGCCAGCATAAGCGCACTTCCAGAGAATCCCTGGATTGCGCCATCGCCCTGCAGGAGCTGGTGAAGATGGGAGTGGACAACATCCTTACCTTCGATGCCCACGATCCTAGGGTTCAGAATTCCATCCCTTTAAATGGATTCGAAACCGTACAGCCTGCCTATCAGTTCATCAAAAATCTGCTGCGCGTGGAGCCCGACCTCCAGCTGGACGCCGATCACATGATGGTAATCAGTCCCGACGAAGGCGGCATGACGCGTGCGATCTATATTGCCAATGTGCTCGGCCTTGATATGGGTATGTTCTATAAGAGAAGGGACTATACCCGCATCGTCAACGGGCGCAATCCTATCGTGGCCCATGAATTTCTGGGAACCAGCGTAAAGAACAAGGACATGATCGTCATCGACGATATGATTTCCTCCGGCGAAAGCGTCCTGGAAGTGGCTGCCGCCTTGAAGAAGCGCGGCGCCCGCAAGATCTTCATCTGTACGACTTTCGGTCTGTTCACCAACGGGCTTGATAAATTCGACAAGGCATATGAGAACGGAAAGATCGACCGCGTTCTCACCACCAACCTGATCTATCAGACGCCTGAGCTTTTGCAGCGCGATTGGTATGTCAACTGCGACATGAGCAAATATATCGCCTACCTGATCGATACTTTAAATCACGATACTTCCATCAGCGATCTGCTCAATCCCAGCGACAGGATCCAGAACGCGGTGTTCAAGTACAAGCAGGGACAGGCGCAGGAAAGCGACGATTGAAATTCTGACGCATAGAATTTTCCTGATCCATTTTCTTCAACTATATCAGGGAACCGCCGATAACGGTTCCCTGTTTCTGTCCTCAGATCTCCCTAAAAGCTTGCTTTTCTCCCCTTCCCATGCTATACTAGCAGACGTCGCAAAGCCCGTTAAAAATAAGGTCTTTTCGGGCTTGCCGCCGATTCCCGGCGTTAAATGAATCGAGTGTTCGAGACCTTCCACTCGTAAAACAAAACTAAAGGAGACAAAAAATGAAAAACAAAAATGTTCTGTACCTCACTCAGGCGGCGATGATCGCCGCTCTCTACGTCGTGCTCACGCTGATCGCCAACGCTTTGGGGCTGGCCAGCGGCAGCATTCAGGTTCGCTTCTCCGAAGCTCTCACCGTCCTTCCCTTTTTTACTCCTGCTGCCATTCCGGGCCTGTATATTGGCTGTCTGCTGGGAAATATCGCTGCCGGCTGCGCTCTTCCGGATATCGTTTTCGGGCCTTTGGCCACGCTGATAGGCGCCCTGGGCACCTGGGGGCTCTCCAAAGCCGCTTCCCGCGCCCTCTCCCTGCGCTCTTCCGATTCTCCCCGCAGCGCAAAGCGGGCGAACCTGTTCGTCTGGTTGTCCCCGCTCCCGCCCATCACCGCAAATGGGATTGTGATTCCGCCTGTTTTGAAATACGCTTATGGCGTAGGCCCCATCTGGCTTTCCGCCGTCACAGTCACCCTCGGCGAAGTGATTTCCTGCGGGATTTTCGGTTTGATTCTGCTGTTCGCTCTCCGCAGATACAGGGGGAACCTGTTCCCCACAGCGGATTTTTCCCGCGCGGCGGCGCAGAAAAACTGATAGCTTCTGATAAATAAGACGAAGCTTTCGACTTCTATAAAGTGTGTGCCAGGCCACATGGCTCAGGAGATGGGCGGGAAATTCAGAGGTGAATTTTCCGCCGTCTCTGTATCCCCACAGCAGTTCGGCAGCCTGACCGTCCGGGGAAATACGGACGATTCCCAGGTTGGTTTCCGGATCGGCCTCCACATTTAATGTCTTCCATCGCAATCACACTCTCTTCCCCATGTTCTACCAGTAAGCGATAAAGCGGTTCCCGTTTTCCGCAAACCATTCCCGGGCATCGTTCATCCCCATCTTGTATACCGTTCCCGTCTGAGGGTTCATGAGCACAACGTTCTGCTCGTTAAATCCCGTGATCAATACCGCGCTGCCATCGTTTTGTACCGCCAGCACCGGAATCTCGCGATCCGGATAGTACAGAACGATGTCCAGGCTGCACCCGCGCAGATCCAGAATCCTGCGGCCCTCCAGATTTTGCTCCAGAATAGAGAGCACGTCCATTCCCTGATCCAGCAGATGCTGGCTGTCCCGCATCAATCCTTCGAACCGGAAAATGGCATCCAGACAGACCGCCAGAGAACTCTCGCCGTCTTCCGCCAAAATTCCCTCTATGGCCATGATCTGATTGGAAGAATGCAGCCGATCCCGTTTCAGCACATAACTGCCGTCCTCGGCCGCTGCGGTTCCCAGATTTTCATAAGCCAGTTCGGCCGCCTTTGCCGGCGAGGAAAGGATATCCACCACCCCGTTTTTGCCATATACATAATAGCGTTCCGGATGCTCCGCCTTCTCCAGCGCGACCTCCCTGCTGCCCTCGAACAAAACCTCGCCCGGCGTGAGGATTTTGACCTTTTTGCTGTCCGCCTGACTTCTCAGGGAAATCCTCACGATCGTTTCCAGTTCTTCCGTGACCGCAGTTTCCACGCCGTTCTGACTCTCCGCGATCTCATCGCTGTAGAGGATCTGCTCCGCGCCCGCTTCCGCAAGCCCTTCCGTCGCTGCGCTGACCCGCTCCAGGTTGATCTGATTTCCCTCGATGGTACATCCCGTCACGTAAAAGCCGTCCTGCTGCCAGGTCTTATAGATCTCCCCGTTGAAATCCCGGATTTCCACGCGAAACATAGGGAAAACCGTATAACCCAGATCGTCTTCCTGAATGTCTTCCTGTCTGGCAATTCCGTAGATCAGATCCTGGCCCATAAATCCCAGGGGGCGAATGAAATTCCCTTCCCCCGCCTCGATGGATTCGCTCTCTCCGGTATTCAGGTTCATCAGCACCAGGGATCGTGCGAAGTCCGCCTGTCCGGCCTCCTCCCAGACGAGCATACTGCCGTCTTCCGACACCCGGTATCCGTCTTCATCCAGCCCTTCCGCCACTATTTCAGCGCTCTGATCTTCCAGGCCGATCCGGTAAATGCTTCCATCCAGCATCAGATAGAGGTCATTTTTTCCATTTGCAAAGGACAGATTTTCCATCTCCGCCTCCAGGATATCCGGAGATTTTGTATACGGGAGAAAAGCCAGTTCCTCCATCACGTTCAGCGTGCTGCTGTAATAGCAGACCTGAATCCCGCAGTATCCTTCATGGCGTCCCCGGTTCATATAGCCGTGAACCAGAAACATTACGTTTCCCGTTTCATCCACATGGAGGATCCGGAATCCGTGGCGATCGTTCAGCGTACGGGAATCCTCTTTCCCGGCGTCATAGAAAGAAAAGAGGCGGGCCAGACTGCTGTCGGCCCCGTTGTAACTGTAGAGCGAACCGGCCTGAGAAAAGGCCAGCACAGTCCCTCCGTCGCTCTCCTTCATTTCCACATCGGAATCCGCAACGCCCAGGTCGATATTTCCGCTGGAGAAACTGTCTGAAGTTTCCGCAAAAATCTGCTCGGCTCTGCGCTCATAATCCAGCAGGTACATCGTATCTCCGGTGTAGCGAACCCGGAAATATTCCTCCACCTGTGCGAATGCCCTCTCCCCGTCTTTGGGATAGCTGACCAGATAGGAAAGCGTTGCCGAAGCTGTCTGCGCGGCGATTTCCCTGATCTGGATCTCCGCGTCAGATTCCTTTTGAACATCTACTCCGGCCCAGGCCACCTGGGAAGCGGTACTGTGAATATCCACTCTGGCCAGAGTGGAGTTGTCTCCCTCCGCGCCAGGCTCCAACTTGGAGGCATAGTCCCCCATAGGCTGTTCTTCCCCGGCGCCGCCAGCGTTCAGCGTCGCATTCGAAAACCCCGTGATAAACGCGAGTTTTTCTTCCAGATCGTAATCCGCCTGAATAATTCTGGTATAGTACCGCGCTTCCCGCCCGTCTTCCAGATTCAGTATGAAAATCAGGCTGTACTCCCTTCCCTCTTCGATCAGGTCTTTCAGGCGGAAACTGGCCAGAAGCTGCGTCTCGTTTTGTTCCAGTCCGGTCAGCTCCGTTTTTTCAACCAGACGTTGCCCGTCCACGCTGCGCACTTCAAATCCCGCCGACTCGATCTTTTGCCCGTATGTCTCTATGACCGCCTCCACCTGCCTCTGTTCTCCCACAGGAGTGATGCTCTCCCGCATTCCGGCCGGTTCCATCTCATGGGAATAACCATACATCTGGTTGATCTGCGTTTCCCCGCATCGGATGGAAATCGTGGGCAGAGTGGCCGCCCCCATCTGCGACGTCATGTCCCGGTTCCCCTGGTTCATAAAAAAGCTGATCACGACCAGAGAAATCAGAAAGACCCCTGCAAAGACACTCAGCTTGATGATCGCTTTTTTCAATCCATATCTCCTTTCATCCCGCTGCGGCAAATCCGTTTGGGCACTGCGTTCTCCTTTTCATCGCCGGACGTTTCCAGCAATCTCTGCAAAGTCGTATGCACGTGCAGGAATTCCGCGAGCCGACCGCTTTCCGCTCCCTTTTCCAGGCTTTTCCCCCTTTTGCCCTCCCCTCGCTTCACCGCCCGGATCAGAACGTTCTTCGGCGTATGTTCCATATCGATAAACTCCAGTATCTGGGTATCGTACCCCTGTTCTTCCAACAGATCCGCCCGCAGCGCATCCGTAAACAGCGCCGACAGACGCTCCCTGATCAGGCCATAACGCAGGGCTCCTTCCAGCTGCTCGCACCGGATCTGACCGTTGACTTCATGCTGGCAACAGGGCACGGACAAAATGGCCCGGGCCTGCCACCGGATAGCCTGATAAAGGGCATAATCCGTAGCCGTATCGCAGGCATGCAGCGTCACCACCATGTCCGCCCGATCCGCGCCCGTATAGTCCGCGATATCCCCGCAGCAAAACCTGAGATGTTCATACCCGTATTTTTCGGCCAGGCGGCTGCAATGTTCGATGACTTCCCGCTTCAGATCCAGTCCGGTCACCCGCAGCTCCAACCCCTGCATGGTATGCAGATAGTGATACATGGCGAAGGTGAGATAGGATTTCCCGCACCCGAAATCGATGATGTGAACGGGCCTGTCCTTGGGAAGTATGGGCAAAATATCCTCGATGAATTCCAGAAAGCGGTTGATCTGCCGGAATTTATCATAGTAACGCCGCACGACTTTACCATCCTGCGTCTGTACTCCCAAATCGATCAGAAACGGAACCGGCGTCCCCTCTTCCAGAATGTAGTTCCTGGTTCGGTTATGGGACAGATCCGGCCCTTTTTCTCCTTCCCTGTGATTCGGTTTCTTTTTGATCGTCACCTTTCCCTTTTTGCTCACCAGCACCGTGGCGGAAAACGTCACCGTATCCGCCTGCAGCTGCGCGAACCTTTCCCTCATATCCTCCGCCAGCTGATCCCCTGCCTCCACGGCGGACAGATTTTCATGAAAAACCTGTTTTCCCGCGTAGCTGGTAATCTGAAATAAAAGAGTCCCCTTCATCATCACCGGCCGGACTTTTTTCTTGAAAATTCCGTCCTCTCCGGGATGCAGCGCTTTGCTCACCGTTATCTGATACAGTCCCTCATCGAGGATTTCCTGCAACAGCATTCTGACTTCATCCATTCCGTTCTCTCCCGTATTCGAGCTGATCCTTTTTCTCCGTTCTGTTCATACAGTTCAGCCATGCGGAGTCTACACGCCATCCCCGCATGGCTGAACTGATCCCATTTTATCGCTTTCATCCGCTCTCTACAACTAAAATTTCAATATTCCGTCTTTGGACCGGCGTCGGCGCCGATAAATTTCCTGGCACAAAAGGACGTGGATCAGTTCTTTCATCTCCGGAAGTTTCTCCGCCGCAATCCCGCGTCCATCCTCCTTTTCTTCCCGGCAAATGACCGCGGTCATATCATCGGCCATCTTATAGATCGCCAGCCGATCCGGATATTCATCGTAGATCACGCTTCCCGCATAGTCCAGCCGATCCAGCAGCCGCGCGATTTTCCTCTGAAACCTGCGCGCCTCCCTGGGATACATTTCCTGCAGATATTCCAGATCCCGCATAGCGGTGTCTTCTTCTTCATAAAAAAGAGGCAGGGGATAACTCATGTAAAACGGAAGCACTTTCGGGCGATGGTTCATAGTCGTTCCTTCCGATAACTCTTTATCTTATAATATGCAGAATCCGTCGGGAAAGTTTACCCGCTTCCCGCACATCTTCCCGGGTAATCCGCTCTCTGGAGTACCGGGCCCGTTCATAGAGAGCGGCCAGCGATTTCCATTCTTCCTTCGCCCCTTCCGGAGCCAGGTCGATCAGTTCCCTCGCAGTGCTCCTGCGCAGCCGGGCCGCCCCATCTTTCCCGCAGACCGACACCGCGGTTTTAAAGAAGATACGTCTCACCCTGATATCCGAAGTCCCGCCCACAGGCAGAAGCCTTCTGCCGCGCTTTTCTCCGGAGAGGCCCAGAAACTCTTCCTCTTCCACAACCCCTTCCCGGACGAATTCTTTTTTCTTCCCTTCCCTCCCGTAAAACGCCCGGATCAGGAAGCGGACGAACAAAACGATCAGCGCAACAGCGCCCGCGACCATGGCCAACGCTGCCGCTGTGGTCAAAATTTTCTCCAGAACCTCCAGCCAGACCGGAGGCTGCGTCCGCTGAATCATACCGGCGAAATCGGGGCCTGCCCCCTGGGCCTGTTGGACGGTTTCTTCCCCTTCCCCCTCTCCGATCAGGGAAATCAGCAGTCCGAAAAAAAGGCGAAGGCACTCTCCGGCCAGCGTTCCGATGGCTTCCGCGATCCTGTCCAGCAAAGGGGTGCGCGTCAACACAAAGAGCAAAAGAATGCTGCCGGCGATGTAGACAAGCACCAGCCGCATCCCGGCAGAAAAAATGCTCTTCTCCGGCATGGCTCCGGTGCCGCGCCTGCTCATACCCACATAGGCCTGAAAGTTCCCAAAATATTTTTTCAACAGGTAACCGCACAGCCAGAGGAAACACAGCCCGATAATCCGCGCAGTTCCTTTTTCCTGTCCTGCATAACCACAGACAAAACTCGCGGCTACCGCCAGTACAGCCGCAGCCGCCGGAGGGATTTCCCCCTCTCCGTCCCGCTGCCCGGCAAGTCGGATCTTCAGCGAATGTACGGCATAAATGACGCCCAAAACCGCGAAAGCGATCTGCCATAAGAGCGGCAGGGGCGTTTCCTTCCCCAGGGAGAAGAGCGCCCATACGATCCCTGCATGGGCCAGCAAAAACAGCGGAAGATTCCCGACCGTTCTCCGTACCAGGTAGAGCAAAAGCGCCGCTCCAAACGGCGCCCACAGCCATACTGCGGGCGTACTCGCGCCGGTGACCAACGCGTCCAGCGCGGTCTCCAGGCAGAGCACCGCCAGGAAATTCAGGAATATTTCCAACAGATCTTCCATGAATTCCAGACTCCATCCCATGCTCATTCTCCTTCCCGAACCCGAATCTTCTGCGCATACGGCTCCAGCGCTTTTCGTATTTTCTCTTCCCCATGCTCCATGATCGGGCAGATCCAGCAAAAATCTGTTCCCTGCCGCACGCATTCCTCCAACAATTCCTGAAAATCTTCCTGCGCGTCGGAAGAGATGAAAACCGTAAACAGAGTTCCGGCGGCCTCGTTCTGCCCCAACGCCGCTTCTTTCAGAGACCGGACGAAGGAAGGGGCGCGTTTTGACAGATCGATTCTGGCCAGCCCCCGATTGATCGTTTCCATATGCCAGGAGGCGCTGGCCGCTTCCATCCCGACCAGTTCCCCGGTGACGATATCCGGGCCGTTGGTATACACCGAGGTACGGATGCCCTGGGCCAGGAAATCTGCGGCCGCCCCTGCGGCCATACGGATGGATGCCTCCAGCAGCTCCTCATGGCGCATCACGGCCCCGTCTTCCAGATTCACGAAAATTCGCACCGCTTTCTGGGCCGTATAGTTCTTCATGTTCACTTTCAGATCGCCGGTTCTGGCCGTGGCTTTCCAGTTGATATCCCGCATCGTATCCCATGGGCTGTATTCCCGAATCCCCCGAAATTCGAAGGGATCCTCCAACATATGCCGGCGGCTTAAAATCTCGCCGTTGAGCCGCTGCAGCAAACGCGAAAATTCGGGGCTACGCCAGAGCCTGGGGTAGACGTACAGCCGGGTCTCGCTCTCCAGACTCCTGGGGAGTTCTCCGGAAAGGAACAGGGTTCCCGCAACCACGTCCAGGCCGTTGATCCAGTAGTATCCCCTCTTTTTGCAGCGAAACCGGAGTCTGCGTACATGACGCATAAACGGGCGCACGGAGAGGACGTCATTGCGGTAATACTGGTCTGTCACGCTGCTGACGCCCTCTTCGTCCTCAAACTGCAGCTCTCTGGATACCTGGAACTTCACCTTCAGCGCGGGAAGCGGCAGGAGCTTTCTGTTTTCCACCCGCTCGCACAGCTCGCATTCCTCGCCCTCCACCGCCGCTTTCCTGGAAAATTCCAGACTGACGGACAGATTTTTGTCCCAGAAACGGCAGTATAGCCTGTCCTGGAGATAGAAGAGGAGGAATGCCCCCAGAATGATTCCTATCAGGCTCATCCGCAAATCCTCCCGTCATTTTTCGAACTCTTCCGTTGGCGCCGGCACGCTGTCCAGAATCTCTTCGATCAGCTTCACCGCCTCTTCGTATCGGCTCTGCCCATAGGAGAGCACCAGTCTGTGGGCCAACACTGCAGGCGCAACGGCTTTCACGTCGTCCGGAATCAGATAGGATCTGTCTTGGATACAGGCCCATGCCTTTGCGCTCCTCTGAAGGGCTAGGGTTCCCCTGGGGCTGACCCCCATCACGGTCTTCTGGCTGCTCCGGGTGGCCTGCACCAGATCCACGATATATCCTGCCACTGCAGGATGGACATATACCCGCGTCGCTTCTTCCTTCAGTCTGGACAACGTCTTGCGATCCAGCACTGCCGTCAGCCCTTTCAGAGGATCTTCGGTTTGATAAGCATCCAGGATCTGCAATTCTTCCTCCCTCCGGGGCATCCCCATCTCCACCTTCATCAAAAAGCGATCCAGCTGGGCTTCCGGCAACGGAAACGTTCCCGCCGTTTCCACCGGATTTTCAGTCGCCACCACGAAAAACGGCGCATTCAGTTCACTGGTTTTCCCGTCGATGGTCACCTGTCCCTCTTCCATGCATTCCAGCAGGCCGGCCTGAGTCCTGGGCGTAGCCCGGTTGATCTCGTCCGCCAGAAGGATGTTGGTGAAAACAGGCCCCTTCTTGAGTTCGAATTCATTGGTCTGCCGATTGTACACGTGCAGGCCGGTGATATCCGACGGCAGCATATCCGGCGTGAACTGTATCCTCCCGAAGGACAGGCCCAGGCTGGCAGCCAAAGCCCGGGCCAGCCTGGTCTTCCCCGTGCCGGGCACATCCTCCAGGAGCACATGACCGTCGGCCAACATGGCCGTCAGCATCAGCTTCGTCACCCGCTCCTTCCCGATGATCACCTTTTCCGTATTTTCCAATACCGCTTTGATCGCATCCTTCATCTGTTCGGCCTCCCCGTCAGTAATCGAAAATTTCTCCCTGCTGAATATCTCCAGTATACTCCCAACCCTTTCCCGGGGCAAGGAGATTGCATCTGAGGGTTTTCCCATTACAAGGAGTTCCCGTGAAAATGTTTGCGATCATGGCCCTCATTCGCTCTTTTTCAGGGAGAATCGATTTCTCTCATATTCGATCAGCCCTTCCCTCCGCATCCGGGAGAGCTCGTTGCACATGGCGCTTCTGTCCACGCTGAGGTAATCCGCCAGCTGTTGTCGGTTATAGGGGATCCGGAAGGCGCTGCTGCCCGATTTTTTTGCACATTCTGAAAAATAGGACAACAGACGCCCTCTGATGGATTTGGATCCCGTATGCAGAATCCTTCGCGACAGCTGCAGGCTCTTTTGGGCGCATACTTCGAGAAGATTCCGCACCAGCTTCCCATGAAACGGACAGGCGTTGGTGCAAACCGACAACACTTTGCCTACATTTAAAAACAATACTTCCGTCTCTTCGGCGGCTATGGCGGAAATCAGGAGCGGCTCACCCGGTATGCACGCATACGCTTCAGCGAACACGGCTCCCGGCGCAGCGCTCCCCAAAACGCTGCGGTTTCCCCATAAATCGTCGCTTTCGATCAGCACCATGCCGGACAGCACCACTCCAATCTGTTCTGTGGGCTCCCCTTCCCGCAGAATCGCTTCTCCCTTTCGATATTTCTTTCTGGCAGCAGACAGGCACTGCAAAAGATCCTGAATGTCTTTTTCTTCCATTCCCCGAAAAATCCGCATATCGGATAAGTTCATTTCAATCTCCATTCCGGAGCGTCAGCGACGGGGCGAAGAGAAATCGAGAATGCGATTTCTCTGATGCCATCCTAGCTATTTGTGACGCTCCGGCACAAATAGCCCTTTTTGTTGTTCTAACAACAGACTTTCATTTCAAATGATATTATATTGATTTCACGAGGTCAAGGATGCGATGGAAGAACGCTCCCATCGTACCCATCATTTATTATCGCACGAAATCAGGAGGACGATTATGATTCGGAAAATTATCCAGATCGACGAAGAGAAATGCAATGGCTGCGGCGCCTGCGCCGATGCCTGCCACGAAGGCGCCATCGGTATGGTGGACGGCAAAGCGAAACTGTTGCGGGACGATTACTGTGATGGCCTGGGAGACTGTCTTCCCGCCTGTCCGACCGGTGCCATTTCTTTTGTGGAGCGCGAAGCGGCTGAATATGATGAAAAAGCAGTACTGGCGAACAAGCAGAAAAAAATGCAGACATCCGGCATGAGCTTTGCTCATCATGGTTGCCCCGGGAGTCAGATGCGCCGGCTTTCCCGCCCGGAAGCGCAGAACGCTTCTGCCGCGCAGGACGATCGGAACGTTTCGGCTGCCAGAGCGTCAGGGCTCTCCTCTCAGCTGGGGCAATGGCCCTGCCAGATCAAGCTCGTCCCGATCAACGCTCCCTATTTTCAGGGCGCGAAGCTGCTCATCGCCGCAGACTGTACGGCCTTCGCCTATGCCGGTCTCCACGGCGACTTCATGAAAGGGAAAATCACCCTGATCGGCTGCCCGAAGCTGGACAATGAAGACTATAGCGAAAAGCTGACCGAAATCCTCAAAAATAACGATATCGAGAGTGTAACCGTCATCCGGATGGAAGTGCCCTGCTGCGGAGGGCTGGAATTGGCTGCCAAAAAGGCTCTGCAGGCCAGCGGAAAATTCATCCCCTGGCAGGTAGTCACCATCTCCATTGACGGAACCGTCAAATCCATGGTGCCGTGACGGGATGAGAAACGGAGAAAGACCGGGAAATGCGTTCGATAACGCATTTTTCAATCAGGAGTTGTGCCGGAGCGTCACAACTCCTGTTACCGTAGCGCCGAATTGAAAATTTGGCGCGCGTTCCTCAACGGAAAACGCTTCGGAATGGAGGAAAAAATGGAAAACCAACAGTTCCGTTGCGAAGCGGATCGGATCGCCGAATTGCGGAATGCGCTGACCGGCGCCCTGATCGGTCTCGCCCGGGCCACAGACGGGAACTCACTGTATACTGAAAACACCTGGCCGTTGATGATCGAAAGCCTGCGGCTCACCTCTCCCGACACCGTTTCGGGAGAATCGGAACTTCAGACCTTTCTCGGCCGCATCCGCGAAGAAAAGCGCAGCCTGGCGCCTATGTGCGCCGGTTGCGCCTCTCCCTGCGGGAAAAATAACGACTATGATCTGTCCCGGATCGCCGATGCCGATGCCCAAATCCGCAGCCTTAAATTTCTCATTTTGTCAAAACTCCGGGACATCGCTTCCCGGATTCACCCTGTGACGATGTCGGATTCCTCTCTTCGGGAAATGGGTTTCCTTCTCTGCAAAGCGCTCTTTTCCATCGGCGAAGACTGGGAAGCGGAAGATTTCCTTTCCGTCGCGGTCGAGCTGGATGCCGGAATATCCGATCTGCACGGTTTGCAGGCATAAACGCGATCTGCCGACCGTTCCGCTATTTTATTCCTTTCCTTTCGGTCTCTTTCTTCAGGCACCGCCAGACCGTATCCCGCAAAGCGGGATGCAGCTTCTGATACACGATGGGACAGCTGTAAACCTGTTGGGCGTAATATAGCGCGATGTGATTTATGGGCTCCACCAGGGCATACGCGCCCGCCGCACCGTCCCAGCCAAATTCCCCCGGCGGGGAAGCGATGCCCCTGCCATCCACCAACACCCGAACCCCCAGACCGTAGTTATAGCCTTTCATAGCCGCGCTGCGGTTCCAGAAATCTTCCAGCGCAACGCCCTCCAATCGGGGCGTTGCCATTTTTTTTACGCTTTCCGACCGCAGAATCCTCTCTCCGCCGGGCAGGGCGCCGCCCAGGCTGAGGGCAGACAACAGCCGGATATAATCTTCTACGGTGCTCATGAGCCCGGCGCCGCCGGAATCATACTCGTCTCCAAAGCGCCATTCGTTGTCCTGATTCCAGTCCGTCAGCGTGCCTCTATCGTCGCTGTGGGCATACTGTTTCACCATCCGCGCCCTTTGTCTCGGGTTCGGATGAAAAGTCGTGTCCTCCATCCCCAGGGGTGCGAAGATGAATTCCCGCATATAATCGCAGAGCCGTTGCCCCGCCGCCACCTCTATCACCGCCCCCAGTACGTCGTGACAGAAGCTGTAGCGAAAACGCGTCCCTGGCTCGAACAGAAGCGGATCTTCGGACAGGGCCCTCACGATGCGCTGCGTTGTGCGTTCCCGCTCCGGCAGGGCGAGTGCCGCTCTCAGCCCCGGGCGGGACAGGTCGTAGTCCAAACCTCCCGTCATGGTCATCAAATGCAGCACTGTCATTTTCCGTCCGGCAGGATAAATGCTACCGTCCGTCCGGCGGACGCGCAGGGCTTCAAATTCCGGCAAATACTTTCCTACAGGATCGTCCAGTCCCAGCCTTCCCCGCTCCATCAGCTGCATGGCTGCGGTACAGGTTGCGATCTTCGTCGCCGAGTAAAGCCAGTAAGTTTCCTTTCCGGTCTCTCCGCTGTTTTTCAAAGACCCCGCCCGATGGCGATAGAGGATCTCTCCATCTTTTGCGAGGATACAATCGCAGGCCGGAACCCCGAAAGCTTTTTCGACCCCATCCAGAAACTCCGTCAATTCCTGAAAGTTCCCTTTTCCCGTCATTTTCTCTTCTCCCGTCTCATTTTTCGCAGTTAGGTCTCATTCAGCCTATCGCTTTCCTTTCGGAGCTTCGTTATCCGAAAACGGCTCCTTCATCGTTGGACTTTCCATTTCCCCAAACTCATTTCACCAGTTCCAGCGCCATCAGCGCCGCCCCGATTTCCGGCGGTTCTTTCGGCGCGACGCACCGCAGGGCGGGCTCCACCCGCCCCAACTGATCGCGAAATGCCCTGCGCAGGCCGGTGTCTGAGGTGAGCAGACCTCCCAGCAGAGCTACCTCCCGATCGGTGATGTGCAGACGATGTGTCACGGCTTCCACCAGCCGCACCAGGGCAGCCGCATTTTCCTCCAGAATCCGACAGGATACCGGATCTCCGGCAGCGGCCTGCGCTTCCACCAAAGGGGCCAAAGCCGCGATCCTGCTCTTATCGCCGCCATAGACATAGGCGATCATTTCTTCCCTGGTTCGCAGATTTTTCTTCTTCGCCAACGCTTCCGTCAATCCAGTGGATTCCCCGTATCCGTCGTGCCAACGGGCCACGGCTGTCAGGGCATCCCGTCCCAACGCATATCCGCTCCCCTCATCTCCCAGCAAATGTCCCCAGCCTCCTGCCCGGGCCGTTTTTCCCTCCGCATTTCGTCCGAAACAGACGGAACCCGTCCCTGCTACCAACGCGCAGCCCGGCGCTCCCACAAGGGCGCCGTACAGTGCGGTTTCGCAGTCTCCGACGAGTTCCCAGCAGGGAATCTCCGCAGCCTGCATGGCCTGACTCACCAGTTTTCTCATCTCGGGATTGCTGCTCCCCGCAGCGCCGATGCAGATCGCCTCGCATCGTCCCTGCTCTCTTAGAAATGCTGTGATCTCCTTTAAAATGGCGGAAAATCCTTCCTCCCCGATACTGTTTAAGTTGAAAGGCCCGAGTGTCAACCGGCTCAAAAGCGTACCGTCCGGGTTCAGACAGGCCAGAGCAGTCTTCGTCCCGCCGCCGTCTACTCCCGCCACATAGGTTTTTTCCATTTCCATCCCTTTCCGTCAACCCAGACATACCGGAATCCGACCTGTGGGAATCTTTTTCCCGGCCAGTACCGGTACAAGCGCCTCCAGCGTCATGGGCGAATAGTCCCAGGCCGCGATGCCCGCAACGTGGGCGGGAAGCTCCCGCAAATCGTAAGGGTTGCGCAAAGCCACCACCGCCATAGGCGCTTTCGTCCTGCCCAATTCCCGGATCAGCGCCCTTTGTCCCGGGGACAGATGACCGTTATAGGTTCCCAGAACCACACAGCTGTGTTCGGGTACCGCCTCCAGTACCGCTGCGATCTCGCCTTCATCGGGGTCTTTCGCTATGGCGATTCCCCGACCGCCCAGGCGGTCTGCCATAAACCAGGCGAAATTTTTCTCCTGCTCCACCTCGTTCGACACCTGCCCCGCCTGATATTCCGGGCACCCCACAAACAGAGGGTTATCTCCCAACGGCGGCATCTTCGCGGATATCGCGGCGATGGTTTTTTCCCGGAGCGCCCGCGCCTCCGCCATCGCTTCCGGCGTTCCGGCCCGCCCCACGGGTTCCCTGCAATACAGCGCTTTATACCTCAGGATCTTCTCCACCGACTCGTCCAACTCCGCGGGATCCATTTCTCCTTTTTCCACGGTTTCTTTCATATACCGGGCCGCTTCTTCCGCAAGCGATTCCGTGTGACTGACATTGATCAGATCCACTCCGGCCTTCATCGCCATCGCTGCTCCTGCGGCCGTGCCATAGTTCGCCCTGATCGCCCCCATCTCCATACAGTCGCTGACGACGAGCCCCCGAAACCCCATTTCCTTTTTCAACAAATCCGTAATGATGCGACGGGACATGGTCGCCGGAAAGTTCTCCTGCGTCAGTTTCGGAAACAGAATATGTGTCGTCATAATTGCGGGACACCCTGCGTCGATCAGAGCCTGAAAAGGTTTCAACTCCATCTCTCTCATCTGTTCCAACGATTTCGCGACTCTCGGAAGGCTGATATGGGTATCCAGATCCGTGTCACCGTGCCCCGGAAAATGCTTGGCCGACACCAGCAGGCGGTTTTCCCGGTAACCTTCCAGCGCCTCCAGCGCATAAGATGTCACCGTTTCCGGCGTATCTCCAAAACAGCGGGCACCGATGATGGGATTATCGGGATTGTTATTGATATCCGCCACCGGTGCATAATTGAAATTCACCCCGAGCGCATGGAGCTCCCGGGCTGTGATCCCCGCTGCGATGCGGGCGTTTTTGGGATCCCCCGTAGCCGACAGCGCCATTTCTCCCGGAACATTAGCCGCGTCTTCCGGCAGCCGGGTGACGCAACCTCCCTCCTGATCAATGCAGATAAAGGCTGGATATCCCGTTTCCCGCCGCACCAGCGACTGGATCTCGCCGCACAGCTTTCCGATTTGCTCGCAATTCTCTATATTATGTCGGAATAAAACCACATTGCCGATTTTATAAGTCTTCACCAGCCGGATGAACTCCCCGTCCAGTTCCTTGCCTGGAAAGCCGACCACAAGTTTCTGACCGATTTTTTCCTGTAATGTCATTCTTCTCGTCCCTTCCGATCTCTTTACTCCTTTTTCACAGACAGCAACGCCTCCATCGCCTGTCTCAACGACCTGTCCCAGAAATCCCAGCTGTGATCCCCCGACCAATGAAGAAACTCCATGCCGATATTCCGCTGCCTCAAAAGCTTCGCGAAAGCCAGGTTTTCCTCATACAGCGCATCCTGCTCCCCACAGGTCAGATAAAAAGCCGGAAGAATTGCCGGATCCGCTTTCCGGGCCAATGCGAATAAATCGCAATTCTCCGGCACGAGCTTTTCTGTCCCGAAAATGGCGCAGAATTCTCTTCCCTCCCCGGCATTGGCCCTTTCCCACCGTCCGGCTACGTCCGTCACGGCCGAAAACGCAGCGCAGCCCGCATATTGCGAAGGCGCAGTCAACGCGCATTTGATCGCTCCATAGCCGCCCATGGACAAACCCATGATGTAATTTTTCTCTCTGTCGGAAGACAGCCCGAACAATCTCCCGCAGACCTCCGGCAGTTCCTGGCGGATGTAGCTGAAATAATCCACTCCCAGCGCCATATCCGTGTAGAAACTCCTCTGAACCTCCGGCATAACTACTGCCGCCTCCAACTCCCTGGCGTAGCGTTCCACCGAGGTATATCTGGTCCACCCCGTGCAGTTATCCGTCAGACCGTGAAGCAGATAAATGACCGGCGCCTGGGCGGGCGGCCTTTTCTCCGGTAAAAGCACGATCATGGACGTATTCATTTTCAGGAAGTCCGAACTGTAGTCACAACGTATGTAAGCCATTCCTGTTCCTCTTTATCCCTCTTTGATCACCCGGGCGATCTGCCCGTCGCATTTTTCCAGCATCTTCTGCGCCTGCACGGCATCTACTCCCCGCAGGAGCATGACGATAGCCACCTTCGGCCGGTATTCGCACTGATTTAAGCTTTCATCCGCTTTTTCCTCGCTGACTCCGGTGGCCTCGCTGACAATCCGTCTGCAACGGTGAATCAGCTTCTGATTGGAAGCTTTCACATCCACCATCAGATTGCCGTAAACTTTTCCGAGTTTGATCATGGCGCAGGTGGAGAGCATATTGAGCACCATTTTCTGAGCGGTCGCGCTCTTCATTCGGGTGGATCCGGTAATGACTTCCGGCCCCGGCATGGGCACGATTGCGATCTCCGCCGCTTTCTCCACCTCCGATCCGGTACAGCAGGCGACTCCGATCACATGGGCGCCGCAGGACTTCGCATATTCCATCGCCCTTACCACATAAGGGGTTCTGCCGGAAGCGGCGATTCCCACCAGCACGTCCCGACTGTCAAAATCGATGGCTTTTAAATCCCTCTCTCCCATTTCGGCATCGTCCTCCGCGCCCTCCACCGCCCTGAACATGGCGTTGGGGCCACCCGCGATCAGACCGATCACCTGTCCGGGATCGGTGGAATAAGTGGGAGGACATTCCGCCGCATCAAGTACGCCCAGGCGACCGGAAGTCCCGCATCCAATATAAACCAGGCGGCCGTTTTGCCTCAGCTGCTCCGTGATGACGTCTACCGCCGCCGCGATCTGTTCCAGCTGCGCTTCCACCGCATAGGCCACCTTTTTATCCTCGTCATTGATCAGCTTCACCATTTCCAGCGTGCTCAGCGTATCGATATTCGCCGAATGCTGATTTCTATCCTCTGTTTTGATCTGATCCCATTCCATACGTTTTTATTCTCCTGTCAGATTAAAGTAGATTTTTCCGCGTCCGCTCACCCCTTTACAGCGCCCACCGTAACTCCCTCCAGAAAATATTTTTGCAGGGCGAAAAACAGAATAAAAATCGGCAGTGCAGAAACCGTCGCGCCTGCCATCATGGGAGACAGCAGCGTCCAGCTGGAAGATTTGAAGGTTTTCAGCGCCACCTGTATGGTGAACATGGACTCCTTTGAGGTGACCAGAAACGGCCAGAAAAACGTATTCCAGTTGGCTACAAAGGTATTGATCGCCATGACCGCCAGGATCGTTTTGGACAACGGCAGCACGATATTGGCAAAAATTCGGATGTGCGAAGCTCCTTCCACTTTCGCGCTCTCGATCAGGGCCGTCGGAAGGCCTGAAAAAAACTGCTTTGCCAGAAAAATGTTATATGCAGTGGCACAACCGGGCAAAATCAACGCCGCATAGGTATCGTTCATCTGAAACTTATTGACGATAAGAATATATAAGGGCACCTGCGTTACCTGATAAGGAATCATCATCGCCACCAAAATCAGGAAGAACAGAAAGGTATTGCCTTTAAATCTTATTTTTGCAAACGCATATCCCGCCATACTGGCGAATATCACGTTGCAGACCGCCGTGCAGGCCGCTACCACGAAACTGTTCCACAGCCATTTCACGGAATACTCGCTGAAAGCGAAGAATGCCTGATAGGATTCCAGCGTCCATGTCTTTGGGAAAACTGTGTACAGGCTGGAAGACATCTGAACATTTGGCCCGAAGGACCAGGCCACCATATAAACCAGTGGAAACAGCACCAACGCAGAGAAAAAGATCAGAACGGCTGCGATCAGCCCGTTGCGGATAATCCGCACCTTCGGGTTGGATAGATGTTCCGAATATAAGCTGCTCTTCGTCATATCCACACCTCCTCTTCAATATTCCACATCGTCGCCGGAGACTTTGAACTGAATCGCAGTCAGGGCAGCGATGATGATCGCCAGCACAATCGCTTCCGCACAGGCCAGCCCGTATTTTCCATATTTAAACGCGTTATTGAAAATCAGCAGCCCGATCATGGTCGTATTGTTGTCCGGCCCGCCGCCGGTCATCATATAGGCGTTGATGAAAACCTGAAACGAATTGATGATGCCTGTGATCATCAGAAACAGCGTGGTGGGCTTGCACAAAGGCAAAACGATATACCATACCTTCTGCCGAAAGCATGCCCCGTCGATTTCAGCGGCTTCGTAGTAGGAATTGTCGATTCCCATCAGTGCGGCAATATAAATGATAGAATTTTAGAATTTACTACACCTATAATTTCGAATGTTTTTTTGCTTTTTGTTTTAAATGGCAAGACGGAAGAACTTGAAGAACTTTTAGACAGTAGCTCGCAAGTCCCTGGCGTAACGAGCGGCGAAAAATTTGTGGGGTATTCCAATTTATATAAATTCGGGAATATATATGTGCTTGATATCCTTGTTGTCGCCAATAACGGCTATGCTGTCAATGACGTGGTAGCCTCACTCCCAGTTACAATCAAAAATAATATGGCCGCCGGTAGATTTTAAACGAGCAGTAATGGTGCTGCAATGCAGATAGCCGCCATTGGCAATCAAGTGACGGCGCAAAACGCAAACTCTACCCCTGGAACGTATGGGGGGATTGTCGTGTTTTTTGCGAACTGACTATCTGTAAGAAACCCTCGTTGTTATACTGCTCAAAACATCGCTTCCGTCCTTAATTGCAGCGGTAAACGAAAAGGGATTTGAGGCCCATATATTATACACATAGTCTATATATGTATTATTGTTTGCGCCATACGCGCGGCTCCGGATAACGTAATATGTATTTTTTCGGAACATCAAACTGTATCCGGAAAATCCATCCGAGATCTCATATAAAACGTCGACTGCGTCTGGATCAGAGACAGCTGGGACCGAATTTCCGGTATACTCGCCCTGTTCGGTCCATTGCCTCTTGCCATTTAACGGAAAAAGAACCAGGGCCCTTGTACGCCCCGGCTCTTCTTGTTGTTTAGTAAATACTTTCTTTGTATAATTTATACAGAAAATCTTGAGTTTCGCTTGTCAGATTCCCACTATTACCCAATTTTATTGACGCATCGCATACCATTTCCAATGATCTTACCCGCAACTCCAACTCTCTCACCTTTATCTCCCGTTCTCTTATCTGTTGTATGATCCAAAGAACTTCTAAAACTTGAATCATTTCTTGCGCATCCAGATTACTTCGCTTTTTACCCGGAAAAAGATTTCGAACAATATAGGATACTACTTCTCTCGTTGGCGCGAAAAGTCTACCCGTATCTTGCATTTTATCAAAGATATCAATGCCCGTTTCGATAATATTTCTATTCATTGATAGACCTCCTTTGTATTTTGCTACCTACCCACTTATTTCATCCTCCTCTCTTAATTTTTTTGCAAAAAAGTATTGACTACACTTTCTCTATTTGCTATAATCTCACTGTCTGTAATTTGGTGCACTAATATATGTGCAACATTATTACGCACTAAAATATGCAAATATTTTAGCAATAGATATGGCGATTCGTTACTTTTGGGAGGGTAGGGTGATCGCCATATCCTTTTTTGCGTGTCCATTATATCACAACGTTTCGATAAACGAAAGAGCATATTCTTTACAATTCTTTACAATTTTTTATTAAAGCTTTTATCTTTTTTATACACTCTTCCGAAATGCTTTTAATGGAAATTTATATGTTCTCTATAGGCGGACATTCTCTCTTTTTTCATTCCAAAATCTGTACTTTATGCACCACGCCCCGGATTCCGATAGACGCCAGCT
>QAKV01000007.1 GCA_003343625.1 Clostridiales bacterium
CAGCGAGCTGGTCGTGCTGGCCGACGTGGATCTAGTTTATCTACCATCGTTACCTTCTGTGAAGATGGTCCGTATGATACATTGTACTTCAATGATCCAATTCCCATGTTCCGTGGTGACCCTCGCAAGCCTTGGATTGATATAAGAAGTGAGAAGCTCCTCCAGCGTCATTTAGCCATGGTTATCCTCCAGGAATTCCTTTCAGAAAATCATATGAGCCTTGACACAGTTTCAGCAGCAGTTTTCCTTAACGATTTTCTCGACAGTTTTAAGGAGTATCTTGCAGCTTACGATGGTGATAAAAACAAACTGCTTTTACCTGTCGGAATACCATTTCACTATTCAGTGTTTGAGGATGAATTGAAAAAATCTTTTGATACGCTTAGAGAAAAATGCCAGACGCATCCCGAACTTTTTGGAATAGAAGAAGGCGCTAAGAAAGGGGAAGCAAAGGTTCTTCTTGACGCTCTCTATGAAGAAGGAATCATCCCAACATATTCTTTCCCGAAGAATGTCGTAAGTACCTACATACCAGATATGTATGGAAAAATTCTTTACGAAGTTGACCGTGGACTCGATGTGGCTATTGGCGAATATGCTCCCGGTAGAGCAATTGTCGTTGACAAACAGACCTATCAGATTGGCGGGTTCTACTATCCTGGAAGTGAACGTCGTCATGGTCAAGCACTAACTCCGGCACGCGCTTACACAGAAGACCCGAATTACGTAAAACAGGTTATCTCATGTCCGGAGTGCGGTTGGTTCGGTCTGATGGAAGAGAAAACCAAGCGTTGTCCGTTTTGTGGAAACGGCACTCTGAAAATTACTCGTGAAATGATGCGCCCTTGGGGGTTTGCGCCAAGAAATGCTGAATCAATACCAGATGTTCAGCTGTCAGAAGAATACACTGCTGTACAGCAGCCTCTGTATTCAACTCTGCCCGAAGCCGAAGAAATGAAACTTGCTCCGGGCTGCAAAAACATACGGATCGCTTCACGAACAAACCAACGGATTATCATGCTGAACAAAGGATCGGATGACAAAGGCTTTATGGTCTGCAAAGACTGTGGAGCCGCTATGCCGGGTGATGATATTTCTGTTCTAAATAATATTAATAGGCCGTATAAATCAAAGTATGCCCAAAGTAAATGCCGTCACAGCAACTGTTTTAATGTGAATCTTGGCTATGACTTCATAACTGATATGTTGGTTCTCGAATTCACAATTGACGACAGGATCATTGACGCAAGAAGAAATGAAAATCCATGGCTTAATCGCGCAGCGCAATCCTTAGCTGAAGCGTTACGATTGGTAGCAAGTAAAAAACTTGATGTTGAATTTACAGAACTTGTTACTGGTTATCGTCTCAGAACCGGCTCTGAAGCCTCTTATGTTGATATTTACCTTTACGATAGTTTATCGAGCGGCGCTGGTTATGCTGTCAGTGTAGCTGATTCGATTGCTGAGCTACTAACCGATATGAAAAAGCTGCTAAGTACTTGTGATTGTGGATCTGCGTGTTCTAAATGTTTAAAACATTACAGAAACCAATATGTACACGGTATGCTTGACCGCTTCGCTGCGCTCCAACTCCTTGAATGGGGTATTGATGGGATAAATGCGTCGCCAATCAAACCAGAGAAACAGATTAAAATGATCATGCCTTTGGTGAACATTCTTAAGCAATCTGGTTGTGAGATTATCGCTGACGGTGAGATCACTGCAACTGGGCGAAGAAACACAAAAAAGATTGTTGTCTACCCGGCAATGTGGGTTGAGCCATGTGCTGCCGGTACCATTTTTATAAGTGACGCTTATATCAAGTACGCTAAACCGTATGCTGTCCAAAAGATTCTAGACAACATCCAATGAAATAACTTGATTACGGATCAAAATAGTAAGCGCAGCTCACCGATCATTGTCGATTGGTGAGCTGTGCTACATTTTTTCAAGGTAAGGGAAACTATGACTACATCTCAAATCATTTGAAAATGCTTCAATGCCTCTATAATTGCCGCTTCCTTTTCCGGCGGGCACTGCGGTACTTTCGCGTCTTCCTTCTTCGATAGATTATAGTTTGGCCCAACATTCAGCCCACATTTCCGTTTGACCTGGGAGATGTACAGGCTGGATACCTTCAAACCATACTTCTCCAGCACATATGCTTTGATTTCGTCATAGGTAGCCTTGCTCTCCGCCGCTGTCAAATCCAGCTCGCCCAGATTCAGCTCCACCTCGATATGCTGCTTGGCATTGAGTTTGGACAAAAGTACTACCGTCTCCACATGCACCCCTCCCGGGAAATTATCGATCGCCCTTCCCTTCACCAGCTCGTACCCGTTCCCCGTCAGATACTTCAAATCCCGCGCCAGCGTGGCGGAGTCGCAGCTGACATACACGATCCTCTCCGGGCGCATCCGGACCATGGTGGAAAGACAGGCCTCATCGCAGCCCTTTCGGGGCGGATCCACTACGATCACGTCGGCGAAGATCCCTTCCTTTTCGTATTTTTCAGGAAGCACTTCCTCCGCTTTTCCCACATGGAAATGGGCGTTGGAAATGCCGTTTCGCTCCGCGTTCTTCTTCGCGTCGTCGATGGCCTCCGGCACGATTTCCACCCCGTATACGTCTTTGGCCTTCCGGGCCAGAAACAGGGAAATGGTGCCGATACCGCAGTAGAGATCCCAGACGGTTTCCTTCCCGGTGAGCCCCGCGTACTCCAGCGCCTGAGCGTAAATCCGCTCCGTCTGGACGGGATTGACCTGATAGAAAGAGCGGGGCGAAATGGAAAACGTCAGGCCCCCGATCTGATCCTCGATCCGTTCTTTTCCCCGGATCAGGCGGGTCTTCTCCCCCAGGATCACGTTGGTGGCTTCCCGGTTGACATTGACGGAAAAGCTGGTCATCCCGGGCACGGCCGCGAACAGCCGATTCGCCAACTCCTCTTCCTCCGGCAGACGCGCGCCGTTTATGACCAGACAGACCATAACCTGACCGGTAGCAAACCCCTTGCGGATGAGCACGTGGCGCAAAAGCCCTTTTCCCGTCTTCTCATCGTAGGCGTCGATTCCCTTTTCTTCGGCGAACGCCAGCACTGTATTCAGCACGATTTCATTTTCTTTTACGCCCAGAAGGCAGTCCCGGTTCTCGATGATGGAATGGGTGCGCCCCGCGTAGAATCCGGTGATCAGCCTTCCGTTCCGGTCGCGCCCCACCGGAAACTGGGCCTTGTTGCGGTACCGAAAAGGCGCCTCGAAGCCGGCGGACGGTTCCATTCCGATGGGCGGCTCCATGATCCGCTCCACGAATTCCGGAGAAAAGCCGCCGATCCGGATCAGATTATTCTTCACTTTCCTGTCTTTGAAGGCCAGCTGCTTTTCGTAGGACAGGGCCTGCAGCTGGCAGCCGCCGCACTGTCTGGCGTAAAGGCAGGGCGCTTCCACCCGATCCGGGGAAGGGGTCAGGATTTCTTCCAGCCTGGCGTAGGCGTATCCCTTTTTCGCCTTCACGATCCTGGCCCGCACCACATCCCCGATCAGCGCATCTTTGACGAAGAGCGTATAGCCGCCGAAGCCCCCTTTCTCCGCGCCTTCCTTCTCCTCCAAATGCCCGATTCCTTCTCCATCCGCTCCCAGATCCGTGATTTCCACCGTACAAATCTGATTTTTCTGAATCTTCATCTCCTGATTTTTCCTCATTTCCTTCGCGCGGATCCGCACAATTCGCAGGATCCGCACCCGCTTCCCGTCCGGATCGTAGGCGGCGCTCCGGCCTTTTCCGAAGCTGTGCCGCCTGTGGCTTATGACTTATGGTTTATAAAGAACGGCTTACATCTTCTCACTCCATCCGGGTGCTCCGCAGGTTGGACTCGAACAGCCGATTGTAGCCCAGCCATCCCTGCTCCGCCGTGCCTTCCAGGATTTCCGTAAAAGTTTCCAGCTTGGCGTCCGCGTTATCCGCCAGGTTCAGCGCCAGCGCTTCCATGATCGCCGGCTTTTTGGGAGAGCCGTATTCGTATTCCCCGTGGTGGGCCAGAATGCAGTGCTTTAACTGGGCTTCCAGTACCGGCGGGAAGCCCGGGATGGCGCGGATCTTTTCGCTCACCATCTCCGCCCCCATAACGATATGGCCCAAAAGCTGCCCGTCATCCGTATAGTCGTTCTGTGGAAAGAGCGACAGCTCCCTGGTCTTTCCGATATCGTGGCACATGGCCGCCGCCAGCAGAAGATCCCGTTTCAGCAGGGGATAGGCTTTGCAGAAATAATCGCACAGCCGCACCACGCTCAGGGTATGCTCCAACAGCCCGCCGACGAAGCCGTGGTGCACGCTTTTAGCCGCCGAGGATTTCCGGAACGCGGCGATGAAAGTCTCATCTTCCACGAAAAAGGCCTTCAGCAGCTGTTTGATCCAGGAATTTTCCAGCCCGGCGATGTAGCCTAAAAGTTCCTGATACATCTGGCCGTTATCATACCGGCTCACGGGAAGGTAATCGGAAGGCTCGTACTCTCCTTCCCGGCAGAGGCGGACGCGTTTGACATTGACCTGCAACGCGCCCTGGAAGCTGGTCACGTCTCCGTATACCTCGATGTAGTCCAGGCTGTCGAAGTCTTCGATTCCGGCGCTGTTGGGATCCCAGATTTTGGCGTCCATAGTGCCTGTCCGATCCTGCAAAATCACCGTATCGTAAGGTTTTCCGTTTTTCGTCACGGCGGACTGCTTGTGTTTGCAAAGGTAGATATCGAATACCCGGTCGCCTTCTTTGTAATCCTTCAAAAATTTCATTGTCTCTTCCTCGTTTCTTTTGTCGTTTCTTTTGTAATTTTTGCCGCCAGCCATCATCCCTCCAGAATCACTTCCAGCGTCATTTCCTGATACTCCGGCTGTCCCTGGCGCATCAGCGTGACGGTGATTTCGGAATTCGGGGAAAGGTTCAGCAGGGCGTCCTGGTAGTCCGAAAAGGAGGAAATCTCAGCCGTCCCCAGCTTCGTGATCACATCCCCGCTCTGGATTCCTGCCCGCATGGCAGGCGAATCCATCCGGATTCCGGTCACATAGGCTCCGCGCGGAACGCCCCCCTCTTCATGGGCTTCCTCCGGCACATCGGTTCCGGTAATGCCCAGATGAGCGATCTGCTGGCCGTTGGAAAGTTTCCGGATGATAGGCAGCAAATCCGTAATGCCATAAGCGGTGAGCGTCCTGGTGCCGTCCTCTTCCCCTTCCTCCTGCCTGATGATTCCCACCACCTGCCGGGAGAGGTTAATCAGCACGCCGCTGGAGCTGTTTTTCCCCACCATGTCCGTGGTCAACATCTGCAGATTGTGATCCTCCAGGTTCACCCGCTGGTCCGTGGAGGTCACCATGCCGAAAATCACGGAACCCGCAGTGCCCACGGGCCTTCCCAGCGCCAACACCGGCGTGGCCAGAAGGCTGCTGCCGGATCCGCCCAACACGGCCGCTTTCACCGCGTTTTTGGTCTCCTCGTCCATAGCGGACAGCTCCACCCCCACCACGGCCAGACCTGTCTCCTTGTCCTTGCTTTTCAACTCGGCCTCAGCCTTCATGCCGTCAGAAAAGGTCACCTCCATGGATTCCGCGCCTTCCAGGACGGCGCTGTCCGACAGGATCAGAAGTTCCTGTCCGTTGTCCGCCACGATGAGGCCTGAAGTCTGCCCCTGATTTTCATAAGGGTTATTGAACCAGTCGACGTCCGAAGTCACGCCCGTCACCGTCACCAGGGATTCCTTCGCCACTTCCTGGCCCAGAGCGCACATCGTCCGGTACAGCCTCTGGAAATCGCTCATCTCCAGCTCCACCTTTTCCACTACGGTCTGGGGCTGGCTTTCTTCCTCCGTTTCCTCCTCCAAAAGCATATCCTCAGGGCCGATTTCCTCCGCGATGTTTTCTTCCCTGAGCTCCACCTGCCGGGGCTCCTCCTCGGGGTAGAGGAGGTTGGAAAACACCGGCTCCAGCACCAGAAACGTGAAGCACGCGATGAGGCCGAAAATCACCGCCATGCTGGCGGTCAGCAGCGTCCGCCGCATCAGCTTTTTCCGGTTTAAAGGCCGTTCCTTCACTTTTTCCTTGATGAATTCGATGTCCTGGTTCTGCTGATTTTCTTCCATAATATCGCCGTTCTCCTTTTTCGCCGAAAATCCATATATGCCCGGGCATCCCCGCTGTTCCGGGCTTTCTTAGTAGTATAACCCAAAGCCCTCCCCGGCGCAAGATAGCCAAACTTCGCTTTGCGTTTCCCGGACATTATGGTATGATAAGGACAAACGACTGTTCAATGACTGCAGAAATGACTTTTGAAGAAAGAAGACTGCAAAAGCGCTTCTGAATGGAGGGAAACATGAACGCCAAAGTTTTGCGCGTATTGGAATATGACAAAGTGATCCGCATGCTGGAGGAGAAGGCTTCCTCCGCCCCGGGCCGGGAGCTGTGCCGCAGTCTCGCCCCCATGACGGATCCCGCAGACATCGAGGCTGCCCAGGAGGAGACGGCCGCCGCCCTGGCCCGTCTGTTCCGCAAGGGGAGCATCAATTTCGGGAATAACCGGCCTCTGGGCATGAGTTTGAAATCCCTGGAAATCGGCAGCGCCCTTTCGGCCCCGGAACTCATGGGCATAGCGGGCCTTTTGGAAAACGCTGCCCGGGTGAAAAATTATGGCCGGCAGGACAGGGAGGACGAGGCGGCGGACTGTTTGACCGAGGATTTCAACTTTCTGGAGCCCCTGACGCCTCTTTCTTCCGAGATCCGCCGCTGCATCCTGTCAGAAGAGGAGATCGCCGACGATGCCAGCGCCAACTTAAAGCGGATCCGCCGCAGCATGGTCAGCGTGGGCGAGAAAATCCACAGCCAGCTGAACAGCATGGTGAACGGTTCGGCCCGTTCCTGGCTGCAGGACAGCGTCATCACCATGCGGGACGGCCGCTACTGCATTCCCGTGAAGTCGGAGTATAAAAATCAGGTGCCCGGCATGGTTCACGACCAGTCCTCCAGCGGTTCCACCTTTTTCATCGAACCCGCCGCCGTGGTCAACTTAAACAATCAGCTGCGGGAACTGGAAATCGAAGAGCAAAAGGAGATCGCCGTCATCCTGGCCTCTCTGAGCGCTCAGGCCGCGGAACACGCCCTTGAGATTTCCGAAGATATGCGCATCCTGACCCGGCTGGACTTCATCTTCGCCCGGGCGGCCCTGGCCATGGATTTAAACGCCACCCGACCGGTCTTCAATCAGGAGCGCCGGGTCCGCATCCGCCAGGGGCGCCACCCCCTTCTGGACAGGAAGAAGGTGGTGCCCATCGACGTGGAGCTGGGCAGGGACTTCGACCTCCTGATCATCACCGGCCCCAATACCGGCGGCAAGACCGTTTCCTTAAAGACCGTGGGGCTTCTGACCCTGATGGGGCAGGCGGGGCTGCACATCCCGGCTTTGGATCGGTCTGAGCTTTCCATCTTCACAGAGGTATTCGCGGATATCGGGGATGAACAGAGCATCGAGCAGAGCCTCAGCACCTTCTCCTCCCACATGACCAGCATCGTTTCCATCCTGGCCCATGCGGACGCCGATTCCCTCTGTCTGTTCGACGAGCTGGGGGCCGGCACGGATCCCACGGAGGGCGCGGCTCTGGCCATCGCCATCCTGAATTTCCTGCACGATCGGGGGATCCGCACCATGGCCACCACCCATTACAGCGAGCTGAAAATCTATGCACTCTCCACTCCTTTTGTGGAGAACGCCTGCTGCGAATTCGACGTGGAGACGCTGCGCCCGACCTATCGGCTGTTGCTGGGCGTTCCGGGCAAGAGCAACGCTTTCGCCATCTCCAAAAAGCTGGGGCTGTCCGATGAGATCATCGAAGCGGCGAAAGAACAGATCGACGAGCAGGACGTGAACTTCGAAGACGTGATTTCCGATTTGGAAGCCAGCCGCGTTACCATCGAGCGGGAACAGCGGGAAATCGAAGCCTATAAAAAAGAAGTGGAGGCTTTAAAGAAACGGCTGCAGGAAAAGAACGAGAAAATCGATCAGGCCAAAGACCGGATTTTGCGGGAGGCCAATGAAAAAGCCCGCGAAATCCTGCAGGATGCCAAAAACGTGGCCGACGAATCCATCCGGGTCTTCCAGAAAGCCGGCCCCGGCGCTTCCATGAAGGATCTGGAAAAAACCCGCGAAAAACTCCGCGGCAAAATCGACGAAAAAAACAGTCGGCTTTCCATTCAGAAAAAGGAGGCCCCCAAAGCCCAGCTGAAACCCGAGCAGCTCAAAAAAGGCGATCTGGTCAGGGTCGTTTCCATGGGACTCAAGGGAACGGTGAGCTCCCTCCCGGACGCGAAGGGCAACCTCTTCGTCCAGTGCGGCATTCTGCGCACCAATGTCAACGTGCGGGATCTTGTGCGGGTGGAGGAGCCTTCCGTCACCGCGCCAAATATGAAGCGAACCGGCACCGGCAAGCTGCGCATGTCCAAGTCCATTTCCGTTTCCCCCGAAATCAACCTCCTGGGAAAGACGGTAGACGAAGCCATCCCGCTTTTGGATAAATATCTGGACGACGCCTATCTGGCCCACTTAAAGAGCGTCCGCGTAGTGCACGGCAAGGGCACCGGCGCCCTGCGAAACGCGGTGCAGCAGCACTTAAAGCGCGTGAAATACATCAAGTCCTACCGGCTCGGCGAATACGGCGAGGGCGACGCAGGGGTCACTGTTGTGGAATTCAAAGAATAAGAGGAGAAATCGAAATGGTGAATAAGCAGAAAATTCTGATCGTGGACGACGATGCCAACATCGCCGAACTGATCTCTCTGTATCTGACCAAAGAGTGCTTCGACACGAAGATTGTAGGGGACGGGGAGTCCGCCCTGGAAGCGGTGAACAGTTTTTCCCCCAATCTGATTCTTCTGGATCTGATGCTTCCCGGCATCGACGGCTACCAGGTCTGCCGGGAGGTTCGAAGCCGTTCCTCCGTGCCCATCATCATGCTCTCGGCCAAAGGGGAGATTTTCGACAAGGTGCTGGGGCTGGAGCTGGGCGCGGATGACTACATCGAAAAGCCCTTCGATTCCAAAGAGCTGGTGGCAAGGGTCAAGGCGGTTCTGCGCCGCTATAAATCCGCCCCCGCCGCTCCGCAAAAGCCCGCCGTGGAATGCGTGGAATACGATGGGCTCACCGTGAATAAGACCAACTATTCCGTTGTCTATCTGGGGAAAACCGTAGATATGCCTCCAAAAGAGCTGGAACTGCTCTATTTCCTGGCCTCTTCTCCCAACCACGTCTTTTCCCGGGAACAGCTTCTGGACCAGATCTGGGGCTATGAATACATCGGGGATACACGAACCGTGGACGTGCACATCAAGCGCCTGCGGGAGAAGATCAAGGATCATGCCAACTGGAAAATCGCTACCATCTGGGGGATCGGCTATAAATTCGAGGTGAGATAACGGATGCGCAAAACCCTCTATCTGAAATTCGTGCTTGCCTACCTGATCTTCGGCTGCTTCGGCTTCATCATCGTAGCGACCTTCGTCTCCAGCATGACCATGGAGCATTTGAAACGCGAGCGGGCGGACTCCCTCTATCAGGAGGCCACCCTGATCGCCAACACTTACGCTTCGGAGCTGTACGACAGCAAACGCTCGCTGGAATCCGTCAAAGAACAGCTCGACGCCCTGAGCACATATCTGGATTCCCAGATCTGGATCATCAACCCTTCCGGCCGCATGATCATGACCACGGAGGAGCCGCTGGACGTGGAACACGAGAACGTGGTGGAGGATTTCGATCCCACTGTCACGGAAGGCTCCTTCTACACGGTAGGCGACTTTTTCCATTGTTTCGACGAGGAGATGCTCAGCGTTTTTGCGCCCATCACCTCCGACTTCAAGGTGCGCGGCTATGTGGTCATTCATACCACCATCGCTTCCATCCGGGCTTCCAGCGAGAGCCTTTTAAACATTTCCTATATTATGCTCGTCATCTTCTTTTTGCTGTCTTTGATCATCCTGATCTTTTTCACGGAGATGGTCTATCTGCCCCTGCGCAAAATCACCGCAGCCACGGAACAGTACGCCGCCGGGAACCTGCACTATGAGTTTCAGGTGGACAGCGAAGACGAAATCGGCTACCTGGCCGCCTCCCTTTCCTACATGGCCAGCGAGCTGGCACGGGGGGAGGACAATCAGAAGAAATTCGTGGCCAACGTTTCCCACGATTTCCGCTCCCCTCTGACCTCCATCAAGGGCTATCTGGAGGCCATGCAGGACGGCACCATCCCGCCGGAGCTGCACGGGAAATACCTCGGCATCGTGCTCAACGAGACGGATCGGCTGATCAAGCTGACCAACAGCCTGCTGACCTTAAATAACCTGAATCTGAAGGGTATGGCCCTGGAGAAGACCATCTTCGACATCAACCAGGTGATTCGCTCCACCGCCGCGTCCTTCGAAGGCACCTGCCGCCAGAAACATATCGGGATCGAGCTGATCCTCACCGGCGACCGCCTTCCCGTGGTGGCGGATCGGGGAAAAATCGAGCAGGTACTCTACAATCTGCTGGATAACGCCATCAAATTTTCCTATCCGGACTCCGCCATCAAAATTGAAACCGTGGAAAAGCACGGCAAGGTGTTCACCTCGGTCAAGGACAGCGGCATCGGCATCCCCAAGGACAGTTTAAAACTCATTTTCGACCGTTTCTATAAGACCGACCTGTCCCGGGGCAAGGACAAAAAAGGAACGGGCCTGGGACTTTCCATCACGAAGGAAATCATCCAGGCCCACAATGAAAATATCAACGTTATCAGCACGGAAGGAGTCGGGAGCGAATTCATCTTCTCCCTGCCCGTAGCCGAGGAAGACGACGAATGATGCCCCTCAGTTTTCGTCCTTCCAGCTCAGCCGGTGCAGCTGTCCCTTTTCCTGCAGGCCCCGAAAGCCGTTCTGGCGCAGCGCCTCATAGAGGACGATAGCTGCGGAGTTGGACAGATTTAAGGAACGGATTTCGTCCAGCATGGGGATCCGGATACAGCAGTCCTCGTATTCCACCAGGATTTCCTCCGGAATCCCCGCGCTCTCCCTGCCGAACATGAGATAATCGTCCGGCCCGAAGGGCGCATCGGTATAGACTTTTCTGGCCTTGGTGGTGGCCATCCACAGCCTGGCCCCGGAAGCGAAAGCGCCCTCATTCTTCTCCAGAAAGTCCGCGAAATTGATATACCGGCGCACGTCCAGCTTGTGCCAGTAGTCCATGCCCGCCCGTTTGAGCTGCTTTTCGCTCAGGGAAAAACCCAGGGGCTCGATCAGATGCAGCACCGTGCCGGTGGCCACGCAGGTCCGTCCGATATTGCCGGTGTTCGCCGGGATCTCCGGCTGGTGCAGCACGATATTCAGCATGGCTTATCTTCCTCTGCCTTCCGTTTTTCTTCTTTCAGCCGCCCGACGAAATCCGCCAGCCGTCCGATAGCCACCTTCAGGTTCTCCAGAGAATAGGCGTAAGAGATTCGGATGAACCCTTCCCCGCAGTCTCCGAAAGCCGTTCCCGGCACCACAGCCACCTTTTCTTCCTGCAAAAACCGTGTGGCGAACTCGTCGCTGCTCATGCCGAACTCCCTGATGCAGGGGAACACGTAAAAGGCGCCATAGGGTTCGAAGCAGGGCAGCCCCATCTCCTCGAATGCGCTCATGAGATAGCGGCGGCGCTGATTATACTGTTCCCTCATTTCCGCCACATCCTCATCCCCGTTTTTCATGGCTTCCACGGCCGCATACTGGCTGGTGGTGGGGGCGCACATGATGGCGAACTGATGGATCTTGAGCATCTGCTCGATGACGGGCGCAGGGCCGCAGGCATAGCCCAGACGCCATCCGGTCATGGCATAGGCTTTGGAAAAGCCGTTGATGAGGATGGTCCGTTCTTTCATCCCCGGCAACTCGGCGATGGACACGTGTTTTTCTTTGTACGTCAGCTCCCCGTAGATCTCATCCGAAATCACGAACAGATCCTTTTCGACGATCACCTTCGCGATGGCTTCCAGATCGCTGCGCTCCATAATGGCCCCGGTAGGATTGTTCGGGAAGGGCAGAACCAGGATTTTTGTCTTGTCCGTAACGGCGTCCAGCAGTTCCTGCGCCGTCAGCCTGAATTCATTCTCCTCCTTTAAGTTGATGATCACCGGCACTGCATCCGCCAGGACGGCGCAGGGCTCGTAAGATACATAGGAGGGCTGGGGAATCAGGACTTCATCCCCCGGATTCACCATAGCCCGCAGCGCGATGTCGATAGCCTCGGATCCGCCTACGGTCACCAGCACCTCATGGGCAGGATCGTATTCCAGCCCGAACCTGCGGCGCAGGTAGTTGCAGATTTCCACCTTCAGCTCCTTTAAGCCCGCGTTTGAGGTGTAAAATGTTCTTCCCTTCTCCAGGGAATAAATGCCCTCATCCCGGATGTGCCAGGGCGTGTCGAAATCCGGTTCCCCTACGCCCAGCGAAATGGCGTCATCCATCTCGCTGACGATATCGAAGAATTTCCGGATGCCCGAGGGCTTGATCGTTACGATTTTATCTGATAGCGGATTTCTCATGGCGTGATCTTCTCCCTCTGGTCTTCATACTTTTTCGTCAGGACGGTACCGTGATCCTTATATTTTTTCAGGATAAAATGGGTTGCAGTGCTCAGGATGCTGTCCAGAGGCGCCAGCTTGTCGGAAACGAAAGCGGATACCTCTTTTAAGGATTTTCCTTCCAGGGTAACGAGCAGATCGAATCCGCCGGAAATCAGATAGACCGCGTTGACCTCAGGATATTTGTAAATGCGCTCCGCGATCCTGTCGAATCCCTGCCCTCTCTGGGGGGTCACCCGCACTTCGATGAGGGCGGATACTTTCTCAATGCTGGTCTTTTCCCAGTCGATCAGCGTATGGTACCCGCAGATGATACCCTCCGCTTCCATGGCCGCCATTTCATTGACCACGTCGATTTCTTCCACCCCTAAAATGACAGCCAGCTCCTTTAAATCGATCCGGCTGTTTTTCTCGATGATTTTCAGCAATTCTTCTCTCATATCGGCTCCTTTTCACTCCATACTTTTCCATATTTTAAAAATTTCGTCCTCCCTGGCCGGTTCCAGGAAACGGATTTCGTCCCCGCTTCGGACTACCCTGTCGTTTCCGGGAACAGCGATCCCGATGACCGCTGCCGGGATCCCTCTCGCCAGAAATATCCGCACCAGCTCTTCCCCCCGGGCGCTTAAGCACAGAAGACTTCCGTTGGCCAGCAGTTCATAGGGATTTAAATCCAGGGTATTGCAGATCTCCACCGTCTCCTGACGGATGGGGATCCGTTTCAGATCGATGTCCAGTCCGACACCGGCCCGCTGCGCCAGCGTCCAGAGGGCATGGAAAATCCCGCCCTCTGCCGCCGCGCAGAGCGCGTCAGCGCCGGACTCCCCGGCGGCTGCCGCCTCCCTTTGCACGGACAGATATCGTTCCAGACCTCTGGCCTCATCCAGCAGCCAGGCCGGATAGCGCTCCCGCAGCGTTTCGCCGCACCGATCCGCCAAAAGGACGCTGCCCTCCAGGCCCGCCCATTTGGTCATGACCACCTGCCTGCATCCCGCTGCTCCCGATTCTTCCGAACGCGCGGGACGCCCCGCATCCTCTCCGTCTTCCGGAAGCGCCCCGCGCCCCCCGCGCGCCGTTCTCGTTTCGAAAACGGCCTCTTCGCCAAAAGCTACGGCCGAAGTCAAGGGCGCCGTCACCCCGAAAGACACGCCGGCCTTCGTATCCAAAACGGAAACGCCCAGCCGGTCCGCAGCTTCTTTTGCCCCTTTTGCGATGCTCTGCAGCGCCTGCTCCGGTGCGCCTTCAGGCAACAAAATCCGCAAAAGGATGCCGGAGAGTTTCCGGGCGCCTGAAGCTGCCGCCTGATTCGCCGCCGCGTACACGGCGTATTTCCCCCCTGACTCCCCGGGATAAAGGGTCTGATCCATGGCCACAGCGATCCGCGCGCCGCTGTCCGGCATAAAAAAGGCGCAGTTCTCCCCTGAAACTGCGCGCTTTTCCTTTCTTTCCGGATTCAGTTTTTGGTAAACGCTTCGCCGATAGACATTTCCCGTCACATTTCCCGATTTCATAGAACCTCTGTATCCTGTTTCTCCGTCATTCCCCGGCGCAGCGGATCAATTCCCCGCCGCAGCGTCCTGGGCGGCCTGTTCGGCCGCTGCCTGAGCTGCCGCGATGGCCTCCAGCTGCTCCTGCGTCAGCGCCGCCGCCGCTTCCTGAGCAGCCTGAATATTCGCCAGGGTATTCTGTACTTCCGAAATGCTGCTGGTGGCGATGGCCGCCTGCAGCATGTTGCTGACATTGGGATCTTCGGTGGCTGTCCCCACCGTAGCGGTCTTGGGACTCATCTGATAGGTACTGCTGTTGACCTTCTCCCGGCTGACCTCTTTGCCGCCCTCTTTGACCACCTTCCAAAGCTGCGCCTTGTATCCGATGTGCGCGCTGCTGATCTGGATATAGCCCACGGGCTGGGACGCGTCCTGCACGATCTCATCCTGCTCCGGCACCGTCTTCTCCAGCACTTCGCTCTCATAGACCACGGTGCGGCCCGGATCCCGGGTTTCCACGCCGTAAATCGTGAACGTTATCTTCTTGTTTTCCGTCCGCCCTTCTATATAAATGGGGTAGTCCGTATTGTTGACGAACTGGAAGTCCTTCCCCGATGACTCGGCGATGGCCGCGTCTGCGGAAGGATCCACATATGTGACGATCATGGAATGGTTGTGCCGCTCCGTCACTTCCAGCTCCGCCCGCAGCACCGCGTTGTACAGCGTGGTGGAAACCTGGCAGATTCCGCCGCCGATGCTGTCCACCACCTTGCCGTTCAGATAGGAACCCGCCATATAGTATCCGTTCTCTTCCGAGAAGGGTTTCACCGCGTCATAGGTGGAAAACGTCTCCCCGGGGTACAGGGTGGTTCCGTCGATGAGGGCGCAGCCGTTGGACACGTTTTTGCTTCTGGACGGTCCGGAAGAGGAATAGCTGGTGGTGAACGTTCCCAGCACATCCTTCACTTTCAGCAGGTCTTCCGCCTTCCCCTGCGGTTCGTCCACGGTCATCGCCAGCTGGATGCTGCCGTCCTGACGGTTCCACTCCTGCGTCATATAATCGTAGATGGCGGAAACGCTGGCCGCTTCGTCCACGATATAGCCGGTCTGCCCTTCTTCTACTTCAAAAGAACCGTTCACCCGCGTCAGATGAGCATCCACCGCTTCCTGATTGAACTGACTGCACTGTCCTTCCACCACGCCGGAAATGGCATTCCGGTCGAATTCCAGCTCGATTTCATAGTCACGGCCCTTATGCTCCAGGTCTTCCTTCGCCTTATACCGGGCCACGATATTGCCTTTACGGCCCAGATTCACCGCTTCTTCCACGATCCCCTGGTTTTTCCAGGACAGGCCCAACGCCCCGGCGGTCACGGATACGCTCTTGCCGTCCTCGGACATCAGCTGCACTTCCTTCTCGCCCAGGGCGGAGACATAGGAGCTGATCGCCGCAGTCGCTTCCTCCCGCGTCATGCCGGAAAGATCCATTCCCGCTGCGCTTACGCCCTGAGGAATGGTGTCATCGGGCGCTGCCAGCGCCTTCTCGTGCGGCATCAGGATACAAAACGCCATCAAAAGCGCCATTCCTGCCAGTTTCAATCCCATTTTCTTCATCGATCGATCCTCTCTTTTCAAACGCTCTTTCACATAAAGGACAAAAGAGTGGGGATGATCATCGCCAGTACGAGGACGATGATGATCACGGATGATACGACCTTCTTCGTTTTCTGATTATGAAAATTAAACATATTTTCCTCCATTTCAAAGCGCTTTTGTGCCAAAGAGCGCGCGCCGAATCCCGTCTGATTCCGTTTCAAGTCTTCTGACCATTATAATGCACTTCTTTTACTTTTGCAAGATTCCATGTGCCGCAAGAATCCGATCGATCAGACGGCTTGCTTCATTTTTCGTCAACAGCTCGGGATCGAAATCGGGCCGGATTCCATGTCTGTCGCACAGCTTCTTCAGCCGCTCTTTCTGCGCCTTCGAAGCGGGCCCTTCCTTTTTGACTTTGCACAGCAACGGGACGGGACGAAATTCTTCCTCCCGATAGAATTCGTCGCACAGCCGCTGATAGAGGAAGTGGGCGGCGCAGGCGTCCGAAAGGGCCCGGTGGTTGCGCAGCGGGATTTCGTAATGGACGCACAGGTCGGACAGGCGCCTGCCCGGCAGCTCCGGCAGGAATTTCCGGGCCAGCTTCAGCGTATCGATGGCGCTGCGCTCCAACCCGATCCCGGCGTTGACCGCCGCCCGTTTCAGAAAGGCATAGTCGAATCCCACGTTGTGTCCCAGAAAAGGCAGATCCCGTGCGAATGCCAGAAACGCCGGAAGGACTTCCCCGATGGAGGGCGCTCCGTCCAGATCCTTTTCTTCGATCCCCGTCAGTTCCGCGATCCGCTCCGGCAGGGCGATGCCCGGCCGCACGAAGGTTTCGAAAGTCTCCTCTATCTTTCCGCCGCGCACCCGGGCCGCGCCGATCTCGATGATTTTATCGAATTTCGGCCTCAGGCCTGTGGTCTCCAGATCCAGGCAGACGTAATCCCGTACCGGCTCACCCATGCGATTCGCTCTCCTTTTCCTTCTTCCCGCAGCGGGCCTGATAATCCGGACAATACTCCGTCAGAAAGCACTCGCCGCATCGGGGTGTGGGCGCTTTGCAGATCTGCCTGCCCAGGGTGATGATTTGAATGTTGTATAAAATCCAGTGATCTTTGGGAAGAACTTCCATCAGCTCCATCTCCACCTTCACCGGGTCATCCTCTTTGGTCAGCCCCAGCTTTTTGGAGATCCGCTTCACATGGGTATCCACCACCACGCTGGGCTCATGATAAATGTTTCCCCGGATGACATTGGCCGTCTTCCTGCCCACCCCTGCCAGGGATGTCAGATCCTCCAGGGAGGACGGCACCTGTCCTCCGAACTTTTCCATGAGATCTCTGCAGCAGGCGATGATATTTTTGGCTTTATTGTGATAAAATCCGGTGGGACGAATATCCTGTTCCAGCTCCTTTAAGTCCGCGTTGGCGAATGCCTCCACGGAAGGATATTTCACGAACAGATCCTTCGTCACGATATTCACCCTGGCATCCGTACACTGGGCGCTTAAGATCGTGGCGATCAGAAGCTGCCATGCGTTTTCATGGTTTAAATAGCAGATGTATTCCGTGCCGTAATGTTCATCCAAGAGATCCAAAATCGCTTTCGTATGCGCGTTCACTTCGTGTCCTCCTGCGCTTCCCGCAAAACAGGCTTACGGAATATGGCGTTGTGATCCAGCGGATTTCTCTGCCGATAGTCGAACAGAATTGCGGTCTTTTCGGCCGGCTTTTCCCCCCGTCCGGACAACCGGTCGAACTGCTCCGCCAGCTCCCATGCCTGCCGGTCCACCGGCCAGGTGAAAAGTTCCAGATGCGCCTGGCTTCTGAACTGCTTTTCCCCGCGGAAAAACCTCGCCAGCAGCTCCCGGTTTTCCGCCGCTTCCCCGGCGAAAGCCGGACGGCTCTTCGCGTTCTCCCGCAGATACAGATCGAAGATCAAAAGTTCCCTGTATAGCTCTTCCCGCCCGGGATCCGCTTTCTTCGCGAAATCCAAAAGCACCTGATAGCGGTATTCCCGGGAGGGGCTGTTCTTCCGATAGCCTTCCTTTTCATAGTAATCCGCCAGCGCCGAAAACAGGGCGAACGGGCTTTGAAAACGCAGTTCCAGAAGCGGAAGCACATGGGTAAACTGCCCGCTGTTATAATACAGTTCCACCATCTCCTCCACCCGTTTCAGCCGGATGATATCCGCAAAGGACAGCCATTTCGTGCAGAGCACCTCATAGGGCGGTTCGCTCCGGGACACGATCCCCCACTCCTCCGCCATCTCCGCCAGATAGGATCCCTTCAACACCTTCAGAAATCCCAGCTGCAACTGCTGCGGCCGCATCGTATAAACGGCATCGAAAGAACGGACGAAGCTCGTCAGATCCTCATAGGGCAGCCCGGCGATGAGATCCAGATGGATATGGATGTTATGCTCCGCATGGATGCGCACCACCGTGTGGCGAAGCCGTTCCAGATTCGTATAGCGCCGCACGGCCCGCAGGGTTTTCTGATTGATGGACTGGACTCCGATTTCCAGCTGCACCAGCCCCGGGCGCATTTTCGCCAGAAGCGACAGCTCGGCCCCGTCCAGAAGATCCGCCGAAATTTCGAAGTGGAAATTGGTGATTCCGTTGTCGTGTTCCAGAATATATTTCCAGATTTCCTGGGCATGGCGGTGATTGCAGTTGAAGGTCCGGTCGATGAACTTCACCTGAGCCACTTTCCGATCCAGAAAAAACTGCAGTTCCTTTTTGACCAGTTCCGGATTCCGGAGTCGAAGCGTTTTGTCCACGGAAGAAAGGCAATAGCTGCAGTTGAACGGGCAGCCCCGGCTGGATTCATAGTAGACGATGCGGTTCTCGAATTCTTTCAGATCCCGGTAGAAAAAGGGAATGGCGTTGAGGTCTGCCGGCGAACGTTCTCCGGTGCGTACGATCTCCCCGGACACGCTGTCCCGAAACACCAGCCCGGCGATGGAATACAGCCCCGCATTCTGCGCCGCTCCCGGCCAGAACGCAGCGATCTGCATCTGCATCTTCCTCCCGTTTCCATTCGCGCGCTCCCGGTAATATTCCAGCAGCTGGGAAAACGTTTCCTCCCCTTCCCCTACCATGATGCCGGTGACAGCCGGTTCTTCCCCGATGATTTTCTCCGCGTCAAAGGAAACTTCCGGCCCTCCCAGCCAGACAGGAAGTTCCGGAAGGATTTTATGCAGTTCCCGAATCAGTTCCCGAATCAGTTCCCGGATCAGACGCCAGTTCCAGATATAGCACGAAAACCCGACGATATCCGGCTGTCTCTCATAGAGATCCGTCAGGATATCCTCAGGTTTCTGATTGATCGTATATTCGGCCAGTTCCACTTCCCGCTCCGCCTCAGGCGCCTGTGCGGCCGCATAGGCCCGCAGACTGTAAATCGCCGGATTGGAATGGATATATTTCGCGTTCAATGCCGCCAGTAAAAACTTCATACCTCTCAACCTTCCTTCGCATTCCCGTCTATCTTAACACAAATAACGGTTTTTTGCATCGGGCTTTTTTCCCGAAGGATGAGGGAAAAATGCGGAAGGGTTCGGTGAAATGCGATAAAAGCGGCGGCCGCCAAAAAGAGTTCACCCCTCATTGAGAGAATTCATAAATCTTTCAAATCCTTCCCGTCCGGCCTCCGTCCTCTTGTAAACGTCCGCGTCCTCCAGCACCTGCATGAAGACCAGGCCGATTTCCTTCTGGACGATGGAGTGGATATTTTCGGCGTTGACATCCTCGTAGCGGGGCAGGAATTCTTCCACCCAGTCCGCGTGTTTTGCCAGCGTTTCCTCGCTGCGCAGATCCGTTTTGGAAAGGATAGCCCGTTCCAGCGCCGCCATTTCTCCCTTTAAGCGGGCGGGCAGAACCGCCAGCCCCATGACCTCGATCAGGCCGATATTCTCCTTTTTGATGTGATGCAGATTCGCATGCGGGTGGAAAACGCCCAGAGGGTGTTCTTTGGTGGTGATGTTATTGCGCAGTACGAGATCCAGTTCGAAATCCTCCCCCCGTTTCCTGGCGATGGGCGTGATCGTGTTGTGGAGTTCTCCGTCCGTCTTCGCGAAGACGAAGCAGGCTTCGTCGCTGTAGACTCTCCAGGCATTTAAGATCACATCCGCCAGCGCGATCAGCCGATCCGCATCTTTGCCGGCAAGGCGGATGACGGACATGGGCCAGTTGACGATGCCTGTCCGCACATCTTCAAATCCCCTGACGGCGAACGTCTTTTCCACCCCGGCTTTGGCCATGGGGAATTCGTAACGGCCGCCCTGGAAGTGATCGTGGCTCAGAATGGATCCTCCCACGATGGGAAGATCCGCATTGGAACCCAGCATGTAATGGGGGAACTGTTTCACGAAATCGAATAGCTTGACAAAAGTATCATGCTCGATTTTCATGGGCGTATGTTCGAAGTTAAACACGATACAGTGTTCGTTATAATACACATAAGGGGAATACTGAAAGCCCCAGCGGCTGCCGTTGATCTCGATGGGAACGATGCGGTGGTTCTGTCTCGCCGGATGGTTCACCCGGCCCGCGTACCCTTCGTTCTCCCGGCACAACAGGCATTTGGGGTATCCGCTCTGCTTCGCCAGCTTCGCCGCTGCGATGGCTTTGGGATCCTTTTCCGGTTTGGACAGGTTGATCGTGATATCCAGATCCCCGTACTGCGTGGGCGCCACCCATTTTTCATCCCGGCGGATCCGGTAGCGGCGGATATAATCCGTGTCCTGGCTGAAGCGATAGAAGAAATCCGTGGCCGCTTCCGGCGACTTCTCATATTCTTTCCAGAACCGGCGGATGATCTCCGAAGGCCGTCCCACCAGGCAGCTCATGATTTTGGTATCGAACAGATCCCGGTAGACGATGCCATCCTCTTTCAGGATTCCCCTTTCGGCCGCATAGTCCAGCATTTCCTCAAGAATGCCGGGAAGCGCCGCCACCGCCTTCTCTCTCTCCGCTTCGGAAAGGGCCGGACACGTTCCAAACTGCCCTTCGAATTCGTCCAGGTCGAACAGCTCCAGCAGGCGGTTCACTGTATATACCTCGTCTTCCGGCTCCACCAGCCCGGTGAGCAGCCCATAGTTTACCAGTTCACGGATCTTTTCCTGAATCATTTTCTTCCACGCTTTCCTCTCGCTTCGATCTTCCTTTTTGTAAGTTTTGTCCCGGGCAAAAATTTACAGCTTCACCGGGCCGTCGCCGATCTGTACCGCATAGAAATCGGCCGCGTATCCGATCTTCTTTAAGTATGCCTGTCCCACTTTTTCCTGGAAGGCCCCGATGGCTTCGTCCTTTACAATGCTCACCGTGCAGCCTCCGAACCCTGCCCCGGTCATCCGGGATCCGATGACCCCGTCCACTTTCCAGGCTTCTTCCACCAGGGTATCCAGTTCCTCGCCGGTAACTTCGTAATCGTCCCGCAAAGAAATGTGGGATTCGTTCATCAGCCGGCCGAAGGCTTCGATATCGTTTTGCTTCAGCGCCTCCACCGCCCGGACGGTCCTCCGGTTTTCATACACCGCATGACGGGCGCGCTTTTGACACACTTCGTCTTTGATGGCGCCCTTGTACAGTTCGAACTGCTCTTCGTTCAAATCGCCCAGGGTTTCGATGCCGATCACCTGCTGCAGCTGGGCCAGCGCCGCCTCGCACTCGCTTCTTCTTTCATTGTATTTGGAATCTCCCAGGCCCCGCTTTTTGTTGCTGCAGGCGATGACCAGCTTCGCCCCTTCCAGCCGGATGGGTGCATATTCAAACTCCATGGTCGCCGTATCCAAAAAGATGGCGTTGTCCTTTTTGCCCATGGCGATGGCAAACTGATCCATGATCCCGCAGTTGACCCCGTTAAACTGGTTCTCGGAAAACTGGCCGATCAGCGCCAGCTCTTCATTGGAAATGGAAAATCCGTACTGATCCCGCAGGATAAAGCCCGTAAGCACCTCCACGGAAGCGGAGGAAGACAGACCGGAACCGTTGGGGATGTTGCCGGACAGCAGCAGATCCATGCCTTCCGTGACCTCATACCCTTTCTGTCCAAACGCCCAAATCACGCCCTTGGGATAGTTGGTCCATCCCGCTTCCTTTTCCGGCTTTATCTTTTCCACCGAGGATTCCAGTACCCCCAGGCGGTCAAAGTTCATAGAATAAAAACGAAGCTTTTTGTCTTTCCTCTTCCTTGCCACCCCATAGGTCCCGATGGTCAGCGCGCAGGGGAATACATGGCCCCCGTTGTAATCCGTATGTTCTCCGATGAGGTTGACCCGTCCCGGTGCAAAATAAACTTCCGCACCTTCGGTATCCCCGAAAATTTCCCCGAATTTCTGTAAAAGCTGTTCTTTCATGGCCTGTTCCTCCCGCATGGTCTGGTTTTGATTTTTCCCTGTTTTCCGGCCGCCCCGCTGCCGGAAGTTTCCTTCTTTCTGTCTGTTATCTTGTCATAAAAAACGCCTTGCAGCCAGACAAGGATGTTATGTTTACCTGACAAAATGTTGGAAACGTCCTGTCGCTGTCTTACTGTCCCGCCCTGCCTGTCCTTACGGTTCCCCGCCCGGCTCCAGCCGTCCCACTTTGGCGATGAACTCCTCCACCTGCTTTAAATGTTCCCGGTTCCACCGGTTTTCGTCTTCCTTCATCCGCCTGCGGTAAGCGGAAGGGGAAATGCCGTTTTTCTGCCGGAATGCCCGGGTGAACACCAGCGGATCCTGATAGCCGCAGGAAAACGCAATGCTCTCCACCGGCAGATCCGGAATCTTTAACAGCTCCGCCGCCCTGGTCAGACGGCAGGTGGCCAGGAACTGCTGGGGGGACAGCCCCAAGGAATTTTCAAACAGGGTGTACAGGTAGCTGCGGTTGACGCAGACATAATCCGCCACGTCCGTCACCCGGATGGGGTTGCAGTAGTTGCGCTGAATGAACTCCACCGCCCGGCGGACGTACCGGTTCGCCCTGTCCTCCTCTTCCTGTCTGGAAACCGGCACGCTCTGGGCCACCACGGAAAGAAAGAGCTGCAGATCGCCGTTCCGTCTCCATTCGTTGGCCGTTCCCGACGTATTATGATCCATCATGTCCCGCACAATGCCGTAAAGCTCGTCCGAATTTTCGGATCGAAAGACCGGGTGCCGGGACGAAAGGCCCAGCCCTACGACGTATTCCGCCGCCCTGTCCCCGGCAAATCCCACCCAGATATAGGTCCAGGGTTCCTTTTCGTCCGCCTGATAAAAGCTCATCTGTCCGGGCTCGATCAAAAAACCGTATCCCGCTTCCAGCGGATACTCCTCCCCCTCCAACCGGAAAATCCCCTTCCCGCTGAGCACGTAATGGATCAGATAATGGGGCTTTAAGGCCGGCCCGAAACGGTGCAGCGGTTCCGTCCTGGAACAGCCGCAGCAGGTCATATACAGATCGCCCCCATGACCCTCGCCGAACGCCAGTTTATACGCTTTTTCCAAATGCCCTCCTCGCCGCGGCCCCCTTCGGCACGCCGGTTCTCTTTTCCTGTTTCCGTTTCTCCTCTATCATAGCATATCGCGGAGGTTTTTTCCGCCCTCCTGTGAATTTCAAAAAATTACTTGTCAAGGCGGAGGCCAGGAAAGATACTAATTTGAAAGGGCACATCAAACGCACAGTACAAATGGAACAGCTGTTGTGATATAATACGGCGTGTAAAGTTCGTCGAAATAAATCTTGAAAGTTAACTCTGATTAAGTTATGACAGTAATATTGGATGTTCCGGTATTATCCCCTGCATAATGAGCGGACTGCTTAATTGCTGAATCAGACTTTTATGAGGAGGTAGCAACGAGGTAGCAAAATGGAAAACTTAAGTAAACTCGTAAATGAGCTGAGGAAGCTACCTACTGAAATCCAGTGGGTGGAATTTAAACACAACAATTATGATCCAGTTATGATCGGTCAGGACATCAGCGCACCGGCAAACAGTGCAGCGATGTGTGAGAAAAGCTGCGCCTATATGCTGTGGGGAATTGATGACACGACCCATGAAATCGTGGGAACAGATTATAATCTGCAGACGCTGAAAAAAGGTAATCAGGAATTGGAGAACTGGTTGCGTTCACTACTCTCCCGTAATGCGGATTTTGAATTCCACACGGTTACGATGAATGATAAGAATGTCGGTGTGCTCATCATATATAGAGCAGTTAATCAGACAGTAATGTTTGAGAAAACTGACTATATTAGAGTAGGGAGTTACACGAAAAAATTGAATGAGTATCCCGCTTTACAGGCCCAATTATGGGACAGAATCCGCAACACAAAATTCGAAGAGCGTTATGCAAAACAAGATATGGAACTCGCGGACACACTGCGGCTATTGGATTTTGTCGCATATTTTGATATACGCAACATCCCACAGCCAACAGACATCAGCGGCGTGGCCCATTACATGCTGGAAGAAGGCGTTATTGTCAAGCAGGACAACGGACTCTATGCTATTACCAACCTCGGCGCAATCCTTTTGGCAAAACGCCTATCCGACTTTTCCCGTATTTCCCGAAAAGCAATTCGCGTAGTTCAATATCAAGGCAATAGCCGTTTGAATATGCTCAAAGAGGATGTAGGCGGAAAAGGCTATGTAGTTGGTTTTGAGGAACTGATCAAATATATCGAAGCTCTTCTTCCTACGCAAGAGTTGATCACAGGTGCATTGAGGGAAAAAAAATCTGCCTATCCAATCCTTGCCGTCAGAGAGGTAGTGGCAAATGCTTTGATTCACCAAGACTTTTCTGTGACCGGGACTGGGCCGGTGGTAGAAATTTTTGATAATCGCATTGAAGTTACTAATTCTGGGACTCCGCTCGTGGATGTTAGACGCATTATTGACAATCCGCCCAAATCAAGAAACGAAAAACTGGCCGCTTTGATGCGAAGGCTGAAAATGTGTGAGGAACTGGGAACGGGTTGGGATAAAATCGTTATCACCTGCGAACTGTATCAGCTACCAGCTCCCAAAATTGAATTATTTGAGGATAGCACCAGAGTTACGCTGTTTTCTGAAATACCTTTCTCTAATCTTTCTATGGAAAACAAGCTTTGGGCCTGCTATTTGCATGCTTGTATTAAGCATGTGCAAGGTGAACAGTTAACAAACAGTTCTTTGAGAGAACGGTTCGGACTGGAAAATTCTGCGTCGGCTACGATATCACGGTTGATCAAAGAAGCAGTTGCGATGGAAATAATCAAACCGCTTGACCCTACCACCGCGCCGAGATATATGAAATACATTCCTGTATGGGCGTAATCTAACTTGCCGATAACTTGCTCATCAAAAAGGGCGATTGTGTTTTGCGCGCCAATGGTGCCAGATGTGGGGCTGATTTAGAGGCTATAGCCCCACATATAGGGCGAATTTAACTTGCTGGTAACTTGCTGGGGAATCCTAAGTATTCAATAGAATTTCAAAAAAAGTTAAAAAAGCACTTGCCAAACCCTTCTATCTGTGATATTATAACTTTCGTCGTCGGGAAAACGGCGGACAAACAGGGAAATGCGACAGTAGTACAGTTGGTAGTACGCCACCTTGCCAAGGTGGAGGTCGCGGGTTCGAGCCCCGTCTGTCGCTTTATGTTAAAAGCTGCATCTCAGTCCGATAATCGAGACTGAGATGCAGCTTTTTTGTCGAAATCTCCGTTACAATATCCGGTTACGATAAAATAATTCAGCCGCGCGGGCAAGAGCTAAGCCGCCGTTCGCTCGCGGATTTCATTCCCCGATCAGTTTTTTCAGCATCACGTGGTGCCGGCGCAGCTGCTCCACCGCGTCCATGGAAATTTCGCATCCCAGGTCGAAATATTGCCGCTGGCCTTCGTATTCCGAGGAAATCCAGCCATCCCAGTCCTCCTCCTTCAATACCCTGACCGGCCCTTCATAGTCCACCGCCGGTTCCTCGCATCCCTCCGTCATCTCGTAGAATTTTCCGTGGCAGTGGCGGGTGTAGGGCAGGATTTCCCGAATCCATTCCGGATCGTCCCGGATCGCCCCTTCCAGCCGCGCGGCTGCGGCCTGCTCCGGTTCCTTTCCTCCCATTTTTTCCACCTCGCGCCGGGTCAGCGGTTTTCCCGACCGGTAGGCCGCGTCGATCTGCTCCAGAATTTTTTCGTCCGCGCCCTTCCGCAGGTAAAGGTTTTTGTCCGCCAGCGACATCCCCTTCGTAAAAATCCCGAAGTCCAGCACAAATCCCGCCGCTTTCGTGTTCTTTTTCAGGATCTCCTCCAGAAAATCCTGCGTCCACCAGGTATGAATCCCCCGGGGCGCGTGGATTTCCGTGGCGATCTGTACGCCCAGCTCCTCCGCATCCGCAAAGCAGGCCGAGAGGATTTCGATATCCTCCTTTCGGATGATCCCCGTCCGATAGACGGAAAACCCCATCCTCGCCGCGTTGCGCAGATCCTTTCTGGTCCAGTAGACCGCTTCTTTCACCGTCATCAGCCGATTGGCGTACCAGGTGGTAAAAAAGGTGGTGTCATAGGCCGTGGGAACGGTTTCGTACTTCTGCATCAGATCGCGGAACCGGGACACGTCCTCCTCGCTCATGGTCCTGTCCTCCGAGCGCAGGCTCGGATAAGGCATCTGATCCACCAGCACCTCGATGCCGTCCGCCCCCACTCCGTTTTTCACCCGCTCCACGCAGCCTTCCAGATCCAGCTGCCCCAGGTAGTAGGGTTCCTGAAGGCTATAGAGGGAAACACTCCTTCCGATCGACATTTTTTCCTCCTTTCCAAAGCGTTTTTACGCTTACACGATTTCGAATTCCCGATATGCCCTGGTTCCAAACCCTTTGGGCGCGTAGATGACACGGATGGCCGCTTCCACGTCCAGCCGGTGCTTTCCCCGGGGCAGGCCGCCCCGCATGACGCGGATCTGCAGCCCTTCTCCGTATTCCCAGAAGAAATTCAGGCAGGTGGACAGCTCCTCCATCCGGAAGACTTCCCCCGTTTTTGCCACGACCCGCAAATCCTCCGGGGCGATTTCCCGCCCGTCCACAAAGGCCCTGATGAAGTCGATCTGGCTGAAGGGCACCCCTTCATAATAAGGAATCCGAATTCGGAACTGAAACACCTGGACCCCGTCTTCCTGTATCGTGTTTTCCATGCTGTTTTCCACGATGATGTACTTGTCGTTCATCTTTTCCTCCAAGCCGGAGCGCTCTTTGCTGCGGTTTTGCGGCGCCCCGGCGCAAAACCGCGTCCCCCGGTCATCATAAGAAGATCTCCAATAACACCATCATTGAGATTGATCATTGCTCCCCGCTTGAGATCCTGAAGCTGCAGAAGAACCTGATGCGGATTGCACAAGGAGAAGGGATCGGATTCGTTTACGGGAAAGGAAAGCATAAACCGGAAATCCAGAAGCACTGTGAGGAACTGGAAGAATGCGGGACCCGCCTGATGGAATATAAGGAATGTTTTGA
>QAKV01000017.1 GCA_003343625.1 Clostridiales bacterium
CTCCATTCCGGAGCGTCAGCGACGGGGCGAAGAGAAATCGAGAATGCGATTTCTCTGATGCCATCATAGCTATTTGTGACGCTCCGGCACAAATAGCCGTGCCCTCCCTCCTAAATCGCCATCTGGATCGCCACAGCCAGACCCATGGCGATGAGCATACTGGCCGCCAGGCTGAAATTCTCCAATACGGCCTTTCCTCTTTTCTGTATGAAGTATTCGAAAACAGCCATCACGGCCGCAGCGATGGCCGCCACAGCCAGAGGCATCCAGTCCGATCCCTCCCGCGGTACCGCCTTGCCCACATAGGAACCGATATACGCGCCGCACAGGCCGATGAACATGGCCGTGGTGGCGTGAGCTCCGAATCCCGGCCCCTTGCTCTCACTTTTTTTCGGAGCGCTTTTGAGCTTGTTCAGGTATTTCTTCCCGAAGAAAATACAACAGAAAATCCCTCCCAGGATCCCCACCGTCATCACCAGCGCGATGGTCACGAACGCCTGCATGTTCATTTCTTCCAGGCGAAGTCCCGACATCCCCAGGCTCTGGGCCGCCATTTCCGCTACGTTGAGCTCATACTGCAGGGCGCCGATAACGGACAGGCGCAGCCAGGACAGGGGTACGCCCAGGGTTCCGCTCAGGGCCACCACTCCCAGCAGGATGCTGATAGAGGGCAGCAGCGTGAAAGTGGCGCTGGACATGACGGCCTTTTTCAGCACCTTTTTATCCATGCCGATCCGGATGCCCGCCCGATAGCTTTTGATCAAAAATACGAAGCACATGATCGTGATGAATCCCAGGACGCCCGCCACAATTCCGTAGAAAGGCGCGGAATTCACCCGCTGCAGATAGTCGTTCATACTCTCTCTCCTCTCGATTTTTCTTCTGCACGTTACCGTTCTATGATAAGTTGGGGCGAAGGGGATGTCAAGCGGCTGAAAGGCCAAAAACGCGCAGCCCATCGGCGCTCTGTTTCAGCGCCGAAGGCTGCGCGTTTTCTCTTTTCCTGTGAAAGTGACGGACGGCAGTCGCAGACGAATCGCGCCTGCGTCGGCGGGCACACCCGCTTTGTCAGGAATCCGCAGCGCTATCCCTTTTGAGAAAGGCGATCCCCATCAGGTATGACCCGTTATGCGCTCCCACCATGGTTCCGATTTGAACCAGTTCCGGTTCCGGCGCGTTCTGAAACCCCGCTGACTTCAGCGCCGTCCGGAAAGCGTTCAAAACTTCCTCCCCGTCTTCCCGGCTGAGCCCATACCCCACCTGGAGGGAATATCCGTCCAGCCTTTCCGCATTCTTTTTGAGGAAGGCTGCTGCCTGTCTCGCCAGTTCCAACAGCGATTTCTTACGGCCCCTGGCAATGGCGCTCAGGGAAATGACGCCTTCTTTAAAGAGAATGACCGGCTTTATCCCCAGCCCTACGGCCGCCAGCTTCACCAGCCCGCCGATACGGCCTCCTTTACGAGCAGACCCTGAAAGACCGTCAGCGCTTTCGTATCGACGACCTCGATTCCCGGAAGGGACGTCCTGGGAAAATCGCCGGGATGATCCATCATTCTCTGATAGAACTCGTGATAGGTAAAATCGAAAAAATCCCTTTTATATTCGCCGTCTTCAAAGGCGACGTAAAGCGGGACGATTCCGATATCGTTTTCCCCGCAATAGCCCTTCGGCAGATCGCAGCAGCTGTCGCTTATAATTTTGAATCCCTTCTTTTCCATGAAATCCTTCTTTCCATATATCGCATTCCATCATACGGTTTTCAAAACCGGGATACCCGGTTTCGCTCTTTCAAAATCATTATACGCCTCCCCTTCCCATTTAGAAACCCCTTTTTTGCGGCGCTCCGACGCAAAACTGCCGGGGCTGTGAAAAAATGATTTCTCACTTTTCACAGCCCCTTTCTCCGTCAGTTTTCCCTCTCTTCTTCCGGATATCGCAGTCCCCACTCTTCCCGCAGCCCGGTCATCAGCCGCATCACTTCCGCCGTCAGGGAAAGATTCATGGCGGAGTCGTCGCCGGAAATCACCGCCGCTTCCATATCCTGCATCTCATACAGCAGGGCGTCCTCCGTCCGCCCGGCTTCGATCTGCGTCCGCCGGCCGCTGACCGCATCCACGAAGACGGCGCTGTCGGCTCTGGGGTAATCGGAAATCTCCAGATACCCTTTTTCGCAGCTGATCACAGCGCGCTTGGGCTGTCTGGAGTGCAGGCTCAACGTGATGCCCGCCATTTGTCCCTCAGGATTCATCAGCAGAATGCCCGCCTGTTCGTCCACGCCCGTCGGCGCCTGTTTCATCAGGCTTTTGACCTGATCGGGACAGCTGTCCAGAAAGCTGCGCGCCAGACTTAAGGCATATACGCCGATGTCCAACAGCGCGCCTCCTGCCAGATTCCGGTTGAAGAAGCGATTTTCCATGTCGTATTCTTTAAAACTTCCGAAGTTGATCTGAAGCATTTGCACCCTTCCGAAAGCGCCTTCCCGCAGAAGGGCCCGGAGTTTTCGATACAGGGGCATGTGCCAGATCGTCATGGCCTCCGCCAGAATCACTCCGCGCTCCCGGGCCAGCCCAATGGCTTCTTCCAGCTCGCCGCTGTTTAAGGTGATGGACTTCTCACACAGCACGTGCTTGCCGTTTTTCAGCGCCTCCCGCAGAAAACGGATGTGGGTGTTATGGGGCGTGGTCAGGTAAACGATGTCCACCTTCGGATCGGCAAAGAGATCTTCCATCCGGTCATAGACTTTTTCCACCCCGTATTTCGCCGCGAAGTCCACGGCTTTCCAGTGGGTTCGATTCCCTACTCCGTAAAGCCGCTTTCCCATTTTCTGCAGAGCCTGCGCCATCTCGTTGGCGATCACTCCGGTGCCCAGCACCGCCCAGTTCATCTGTTTTTCCATTTTCAAAACTCCCCTTCATGCTTTTTGAAAAAGTCGTAGTACGTCCGGACGCTCTCCAGCTGTGTCCACCGCTTCACGTCCACCGGGTTCTCGCTCATATCGTAAATCTTCGCCCCCCGCATGGAGAGCAGGAAAGGCGAGTGGGTGGAAATCACCAGCTGACAGCCGAAAAACCGGGCGGAATCCTCCAGAAACTTCGCCAGTTCCAGCTGTCTGGCCGCGGAAAGGCTGTTTTCCGGTTCGTCCAACAGATACAGGGCATTTTCCCGGATCCTGTCCGTGAAACACAGAAACGCGCTCTCGCCGTTGGAATGCTCCCGCACATTATCCATCAGCCGCCTGCGCACGTACTTCGACTGGGTTTTGCTGCGCGCCAGGTTGACTTGCTTGAGCCGGTCGTAATCCGCCATCGTGCGGAAATGGAAATCCGCGTATTTCGCGTCCAGATATTCCTCGAACACCTCTTCCCGCTTCCGGTCGATCCCTTCATTGAGCGCCCGCAGATCCAGCATAAAATCGAACACGTCATCGCTGGTGAGGATGCAGCTCTCCTTCGGAATCCGGCCGCAGCTCTCATAGCTGCACATGCGCAGATACTCTCCGAAAAAGTTGGAGCTGTTCCCTGCGGTCTGGCGCCTGAGCCCCAGTTTCCCCGCGATCACGTTGAGCGCCGTGGATTTGCCGCAGCCGTTTCCCCCATATAAGATGGTCACCGGCTCGAAATCCATCCGCGAAAAGCCGATGGCGGAAAGCACCTGAAACGGATAAAAGCTGTCGTAACAGGTTCTTTTGATCTCCATGAAAAAGCTGAATTCCTGATCGCTGTCCGGAAAGCGAAACTCTGTCAGATACATAACGTTCTCCCCCATCGCTGGACTCCTGTCCGGGATTATGGTATGATTTTAACATATTATAATCCCGAAATCACCCCGAAAAAGGAGGTCTTTATGTCCCCATCCCGCGAATCCTTTCCTTCGCCTTCCGCCTTTCATTCCCGTCTTTTCTTTTGGCTGGCCGTCGCGCTGATTCTCCTTTTTCCCGCTGCAGGATTTCTGTGGCTGCTCAATCCGGCGCCTGCGGATGCGGGCGGCACGGGCGTCACTTCCCTGCCCATCGCGGATTATCTGGAAGAAAACGACGTTCCCCAGATCCGGGAATGGCTGGACGACTGCTCTGTCTCTTTGGATCTCACCTCCGCTTCCGCCCTGGTTTCCCAGTCGACAGAAGGGGATCTGACCCTCACCCGGTATCTGGTCTACCTGCCCGCCGCGCCGGATCAGCCTCAGCTCTCCATCGCCCCTTCCCGCCGCCTGTTTTCGGAATCCATCTCCATCGAAGTGAAGTCTTCTTCGGACAGCATCGGCGGCGGCAATACCCTGCTTCTGGTTTCCCATACCTGTGACCGCAAAAAGGCTCCCTCTTTAAAGCTTCGCTACAACGGCCAAAGGGTGGACTGCCGGTTTCTGGAAGCGGATTTTCCGCTGGGCCTGACGGACAGCGCTTTGCCGGAATGATCAGGCAATACTCTTGTACGACAGGAAATGCAATTCCCTATCGTACAAAAAAGAAGCCCCGGAATCGTTCTGCTTTGAGCTCAGCTCATGCGCAGCGCAATCCCGGGGCTGCCGATACGATATTCAGTTTTTGTAATCCCTTCTCATGATGTTATGCGATGCCGGTCACTTCATATCCCGCATCTGCGATGGCCGCCTTCAGGGCGTCCTCCTGCAAGGCATCGGTTCCTTCCACCACCGCCTGCTTTTCTTCCAGGCTGACCGTTACATCGGTCACGCCTTCCACCGCGCGCAGCGCTTTCTCCACAGCCTTCACGCAGTGCATGCACATCATCCCTTCGATTTTCACGATTTTTTTCATGGCGATCTCTCCTTTTTCTTCCTTTTTGGATATATCGGTTTTTCCCATTGTATCACACACCGCAGAAGCGGTACAGCCGGAACTCTCTCCGGCATTTTCTGCGGCGTTTTCACCTGCGGGGACATCGGAAATACCCCCGCTCCCGTGCTTCCACTTCGGGGTGAAAAACCGCAGCCGCAGCGCGTTGGCCACCACGGACACGGAGGAAAAGCTCATGGCCGCCGCGCCGATCATGGGGTTGAGCAGGATGCCGAATGGCAGGTACAGCGCGCCTGCCGCCACCGGGATGCAGACGGCGTTGTAAAACAGGGCCCAGAACAGGTTTTCTTTGATGTTGCGCATCACCGCGCGGCTTAAGCTCACCGCGGAAGGCACATCCATCAGATCGCTCTTCATCAGTACGATATCCGCCGATTCGATGGCTACGTCCGTCCCGGCGCCGATTGCGATCCCCACATCCGCCCGGGCCAGGGCGGGCGCATCGTTGATTCCATCGCCTACCATGGCCACTTTACGCCCCTGCTGCTGCAGCTCGTAAACCTTGCGTTCCTTATCCTGCGGCATCACGTCTGCGATCACCGTCCCGAGCCCCACCTGGCGCCGAATGGCTTCCGCAGTCCGGGCGTTGTCCCCGGTGAGCATGATCACATCCATCCCCATCTCCCGCATTCGGGCGATGGCCTCCCTGCTGGTGGGTTTTACCACATCGGCAGCCGCGATCAGCCCCAACAGCCTGTTTCCCAGCGCGAAATAAAGCGGCGTCTTCCCGTCGTCGGCCAGCCGGAGTTCTTCTTTTTCAAAAGCTTCCACAGAAATCCCGTTGGCTTCCATGAGCTTCCGGTTCCCGGCATAGCAATCCTGCCCATCGATCTTTCCCGCGATTCCCTGCCCGGGAATCATCCGGTAATCCCGCACTTCGAAGAGAGGCGCGCCTTCCTTCTGCGCCTCCTGCAAAATAGGCTCTGCCAGAGGATGGCTGGACAGTTTTTCCAGGGAAGCGGCTGCGGACAGCAGCTCCTTTCGGGAGGCGTCATGGCAGATCACGTCCGTCACCCGGGGGGTTCCTTCCGTCACCGTCCCGGTTTTATCCAAAACCACCGTATCCACGGCGTGAGTGATCTCCAGCGCTTCCGCCGATTTGATCAGGATCCCGCCGGCCGCTCCCCGGCCGGTGCCCACCATAATGGCCGTGGGCGTCGCAAGGCCCAGAGCGCAGGGGCAGGAAATGACCAATACGGAAATGCCGATGGAGAGGGCGAATTCGAATCCGTATCCCATCGCGAACCAGATCACCGCCGCCAGCAGGGCGATGGCGATGACTGCCGGGACGAATACGCCGCTGACCTTATCCGCCAGTTTGGCGATAGGCGCTTTGGAAGAAGTGGCTTCGTCCACCAGCTGAATGATTTTGGCCAAAGTCGTATTTTCCCCTACCGCCGTAGCCTCCATCTGGAAGTATCCCGTCCGGTTGATGGTGCCGCCGGTCACTTTGTCCCCTTTTTGTTTTTCAGCGGGGATGCTCTCCCCGGTGATGGCGGATTCGTCGATGGAAGCGCAGCCTTCCACGATTTTTCCGTCCACGGGCACCGTATCGCCGTCCCGCACCGCCAGCAGATCCCCTGTCTGCACGTCGTCTACGGAGATCTCCGTTTCCTGCCCGTCTTTGATCAGGATCGCGGTCTTGGGCGCCAGATCCATCAGTTTCGTGATCGCATCGGATGTCCTGGCCTTCGCCCTGGCTTCCATAAATTTCCCCAACGTAATCAGAGTCAGGATCATTCCGGAGGATTCGAAGTACAGATCCATGGAAAAATGGTGCACCAACTCCGGATCCCCGTGGCCGAACCCCCAGGCGATCTTATAGATGGCGTAAATCCCGTACACGAACGCGGCCCCGGATCCCAACGCGATGAGGGAATCCATATTGGGCGAGCGATGCCAGAGGTTTTTAAATCCGTTCCGGAAATAGTGCCCTCCCGCCGCCAGCACCGGCAGGAGGAGCAAAAACTGGGTGAACGCGAAGATCATCGCGTTTTGAGTTCCCAGCAAAATGGACGGCAACGGCCAGCCCGCCATATGCCCCATGGAAATATAGAAAAGCGGCACGGTGAAAATCAGGGATACGATCAGCCGCTTTTTCATGCGCTTCATCTCCGCTGCCGCCGCATCCGAACCCCCGGCCTGCCCTGCGGACGCATCTTTCCCCGTTTTCCGGCCGGATGCGTGCACGGATGCGCCGTATCCGATGTCCACCACCTTATCGATGATCTGCTGCGGATCCGTTCGGTTCTCGTCATACGTGACGGTCATGCTGTTTTTTAAAAGGTTCACATTCACTTCCTGCGCCCCTTCCATCCCTGACACCCCTTTTTCGATGCGGGCGGAGCAGGCGGAACAGGTCATGCCTGTAATATCGAAAACTTCTTTTTTCATCGTCTTCAAAGCCTCCTCGCAGAAGTTTGACTTTCTTTCCTGTGTCTGCTACCATTATAACAATCATTATGAGAATTGTAAGAATGCACTATTTTGTAATATACTACCCAAAATGATACTGTCAGGAGGTTTCCCATGGATTCCCGAAAAACTGTTACCAAAAATAAAAACTGCCCTGTATCCGCCACCATCCGTCTCATCGGCGGCAAATACAAGGCTCTGCTTTTGTGGCATCTGACCGGTCGGACGCTGCGGTTCAATCAACTGCACCGGCTGGTGCCGGAAGCCACGCCGAAAATGCTGACCCAGCAGCTGCGGGAGCTGGAGGATGACGGGCTCATCGTCCGCACCGTCTATCCGGTAGTTCCTCCCCGGGTGGAATACTCCCTCACCCCTCTCGGCAGGAGTCTGTTCCCCATTCTGGAGGCCATGTACCAGTGGGGCAGCGCCCTCATGAAGGAGGAAGGGCTGACGCCGGAATGTTCCATGACGGAACAGGACAGCCTTTCTTCCGGGGGCGCCTGCGCTGACAGCTGCGGCAAGTGCAGCGGCTGTCAGCCGCGGACATAGAGCACTCCCAGCGTCCCCGGCCCGCAGTGGCTGGAGATGACGCCCCCTGCCCGGGTGATGAGGATCTGTTGGAAGCGATTCAGGGATTCCAGAAATTCCCGCACCTGCCTGATCACCTCTTCTTCCACGCCGGAATGCGTGATGAATACGCGTTTGGGATCCGCCGCCAGGAGTTCAGCCTTCCGATCCTGTACGTAATTCAGGATCACTTTATCCTGTTTTCCCCGGTATTTTTTCCCCGCGGACATCGTGCCGCCGTGCACTTCGATGCCGGGCTTCAGTTTCAGCTTCGTTCCCAGCAGCGCGGTCACAGAAGAGCATCGGCCGCCCATAGCCAGGTAATCCAGACGTTCTACCACGAAGCTGGCGCTCACCTTTTCCCGCAGCTTTTCCAGAGCAGCCACGATTTCCTCTGCCGTTTTTCCTTCTTTCGCCAGGTCGGCCGCCGCCAGCACCTGCAGGCCGATTCCGGTGGAAAGATTTTGAGAATCCACCACGAACATCCTGTCGTAGTCCAATTCCTGCTTCACCATCCGCATCACGTTGCAGGTAGTGGACATGGCTTCCGAAATCCCGATGAAAACCACGTCCTCTCCCCGCTCCTGAAAGGAGCGCATCAATTTTTCCGCCCGATCGAAAGCGACCGCTGCAGTTTTAGGCGTCTTTTTATTCGCTTCCGCCCAGGCATAGATCTCGTCCGGCCCGATCTGCTCCCCGTCGCAGAAGCTCTCCAGATCCAACACGATATTCAGCGGAAGGATCGAGATCCCGTACGCCGCCCTCAATTCCTGCGACAGATCACAGGTGCTGTCCGCCACAATCCGAACCAGTCCGGTTTTGCGATGCATTTCTTCCATAGTCGTTTTCCCCTTTTTTGTCCAGTATACTTCTGCTTTTGCATATCCGCAATAACAATCGCGTTTTCCCGCCATTGACATTCTTCCCCGTCTCCTTTATAGTTAGCCTCAACAGACCACTCTGTCAAAATTTTTTCACAAGGAGAGAGCCATGAATTTTACCTTCGAGACGAGCGTTCCCGCGCTCACCGTATTTTTCCAGGGGCTTTTGAGTTTCTTCTCCCCCTGCGTGCTCCCTATCGTCCCGCTATATATCAGCTATTTCTCCGGAGGCGCCAAGACCGTGGATGCGGACGGCACCATCCATTATCCCAGGGGCCGCGTTCTGCTCAACACTCTGTTTTTTGTGTTGGGCATCAGCGCCGCTTTTTTCCTTCTGGGATTCGGCTTCACCGCTCTGGGGCAGTTTTTTTCCGATAACCGGGCCTGGTTCGCCCGGATCAGCGGCATCATCATGATTTTATTCGGCCTGTATCAGCTGGGCGTTTTTGGTCGCTCCGGAAAGCTGGAGCAGGAGCATCGCCTTCCTCTCCGGCTGGATCGTCTGGCCATGGGCCCCCTGCCCGCCCTTCTTTTGGGCTTCACCTTCAGCTTCGCCTGGACGCCCTGCGTGGGGCCGGTTCTTGGAAGCGTCCTTTTGATGGCGGGCTCCACGGGCGCCGCCGGAAAAGCGTTTCTCCTCATCGGCGTCTATACCCTGGGCTTCGTTCTGCCCTTCCTGGCCGTGGGGCTGTTCACCGGCACCGTTTTGGACTTCTTCAAAAAACATAACAGCGTCGTGCGTTATACCGTGAAAATCGGCGCGGTTCTTTTGATCCTCATGGGCATCATGACCCTTACCGGCTTCATGAACGGTCTGACCAGTTATCTTTCCAACTTCGGAGCGGCCGGCGGCGGCGCGCAGCAAACCGTCGAAGCGGAAACCGGAGATCCCGTGTCCGGCGCTTCAGAGTCGGGCGCTTCGGAGCCCGATACCGCCGAAAGCGAATCCGCAGATGCCGATGCCATTCCGGCTCCGGATTTCACCCTGATCGATCAGTTCGGCAATCAGCACACCCTTTCCGATTATCAGGGCAAAACCGTTTTTCTGAACTTCTGGGCCACCTGGTGCGGCCCCTGCCGCAGCGAAATGCCGGAGATCCAGCAGCTCTATGAGGACTACGGCAGCAACGAAGGGGATCTGATCGTTTTGGGGGTGGCCGCTCCCAACGTAGGACAGGAGGGCAGCGAAGAGGATATCGCCGCATTCCTGGAAGAAAACGGCTACACTTTCCCTGTGGTCATGGACTACTTCGGCGCCTTTTCCAATCAGTACGGAATCCGGGCCTACCCTACCACTTTCATGATCGATGAGGACGGAAACGTATTCGGCTATGTGGAAAGCGCCCTCACCAAAGAGATGATGGAGAGCATCGTGGAACAGACGATGACAGGGCAGAGAGCTCAATAAAAGTGTGCGCCGGGGCGCACACTCGCGCCGAGCGCGGTTGCCGTCAGGCAACACGTTACTTTTCGCGCGAGTGCGCATCCTCAGCGGAGCGTCTTTTTTTATACGATAGGAAATGAAATTTCCTATCGTACAAAAAAAGCGGCAAATCTTTTTCAGACTTACTGCTTTCGCTGGCCGCCGGTGGTGGCTTGTATTCAGTTTTGAAAGTTCGGGTCATTGTGGCCCGATAAATTAGAAGTTAACGCTGTTTAACAATGGCACACAACTCTTTTACATAGAGATCGGCGTGGTTAATGGAAAACTCCCCGTGATGCATAGTTTGAAGTACATGTAAGTTGTTTTTTTGCAGTGTTTCATGGAGCTTTCTAGCAGAAAGTAAAATTCTTTTGTTTTCCCGCTCTCCGACAAACAAATGGATTTCTGTCGTACACTCTCTCAGAGACTTCTTCATAAAATACATAGAACTTTCTTGTAAAAACACAATCATATTTTGTTTAGTAATCCCGCAAGTATCTTGATAATAATCATTGAACAGTTCCGACTTTATTCGGAGTGAACGAAATTGCAGCTTAGAAAACCATTTTTGCCGAATCAACCCATAACAGCTTCCAAACGCCGGTTTTGTCAGCAAATACGTTGGTTTGGATGGAATAACCGCTGCGCTCTCGACCATTGCAAAACGGCAGATGTCTTTTCGCTGCGATAACATCTCAAGTAATATCTGACCGCCAAGAGATAAACCGCCAATCAGCAGTACCGAACCTCCAAATTTCACATCAATAAAAGAATTGATTTCTGCGGCATTGTCTTCGATTGTGGTAAAGTTTTTATCGCTCCCTGCGTGACCATCCAATATCGGGACAATGATCCGAAAAACATTTTGAAGTCGTTCAGCCACTTCCCGGTAATTCCACCATGATAAGCCGCCTCCATGCAGAAGAATAATCACATCTCGATTTTGCTTTCCGTATTCTTTATATTGCAACTTACCTCACCTCGCTACAAATTTCCAATTTGTCGCTGGCTTTATTATACTATGGTTGCTTACTTATTGGAACAGATGAATTGTAAACTTGTTGGGGAAAATCGCTAATGGCAGCCGGTGTTCGTTCCTTGCTTATCGGTCAAATCGAAACTTGAACAACGCGGCAATTAGCTGTTGCTTCACATACTCCTCAACCTCGGCGTTGACCTGCCCGTGTACTTTGGAAAAATAGCGGATATATCCGGCGTAGTGGGAAAGAACAGCGTCGATTGCGTCCGAGCGCCGTTCATCTTGACCGTTGACTGGTTCGGCTGGCTTTGCTACTTAGATTGATAAATGCCGCTTTGCTTTGCTGACACCTTTGATATAATAGACCAACAGCTTCCAGCAACCACGCCCGGCGAGATATAATAATACTCCAATTACAACACTACACACAAATTCTGCAATAGGATTGAGTTCCACTATACCCGTGAACACTCCCATATTTTCGACATAAGGCAGACTAAGGTTAAAAATATAATCAACCATTTTTACTGCCATCAAAATCGGGCTAACAATGCCACAAACGATAAGTACAGGAGCTATAATTGCAAGTGTCGGAATTACAATCAAACCAGAAAGACTTGCCCGGTATTTATATCCCTCGAGGCCATATTGCGCAAGCGTCGTCAGGAAAATGATTCCCACGTTTTTATCCATCCGGCGAATGCGTTCAGCGGCCCGCAGGCCGTTTACCAGCCGCATTTGAATATCGAGAAAAATCAGATCAATGGTCGTATCATATTTCTCGATCAGCTCCATGCCGTCATAAAAGGCGGTGATCCTGATATCCCGCCCTGTTTCCTCGCTGTATTGATTCAAAAGTCCGGTCAGATGCCGGACGAAGGCTTTTTCATCGTCGCAAATCGCTACGTGTAGCATTTTCACACCTGTGTCCATGTATCAAAATCTGTTTCGTTCATTCATCGCTGCGCTTATACTCCAGAATGTCGCCGGGCTGACAGTCCAGCGCCTCGCAGATGGCCTCCAGAGTGGAAAAGCGCACAGCCTTCACTTTCCCCGTCTTTAAATTGGACAGGTTCACGTTGGAAATCCCGACTTTGTCCGCCAACTCGTTTAAAGACATTTTCCGATCCGCCATCACCCTGTCCAGTCGCAAAATAATCGGCATGATCCCTCACCTCACAATGTTTCGTCAGCTTCCTGCTGCAGAGCCCGCCCTTTTCGGAAGATATCGGCCAGAAACAGCAGTAAAATCCCCACGAAGATCTCTCCGAGGTCAAAGGGATTGCTGAGATAGAATCTGCCAAAGGCGATCAGGCTCACGCTTACCTGCCAGATCAGCACCCCCAGCAGACCCTTTCCCAGAAAAATCCACCCTGCCCGGCGGATACAGCCGTCCACGCCGGGCAAAAAGGGGGAATGCCCGTCCCTGATCAGGCGCATGAGCCAAAATACGAGAAAAGCTACCGCCAGCCAGGGCAAATCCTCCGTCAAAAGGCCCGCCATCGCAACCGCCAGGGCCAATATCCTGCCGTCGGGAACGGGCGTCACGAAAGGCATCCGTTCCCTTCCGATCTGCAAAAATACGCCGAGGGGATAGTCCACCCGCCAGGCCGTTCCGGTATCCGTGGCCGTCAGCGTCTCCGGAGCGCAGACCAGCGCATAAATCAGGCAAAACAGATCCGTCGCTGCCCTCAGCAGCAGGAGAATCAACAGGATTGTGACTCCGGCAGAAACCATCCCGTAATGGGAACGATCCCATCCATCCCGCTGCATCGGTTCTTGACGCTTTTGCCCAAACCGTATCCTCTGTAACTGTAACTTCATCTTCTCCCCTCCCTTTTCGCTCTTATATATCTTCTTTATAGCAGAGGAGATTCTCTACTGTCAACACTTTTTTAATGTTTATCATTAAATTTTTAATGTTCTACTTCACATTCTGCGGCTGTAGGACAGCCAGCCAGGAAAAAGGGGATATCCGGCATCCTCCGACTGCCAGCCTGTATCCGGACAACATTTCTGTTGACTTTTCATCAAAAGGCTCCCAAAATAGGAGAAAAGTGTGGAGCGCGGCTGCGCTTCGGAATGGAGGAAAGACTGGAAAATGAAGAGCAATCTGTCGAGGGAAGAAGCGCTTAAGCTTCTTCTGACCTGGAACCGGGAACCGTTTCACATTCAGCACGCCCTCACCGTGGAAGGCGTCATGCGTTGGTTCGCACAGGAAATGGGCTATGGAGAGGAGGCCGACTTCTGGGGCATCTGCGGTCTTTTACACGACATCGATTTCGAACGTTTTCCGGAGCAGCACTGCCAGAAAGCGCCGGAACTTCTGCGCGCGGCCGGCGTCGGTGAAGATATGATCCACGCGATCTGCAGCCACGGCTACGGCCTGGTCTGCGACGTGGAACCCACCCACGAGATGGAAAAAGCGCTGTTCGCCTGCGACGAACTCACCGGCCTGATCGGCGCCGCCGCGAAAATGCGCCCGTCCAAAAGCGTCAGCGATATGGAGGTCTCCAGCCTGAAGAAAAAATTTAAGGATAAAAAATTCGCCGCTGGCTGTTCCCGCGACGTGATCAAAACCGGCGCCGAACGGATGGGAGTTTCCCTGGAAGATCTGATGGAAAAGACGATCCTGGCCATGCGTTCCTGCGAGGACAGCGTGCGGCGGGAAACCGAAGAACTGGCAGCTCTGACGGAGGCGCTGCCGCCGGCCAAAGCTGCCAGCGATTCCGGCGAGTGAGCGGCTTGAAGTTTCCCTCTCAGTCCGTCTCATCCAGATGCGATGTGCAATGAGGACACCTGACGGCCTCTGCCGGAATTTCGCTCCTGCAGAAAGGGCAGATCTTCGTGGTTGGCGCTGCCGCTTCTTCAGGCGCTTTCTTTTTCCCCAGATTCGCCACCGCATTCATGGCTTTCACGATCATGAAGATGATGAAAGCCATGATGATAAAGTTAATCACCGCAGTGAGAAACGCCCCATAGCGGATCTCCACGTCCCCGATCCCGATGGACAGATAGCTTAAATCCGTATTTGCGAACAGCCCTATCACCGGAGAGATCACATCGTTGACCAGGGAATTGATGATCGCCTGAAACGCGGCGCCGATGATGACGCCGACCGCCAGATCCATCACGTTCCCGCGCATGGCGAATTCCCGAAATTCATTCAGCAGTTTTTTCATCTTCGCTTTCTCCTGTCGTTTTTATCTGTTTTCCACCAGCCGCACGGTCTCCCGGGCGATGGCCAGTTCTTCATCGGTGGGCACTACCATGGTCACCACTTTCTCCCCCTCTGCGGAGAGGATCACCTCTTCTCCGCGGATGCGGTTTCTCTCCGGATCGATGCTGGTTCCCAAAAATCCGATATACTGCCCGATCATCTGCCGGACTTCCGCGTTGTTTTCTCCCACGCCTGCAGTGAAGACGATCGCGTCCACGCCATTCATGGCCGCCGCATAGGCCCCGATATATTTGCCCACCCGATAAGCATAGGCCTCCAATGTAGTTTGAGCAGTTTCATTTCCTTCAGCCGCAGCTCCCGCCAGATCCCTGAAGTCGCTGGAAATCCCGCCGGAAAGGCCCAAAACGCCGGAGCGCTTGTTGCAGACATCGATCACCTCCGCCGCGCTCATGCCTTCCTTCTCCGCCAGAAATCCCACAATAGCCGGGTCCATATCCCCGCTTCTGGTCCCCATAATCAACCCTTCCAGAGGCGTCAGCCCCATGGACGTATCGATGGATTTGCCGCGGCACACCGCCGATACCGAAGCTCCGTTCCCCAGATGACAGACGATGATGCGCAGCTCGTCCCGGCTTTTTCCCAGAATCTGGGCGGCCCGGCGGGAAACGAAATCATGGCTCGTCCCATGAAAGCCGTAGCGGCGGATCTTATATTTTTCATAATATTCCAACGGCAGACCGTACAGATAGGCTTTGGGCGGCATGGTCTGATGGAAGGCTGTATCGAATACCGCCGCCATAGGAACTCCCGGCATCACCTTGCGACAGGATCGGATTCCGATCAGGTTCGCCGGGTTATGCAGAGGCGCCAGATCGCTGCACTCGGAAATCGCCTCGAGCACTTCGTCGTCGATGAGAACGGAACCTTTAAATCGCTCCCCTCCGTGCACGATCCGATGCCCTACCGCCCCGATCTCCGAAAGGGATTCGATGACCCCGTCAGCCGGATCCGTCAGCTTCTCGATCACGATCTTCACCGCGTCGGTATGATCGCTCATATCCGCTTCTTCCGTTTTCTTCGGGCTTCCGGCCTTCTGATGCGTCACGCTGCTGCCTTCGATCCCGATCCGCTCGCAGAGCCCCTTCGCCAGCACCTCTTCGCTCTCGCTGTCGATCAGCTGATATTTTAAAGAAGAACTCCCGCAGTTGATCACCAATACTTTCATAATATTCCTCCCTGTTTTTTCCATTATCATATCATACTTCCCGGAATAGGGAAAGCGCCGGCGCCGTTCCCTTTACAGGGCGGTGAGGAAATTCAGCGACCCGGCAGGGTTTCCCGTGCCCTGCTCCAGCAGCGTCACCAGACCTCCTATCGTGCTTTCGATCTCCTCCTTCGTGGATGGCACCAGAGTATTGTCCAGCTTCACGGATAACACGATGAGTACAATTTCCGCCAGCGCGTCCGGTCTGTCGAAGTGAATTTCGCCCCCGTCGATCCCCTGACGGATGATCTGGGAGAGCTGAGGCTTGAGCGCCTGAATCAGATGGGTCAGATATTTCTGATGAATATATGCTTTTTCCTGTACGCTGAACAGATCCGAAGCGCTTTCTCCCTTCAAAAATTCCGCAGAAGAATTCCGACAGGCCTGGAAGAGCATGGCCATTCTGGTAAAGGGGGAGACTCCGGTCTGAGCGGCCAGATTTCTCGCCGTTTCCAGCGGTTTTTCATAATTTCTTTCGATGAGCGCTTCGTAAATCGCGTCTTTGGACGGGAAATAGTAATAAACGCTCCCTTTTCCGATCCCGGCCTCCTGCGCGATCTCGCTGACCGACACGGACTGCATATTCTTGCGGAGCAAAATTTTCTGCAGCGCATCCAAAATTTGATCATACTTCGCCTGTTTTGCCATTCTTTATCGCCTTTCCGAAAATCAAAAATCGCTTCCGCCTACACCCCCTGTTTTACGGTTCAGTATAGCACACAATCCGGAATCAGAACAGCTGTGATTCTGTACGAAAATATGCCTTTTTCTAAAAATTTTTTCGATGTTTTACATGTTGACCATCGGTCGAAAAAATGCTAGTCTAACGATGTCAGAAGTTTGACCGACGGTCGAAAAATGAAAAACATCAAACCTTTTGTTCCCAAATCGAGAAAGGTGGTAGCGATGAAAAAAGAATTGGGGTATATCGCAGCCGTCCTGGGCGCTCTTGCGGCTGCGGAAACAGGAATTTCCGCCTATTTTTACCGGCGGACCATGATGCGCGGCAACGCCAGAACGGACCGCACCATAAAAATGGCGGGCACCGATTGGTCCCAATATTTCCCTCTGATTGAAAAACGTAAGGAACGGATGTTGGCTCAGCCCCACAGGGACGTATGGATCCGCTCCTACGACGGGCTGAAGCTCCACGGAACGTTCTTTCCCGGCGACGGAAGCAAAAAAATCGTCATTTGCTTCCACGGCTATACCAGCGAAGGCATGAGCGATTATATCGGCCTGTCCGACTACTATCTGAAGCGCGGTTTTGCCATGCTCTTAGTGGATGAGCGATCCCACGGAAAGAGCGAAGGCAAATATATCGGCTTCGGCTGCCTGGATCGCCGGGACGCCCTGGCGTGGATCCACCGGGTGGTAGAGCAGGAAGGCGAAGGCTGTCAGATCCTCCTGCACGGAATCTCTATGGGAGGCTCTACGGTACTGATGACAGGATCCCTTCCCCTGCCGCCGCAGGTAAAAGGGATCGTTTCAGACTGCGGCTTCACCTCCCCCAAAGAAGTGTTCGCCCACGTCCTGCACTCCATGTATCACCTTCCCGCCTTCCCGATCCTCCCCATCGCGGATCGGATGAACCGAAAGCTGGCCGGTTACGGGCTGGACGAATGCAACGCGGCCCGGGAGGTGAAAAAGATGTCCCTTCCCCTGCTGATCATCCATGGGGAAAAGGACACCTTCGTACCCTGCAGTATGGGGAAACGGATTTACGCAAGCTGCGCTTCCCGCAACAAACGGCTCCTGATCGTCCCGGGAGCGGCGCACGCGGAAAGCTATTATAAGGATATGGCAGCCTATGAAGAAGCTCTGGATTCATTTACAGGAGGAATTTTAAAATGATGAGAAAGAGAAAAGGGTACCCTGTGTATCCTCTCACCGCAGCACAAAAGTTCCACTTCTTCTATCAGAATTTCTGTCCGAAAAAAGAAGTGGTCAACATCGGCACAAGCCTGACCATCCAGGTGGATCTGGACTGGAACGTTCTCAGGGAATCCATCTACAAGGCGTATGAACGCTGTGATTCCATGCGACTGCGTTTCGCGCTGGATAAGGAGGGCACCTGCTATCAATATGTGATAGACAAAGAGGAACGGGATATCGAATTCGTGGATTTTTCCGGCGTCACGATGGAAGAAGCGGAGGAAACCATGAAGAGCTGGACCAGGGTTCCCTTTCCGCTGGAGGATTCCCCCATGAACCGGATCGTCATGATCCGCATGCCGGACGGATTCAACGGCATTTATCTGCTGGTGGATCATAAAACCATGGATGCCCAGTCGCTGATCTGCTTTATGAAAGATATCATCGAGCTCTATTGCAACCGGGTGTACGAGGGAATTCCCTATCCGAAGGAAATGAGCTCCTACATCGAACAGCTCAAAAAGGATCTGGCTTATGAAGCGGGTTCCAAAGCCCAGCAGAAAGACGCCGCTTTCTTCGAAAAGCTCATCGCCTCTTCCGAACCCATTTACAACGGGCTGCGCGGGTCCGGAAAACTGGAGCAGGCCAAAAAGGAAACCGGAAATCCGAATCAGCGGGCCGCCCGGGACGTTTCCGATTCCGTGGACTCCGCCCTGGATATCTTCCACCTGGAGGAAGAGCCCACAAAGCGGCTGATGGACTTCTGCGAGCAATATCACGTTTCCCTGGTCTGCCTGCTGATGATGGGGCTTCGCACCTACTTCCAGAAGATGAATGGAAACGAGGATGTCTCCATCAACACCACCATCGCCCGACGCGCGACCCTGAAAGAGAAAAAATCAGGCGGAACCCGGATCCATTCCTTCCCGTTCCGCACCATTTTTTCCGAAGATAAAACCTTCCTGGACGGCATCTATGAAATCCGGGATCTCCAAAATGAACTGTTTTTGCACGCCAACTATGATCCCGTGGCCTATTTTGCACGCCGTGGACAGCTGTACCCCCAGGAGGGCGGCCGCACCTACGAACCCATGTCTTTGACCTATCAGCCCATGACGCTGAAGGAAAAAGGGCTGGATAAGCTGGGCGACATCCGCTACAAGACGAAATGGTATCCCAACGGCGCGACCACCCAGGGCATGTACCTGACGGTCATGCACCGCCCTGAGGATAACGGTCTGGACTTCAACTTCGAGCATCAGGTGAAGGCCGTCTCCAGGGACGATTTGGAGTATCTGTATTACTACCTGTGCCGGATTCTCTTTTTGGGCATCAAAAACCCTTCCCTGACCGTCGGGGAAATCATCCGCTCGGTATAAACGCCCCCTGCAACCCATCAAAAAGGAGAGAAAAGAAAAATGTTCGAAAAACTCGTTACAATCATCTGCGAATATGTGGAAGTGGAACCCGAAAATGTGCATCCCGAATCGCGTTTCATGGAGGATCTGGGATTTACGTCCTTCGACTTCATGAGCATGCTGGGCGAAGTGGAAGACGAATTCGACGTGGAAGTGAACCAGAAGGAGGCTGCCGATATCCGCACCGTGCAGGAGGCAGTGGATTATCTGGAGAAGCTGTCCGCGCAGCAGTAAAGGGGCGGCCATGATTTGCAGTACGATTTATGATATTTTAGCGAAGGCGGCCGAAACTTTCGGCCCGGAAGACGCAATCCGCTATAAGGTGAGCAAAAACGAAGTGATGTCCAAATCCTACCGCCAGCTTTTCCAGGACAGCCAGAGCTTTTCCAATGCCCTGGCCTTTCTGGGTGCGCAGGGCGGCCATGTGGCCATCATCGGCCCCACCTCCTGTTCGTGGCTGACCGCCTTTTTCGGAACCGTCAACAGCGGCAGCGTAGCCGTCCCCCTGGATGTTTCCCTGCCGGCGGAGGAAGTCTGCGAGCTGATCGACCGGGCGGACGTGACCGCGCTGGTGGCGGATGAGTCCCGCTCGGACGTAATCGGGCTGTGCAAAAGCCTCTGCCCCCGGCTGAAGCATGTGATTTCCATGCAGCAGGAGGAAAACGACAGCAGGGCTCTGTCCTTTCAGTCCCTGCTGGAGAAACATGCCGGAAGCTTTTCCTTCCGGCCCGATCCGGATCAACTGTGCACCATCCTGTTCACCTCCGGCACTACCGGCAAGAGCAAGGGCGTCATGCTGACCCACCGCAATCTGGCGGAAAATGCCACCTGTCTGGATATGAGGATCCCGCCCCGCACCGTCCTTCTGTCGGTGCTCCCCATCCACCACGCTTACTGCCTGAGCATGGATATTTTGAAGGGGATCTCCCTGGGTTCCATCATCTGCATCAACGATTCCCTGCTGCGGGTGGCGAAAAATATCAAGCTGTTCCGTCCGGACATGATCCTGATGGTTCCGCTGATGATCGAAACGATGGCCAAAAAGATGGAAGACGTGAAAGATCTCCCCAAAAAACTGGTGAAGAACATGATTTTCGGCAAACAGTTCCACACCATCTGCAGCGGCGGCGCCTACTTAAACCCCGACTACATCGATCTGTTCGCCCAGTACGGCATCACCATCCTGCAGGGCTACGGCATGACCGAGTGCTCCCCGGTCATCAGCAACAACCTGAGCTGGGACATCCGGAAGGAGTCCGTCGGCAGGCTGCTCCCCAACTGCACCGCCAAAGTGGTGGATGAGGAGCTCTGGGTCAAAGGCAGCAGCGTCATGCAGGGCTATTATAAAATGCCGGAGGAGACTGCGGACACCCTGGTGGACGGCTGGCTCAGGACCGGCGACCTGGGGTACGTGGACGATGACGGCTATGTCTTTCTCACCGGCCGCAAGAAAAACCTGATCATCACCAAGAACGGCGAAAACGTCTCCCCCGAGGAGCTGGAGAACAGGCTGGGCCAGCACCGTCTGGTTCAGGAGGTATTGGTTCGGGAAAGCGAAGGCGTCATCGAAGCCGAGATCTTTCCGGATTACGAATACGCAAAAAAGAAAAAGATCCGCGATCTGGCCGAAACCCTCCAGGGGATCATCGACGAATACAATCAGGGGGCTCCCGTATACAAGCGGATCTACCGTCTGAAAATACGGGAAACTGAATTCGAAAAAACGCCCTCAAAAAAAATAAAGCGGTTTTAAGGTGATTGAATATTCCGCCCGGATTTGTTAAAATGAGGACAAGCAGATACAGCCCCTCCGGCGGGCCATCCGGTTCCGCCGCCGGGTTTTGAAGGAGGCGGTTTTTTATGACGGACAAACAGCATTTGATCGATTTACTGGCCGGGCGGCACCTGTTTCTGTCTTCCCTGCACTACACGCGTTTTGTGCAGCTGTATGACACCATCGAAGAACTGCCGTTTTTCTGCGGCGGGCTGATAAAATGCGCCTTTGTCGCGGCATGGATTCAGAATTTCCACGATTCTTTTCTGGAAGATTTGACGATCGCTTCGGAGAGCGGCTGCCAGGATACTTCCCGGCTCCAGGAACTGCTCAGGGGGCGTCTCCCTTCCCTGTCTCCCGGAGAAAAGACGGTCTTCGAAATGGCTCTGGCCTTTCTGGAGCATCCCGGACAGACTCCATCCGACAGCTTTCTGTTGCAGCTCTCCCATATCTGGGTTCCCATCGCGGACAACGCGCTGGCCGCCAGCGAGATTATCGACCACCCGGACAGGGCCGAAGAACCGGAAGAATGAGCGCCGCAAACTCTTCACTATATCGAAAAAAAACAGGGCTGCAGCCCTGTTTTTTTTCACACTTCATTATCCATGATAACAGACCGGAAAAGAAAAGTCTAGTAATTTTTCCTTTTTCCGGTATACTGATAGCAGCCTTCGATCACAGGAAAGGGGGAAGAACATGGATCAGAGAGCGAAAGACCGGCAGGAAGAACTGGAATGGCTGGATCACTGCCTGCGTATCATCCGAAGCAACATCATCCGCTACGAGCGGGAATTCGAATTAAAACACGCCCAGGTGCAGGAACTGTTCCGCTCTATTCAGGGCGGCAACGAAGAGCTGTATTCCCAGATGATGACCGCTGCCAGCCTGGAGGAACACGCGAAAAATTCCCTGCGCAAAAACCGGGCCGCGCTGGAGAAGCCGTATTTCGGCCGCATCGATTATACGGACTTAAAGGAGGAAAAAGAGGAGAGGATTTACATCGGCAAAAACGGCGTGTTCCGGAATCGGACCGACGTGCTCATCGCCGACTGGAGAGCGCCCATTTCCGGCGTCTATTACGAAAACGAGCTGGGGAAAGGCAGTTACGGCCTGCCCGATGAAAAGCCAATTCCCATCGATCTGCATCTGAAACGGACCTATGATATCGACGGGGGAAAGCTGAACGGTTTTTATGACAGCGATGTGGCTTCCAACGATCAGCTGCTCGTACAGTATCTTTCCCGCAACAAAGACGCGGTGCTGGGGGAGATCATCGCCACGATTCAGAAGGAACAGGACGCTATCATCCGGGAAACTCCCTTCGCCAATCTGATCGTGCAGGGCGTGGCGGGCAGCGGGAAGACCACCGTAGCCATGCACCGGATTTCTTATCTCCTCTATAACTATAAAGAGCGTTTTGAATCTAACGAATTCTGCATTGTGGGCAGCAACGATCTGCTGCTCAACTACATCACCAGCGGTCTTCCGGAGTTGGATGTGCCGAATATCAAACATCTGCGCATGGATCAGCTTTTCGCCCGGCTATGCGAAAAGGACTGGGGTGCGAAATGCCGTTTTGCGGAATCGGACGACACCGCCTTCCTGCGCTGCACCCTCCGCTATTTCCAGGAGCTGGAGCTGTTTCTGATGTATAAAAGGGAAGCGGCGGTGGACTGTTCCGCCTTAAACGATGACGAAATCGGCACCATCCTTTCGGCCGCCAACAATCAGACGCTGCTGCGGGAAAACCCGGCTTTCAGCATCAATCGCCTCCTCTCCACTCTGGACGATCGGGTAAAAACCCGGATCCGATTCCTCATGAGCGGCCGGGAGAAGGAGGAAATCCAGGCCAAGCTGAAGCAGTATCATGGCCATTACAAAGCCATGCGCCCCAGACAAAACGCCTTACAGCTATACGTGGAATTCTTCGCTTCCTGGACAAAGCGGCAGGCTTCTGCGGGCGCCGGAGGTTCCGTCACTTCCGAAAGGCTCGCCGCCCATCAGCAGCGCCTCGCCCGCCGGGAATACGACCTTTACGATATGGCCGCATTGGCCCTGATCCATTATCGGGTGGGACAGATGAAGCCCAACGAAGAATTCGGCCTGCTGTTTCTGGACGAGGCCCAGGATTTCGGCATCGGCGCTTACTATGTGCTCAAAACCCTGCTGCCCGCCGCCTACTTCACCATCATGGGGGACGTTTCCCAGAACATCAACTACGAGACCGGCATGAACGACTGGTACGAACTGCAGAAGCTCTTTCTCACCGGCCCCAGGGACAGATTCCTGCTGCTGCAAAAGAGCTATCGAAACACCATCGAGATCTCCGAATACGCGGGCAAAATTCTGGAAAGGGCTTCTTCCGGACGCTACAAAATCACGCCCGTCATCCGCCATGGCCTGCCGGTACAGGAAAACCATTTCCGGGGCGAGGCGGAGCTTGTCGAATACACGGCTTCCCTGATGGAAGAAAACCGAAAGAAGGGCTTTCTCACTTCCGCCGTCATCTGTCCTTCCGAGACCGATGCGGACCGGGTGCGCGCCCTCCTCTCCGCGGATCTTTCCGTCAATGAAAAAGGATCTCAGGACTTTTCCGCCGGCCTTTCCGTCCTCCCCATCCGTCTGGTCAAAGGGCTGGAATTCGATACGGTGATCCTCTGGAATCCCGACCTGAAGGCCATGCTCTCCCGGCCCGATCAGGCCAAACTTCTGTATGTGGCCGCCACCCGGGCCCTGCACGAGCTGCATGTGCTGACCTGCTGACAGGGCGCTCACAGAGCGGGAAACGCCGTATAAGGCATTATCCTTTTACCGCACCGGCCACGACCCCTTCGATGATATACTTCTGGCATACCAGGTAGAGGACGATGATGGGCACCACAGTGATGATGATACAGGCCATCATCGGGCCCATCTGTACGCTGCCATATCCGCCCCTGAAATACTGAATCGCCATGGGAATCGTGCGGTACCGACGGATATCCAGCACCAGCGACGGCAGCAGATAGTCGTTCCATACCCACATAGTTTCCAGGATGCCCGTGGAAATCATGGTCGGTTTCAGGATCGGCATGACGACCCGAAAGAAGATCTGAAGCGGACTGCAGCCGTCGATCATGGCCGCCTCTTCGATCTCCAGCGGCATGGAACGCATGAATCCCGCGAACATGAATACCGCCAGTCCGGCGCCGAAACCCAGATAAATAACGCAGATGTTGAACGGATTATTGAGCTTTAAAGTGTCCGCCGTATTGGCCAGCGTGAACATGACCATCTGAAACGGGACGACCATGGAAAAGGCGCACAGATAGTACATCGTGCGGGACAGCTTGCCGTCCACGCGGGAAATGTACCAGGCGCACATGGAGCAGCACAGCAGGATCAGCAGCACGGATGTGACCGTGATGACCAGGCTGTACCAGAAGGACGCCAGGAAATCCATCTCGCTGATGCCGTAGACGAAGTTTTCCAGGCTCGCAAACGTTTCTGCGTCCGGCAATTCGAAGATGCGGGTGGTTGTGATGGCGCGCTCGGTTTTCAGGGAGTTGAAGAGGATCAGCGCGATCGGATAAATATAAACCAGGCACAGCAGGGAGAGGGCCGCTGTCCAGATCACATCCGTGCGGCGTTTTTTTCGTTTCATTGTCTGCTTCATCACTGCTGCACCTCCTTCGAGCGGGTCGCGCGCAGCTGTATCAGGGCGATGGCTGCCACGACGATAAAGAAAATAACGGCTTTCGCCTGGCCGATTCCCTTCCACTGAGGGCCGGAGCGGGCGTAAAACGTGTCGTAGATGTTCAGGGCCAGCATCTGCGAATCCTTACCCGGCAGGCCGTTGGTCAGGGAAAGGTTCTGATCGAACAGCTTGAACGAGTTGGTCAGCGTGAGGAAAAGGCAGATGGTAATGTTGGACATGACCATGGGGATCTTGATGCGCACCAGCGTCTGGAAATCCGTAGCCCCATCCACGCGCGCGGCTTCGATCAGGTCTATGGGAACGTTCTGGAGCCCGGCGATGTAAATGACCATCATATAACCGATCTGCTGCCAGCACATCAGGATGATAAGCCCCCAGAATCCGGCGGTGGCGTCCAGAGCCAGCAGGGGACGGTCGAGCAGGGCCAGGACGCCGTCCAGCAGCGTTTTCCAGATATAGCCCAGCACGATGCCGCCGATCAGATTCGGCATAAAAAATACGGTTCGAAACAGATTCGTGCCGCGCAGCTTGCGGGTCAACAGCAGGGCCAGGGCAAACGCGAACACATTGATGAGGGCCACCGATACGACGGTAAACGCCGCCGTAAAGAAAAACGCGTGGGTAAAGGTGTTGTCAATCCAGATATTCGCGTAGTTCTGCAGGCCGACGAAGCTGACGTTCTGCACCGTGGTAAAACGGCAGAAAGACAGATAGACGCCCCATACAAAAGGCCACAGAAATCCGATGGCAAATGCCCCCAGCGTGGGCAGCACGAATATGGGCCAGAATTTGCGGATAGCTTTTTCCATAATCAGTTCGCTCCTTGATCAGCTTATTTCTCAACTGCTCCAAACGAACGGGGAGGCAGGCCTACCCGGCCCCATCCTCCCCGTCACGCTGTCAGCATTTCATGAAAAGGTTGTTATGTAAGAACTCCGCCTCCTCAGCCTGCTGCGGCTGCGGAAAGCTGATACTCGGTCGCCCAGTTATCCACGAAAGCGGTCACGACGTCATCCCAGCTGCCGGTACCTGCCGCGTAAGCGGTCAGCGCGGATCCTACCATATTTTTCCAGTTTTCGGAGGGCATGGTGGAGAAGCACCAGTCTACAGGGGTCTTGCCCGCCGCGATATAAGCGTCCGCATCCTGAAGCAGGGGGTTGGAAGCTGCGAATTCATCGGTGAAGGTATCGAAAGGCGTCACGAAGCCCATTTCCTGGCTCATCGCCGCGCGGCCTTCATCGCTGGTGATCATCCAGGTCAGGAAATCGAGGGTTGCCTGAATATCTTCTTCGCTGGCATTCTTGTTCACGCACCAGTAGTTCTCGGAACCGGTGCAAAGGCCCTGGTTTTCCTCGCCTTCCGCTCCGATGTAGATGGGCAGCATCCCCAGGTTTTCGTCGCCCAGCGCTTCGATATTCGCGTATTCCCACGTGCCGTTCTGATAGAAAACAGCTTCGCCGTTTACGAATTCAGCAGTAGCGTCGTTCGCGGTCTTGGTCGCCAATTCGGAAGGATCGCAGGTGGAGTCTGTGATGTAAAGGTCATAAATCTGTTTGTAATTGTCCAGATAGGTGCCCTTGATCGCCTCGGTGGAACCGATGCCGTCCTCCTTGTACTCATAGTAGATCGGCAGGTTTGCCAGATGGGTCTTGAAACGCCAGTCGGAAGAAGCGTCCATACCTGCGGAGGTAAACGCGCCCTTCACGCCCAGTTCGTCCTTGCGCGCCTGAATATCGTCAGCCACAGCCTTGAGGGTATCGAAGCTGGTGATGTCGTCTGCAGTGTAGCCCGCCTTTTCCAGCAGGGCCTTGTTGTAGATGATGCCGTAAGTTTCGATTACGTATGCGATAGCGGGGACTTCTTCGCCGTCCTTTAAGCAGAAGGACTCATTGGTCAGATGGCTGTACAGCTCGGTGCCGGACAGATCATAGCAGTAATCCCTCCAGTTCGTCAGGCCGACGGGGCCGTTTACCTGGAACAGGGTGGGCGCTTCGCTCTTGGCCATCTCGCTCATCAGCTGAGTCTCATACTGGCCGGAAGCCGCAGTCACAACCGTAACCGGCACGCCGGTCTGTTCGGTATACAGCGCAGCCACATTCTGCCAGTCCTCATCCTGCTCGGGCTTGAAGTTCAAATAGTAAACCTGGCCCGAGGCGCCGTCCGCAGCAGGAGCTTCCTCCTGCGCAACTTCAGACTCCTGCGCAACGCTCTCCTCCTGTGCCGCCGGAGCGCTCTCCGCTGCATCGTCCGCGCTGTCCGCTGCAGGCTGTGCGGAACATCCCGCCAGCATACTCAGCGCCAGAACGGAAGCCGTCAACAGGGAAACAACTTTTTTCGCTTTCATAACTCTTCCTCCTGATTTCATTCCTTTTCCCTTTTTGGGAACTTTTCCCTTACGCTTTTTATTATAAATGTACAAAGCAAAAGAGGAAATATCAACAATTTATGATCGATATCACTTTTTTATGAGGATTTTACGGCCGCGGCCACACAGCGCACCGTAACCCGGCTCTTCCCTCCTGCCGCGCGCGTCCGAGAAGATCACCCGATGACCGGGATTTCCCCTTCTTCCGGCACTTTAATTCCCGGTCAGCGGAAGAAGCGCTTCGAAAAATCCAAACAGGGAGTTTTTGCGCCCTGAAATAAGAGTTATCAAAAGAAAGAGACAATCCCATAAAGAATTCAGACTTGAAAAAGCACGAATTCTCTGGGATTGCCTCTTTCTTTCATAGCAGGGTTAAAGATCGGTATTGACCGGCAGCCCCTTCAAGAGGGCTTCCCCGGCGCTGCTGTCCGGAAGTTTAATACGCTTTGCCCCAGTATACCATCTTCTTCGCGGGTTTCTGGCAGCAGACGCAGACGTCCGAAACCTCTTCCTGCTCGAACGGCATGCAACGGCTGGTAGCCGCAAATTTCTCCTTGATTTTGTCTTCGCATTCCTGGCAGCCGCACCACATGGCTTTCACGAAGCCCGGCCGGTGGGTGAGGATCTCTTCCATTTCGTCCATGGTGCGGGCCACATAGGTATGGGCATCCCGATGGGCGCGAGCCCGCTCCAGCATGTCTTTCTGGATCGTTTCCAAAAGCTGCCCGACCGTTTCTTCGATTTCGTCCAGGCCGCACTCGATCTTCTCTCTGGTATCCCGGCGGACCAGTACGCACTTGCCCGCTTCGATATCCTTCGGCCCGATCTCCACGCGCACCGGAATGCCGCGCATCTCCGCCTCGGAGAACTTCCAGCCGGGACTCTTGTCCGTATCGTCCACCTTTACGCGGAAATCGGACAGGCGGTTTTTCAGCGCTTCCGCAGTCTCCAGCACCCCTTCTTTCCTCTGCTGGATCGGGATGATGACCACCTGGACGGGCGCCACTTTCGGAGGCAGCACGAGCCCGGAATTATCCCCGTGCACCATGATGAGCCCGCCGATCATGCGGGTGCTCACGCCCCAGGACGTCTGATGCACGTATTTGAGCTTGTTGTCCCTGTCGGTGAACTGAATGCCGAAGGCTTTTGCGAACCCGTCCCCGAAGTTATGGCTGGTTCCGGATTGCAGCGCCTTTCCATCGTGCATCAGCGCTTCGATGGTATAAGTCGACTCCGCGCCCGCAAATTTTTCCTTCTCCGTCTTACGGCCCTTGATCACGGGGACCGCCAGCACCTGCTCGCAGAAGTCCGCGTACACGTTGAGCATCTGGATCGTGCGCTCTTCTGCCTCTTCCGCCGTCGCGTGAGCCGTATGGCCTTCCTGCCACAAAAATTCTCTGGAACGCAGGAACGGCCTGGTTTCCTTTTCCCATCTCACCACTGAGCACCACTGGTTGTATACCCGGGGCAGATCCCGATAGGACTGGATATCGTCTTTATAAAAATCGCAGAACAGCGTCTCCGAAGTGGGCCTGACGCACAGGCGCTCCTGCAGGGGCTGAAGGCCGCCGTGAGTCACCCACGCGACTTCGGGCGCAAATCCCTCCACGTGGTCTTTCTCCTTCTGCAGAAGGCTTTCCGGAATGAACATGGGCATGTATACGTTCTGCACGCCGTTCTCCTTGAAACGCTCGTCCAGCTGCTTCTGGATCAGCTCCCAGATCGCATAGCCCGCCGGTTTGATCGCCATACATCCCTTTACGCTGGTGTAACCGATCAGCTCCGCCTTAATGACCACATCCGTATACCACTGGGCGAAATCCTCTTCCATGGACGTGATCTGTTCCACAAGTTTCTTTTCAGCCATCTCTTTTCTCCTTTTCCTTTAACTCTTTTGACCCCGCTTTGCCGTCTTTTTTTATACGACAGGAGCTGCAGTTTCCGATCGTATAAAAAAAACGGACATCCAATCCCTCCTGGGACCGGATATCCGGCGGTACCACCCAAATTAGCGCCTCAGGCGCTCTCTTTCCTCCCCGTTAACGCCGGGATACGCTGCTTTCTGGGCAGGACTCCGAGGGCCGGTTCGAAATGGAAAGCGCAGACGCCTCGCACCGCCGGCATCCTCTCTGGGCCGCTTCACCACTCCTACTATTCCTCATCATCGTCACAACTCTTTTATGCTATTGATCTTATTGGATAATTCGGAATTTGTCAACTGGTTTTGAGCTTGACTTTTCCTCCTCCTGTTGCTATATTGAAATGGAACTTGTCACCGGGTAACGCCTCGCTCATTCTGTCAGGTCTTGGAAAGGATGGGACGAAGGCGTATTTTTTTCAGACAGGAGGAAAAAGATTGCCGATATGGAGGGAATCATGTTTCGTGAAATGAGGCGAAAGCGGCAGGAACTGCCCAAAGAGGACAGCATCGCCGTTCTGAGGCGGGGAACTTCCGGCGTCCTGGCGCTGGCCGGGGATGACGGCTACCCCTATGCCGTCCCCATCAGCTATGTATACGAAGAAGGGAAGCTCTATTTTCACTGCGCGAAATCCGGGCATAAACTGGACGCGATTCGGCGAAATCCGAAGGCATCGTTTTGCGTGATCGATCAGGATCAGGTCATTCCGGAAGAATATACCAGTTACTTTCGGAGCGTTATCGCTTTTGGAACCATGCGGATCCTGGAAGACCAGGCGGAGAAGCTGGACGCCGTGGAGAAGCTGGCGCTCAAGTACGCGCCTTCCGACAGCGCCGCCGGCCGCCGTCAGGCCATCGACGATTTTGGGGAAGCGCTGTGCATGCTGGAGATGCGCATTGAGCATCTGACCGGAAAGGAAGCGAAGGAACTTGTCCAAAAAACGGATTCCCAGGCGGAGTGATCAATCGGAAATCGGGAAAAAACGGATGAATCACAGAAGAATTGAAACAAACAGACTTATATTGAGAAAATTTGAAGAAAACGATATGGAAGCAATATACTTTCTTTTTTCGGATAAAGAGGTAAATACTTTTTTGCCATGGTATCCCGTAAAGGACAGGAATGAAGCTGAGAATTTTTTTGAAAGGCGGCTAAAAGGCCGGAGGTATTGTTTTGCAATCTGCCTGAAAGACGATGATTATCCTATCGGCTATATACATGCGGAAGAGGATGACAGCCATGATTTTGGGTATGCGCTCCGCAGAGAATACTGGCATCGGGGAATTGTCAGCGAGGCGGGGAATGCCGTTATCGAATTGCTAAAGGAAGAAGGAATCCCTTATATTACAGCGACACATGACAGAAACAATCCCGGAAGCGGGGCTGTTATGAAACGAATCGGCATGAAATATTGTTATTCTTATAAAGAACAGTGGCAGCCCAAGAACGTTCCGGTGATATTCCGAATGTATCAATTAAACCTTGACGGACAAAAAATGAGGGTCTATCAAAAATACTGGAACTTATATGATGAGCATTTCATCGAAACGGATGTTTGAAACGATGTATCCTCCCCGGCGCGTCCTGATTCCAGAGCACCAGCTTCAGCCCGGGCCTGCCGGCATCGGTATGATCGCTGAAAAAAGCATAAAAGGTCAGACCCGTTTTCTCCCACAACAGCATTTCACACCTCCCGCCGCTCCAGCTCCCGAATCAGGGATTCTTCCTCCTCATATCCCTTCACCAACAGCAGCGTCCTCTTTCCCGTGCCGCCGTTCCCGTACTGAACCCGGCAGATCATAGAATAAACGCGCTGTTTTTCCCGAATGCTTTCCACCTGTAAAATCTCCATTGCGAGCGAGCTCAATAAATAGCCGCTGTCCGCCATCCGCTTTATCTCGTCCAGTCTGTGCTGAATCTTTGCGGAAGCTTCCGCATAGCCTGACAGGCCGCGCCCATAGCGTACCATGAGCCGGACATCCAGCGCGTACAGCCTGTCCTCTTCGTCCAGAAAAAAGCACAGCGCGTTTCGGACGGATCTCTGCCCCAGCCTTCTCGCCAGCCAGAACCCCAGAACGGTAACCGCTATACATACGGTCAGAGAAACATAGCGAACGTCCCATCCGAACATCAGGGGCAGAATGCTGCCCGCCGCGATAAAGGCCAACATCACCGCCACGATCCCCAAAAGCCCTCCCACCGATTCCAATGCGTAACGGTTTTTGTTTTTCGTTTCCGGCGACATCCAGACTTTCATAGGCGCTTTTCCTTCCTGTCCCTCCATCCTGATATCATTCTCCATTCCGGAGCGTCACAAATCGCTGTGCGAAAAATAAGCTATCAGGCTTCTTTCTAATTTATCATACCGCAGACGGGATTCGCTGGCAAATAAAAAAAGGCACATGAAATTTTCTAAAAATGCATATAACTCCCCTTACCCCATAAGTCTGATGATGAAATGCCTTATGCGGCTGTCGCGATCCTCATCTTTTTATTGTGAAATTTATAGAGATTCTGACCGATAGAAACCAAAAATACTTCCAGACGGACCGATTCCATCCCTTTTCGTACGATTCGCTTATACCATCGATCATTCTTCATAATGCCGAAGGTTCCTTCCGCCTGGATCGAATGGTTCATCCTCAGCAGCGCTCCCTGGATGTCTTGTACCTTGGGAACTTCATATATTTTTCCATTCCATTCTGCTCGCAAAAAATGTAATTGTTGTAGGAGCCATAACCCGCATCTGCAACAGGATATTTCGGATAGAACCCATAAATCTCTTTGAATTTTTCCATCAGCGGCACAAAACAATCCATGTCGCTGCGGTATTGGTTCACATCTACGACTGCTATATATTCATCTGCGACACCGACCTGGACATTATAGGCAGGAAGCAGCTGGTCATTTCCCATATAATCCGTTTTGATACGCATAAATGTTGCGGAATGGTCTGTCTTGGAATAGCTGTTCCGCCCTTCTGCGCAGATATGGATTTTCTCCACATATTCTTCCAGCTTTTCCGCATATTCCATCAGCTTTTCATAATGACGCTGCTGCATCGATT
>QAKV01000030.1 GCA_003343625.1 Clostridiales bacterium
CCCAAATATGCCGCATACCAGAAGGCTGTCCGTGCCGAGCAGATCAGCCGTGCTGAAAAAATGGTTGCCAGCGGCTCTTTGAAAAGACAGCGAAAAAATCCCAACGATCCTGCAAGGTTCGTAAATAAGATCGCAGCGACAAAAGAAGGCGAAAAGGCGGAAATCCATTACTATCTTGACCTCGAGAAGATCGCAGAAGAAGAAAAGTATGACGGGCTTTATGCTGTCTGTACCGACCTGTTAGACGATGATGTGGCAGACATCCTGAAAGTCAGTGAAGGCAGATGGCAGATTGAAGACTGCTTTCGGACCATGAAAACAGACTTTGACGCAAGGCCTGTTTATGTCAGTCGCGAAGACCGGATAAAGGCCCATTTCCTCATCTGCTTTTTAGCTTTGCTGCATTTCCGGATGCTAAAAAAGACATTAAAAAATCCCTGTACTACGGAGCAGCTGCTGCACGTACTGCGCAGCATGAAGTTTGCCGATATAGAAGAACAAGGCTTTATGCCGATCTATGAACGTCAAAGGATCACGGATGAACTTCATGATGCATGTGGCTTCCGTACAGACTATCAATTTATAACAAAACGCAAAATGAAAGAGATTCAGAAAAAAAGTAAGCGAAGATAAAACATTACTATATTTTAAATATAGAGCACGAAGTGCCACAACCCCAGTATTTTCAAGGATTGTGGCACTCATTTTTCTTTTCAACTGTCAAAGATGGGAATATAGCATGGCGCTTATGACGTGTCAATACGCGCAAAGCTGTAGCTGTAGCTTCAGCGCTATGCCGAATTTCGTTTTTATTTGCATGGATATTTCTATTTGTGGTTTCAAAATGTCTGTGCTAGAATAGATCTGTCCCAAATCCTGATAAAATACGGGATTCGGACGACACTTGTGATGACATTTTCAGACACGGAGGTTAAGGAATGAGTGGCTTTTTCGGAGTAGCTTCAAAGGAAGACTGCGTTTTCGATCTGTTTTTCGGCACCGACTATCACTCCCATTTGGGGACGCGTAGGGCAGGTATGGCCGTCTACGACAATAAGGACGGTTTCAACCGGGCTATCCACAACATCGAAAACGCGCCTTTCCGCACCAAATTTGACAAAGAACTTTCCCGCATGAACGGGCATATGGGAATCGGCTGTATTTCTGACTACGAGCCTCAGCCTCTGATCATCCGTTCCCATCATGGAACGTTTTCCATCATGACCATCGGAAAGATCAACAACATCGATCAGATCGTAAACGACCTGCTCACCACCTCTCCCACCCATTTTCTGGAGATGAGCGGCGGAGACATCAATGCGACCGAACTGGTGGCTACTATCATTAACCAGAAAGATAACCTCATCGAAGGGATCCAGTACGCCCAGGAAATTATCGATGGTTCCATGTCCATCGTGATCATGACTCCCAGAGGAATCTACGCCGCCCGCGATAAACTGGGCCGTACCCCCATCGTTCTGGGCAAAAAGGACGATGCTTACTGTTTCGCATTCGAAGGGTTTTCCTTCCTGAATCTGGGCTACTCGCCCCAGCGGGAGCTGGGCCCCGGCGAGGTCGTGGTGATGGATCCGGAGGGCGTGCGCACCCTCGTAAAACCCGGCCAAAAAATGAAGATCTGCACGTTTTTGTGGATCTATTACGGATATCCTTCTTCTTCCTATGAAGGGATCAGCGTGGAAAAGATGCGGTACAACTGCGGTGCAGCCCTGGCCAAACGGGACAAAGGCACCGTCTCCCCTGACATCGTGGCCGGCGTACCCGATTCCGGCGTGGCCCACGCCATCGGATACGCCAACGAGTCCGGGATTCCTTACTCCCGCCCGTTCATCAAGTACACGCCCACCTGGCCCCGTTCTTTCATGCCCACCATCCAGAGCAAGAGAAACCTCATCGCCAAAATGAAGCTCATTCCCGTGCACGATCTGATCCAGGACAGAAGCCTGCTTTTGATCGACGACTCCATCGTCCGCGGCACCCAGCTGAGGGAAACCACCGAATTTCTGTATAAGAGCGGCGCTCGGGAGGTGCATATCCGCCCCGCGTGCCCGCCCCTTTTGTACGGCTGCAAATACCTGAACTTCTCCCGTTCCACTTCCGACATGGATCTGATCACCCGCCGGATCATCGCGGAAATGGAGGGCAGCGACAAATATCCGAATCTGGAAGTATATGCGAATCCCGATACTGCGGAGTATCAGGAAATGATCAGCCGAATCTGCAAGCAGCTGAACTTCACCTCCCTGCGCTACCACCGTCTGGACGATATGATCGAAGCCGTGGGCATCGATCGCGACAAACTGTGTACCTACTGCTGGGACGGAAAAGAATAAGCGCTCTTATCTAGCCCGGAACTCCCGGCCTGTCGGTCGGGAGTTCCGAGTTTGTTACGCGATACACCCGGCAAGCCCCTCCGGTTTTCCGCATGGACGATTCGTTCTCTTATCCCCTCCCCTTCATCAACTTTTCCATAGCCTGATTCAGCCCTTCCACCGTCAGCTTATACATGGGCAAAAGATCGCCGATAGCCGTTTCCGCTTCCCTCCAGGGCATCCTTTTGGGAGCCATTTTGGGATTGAGCCAGACGATCTTTTTATAATGCCGTTTCAGGAGATTCAGCCACTCCCAGCCCGACAGGCCTCCGTTGGGGCCCCGGTAATTGCCCGTGTCGGAATACAGCTCTTCGGGCGCCATGGCTGCGTCCCCCACGACGATGACCTTATAATCGCTGTCTAAATTCCGAAATACCCACTCCGTGTCCACCCAGTCCCCGTTCTCGCACTCCGGCGTCTTATAGAGCTTGCTGTAGATACAGTTGTGGAAATAATAGCACTTCACGTCTTTGAAATGGTTGGATTTGTGCACCGCCTGAAACAGGTCGTTCATCAGGCTGGAATAAGGGATCATAGTGCCCCCGGAGTCGAACAAAAGCAACAGTTTCACCGCGTTTTTGCGGGGCTTTTCCATTACGATCTGCAAAAATCCGCCGTTTTCACAGGTCTGATGCACCGTGCCCGGAATGTCCAGCTCGGTTTTGGGCACGTCCAGCTTCGCAGAAAACTGCCGCAGCCGCCGGAAGGCCGTCTGGAACTGCCGGTTGTCCAACACCCGGTCATCCCTGAAATCCCTGTATTTGCGCGCGCCCACCACTGCGAAAGCGGACTGATAGCCGGTTTTGCCGCCCACCCGGACACCGCCCACGTTTCCTCCCAAATTTCCGAAGGAAGTCTTTCCCATGGTGCCGATCCAGAAACTCCCCCCGTTATGCTCGCTGTCCTGATCCTTCAGACGCTGTCTGAATTTTTCTTCCACATCCTTCCGGTCAATCTGCAGCTCCTCGCCCTCGTTCAGGAAACGCCTGGCATCTTCATGGGCCAGCTCCTCCATCTCGGATTTGTCCAGCCACGCCAGCATCTGAGCCGTGACTTCGTTTTCGGAAGCCACGCCTTTGAAACACTCCTCGAAAGCCAGGTCGAATTTGTCGAACTCCGTCTCGTTCTTGACCAAAATCATCCGGGCCAGGTAATAAAACTGCGTCAGGCTGCTGCCGGCCAGCCCCTTATCCAGCGCTTCCTGCAGCGTCAGCCATTCGCTCAGGGCGATGTGCATCCCCTTCGCCCTGCAAGCAGCGAAAAATTTTTCGAACATTCCCGCCTCCGTTTCCGCGGCCTCAGACTTTGTGCCGCACCGTTTCCAGATCTTCGTCCTTCTTGATGATCACTCCGAGAAACGGGAGCTCTTTGCGGATTCTGGACGGATCGATGCCGCCGACCTGCAGAGCGCTGATCCAGTCGATGAGCTCAGAGGTGCTGGGTTTTTTGCGGATGTCCCGATAGCCGCGGATCTCATAGAAGGCCGCCATCGCTTCGTTCAGCAGGTTTTCCTCCAGCTTCGGGAAATGCGCCCGCACGATCTCCCCCATCAGCTCCTCATCCGGAAAATCGATGTAGTGGAAAATGCAGCGGCGCAAAAAGGCGTCCGGCAGTTCCTTCTCCGCATTGGAAGTGATGATCACGATGGGCCGGTGTTTCGCCTTTACCGTGCGCTTCGTCTCGTGAATATAAAATTCCATCCGATCCAGCTCCCATAAAAGATCGTTGGGAAATTCCAGATCCGCCTTGTCGATCTCATCGATCAAAAGCACCGCCTGCTCTTCGGAATCGAACGCTTCCCCCAGCTTTCCCAGCCTGATATACCGGGCGATATCGTCCACTCCCGCTTCCCCAAACTGACCGTCGTACAGCCGCTGGATCGTGTCATACAGATAGAGCCCGTCCTGGGCCTTGGTGGTGGATTTGATGTTCCAGACGATCAGCCTCTTTCCCAGAGACTGGGCTACCGCTTCCGCCAGCATAGTTTTCCCCGTGCCCGGCTCCCCCTTGATCAGCAACGGCTTTTGCAGGGCGATGGCCACATTGACGCTGGCCATCAGCTGTTGGCTGGCTATATATCGTTTCGTGCTCTGAAAAGTTTCACTCATATGCCCGTTCTCCTTCTGTCGTTTTACGGATTGTCCCCCTCTTTCTGATAGGATTCCCCTCTTTTTTGAGCGAAATCATCCGCTTGAATTGCGGACAATAACATGGTACGATAATTGTGTTTTGAAATCAAGGAAATCCAGAGGAAACGAGAATGATTGCACAATTGCTCAAAGACGGGAAGCAGACACTTTCTTTCGAAGTGTTTCCTCCCAAAAAGGAAGAAGAATTCGAAAACGCCCAGGCCGTTTTGAACAGCCTGGCGGAACTGAAGCCCGATTTCATCAGCGTCACTTACGGGGCCGGCGGCAGCCGTTCCAAAAAGACTGTAGAAATCGCTTCCTATATTCAGAATACCCTGCGCATCCCGGCCCTGGCCCATATGACCTGCGTTGGTTCCAAAAAAGAGGATATCGACAGGGTGGCTGACAGCCTGCGTCAGGCAGATGTCTCCCACGTGCTGGCCCTGCGCGGCGACCGCCCCGCCTGGATGGACGACGCCCAGTTCGAAAGCCGCGACTTCGCCCACGCTTCGGATTTGACCCGGTACTTAAAAGCGACGACCGGCCTCGAAATCGCAGGAGCCTGCTATCCCGAGAAACATTACGAAGCCCCCGATCCGGAAACCGATCTGGAGGGCCTGAAAAAAAAGGCGCAGGCGGGAGCCTCGTTTCTCATCACCCAGCTGTTCTTCGACAACGAGGTCTTCTACCGTTTTCTGGAGCGCAAGGGGACTGCCGGCATCTCGCTTCCGGTATGCGCTGGCATCATGCCCATCACCTCTGCCAAACAGCTGGGCACCACCGTCACACTGTCCGGATCCAGCATTCCCAAAGAGCTGGCGGATCTGATCGCCGCATACGGCGATCAGCCGGAAGATATGCGAAAGGCGGGCGTCGACTATGCAGTGCGCCAGATTCTGGATCTGAAGGCCCACGGCGCAGACGGCATCCACCTCTATTCCATGAACCGCCCCAAAACAACCCGGGAAATCGTGGAGGCGATCCGATGAAGGATCGCCTCCCGTTTTGCGCGATATACCCGGCAAACAGCGTATGCTTCCTGAAATACTTTTCTTTGTCCCTACTCCTGTGCCGTCCATTCCTGCCTCGCCCCATCGCCTCCGGGCAACGTCAACGCGATGGACTGCTTTTCCCCGAACAGCCGCTGAGCCCGTTCTTCGATGCGGATGGTCTCCATTCCCCGCTCCACCGCCAGGAACCAGGAAAACGTCCCCGTGCAGCCTGCAGGAATTTTCTGGGTATATCGGACTTCATAAGCTAAATCGTCCCCTGTGACCGGGGAAGCTTCATACAGATAATACTCGTCCTCCCCTGCAAAAAAGTCCGGGCCGCTGGAAAACTCCCCCGTCACTCCCGAGAGATTCTCATAGGTAATTCTCACCTCGTACAGCCCCTGATCCTCAGAAATGTCGTAGGAATCCCTTTCTCCCGACCGGTTGATGACGGAAACCCGCTTCATTTTCAATGGGCTGACATCATAACCTATTCCGTAACGAAAATCGTCCTGACTGGAGATGAACCAGCTCAGGCAGATAACTGCCTCCAAAACCAGCGCCAGCAAAAGCGGCCAACGGCGCTTCCTTCCATTTCTTTTTTCTCCGATCGATGCGCCGTCGCTCATTCCTCCACCTCCTCTGCCGCCAATCCCGAAGATCCGATTCCGTCCAGCGGAATCCGTCCCTCCATCGCGGCTCTATACGGATAGTCCCTGTTCTCCACGATCAGCACCAGCTCCAGGTTCTCCGCATCCTCATCCGCCAGGAAAAACCAGTAACCGCTCTCCGCCTCTCCGTTGCCGGGATTGTAAGTCGAGAGCTCATCCTCTTCGGACAGGCCGAGCACATACAGGCAGGTTTGGATGGCATCCGCATACAGCGGTTCCCGGTAAAATACATCTCCGTCATGAATATATTTCAGAGAAACGTCCTGCAGCCCCGCATCGAAGTTGTAAGCCTCTGCGAAGATCGCGGCTTTCACGCAGATCAACTGCATTCCGTCCGGAATCAGTCCTTCCAGAAAAACCCGATCCATCCCCTCGAGAGAAACCAGAATAGGATGCTCCAGAGGCGCCCCCTCAAAAATCAATTCATCCGGGCCCGAAGCCTGGATCCGGTAGATTTCCCCTCCCCTGAGCTGTTCCACATAACCCCTTTTCCAGAGAAACCATCCCGCCGCCGTGACGGCCGGAAGAATCAGAAAAAGGCACAAAAGGACAGGAAAACGGCGTGAGCGGTGCCGTCCGTTCCCGCTTTTTGCAGGCGTCTCCTTCCCGTCGGCATGGCCCGCCTCAGCGCTTCTCCATCCCGGCTTTTCCCTGTGCACGCCGCGATCCGGCTCCGTTCCCGAGTTGACAGAAACCGGTTGCTCCCGTCCATCCTGCTGGCTCATGCCGTTATAGGTTCCGCACTTGGGGCACAGGCCGCTGTACATCTCCGCGTCGAACCGCTTACCGCATTTCTTGCATTTGATCTTCACTTATGACCACTCCGTATCCGAAATCTCAATCTTTTTGTCCCGCAGCATCAGATCGCGAACCGCGTCGGCGGCCGGTTTTCCGTTGAAGAGGACTTCATTGACCTGTTCGATGATCGGCAGCTGTATCCCGTATTTTTCGGCCAGTCCCATGGCCGCTTTCGCGGAATAGACGCCCTCCACCACCATTTTGACCTCTTTCATGGCCTCCTCCATCGTATAACCCTTTCCGATGAGGATGCCGGCCCTGCGGTTTCTCGAATGCATGCTGGCGCAGGTTACGATCAGATCCCCGATGCCTGACAGGCCGCAGAAGGTCTCAAACCGGCCGCCCATGGCCGTCCCCAGCCTGGCGATTTCCGTGATTCCTCTGGTGATCAGGGCCGCTTTCGTATTGTCCCCATATCCCAGACCGTCGGCGATACCTGCCGCCAGTGCGACCACGTTTTTCAGCGCCGCGCCCAGCTCAATTCCCAGCACGTCCGGACTGGTATAGACGCGAAATACCGGACTCATGAATAGATTCTGCACATACTCCGCCGTGCTTTTGGTTTTTGCGCCGGCCACGATCGTGGTGGGAAGCCCTTTCCCCACTTCTTCCGCATGGGAGGGGCCGGACAGCACCGCCACATCCGCCTGCGGAATTTCCTGTTCGATAATCTGGGACAGGGTCATCAGCGTCCCTTCCTCGATTCCCTTCGCCACATTGACGATGATCTGTCCTTCGGCGACCAAATCCTTCATCTGTTTCGCGGTGCTCCTCGTAAAAGGAGAGGGAACTGCGAGAACGAGCAGATCCATCCCCTCCATCGCTTCCTTCAGCTCCGTCGTAAACGAAACGCTGTCGGGCAAAATCACGCCGGGCAGCTTGCTCCTGTTCTCCCGGTAATCCCGAAGCATTGAAATCTCATCGGCCAGCGCGCTCCAAACCACGACGCTATGACCGTTGTTGGCCAGCAGCCAGCTCAATGCGGTGCCCCAGCTCCCGGCACCGATCATTCCGATTTTTGCCATCTCATTTTCCTTCCTGAACCATGGATTCCTTATTTTTCCTGAACAGATAGGTCTTGCGCTCTTCCCCGCGCAAAAGCCGTGCGATATTCTCCCGGTGCTTCCAGTAGGCCATCGCGGTCAGAAATGCGGCTATTATGTACATTTCCACGAGATGGGCCTGCGTCATGCCGAAGACGCCCATCTGGCCCATCACGACGATCTGGATCATAAAGCCGGCATATACCAGAAGCGACCCCAGGGAAACATAATGGGTCACGGCGAAGGTGATGAAAAACAGCGCCGCTCCCACCGGAATAAACGCCGGGTGGAAAGCCAGGATCAGGCCCGCCGTTGCGGCGATCCCCTTTCCTCCTTTAAATCCCAGATAAAAAGGGAAATTGTGCCCCAGAATCGCGCCCGCCGCAGCGTACAGCGCCAGCAGATAATTCATATCGCTGTGGCTGTCCGCAAACAGCAGCCGAACCACGACGATGGCCAGCACGCATTTGATCACGTCCCCCGCGAACACGATGAGCCCCGCTTTCGTCCCCAACACCCTCAAAGTGTTGGTCGTCCCCGCGTTGCCGCTGCCGTATTTGCGGATGTCGATTCCGTGCATCCTTCCATAAATATAAGCCGTCTGAAACAGGCCGAATACATATCCGATGGCCAAAGCTGCCAGTCGTACCATCTCAACCGTTCTCCTTCCTCTCCCTGATGATGAATTTCAACGGCGTCCCGCGAAAGCCGAACGCCCTTCGGATCTGATTCTCGATATATCTCGTATAAGAGAAATGCATCAGTTCCTTATCGTTGACGAAAATCACGAACGTGGGCGGTTTCACCGCCACCTGCGTGATATAGTAAAGCCTCAGCCTCTTTCCTTTATCCGCAGGAGGCTGCTGCATCGCCACCGCCTCAGACATGATCTCGTTGAGCACGCCCGTGGCGATCCGCAGGGCATGGTTTTCGATCACCGCATCGATGGTTTCGAACAGCTTGGGCAGCCGCTGTCCGGTCAGGGCAGAGATGAAAATAATCTCCGCATAGGGCATGAAGGAAAGGGTATCGCGGATCTTCTCCTGAAAGCGGTAAATGGTCTTGTCGTCCTTTTCGATGGCATCCCACTTGTTCACCGCGATGATCATCCCCTTTCCGCGCTCGTGGGCGATCCCCGCGATCTTGGCATCCTGTTCCGTCACCCCGTCTTTGGCGTCGATGACCAAAACGACCACGTCCGCCCGCTCCACCGCGCTGACGGTGCGCAGAATCATATAGCGCTCCAGCTCTTCTTTGATCTTGTTTTTGCGCCTTAAGCCCGCGGTATCGATGAACACGTATTCCCTTCCGTCGTGGATGACCTCGGTATCCACCGCATCCCGGGTAGTTCCTGCGATATCCGAAACGATCACGCGATTTTCGCCGATGAGACGGTTGATGATGGAGGACTTGCCCACATTGGGCTTGCCCACGATGGCGATCCGTGGTCTGTCGTCATCCTCCTCTCCCTCTTCCCTTTCCGGGAAATGCCGGATCACCTCATCCAGCATATCTCCCAGTCCCATCCGGTTGGCCGCAGAAATCGGATAAGGATCCCCGATCCCCAGGTTATAAAACTCATAGACATCCGCCATATACTTCTGAAAGCTGTCCACCTTATTGACTACCAGGATCACCGGTTTACGGGAACGGCGCAGCATGTCCGCCACCTTCGAATCCGCATCCACCAGCCCCTGTTTGACATCTACCATGAACAGAATCACATCCGCCGTAGCGATGGCGATCTCCGCCTGCTCCCGCATCTGCGAGAGGATAATATCATTGGATTCCGGTTCAATCCCCCCCGTATCGATCAACGTAAAGGTGCGGTTCAGCCAGGTGATATCCGCATAAATCCGGTCCCTCGTGATGCCGGGCGTATCCTTCACGATGGAGATCATCTCCCCCGCGAGGGCGTTGAACAGGGTAGACTTCCCCACATTCGGCCTTCCCACCACAGCCACCACGGGCCTGCTTTTCGTATTTGCCATCAGTACTCCTTTCCGCCGGGCCTAAAAACGGCCCAGGATTGTTTCCGTAAAATCGTATCCGCTAGATTTTACAATATTCACGGGCACTTGTAAAGCTCGTGAGATGTCGTCCACCGTATAGTCGTCAAGCAGCACTGTTTCTCCGCTGCGCAGCACATTTATGGGAAGCAGAAGCTCTTCCCCGAGCCTTTGCCCTTTGAGCTGAGCGATGATATCCTGTCCGGTCAGAAGCCCTGTGACCGTGATCCGCTCGCCGAAAAAGTCGTTGCGGATGGGATAGACGCGCACCGAAAGGCCCGGGAACATCCCTTCCAGACAGTCGGCCATCCTGCGGATGTAAGGGGCGCAAATCCTTCCGGTGACGGCGGAAACTTCCCGCTTTCTCCCGTTCCACTGTCCGACGGCTCCGTTTTCCTCCAGCTGCCTGACGGAATCCCCGAACTCTTCCATCAAAAGGCGCAGCATCCCCACCCCGTTTTCCAGCTGCAGGTAGCCGTCGTAATTATCCTCCTCCGGCAGCTCCTGTTCCGCCAGAATATACCATTCGTCGCTGGCATGGACAAAATGCAGGCCGTACTGGGGAAACAGCTTTTCCTGCCATCTGTGGATCTGCTCAAGCACCTTTTTCGCGTCTTCCTTCGTAAAGGGTTCCAGCGGGTACAGCCCGTCCCGAAATCGGGAGAGCCCCACGGGCACCACGGAGACGCTGCGCAGATGGGGCAGATAACCGCTCAGGTCCCGAAGGCTCCTCTCCAGTTCTTCCCCGTCGTTGATTCCTTTGCATAATACGATCTGACCGTTCATCTCAATTCCCGCTTCAAAAAAACGATCCGCCTTTTTGAGCGCCTCTCCCGCGAACCGGTTATGCAGCATCTCACAGCGCAGCTGCGGGTTCGTAGTCTGAAAGGAAATATTGATCGGCGACAGGCGGTAGCGGATAATCCTCTCCACGTCGTGATCCGAAAGGTTTGTCAAAGTCACATAATTGCCCTGCAGGAAGGACAGCCGGGAATCATCGTCTTTGAAATACAGGGTATCCCTCATCCCGGGAGGCATCTGATCGATAAAGCAAAAAATGCACTTGTTGCAGCAGGATCGATAATCGTCCATCAGACCGTTCTCGAAGGTCACGCCCAAATCCTCTTCATAGTCTTTGTCGATTTCCAGAAGCCATTCCTCTCCGGATTCTTTCCGGATCAACACTTCCACATATTCATCCTGGATCAGATACTGGTAATCGAAGATGTCCTCCAGCTCTTCTCCATTTATCGACAGGAGAGAATCCCCTGCTTCTATTCCCATCTCTTCCGCAATGCTGCCGGACTCCACAGCGCGGATCGGATGCCCTTTTTTATTTTCCATCGTATACGTACTCCTTTTCCTTCCTATTTTACTAGAAAATTCTTAACGTGTCACTAGAAATTTCTTGACGGACCGTAAGCCTGATGTTATAAAGGTAAGGAATGGAGGAAAAGCATATGCCGAATTTACGTGAACTGGAAAACGCTCTGCCCGTCGGCCCCCTGAAGATCCTGGCCTTGGACTCCGCGGAAAAACTGGGCAAACGCGTGAATAACTATCTGGTGACCTTTCGCCGGAATATGAGAAATTCGTCTCATGACGATCCCGCATTCCGCGGTTATATCGAGGACAACTATCTGGTGGATGCGGCCTGCCCCAGGTTCGGATCCGGCGAAGGCAAGGGAGAACTGCACGAGTCCGTCCGGGGCACGGATCTGTTTATCCTGGTTGATATCTGCAATCACAGTCTGACCTATTCTCTGAACGGATATATCAATCATAAGTCCCCCGACGACCATTATCAGGACTTAAAGCGAATGATCTCAGCCGTGGGCGGCAAGTCCAAAAGGATCACGGTCATCATGCCTTTTTTATATGAAGGAAGGCAGCATAAGAGGAGCGGCCGGGAATCCCTGGACTGCGCCTATGCGCTGACCGAGCTGGCGAATATGGGCGTGAGCAATTTCATCACCTTCGACGCTCATGATCCCCGCGTCCAGAATGCAGCTCCTCTGTGCGGATTCGATAATTTCACCCCGCCCTATCAGTTCATGCGCGCGCTCCTGGACAACGTTCCGGATCTGATCATCGATAAGGATCACATGATCGTCATCAGCCCGGATGAGGGCGCGTTGGATCGCACCACCTATTTCGCCAACGTGCTGGGAGTCAACATCGGTATGTTCTATAAACGTAGGGATTATTCCGTCATCGTCAACGGCAAAAACCCCATCGTAGCCCATGAATTTCTGGGCGATAACATCGAAGGCAAGGATATTGTTATCATCGATGATATGATTTCTTCCGGCGGCAGCATGCTGGACACCGCCCGCCAGCTGAAGGAGATGGGCGCAAAGCGGGTGTTCATCTGTACCACCTTCGGTCTCTTTACGGACGGGATGGATGCCTTCGATGAGGCCTATGAAAAAGGCTGGTTCGACCGGGTCATCACCACCAACCTGACCTATCAGATTCCCGAGCTGCTCGCCCGCCCCTATTACATAGAAGCCGATATGAGCAAGTTTTTGGCTTCCATCATCGACTTCATGAACCACGACGTTTCCCTGACAAACGTCCTGACTCCTACGGAAAAGATCCGTACGATCCTGGAAAAATACAACAATCGGGAAGAATACCATATCTGAAAGAGAGGGTCCAAACGGGCCCTCTCTTTTTCCTCATCATTCGGATCCCCTTCTCCCAAAGACATAATAGAGGATGCCGACAGCGTCCGCAAGGAGCCAGCCAATAGGCACTGACCACCAGATTCCCGCTACGCCAACAGACGGAATGGAAGAAAGCAGGTAGGCCAGCGCCACGCGGGTGCCCAGCGAAAACACGGTCAATACAAGGCTCATACCCGGTTTCCCCAAAGCGCGATATAATCCATAGAGCAGGAACAGACAGCCAATCCCGCAATAGAACGTCCCTTCAATGCGAAGATAACGGACTCCTTCCCGAATGATATCCGTCTCCCCGACGTCTACGAAGAACTGCATCAGCCGGCTGCCAAATACCCACACCAACGCTGATACGGCAATTGAAAAGGTCATGGATGTCAATATCGCACCCTTTAGCCCGGCGCGAATGCGTTCTTTTCTCCGCGCTCCGTAATTTTGGGCGATAAAGGTTGAAAACGCATTTCCGAATTCCTGCACAGGCATATACGCAAAGGCATCAATTTTGACAGCGGCCGCAAATGCGGCCATTACGGTGGCGCCAAAGCTATTCACCAGCCCCTGCACCATGAGAATTCCCAGATTCATCACCGACTGCTGCACGCAGGTCAAAAGGGAAAAACCGGCTATTTCCCTGATTTTTGACCAGCGAACCGGCGCATCGCTCCGTTGAGGCCGCAGTTGCGGACAACGGATCAGCGCAAAAATGCCCAAACCAATCCCCGAGACATATTGTGAGATTACGGTAGCCTCAGCCGCACCTGATACACCGTGCCCAAGGCCCACTACAAACCACAGATCCAGCCCGATGTTCAACAGAGCGGAAACGGCCAGGAAGATCAATGGCGTTACGGAATCCCCGATGGCCCGAAGATAGCAGGTGAAATAATTGTACAGGAAAGTTCCGACAATGCCGCAGAAGATCACAACCAGATATGCCCGCATCAGTTTCCAGACGGTCTCATCCGAAACCTGGAGAAACACCCGGATACCGTCCAGACAAAAGAAAGCGACGACATTCAAAATTGCCGTAACGGCGGCGATGAGAGCAAAAGACGCCCGGGCGCTCTCCCGAAGCCCCCTCGCGTCTCCCTGGCCGAACCGAATGGAAAAAACTACCCCGCTCCCCATGCACAGCCCCAGGAGGATGGAGGTAAGAAATGTCATCAGCGTAAAGGATGACCCTACCGCAGCCAGGGCGTTGGGGCCGAGATACCGGCTTACGATCAGCGTGTCCGCCACATTATAGCATTGCTGCAAAAGATTTCCCAGAATCATAGGGACGGCAAACCGCAGCATGGATCGCATGACCGGTCCTTGCGTCAAATCCGTTTCCATAACAGTTCCTCCCAAAAGAAATCTATAACTTACATAACGTAATTATTATAGCAATACTTTTTGCTAAAATCAACCTGTCGTTTACTTTCTGTTGCATATGGTCTATAATAACTCTAAACACATGGGAAGGAGATGTTATTTTGTTCCTTGATGGATTAGATGCGCTGGATCAAAAAATTGTACAGCTGCTGATTGAAAACGCGAGATCCTCCTATTCTGAGATCGGGGAAAAGGTTGGAATTTCCAGAGTAGCGGTGAAAGCCCGTATCCACGCATTGGAGCAGCGGGGAATCATCGAAGAGTACACCACGATCATCAACCCGCAGAGGATCAGCGGCGCCGTGTCCTGCTATTTTGAGATCGAAACGCAGCCCGAAACGCTGACGACGGTGACCGGGATTCTGAAGCAAAATGAGACGATTACCCAGGTCTATCGGGTAACTGGTAAGGATAAGCTCCACGTCCACGCTGTGTGCGCTTCTAACGAGGAGATGGAGTCGCTGATCCGCGATGTCATCGATCCCCTGCCCGGTATCATCAGCTGCAGCTGCAACATAATCCTTTCGCGCATAAAAGACATCAAAGGGCTCAGGCTTTAAGATACACGATATCCTGCGCGAATTGCTCATGCTCCGTTTCCTTTCCCGGGCTATACTGAAAGAAATCGGGAAAGGAGCGAACGGACATGAATACATTGTTGCAAGTCATGGATCTGACAAAAATTTACAAAAACCAGGCGCGGCCGAGTCTCGACCGTGTTTCCTTCCGCGTGCAAAGCGGAGAATTTTTAGGGATCATGGGGGCTTCCGGCTCCGGAAAAACCACCCTTTTGAATGTGCTGTCCACCATCGACGTCCCTACCGGCGGCAGGATCGTCATGGGAAAGACAGCAGTGGAAAAGTTGAACCAGTCCCAGGCCGCAGATTTTCGCAAAAACTGTCTCGGCTTTATCTTTCAGGAATATTTTCTTTTGGACAGCCTGACCGTGCGGGAGAATATCGCCGTACCGCTGACGCTGCTACATGAAGCGGAGCGGGAAATCGACCGGAAAATCGACGAGCTGGCGGAGCTGTTCGGCATTTCCTCCCAGCTGGAAAAATATCCCTGCGAACTGTCCGGCGGTCAAAGGCAGCGCGCGGCAGCGGCCCGTGCCATGGTAAAACGGCCTCCTCTGCTCTTCGCTGACGAACCCACCGGAGCGCTGGACTCCGCCTCTGCCTCAGGGCTGCTGGACGCATTGGCCCGGGCGAATCGCGCTTTAAACACCACGATTCTCATGGTGACCCATGATCCCCATGCGGCCAGTTATGCGGATCGGATCCTTTTTTTCGAAGACGGGCGCATCCTTTCGGAACTGCATCGCGGTCAGGCCGATCGCCGCAGGTTCTTTGAAAACATCCTGCGGGAAACGGCCCGTCAGAATGAAAAGCGATAAAGGAGGTGCGCAGTCATGGCTTTAACCACAATCGCGATCAAAAATCTGAAGCGAAATCTTTCCTTTTATTCGCTTTACTTCCTTTCCGTCTCCTTCGTGCTGATGATCTGTTTTTGCTTTCTCTCTTTTTCCAAAAATGAGATCATCCTGGAAAAAATCTCCACGGACGGGCGGGTTGAAATGATGTGCAGCGTAGCAGCCGTGTTCATTATGGCCTTCGTTATCTTCTACCTGTTCTATTCAAACCGCTTTTTCATGCGCCGACGGATGAAGGAACTGGGCATTTATGCTTTGCTGGGTTATCGTAAATCCCGTCTCCTCCTGCTGCTGACAACGGAAAATTTCTTTCTGTGCTCCGGCGGCATGATCGTCGGCATCCTGTTCGGCAGCCTGCTGCACAAGGGCGTGACAGCAGGGATCGTAGCCCTTTTGAATCTTGCCGTGGATCTGAAGAAAATTCCCTTCTTCGATCCCCGGGCGGTTCTCTCCCTTTTGGCGTTTCTCCTCGCGGCGCTATCGGCTCTTATCCTCTCCAACGCACTTCTTCTCTGGCGATCGACGCTTCTGGATCTGATCAGGCTGGAGAAAAAGGCGGAAAAGCCTGTGCGCCCTCAACCGGCGTTTGCGTTTACCGGTCTCCTCCTTTTGCTGTCCGGATACGCTTTGGCTTTGGATATGATGCGCCAAACGCGATCCTTGTGGATCGTCATCGGCTTTTCCCCCACGGCTCTGTTGACGCTGGCATTGGTGGTGGCGGGAACGGTCCTGATCCTCTACTCCGCCATTCCTTACGCTTGCTGGCGTATGCGGAAACACCGCGCAGCGATCTATCGGGAAAACGCAATCCTCTTCGTGCCGAAATTCATGCATCATATCCGCACCAATGCGAACTCCCTGATCTTTCTGATTTTTCTGGCCGCCGGAACGCTGGCCGTTTTCGGCGCGACCGCCCTTTCCGTCTGGTATCCGTACAGGGCAATCGACCGCATCGTCCCTTCCGCCATCGAATACAGGATACAGAATCGCCGTCAGAGCGATGAAGCGCTCGAAGCCCTGGCGCAGTTTATGGACGGGGAAAACTACGGAGTTTATGAAACCCGCATATTGGAAGTCACCGCTTCGTCCGATCGGCTCCCGGAGGAATACTCCATGGGGGAAGAAGAAGGAAGGACTCCGGGATTCGACTGCATCCGGCTGACGGACTATGCTGCTCTGCGAACCCTTCAGGGCGGGAAAAACAGCCTCCCGCAGCTCGGCGATGGAGAATGCGTTCTGATCAAATACCGCCCTGATCCATCCCATTCCGATCTGGGAGCCGTCTATCGTCTCGACACAAACTCCGGCAGCAGCGCAGAGGTTTCCGTCCTGGAGACCTCCCTGGACAATCCCATCGGGTTCGCCAACAGCGTCGCCACGCTGGTCGTATCCGATGAGCTCTATGCGAAGTTGGCGGCGGGAAGACCGGAGCAGGTTTCCGTCATCAGCATCGACGGGCCCGAAATGCGCTCCGATGAAACGGCGTATACTGTCCTGAAAAACGCTATGCCCGACAATCCTTATCTGGCCAGCGCCTGGCAGCGTCAGTCGGAAATCCTCCGGATGAACAGTTCCACTTTTCTGTTGATCGCCTTCGCCACGATCATTTTTCTGATCGCCACCGGAAGTATTCTCTACTTTCAAAACCTGTCGGCGATCGCCTATGACCGGGACGAATATGAAATCCTCTGGCGGATCGGCTACGATCGCAGGATGCTGCGGCGCTATGTGCGGTGTCAAATCCGGATCTATTTCATCATTCCCTATCTCATGGGCCTGCTGCACAGCATCTTCGCTATCCTCTGTTACAGGTCCGCGCTGATGGATGATGTGCTGGGCCGAACCGGAGAAACCCTTTTCCCCGTCGCTCTGGCCATCGGCATTTTTTCGGCTGTCTATTTCATCTATTATCAGGCCACGAAGATTTCCTGCTATAAGGCTGCGATCCGATACCGTCCTTGAAGTTATGAAATCGGCTGGGAAAAATAGGGACTATTCGGAGGTGTTATCGTGCAACGAAACTATCTGAAAAGAGAAATTTTGATATTTTTCAATCAATTCCTGTTGGTCGCGTTTTTATGCGGGATGTCGTCCGGCGGCGCCCTGTTGCCCGGAGCGCACGCGCTCCATTTCACGCTGTTGACCGCGCTGTTTTGGAACGCGTATTCCATCGTCGACAGAAATGCGAGGGGAAACGCGGTACTGTCTCAATTCGCGGCCCTGATGGTTCTGTTTTCATGGCACTTTTTGCTGGGTCTGTTCGACGCTCACCAGGCCGTTTGGGCTCTCTCCGTCTTTCTCTTACCGTTCTGCTTCTTTCAGCTTGTCAATTTCGCGCAGGCCTTCCTTTTTCAGGGCTCTGCCTATCGGGGAAAGAAGGCCTTCCTGGCCGCGTTAAGGCTGCTCTGCCTGGCCTGCGCCATCGCCTTCTTTCTCGACAGCCGGACGTTCTTCCTTCTATATTACGCACAGCTGTCGTTCTCTCTCGTCGGGTGCATCTTTCTCTCCGCAGCGCATCGCAAGCGGATATGGTTCGTCTTAAGAAGCCAGAAAAAACAGCTGCTTTCTTCTGCTCTGTTCGTCTTGCTGCCCTTTTCGGGCTACGCGGCGCTCTTTTTTAAACAGGAATCCCGCGTGGAGCAGCTCGGCCTGTACCTCATCGCAATTCTTGCGTTCGTCAGCATTTACCGCATTTTCTTCCGCGCTGTCCCCCGGGAGGAAAATATTGCGGTTCCGGGCCGCCGCACCGCCGCCGTTTTCTTCCTGCTTTGCATCCTCAGCCTGTCTCTCGCGGCATGGATCGCCCGGCTTCCCGTTCTGACGGTTTTTCTCGTTGTCCACCTGATCGTCCTGTGGATCCTGCTGTATCGCCTGATTCTGTGTTTTGATGCAAGCAGGTCACAGGGGAGCATCCCGCCGCAGAAAAAGCCTTCAGATTTTTACGAAGGCGTTCTGACCTCCATCCGGCGTGAGGAAGCGCTGCGGCAGGATTTTTCAAATTATTTGCACGATGAAATCCTCCAGGATCTGCTCTCGATGAAAAACCTGATCCGCAAAGCTTCACAGCCCGATGTGGGGAGGCTGTTGGAAGAAACCCTCCAGAAACTGACGGCCTCCATCCGTTCGCAAATGCAGTTCTACCATCCTGCATTTTCGAACGCCTTAACCTTTCGGGAAAACCTGCAGGCCGCGCTGGATTCCATACAAAGGGAGAGCGGCACCGTACTCTCTCTGGACTGTGCGGATACCGTTTTCCTGATAGAGCCCTATGCGATGCCGGTCTGTCGAATCGCGAAAGAGCTGGTGCAAAATGCGCTTAAACACGCCCATGCCTCGCAGGTTATAGTAAAGTTACAACAGGAAAACGATGAAGTTTTCCTACAGGTGAAAGATGACGGGATCGGGCTTTTTGCCTCGACCGACGATCTTCGGGCCCACCGCGGTCTCGCTTCCGTTCGAGAGCAGGTAGGGTTGCTGCAGGGCAGCATATCGATCCGCGCCGTCCCGAAAAAGGGAACGAATATCTCGATCACAATTCCCATGAAAGGAGAGGAGTCCTATGCGCATTTTATTGGTCGATGATCACGCGCTTTTCGCGCGAAGTCTTGAAATCGTTCTGGCGGACTTCCCGGAAATAGAACGGTTTTCCAGCGTGAAATCCCTGGCGGAATTGGAGCGATCCCTCCTGCAGGAACGTCCTGACATCCTCCTGATGGATATCAACCTGGGAAAGCTTTCTTCGGAAGACGGGCTCCTTCTGGCCAAAACCATTCTGCAGCGATTTCCCGACCAGAAGATCGTCATCCTGTCCGGCTACGATCTTCCCGTTTACCGTAAAGAGGCCGAAAAAATAGGCGCCAGGGGGTTCCTTTGCAAAGACGTCCAACCCGAAGAATTGATGAGCGTTCTTTCCGCCATCGAAAAGGGCTCCACCCACTTTGAAAGCGGCGGAGCCTTTCTCGAAGAATTAACGGATACCGAAAAACGAGTACTCTGTCTGCTGGCTGAAGGCGTCAGGCGAAAGGAAATCGCAGGACGGCTGTTCATGAGCGAGCGAACCGTCTCCAACCATTTACAGCACATCTTTGAAAAACTGGACGTTTCCTCTGCGGTGGAAGCGGTGACAAAGGCCATTCGGCTGGGATATCTCCCTCCCCTTTGACCCCGGGGATTTTCATGCGTCCTTCCGGTATTCTTTCGTCAGCAAGAACGGCAGGTAGACGATCAGGTAGAGGGCGATGGACAGCAGGGCATCCCCCCAGCCTACCGTCACGCCTGCGGCCGATACTGCGAACAGCGTGACGCCCAGGTTGTTGTTCAGAAAATGCGTCGCCGTCACCGCCCAGACGTTTCGGGTGCGCAGATAAACCCAGCCGAAAAAAATACCCATTCCCACGCAGCCAGCCAGCTGCACCAGAATGCTCTGCAGGCTCGTCTGGGGACTGTAGTAGAATAGATTTAAGGGCAAATGCCAGATTCCCCACAGGAGCCCCAGCAAAATCACGCCCTTCCGTTTCCCGAGCCTGTCGATCAGTTCCTGCTGCAGGAAATAGCGCCATCCGTATTCTTCCCCCAAAAACGCGGTGAAGGACAGGACGAAGTTCAGCGGAAGTCCCACGATCACATTCACAGCCCAGTAAGGACTCAGCTCATATCCCTGGGCGCTGCCGGTCAGCAGCCAGACTGCCCCGATGCTCAGGGCCGAAAGGAGCAGATACAAAAGGGCGAAAGTTACCACGCCCAGCAGGCTCTTTTTCCAGCACTTCGTCAGGGAAAGGCCCCAGGCCTTTCTGCGCTGCTTCTTCATGCACAGAAGTTCCACCAGGCAGACCAGGCTGGAGAAAATCACCAGGAAATTGGCCGCCATATACGCCATATTTCCCGGAAGCCATGCACTGAGAACCGCGCATGCGACCAGCGCGGCCGCAAAGGCGAGAAACGTCCCGAAAAACACTTTGGGCGGGCCCACTTCTTCCCCATTCTCGTCCTTTTCCTTCCGTCCGGCGGCAAAACTGGCGATCATCACCGCGGAAGCGGGCAGATACATCCAGGCCAGCGGAAAGGCGTTGACATCCTTCCCTCCATAATAGGCGATCCCCAGCAGGATCCCCAGGATCACCGGCATGCCAAAAGATATCGCCAGAAAAATCCGAAATATTTTTTGATTCGTCGTCATCTCGCTTCTCGCCGGGCCCTTCGGCTCGGCCTCCTCCTCTTTTCGCTCTGGTATCGATTATACAGGATGCCGTATCTTTGTCAATCGAACTTTATTTTTCTTCGCCAACATGAAAGAAAGATCCCCGCTGCGGCCGCGGCGGTCAGGCATTCCGCGATGGGGAAGGCTGTCCAGATCCCATAGACGCCCCAAAACCTGCTCCCGAGCCAGGCCGCCGGCACGATCAACGCCAGATAGCGCAGCATGGAGATGACGAAAGAAGCGACTCCCTGTCCCAGCGCTTCCAGGGCTCCGCTTGCCGCCACGCTGATGCCGGAAATCACGAACCCCAGACTGATGATCCGCAGCGCCGTCGCCCCTTCCCGGATCGTTCGGGCATCCTGTGTAAACATCCGCATCACGGGCGAGGGGAAAATCAGAAACAAAAGCATGCCTACGCCCATGATCCCCAGGATCAGCAGCGTGCATAGCTTCAGAGTCTTCTTCATCCTCTCCCTTTCTCCGGCCCCATAATTATAAGACAGCACCGGCCGCATTCCCTGAACGATCCCGCTGGCCGGCAGGTAGAGGAAAGACTGGAGCTTGAAATACACGCCCAGAATCAGGATATAGATAGGGGAAAACATCCCCGCCAGACCGTTTAATACCGTGATCAGCAAGGAAGGCAGTCCCAGCGTCAGGCTGGAGGGCACGCCCACCAGATAGAGTCTCTTGCACAGTTCTCCCGAAGGCAGGCTCTGCCCCGCCGACAGCCGGATTCCCAGCGTTTTTTTCGCATAGAAAACCAGATAGAGAAGCAGCGACACCACCTGTCCCAAAACGGTGGCCACTGCAGCTCCTTTCACCTCCATCCGCGGAATGGGGCCCAGTCCGAAAATGAACAGCGGATCCAACGCGATATTCGTCAGACAGCCCGCCGCCAGGCATACCGTTGGAACCAGCATATTTCCTACGGACTGATAAATTTTCTCAAAGGCGATCTGAACCGTCATGACTGCGGAAAATCCGAGAACGATTCCTCCGTATTCCTTTCCCCAGGACAGCGTGGCTCCTTCCTTTGCGAACAGCTCCAAAAATACAGGTAACGCCACGACCAGCCCGATGGAAAGCAGGATCCCGTGCACGAAGCTCAAAAGCAGTCCCAAAGAGGCAGCCCGCTGCGCCCTCTCCTTCTGAGACGCGCCCAGAAAGAAAGCCACCGCTGCATTGATCCCCACGCCGAATCCCACGCTCACCGATGTCACCAGCGTCTGCAGCGGATAAACCAAAGAGACTGCGGTCAGTGCTTCCTCTCCGAGCCTCGCCACAAACATGCTGTCCACGATGTTGTACAGCGAATTGATCAGCATGGACAGCATCATGGGCAGGGACATAGCCATCACCAGCGGCAGAATGGGCTTTGTTTTCATAAATTCCTGATTCATTCCTTCTTCTCCTCTTTTTACAAAAAAAGAGACCGTAAATTCCTCTGTTTAAACTCAGAAACAGAAAAATCTATAGTCTCAAACGGACGTTCCAATTTTCTTCACCTGGTACAGCGTACCATATAGAAAGGAATCTGACAAGAGTTTTTTCAGCAGGGGCTGAGTATTTCGGCCTGCGGATAGGGGCTGTTCCCCGCTCCGTGCGGAAAAAGAACCCTGTACGAGTTTCTCCTCCATACAGGGTCCTGATCCATGCAAAGCTTTTTACTTCTCAGCTTTCCGCATCCCCCGGTTCGTCCCCGGATTCCGGCGCAGCCGGTGTCTCCTGATTCTCCGGGACTTCCGCCTCGGCCGAAGGGTTCGTCTCTTCTGCGGCTTCCGTCTCCTCCGTCGGTCCCACCTCATTTGAGGCTTTCTCCCCTTCCGTTGACTCCCCCTCGTTCGAGAGTTCCGCCTCTTCCGTTGGTTCCGCCTCTTCTGCGGCCTCCATCTCCTCCGTTGGCTTCGTCTCTTCTGCGGCTTCCGTCTCCTCCGTTGGCCCCGTCCCGCTTTCCGTCTCCGGCATTGCAGGGGATGGCGCCTCTTCCGAGCCTTCCGGCGCCTGCCCGGTTTCCGGAGATTGCCCGGTTTCTGTCGGCCGCTGCAAGCCGGTCTCTTCCGGAGCCTTTTCCTCCTGCGTATCCTGTCCCTGCTGCCTTTCCATTTCCTCTATGGCCCACTGGGGCGCCGGGGGCGGCAATTCATTCTCTTCCTTCGGTGCCGAAAGAGCGGCCTGGGCCTTGTTCGCCGCAGCGTGCGCTTCTTCCTCCCGCGCCATCAGGGCCTGAACCTGTCCGGATACCGCGCTCCGGTCGTAAACGATGGTGGCTCCGATAATCTGCCCGTCCGCCAGACCGCAGGAGGGCAGATAGCTGTCCACGGTATCCGTGCTCTTTTCGCAGATCAGCACTTCCTTACTCGCATTCAGCGGCCTGTCGCCACATTCGTAAATATATCCCCAGTATCCTTCTCCATCCCAGTCCACCCAGACCGAATGGCCCGGGCAATCGTCGGTATGCCGATGGTATTCCTCGACCTCATAGCACCCTTCCTGTTTGGAGTGGACGTGGTAATGGGCAATGGTATAACAGCCGCCCTGCTGCGCGCTCTGTTCCGAATGGGGATTTCCTCCTGCGGCGTCCTTATGATAATGATATTCATACCGGATGGTGCCGGGGAGTTCCTGCACGCCGATCACCAGTTTCTGATCGATGTTCAAAATGGCGTCCCTGATCTGGGCGAAGGTCGCGTCCTCTTCCGTCGCCACGCCTTTTGTGAGCAATGCGGACGCCAGACCCTTCTTTCCATTACTCACAGATGTAAAAACCTGGTTCAGATCCTGGGAAAGGCCGTCCCGAAGCTGCGCCAGATATTCCTTCAGGGAATCGTTGTTCTGTCCTGACACAATGGTCAAATCTCCGAACTGTTTCGCCAAAAGCTGCTCCAGCTGATCGAAATTTCCGTTCAGGCTGTCGTTCAAATTTCCGATCCCCGTATCCAGGCCGCCCATCCGGCTGGAAATTTGAGATTCCAGGGTGCCCACCTGGTTTGAAATCTCAGACCCTAACGTGCCCACGCGATCCGTCAGCTGCGCGCCCATATCTCCCACGCTGCTGTTTAAGTCGCTCAGTCCCGTTCCCAGCTGACTGCCGAGCTGATCCATATCCAGATCCAGCCCGTCCAGATTCTGCCCCAGGGTTTCGAATCCACCGTTCACGTTCTGGTCAAGGCTGGCGAGTTTTCCGCTCATCAGCTGTTCCAGCTGGGCGACCCGGGCCTGGAAATTTCCCGCCAGCTCCGTAAAGGTGTCGGAAATCTGAGTCATATCCGCATCCAGCAAAATCTTCAGGTTTTTCTCCACGGCCGCAAGCTGTTCTGCGACCTCGTCTTTTCCTTCTGACTCCTGATCCCGAAACTCCGCCAGCAGGTTTTTCAGCTTTTCATAGGACTCGCTCAGATGATTCTCCACCTCTGTGATGGAGTTGCTGATTTCCTGTACGGACTCGCTGACCTTCGCGATCTCCGTCACGGACTGTGCCTGATCCGAGGCGTTCTGCTGCTTTTCCTCCTCTGTCGCCCGGATCAGCCCTGTGATCTGTTCCAGAATCGTCTGGATTTCCTGATGCACCGAGGTCATATTCTCCTGCAGATCCGAAATCTGCGCGGAGGTACTCTTCTCCAGCTCGGTGACTTTGCCGGAAACATCGGAAGCGTTCTCGGAAAGTTTCTTCTGGGTAGTCTCCACTTCTGCCAGGGATTCCTGCCGCTTTGCGAGCTGCTGATTCACGGTTTCCAGTTTCTTCTGATTTTCCGCAATGCTGTCGTCAAGCTTTTCCAGATAATCAGAAGCGGTTTTCATCTCCGCCTGCATCTGATCCTTCATGCTCTCCTGCATTTCTCTCAAAGTCAGCTGAGAATCCGACTGCATGCGGCCGCCGAAAAATCCCACTCCTGCAAACAGTACGACGACGGCGATGGCCGCCAGCGCGATTCCGGCCGTCAACAGCTTTCCGCCTTCCGGCGTCAGCTTCTTTTTTCCTTCCGCATCAGCGCGGAAGAGCTTTTTTCGATTGGGTGATTTCATGGGGCTTACCTCCTCCCATTTTCTCCGGTTCGGCAGGCTGCTGCGATCGCAGCGGCAGAAATTGCCGAACGAAATGACGTGTAAACAGAGACGTCTCTCTCGGTTCATCTCTCACCCGGTTTGCACGCCGCAAAGGCGCACGGTTCATATCCCATCCCCTTTCGGCCAGTCCGCCTTTTTCAGCGGCAGCTCTTTGGATTCCCTGTCTGATTCTTCTCATGGGAAATAAAACGAAGCGGATTCCGAACGAATCCGATTAAAGAAAGATGTGAAAAGGGGGCTGTCATGAAAAACCAGCCCCGAGATTCATGATGTGTCTGCATCTTATCACAGGCGGATCGCACCGTCAAGGGATTGTATGGCCCCTGTTTTTCAACGCCTCACATCTGCCGGCGGACGATCCGATATTCATCATCCAGCCGGTAATACGGGCAGCGATCCAGAGAACCGTTGAGAAATTTCAACATTTCATCCTCATCCAGATTCACTTTGCAGACATAATATTCATATTCGTCATCATAGACGTAGTTTTCGCAGGTTTCGCACAGACTCATCGCCGCACCGCCTTTCGAAACACCCATTGCGGGATCTCAAATACGAATACGATCCCCAACACGATGGCCACAGCCACCTTCACCGCCAGAAACCCCCGGTCGGCCGCTTCCGCCAGCTGATCGGTCACCAGATAATAGGCGGTCCAGTAAATCCCCGCCCCGGGCACCAGGGGCAGAATCCCGCTTACCAGAAAGATCGTCACCGGACAGCGCTCCCGGACGGCGAACAGCCGGGAAAGCAAAATGACCAGAACCGTGGCGCAGAAAACCGCAGCCGGCTCCGACCAGAAATGAAATTTCTCCCACAGCAGCGCGTAAGCAGCCCAGCCGGCCCCGCCGATAAGACCGCAGTAAGGATAATAACGTCCCGGCACCCCGAAGATGCCGCCGAACGCTACGGTACCGATAGCCGCCGCCAAAATCTGGATCAGGATCGTCACAATACGGCACCTCCCGTCAAATGGTGATAGATTCCGATCACAAAGCCAACTCCGGCTGCGATGGATAAAAAGACCAACACCGCGTCGATCATGCGAACCGCGCCCGAAATATAGTCTCCGTCAGCGATGTCCCGGATTCCGTTGGTAAAGGCCAGTCCCGGCACCAGGGGCATGATCGCCCCGCTGATCATATGGCTCATATCCATGCCCAGCGGAAGTCGCGAAAAGAGCAGGCTCAATACCGTGATCACCGCCCCGCCTCCGATGTTTTCCACGATCTTGGAAAACCTGCTTCCGCAGGCCAGAAGATAGAGATACAGCGCGAGTCCGATCAGGAAAGCGGCCAGACAATCCGCCGGCTTCCCGCCGAACAGGGCACAAAAACATCCGCTTCCGATTCCGGAAAACAATGTCCTCAGCCACGCGGGTTTCCCCGGCATCTTCCGAATCCGCGCCAGTTCCTCCCTGACTTGCGTAAGAGTATGGAGCCCCGCCTCGATCTCCCGCGAAAGCTGGTTTACCGCTGCGACCTTATCCAGCTGCGCCCCCTTCACGGGGATGTGCCTCACTCTGGCGAACTGCTTTTCCCTCTCATTTCCTGCGGTCAGAAAAATCCCGTTGCTCAACACGAAAGCGTCTTCCGACTCCACCCCGAAGTGATGGCAGATCCTGTCGATGGTCTCCTCCACCCGGAAGATCTCCGCTCCGTTTTCCAGCAGGATATGTCCCGCTTCCATGGCGGCATCCAGAACCTCCCTCTGATCCGCCGGATCGCTCTTCCCCGATTGTCCCTGATCCACTTCCCCGCTCCTTTGGAATAAATGCGATATCCGAAATTTATGCTTCCTTCGTCTCCAGAATCTTCTCCACGCTGACGAGTTTCACGCATAATATGAACAACTCCGTAGCCTGAATCAACTCCTCGATGGGCGGGAATGACGGCGCAATCCGGATGTTGGAATCATGAGGATCCTTTCCGTAAGGATAGGTAGCCCCCGCTCCGGTCATCACGACCCCTGCCTCTTTCGCCTTCGCCACGATCTTCTTCGCACAGCCGTCCATCGAATCGAACGAGATGAAATAGCCGCCGTGAGGTTTCGTCCAGCTGCCGATTTCCAGACCGTCCAACTCGCTTTCCAGCATGGAAAGCACGGTCTCGAATTTGGGCCGCATGATCTGCGCATGTTTTTGCATCTGTTTCTCGATGCCCTTTATGTTCTTGAAATACCGCACATGGCGCAGCTGATTGAGCTTATCGTGACCGATGGTCTGAATCTGCAGATGCTTTCTCAGGTCGTTCAAGTTCCCTTCGGAAGCGGAAATCGCCGCGACGCCGGAGCCCGGGAACGTGATCTTGCTGGTAGAGCTGAACTTATATACCATATCGGGATTCCCGGCCTTTTCGCATTCGGACAGAAGCTCCAGAATCACGTCCTGAGGTTCATCGTACAGATGATGTACGTTGTAGGCGTTGTCCCAGAAAATGCGGAAATCCTTTGCGGCGGGTTTGAGCCGCGCGAAACGAAGGACCGTTTCATCGGAATAGGTATAGCCCTGGGGATTGGAATACTTGGGCACGCACCAGATTCCTTTGATGGACTCATCCTCGCTCACCAGCTTTTCCACCAGATCCATATCCGGCCCTTCCGGCGTCATGGGGACGTTGATCATCTCGATGCCGAAATATTCCGTGATGGCGAAATGCCTGTCATAACCGGGCACCGGGCAGAGAAATTTTACCCTGTCCAGCCTGCACCAGGGCGTCATTCCCATCACGCCGTGGGTATAGGCGTGGCTCACCACGTCGAACATGACGTTTAAGCTGGAGTTGCCGTAAATGATAATATGCTCTGCGGGCACTTCGATCAGTTCGCCCAGAAGCCTTTTCGCTTCCGGGATTCCGTCGATCACTCCGTAATTGCGGCAGTCGATGCCGGCCTCACACTTCAAATCCGTAAAGCTGTCCAGAACATCCATCATTCCCATGGAAAGATCCAGCTGCTCGGCGCTCGGCTTTCCTCTGGACATGTCGAGTTTGAGCCCTTTGCCCTGAAACTCCTGATACTTCGCCTCGAGTTCCTCCTTCAACTGCAGCAATTCTTCCCTGCTTCTGTCACGATAAGCCGTCATAATGATCTCCTCTCCTGATTTTCTCCTCTCGTGCCAAAGGCCCAACTCCTCACGCACTCCCCGCACTCTGTTGCGTTGCCATACGAAAGCGTCCGGATATACAGAAAGCGACAGATGAATCATCAGTCGCTTCCCCAATACGTGAGAGCCAAGAAAGGGACTCGAACCCTCGACCTACTGATTACGAATCAGTTGCGCTACCGACTGCGCTATCTTGGCTTGACCTCAACAATGGATATTATAGCGGCTAAGCTCCCGTTTGGCAAGCAGTTTTTTCAAAAAGTCCAAAAATTTTAAGCCTGTTCCCGGGGATTGCCGCAATCTATGTGCACATCCAGCTGGTTATAAGGGATTTCGATTCCCGCCTCGTCGAAGGCGTACTTGATATTTTCCAGCATTTCCCACCTGGTCTTCCAGTAATCCTCCTTCTTCGTCCAAAAGCGGATGCCCAGAACCACGCTGCTGTCCCCCAGGCTGTCCACGTAGACGGAGATTTCCTGCTCCTGCACCACCAACGGATGGGCCTCCAACAGCTTTCTGACCGTTTCTTTCGCCTGCCGGATATCCGCGCGATAAGAAATGCCCACCAGCAGATCCACCCTGCGCTCCGGTTCGTCCGTCACGTTGGTCAGGCTGCTGTTGGCCAGCGTGCCGTTGGGAATCAGGATCACTTTGTTGTCCGCAGTGGCCAGCTTCGTATAAAAGATGGAGATCTGCTGCACTACGCCCTCGTTCTTATTGGTATCCTCTATGATATAATCCCCCACCTTAAAAGGTTTGAGGGTCAGGATCAGGATCCCGCCGATACAGTTGGTCAGGCTGCCCTGGACGGCCAGGCCCACCGTCACGCCCACGGAGCCGACCACGGTCGCGAAGCTGGCCGCGTCCAGGCCGAACAGCTGCAGTATCGTAAAAACCAGCACAATATAGAGCAGCGCTTTCATTGCCGAGTCCAAAAACTGCACTGCCTCCGTGGAGGCGCTGGACTTTTCCAGCGCCCTCCGGATGATTCTTCGGACGAAGGCGATCAGCCTGCTGCCGATGAGGAATACCGCGATGGCCAAAACCACCCGGATGCCGAATGACAACAGCCGATCCGGGAGCTGAGCCAGATACCTCTCCATCAGGCTCAGCTGTTTTTCCACATCCTCAGTTGTCATCGTCTCGACGTTTCCCAATGCGACCAGGCCATACGCCATTTTCCTCATGCTTTCTTCTTTCCTTTCTTCGCTCCGCCGGCCTTTTTCGCCGCAGACTTCTCAGCGGATCCGGCGAGCTGCTTCTTCGCGGTCACTTTCACCGGCCGTTCTTTCTCTTTTCCGGCCAGAATGGCTTCATCCGCCTTTTCCACCTGCTCCCTGAGCTCTTCTTTCAGCGTTCTTTTCCCCGCGGTCCGGTTTTTCCCTTTCTTCCTCGCCGCAGCCGCCTCTGCCCGTTTGCGCCTGCGCTCTTCTTCCGCCTTCTGCATCGCCTGCTTTTCTTCTTCCGTATAGGGAGCATATGCGAAGATACTGAAGGAGAGCGGCGCCTGACGAATCCGGATGGAGTATTCCCTGCCATCCCATTCCTTTTTGGAGGCTTCCTTCACCGTCGCGTTGACGCGGCCGCCCCCTCCGAACTGTTTGTCATCGGAATTCAGGATTTCCGTATATTTCCCGGGATAGGGAACGCCTACCGCGTAGTTTTTCCGGTCTACATTGGCAAAATTCACGCAGATGAGGAGGGTTTCTTCTTCCCGGTCGCTCTTGCGCAGCCAGGAGAGGTTACAATCGTTGGAATTGATGCAGTTGATCCATTCAAAGCCTTCCCAACTGGTATCTTTTTCATGCAGGGCCGGACAACTGCGGTACAGCTCGTTGAGCTTTTTGACGAAACGGGCCACGCCTCTGTGCCTGGGCACATCCAGAAGTTCCCATTCCACGCTGCGGTTTTCGTTCCACTCATCGTATTCGGCCAGATCCTGCCCCATGAACAGCAGCTTCTTTCCGGGATGTGCCATCATATAGCCGTAGCTGGCGCGCAGATTCGCGAACTTGTCCGCATCCTCTCCGGGCATCTTCCCCAGCATCGATCCCTTGCCGTGCACCACTTCGTCATGGGACAAAACCAGCATGAAATGCTCGCTGTACGCGTAAACCATGGAAAAGGTCAGCTCATTGTGGTGGTAGGAACGGAAATAGGGATCATAGCGGATATAATTGAGGAAATCGTTCATCCACCCCATGTTCCACTTCATGGAAAAACCGAGTCCGTCATCGTCCAGATCCCCGGTGATCTTGGGCCAGGCGGTGGACTCCTCCGCGATGGACAACGCCCCTCTTCCCCTCTTTTGGATCATGCTGTTGACGTGCTTCAAAAATTCCACGGCCTCCAGGTTCTCGTTGCCGCCATAGATATTGGCTACCCACTCTCCATCGTTCTTTCCGTAGTCGAGATACAGCATAGAAGCCACCGCATCCATGCGGATGCCATCCGCATGATACTGTTCGATCCAGTACAGGGCGTTGGCGATCAGATAGTTACGCACTTCCGGCCTTCCGTAATTGTAGATGAGAGTGCCCCAGTGGGGGTGGAACCCCTGTCTGGGATCCTTATGCTCGTACAGGCATGTCCCGTCGAACGCGGACAGTCCCCAGGTATCCCGCGGGAAATGGGCCGGAACCCAGTCCAGAATCACGCCGATGCCCGCTTTGTGCAGCTCGTTTACGAAGTACATGAAGTCCTTCGCGGTCCCGTATCTGGCCGTAGGCGCATAGTAGCCGATGACCTGATAGCCCCAGGAACCGTCGAAAGGATGCTCCATTACCGGCATTAGCTCCACATGCGTATATCCCATTTCCTTCACATAGGAAATCACTTTCGGCGCCAGTTCGCGATAATTGTAGTACAGCCTCCCATCCTCCGGCTTGGCGAAAGAACCCAGATACATTTCATAGACGCTGACCGGTTCCCTGTGGAAGTCCTTCTTCTCCCGGGCCGCGATCCAGCCTTCATCCTCCCAGGGAAACCCGTCGATATCGCGGATCACGGATGCGGTATCCGGCCGGAGCTGCTGGCCGAAGGCGTAGGGATCCGCCTTCAGATAAGTGAGCCCGCCCTTGGCCTTGAGCTCGAACTTATAGTTTTCCCCTTCTTTCACGCCGGGAATGAAGATTTCAAAGATGCCGGAATCCCACAGTCGGCGCATCTGGTGCAGCCGTCCGTCCCAGCGGTTAAAATCCCCGACCACGCTGACCCTCACAGCGTTGGGCGCCCAAACCGCAAAATGCACTCCTTTCACGCCGTCCAGCGTCATCATATGAGCGCCAAGAATCCGATAGGCCTCATAATGAATCCCCGCATTGAACTTCGCGGTGTCCTCCTTCGTGATCACCGGTTCGAAGCGATAGGGATCTTCGATCTCCTCCTCATCCCCGTCCTTATAGGTAATCCGATATGTGTAGCTTCCGATCTCCTTTTCCGGGATCAGGACTGCGAAATAACCGTTTTCGTCCTCCATCTCCATCTCATAATCCTTGCCCTTTTTCCGATGGAGCACTATGGAGACCGCGTCCGGATGAAAAGTCTGCACTACCGTGGCGTTGCCCGCCTCATGGGGGCCCAGCAGCCGGTGCGGATCGTCCTCCTCCGAATAGATAATGGCCTCGATCTCCGGCCAGTTCATCATTTTATACAGCTTTTCATTCATAACCATACCCTCCTGTTATTCTTCTTTCAGGCTGTAAATCAAAAGCCCGCTGCGCAGCTTCGGCTCAAACCAGGTAGACTTGGGCGGCATCAGCCTCCCCGCATCCGCCACCGCAAACAGCTCATCCATAGAAGTGGGATACATCAGGAAGGCAGCTCCCCCCTCCCGGTTCACTTTTGACTCCAGCTCCGCGGCTCCGCGAAGCCCTCCCACAAAAGAGATCCTCCCGTCCGTCCTGGGATCCCGGATGCCGAAGATCGGCCCCAGCACATATTTCTGCAGGAGCGCAGTATCCAGCCCTTCCACCGGATCCCGGCTGTTCAGCTCCTCCCGGATGGTGAGCAAATACCAGCCATCCCTTAAATACATGCCGAATTCGCCCTTCTTTTTGGGACGGGCCTCTTCTTCCCCGGTAAAATCGATTTCAAAACAGGGCGCGATGCGCGAAAGCAGCTGCCGATCGGTCATCCCCTTTAAATCCTTCACCACCCGATTATAATCCAGGATGCTCAGCTCATCGGCTCCGAACATCACGGCAAGAATGAAATTCCACGGCTCTTCTCCCGTAAAATCCGGCCGCTGCCGGCGCATGGACAGGGCGTAGGAGACAGCCGCCGCGCAGCGATGATGTCCGTCCGCGATATAAAGGCTCTTCACCTTTTCAAACGCTTCGAAAATCCCTTCGATCCGCTCCGGATCCCGTATGCGCCAGATTCGATGCCTCACGCCGTCCTCCGCTGTGAAATCGTACAGCGGCCGCTGCCGCTTCTCCTCTTCTTCCAGGGCGCGGATCCCTTCCTGCGCCCGATAGGCCAGAAAGATCGGGCCCGTCTGGGCCATACACCCTTTTACATGGCGAACCCGATCCGCTTCTTTTTCCGTTCTCGTATTCTCATGACGGCGGATCGTTCCCGACAGGTAGTCGTCCACCCGCACCAGGCCAGCGATCCCGGTCTGGCTCCGCCGCTTCGCCGTCAGCTCATAAACGTAATAGCAGGGAGTTTCCTCCTGCGTGAAATATCCCTCTTCCCGCCGTTTCCACAACAGTTCTCCCGCCTTTTCATACCGGTCTTCCCCGCTTTTGGCAATGGTCTCCGGCCGATCGATGGCCAGAAACGTCAGCGGTCTTTTCTCCACTTCCCGCTTCGCTTCCTCCCCGTCGAACACATCATAAGGCAAAGCAGCGATTTGCTCCGCATATTCTTCGGCCGGCCGAACGGCTTCAAACGGCCTCACTTCCGCCATAGTCCCTTCCCCCCTTTGGCTCTGATATCATAAAAAGATTATATCACATCCCGGGCCCGATTTCACTACATAGCGTCGGAGGGATCCGGGATTTTTTGCAATGAGCGATCGCTCTTTTCAAAATGCGGATTCGGTGATAAAATGACCGGAGAAATGACCGGAGAAAGGATGGAATTCAAATGGCGTTGACGCAGGAAGACAGGATGTTTTTAGACCGGATCGTCCGGTATGCCCGGGAGGCGATGCCGGATCTGGATCCGCAGAAAACCCGGGGTTCCGTTCAGCTGGAAAAAATGATGCCCGTTTTCGAGGCGATCGCGGCGGAGGAGAGCGCCGCCGTGGAAGATGTGTTCATCCGCTATATGGATCTGGCCAGCGAAGCCTTTGCAGCCAGCGAGGAAAAGCTCAGGGAGCTGCTGGACGAATAATCGGGGGATCGCCGCGCGATGCTGTGCACCCGTCCGCGCGGCGATCCCCTCCGGTTTCTCCCTGTATTTTCTATTTCACCACTCTGACCCGGAATACCCCGTCAATGGTTCTCAGCTGGTTGAGAATGCTCTCGTTCGGCGTATTTTCCAGATCCATCATCGTATAGGCTACATCTCCTTTGGACTTGTTGGTCATATTCACGATGTTCAGGTTATTCCAGCCCATGACCGAGGTGAATTTTGCGATCATATTGGCGATGTTCTTATGGAAGATCACCACCCGGCTGGCGGTGTTGCAGATTCCCATGTCGCAGTCCGGGAAGTTGACGCTGTGGGAAATATTCCCGTTTTCCAGATATTCCTTCAGCTCCTTGACCGCCATCACCGCACAGTTTTCCTCGGACTCCTCTGTGGACGCGCCCAGGTGCGGAATGACGATACAGCCTTCTTTCCCCGCCGTAACGGGATTGGGGAAATCTGAAACATATCTTCTGATCTTGCCGGATTCGATCCCGTCCAGCACCGCCTGCTCATCCACCAGCAAATCCCTGGCGAAATTTAAAAGAATCACCCCATCCTTCATCCGGGAGATGGCTTCGGCGCCGATCATCCCCCTCGTGGCGTCCATCAGCGGCACGTGAATGGTGATGAAATCGCAGTGCTCATAGATTTCGTTCGCATCGAGCACGTGTTTCACATCCCGGCTCAGGTTCCAGGCCGCATCCACGGACACATAGGGATCGTATCCCCAGACTTCCATGCCCAGATGCTTCGCCACATTGGCCACCTTCACGCCGATGGCTCCCAGGCCGATGATCCCCAGGCGCTTTCCCATCACTTCTGTGCCGCCGAATTTCTTCTTTTCCTTTTCCGCAGTTTTGGAAATCTCCGGATCGCCCGCGTTTTCCTGCACCCAGTTGATCCCCTCCACCACGTCGCGGCTGGCGAGCAGCATGCCCGCAATCACCAGTTCCTTGACGCCGTTGGCGTTTGCCCCCGGGGTGTTGAATACCACGATCCCCTTCTGGGCGCATTTATCCAACGGGATATTGTTGACGCCTGCTCCGGCCCTGGCGATCGCAAGCAGATTTTCCGGCAGATCCAATACGTGCATGGACGCGCTCCTGACCAGGACTCCGTCCGCCTCGGCCAGTTCCTCCGTCCTCTCATAGTCTTTGGTAAAATGATCCAGTCCCGTCTTTGAGATGGGATTCAAGCATAAATATCGAAACATCGTCCTCACCCCTCACAGATTGTTCTTCTCGAAAGTTTCCATGAATTCCACCAGCTTTTCCACGCCTTCCATGGGCATAGCGTTGTAGATGCTGGCGCGCATTCCGCCCACGCTCCTGTGTCCCTTCAAATTTTCTAACCCGGCCCGCTTCGCTTCCGCCACGAACTTCGCGTCCAGATCCGCATTCCCGGTGATGAAGGGCACGTTCATCAGCGAGCGATCCTCCTTCCTGACCGTGCCTGAGAACAGCTCGCTTCCATCCAGGAAATCATACAGCAGTTTCGCTTTCTTTTCGTTATACTCCTTCATGGCCTCCAGGCCGCCTCTTTCCCGAACCCACCGGAATACTTTGCCGCAGATATAAATCCCGTAAGCGGGAGGCGTATTGTAAAGAGACTTCGCGTCGGAATGGGTCTTATATCGCAGCATGGTGGGAGTTCCCGGCCATACGTCTTCGGAAATCAGATCCTCTCGGACGATGACGATGACCACTCCCGCAGGCCCGATATTCTTCTGTGCCCCTGCGAAGAGCAGGCCGTAACGGCTCACATCCACCGGCTCCGACAGGATGCAGGAGGAAACGTCCGAGACGAGGGGTTTTCCTTTGGTATTGGGAAGGGTTTTGAATTTAGTCCCGTAGATCGTGTTGTTTTCACAGATATAGACATAATCCGCATCCTCGTCGATGGGGAGATCAGAACAGTCCGGAATATAGGAAAAGGTCCGATCTTCAGAAGATGCCACCGCCTTCGCGTTTCCATACAGGCCCGCTTCCTTCCAGGCCTTCTTCGCCCACTGCCCGGTGACGATGTAATCCGCCACCCGGTTTTTCATCAGATTCATGGGTACCATGGCGAACTGCTGGCTGGCTCCGCCCTGCAAAAAAAGCACCCGGTAATTGTCCGGTATGTTCATCAGGGCACGCAGATCGGCTTCCGCATCGTCGATAATGGTTTCGAACGTTTTGGAACGATGGCTCATCTCCATGACGGACATGCCGCAACCCCTGTAATCCAGCATTTCCTCCGCAGCCTCCTGTAACACTTCTTCCGGAAGCACTGCCGGCCCCGCCGAAAAATTATATACTCTGGACATCTTCTCTCCTCCCAACTCGCGATTGTTTAAAATGCAGGTACTGCCTTTCGGACTATTGTACCTGCATTTTCCACTTTAGTCAACTGCTTCGTTAAAATATCGATTTCAGAACCGAACCGTTTCTTTCAGCCGTCTGCTTTCTTCAGGTCGTCCTCATCGAACACTTCGTCCAACGCCGCCCCGGCGGGCACCATAGGAAATACCTTATCGTCCTCCGGGATCATGCAGTCGATCAGTACCGGACGGCCTGCCGCGATGGCCTTTTCGATTGCCGGGCCCACTTCTTCTTTTTTCGTCACCCTGATGGCCATACACCCCAGGCCCTCCGCTACCCTGCAGAAGTCCACGCTGTCCTTCAGCACAGTCTGGGAATAGCGTTTTCCATAAAACAGCGTCTGCCATTGCCGCACCATGCCCAGCACGTGGTTATTGATCACGATTTCGATAACGGGGATCCCGTAACGGCTGGCAGTAGCCAGTTCGTTCATGTTCATCCGAAAGCACCCGTCGCCGGCGATGTTGACGCAGATTTTCTCCGGTCTGCCCATTTTTGCCCCGATGCAGGCTCCCAGACCATAGCCCATGGTTCCCAGCCCGCCGGAAGACAGGAAGGTCCGGGGCTTCGTATAATGATAATACTGGGCTGCCCACATCTGATGCTGTCCCACATCCGTGGTAATGATCGCATCCCCTTTCGTGATCCGATCCAGCTCCTCCACGATATAAGGACAGCTTAAACCCGAATGGTCGTATTTGAGCGGATATTTTTCCTTCAGCTGTCTCACATGAGCCGTCCACTCCGGATGGCTCTGCTGAGACAGCCGGGCGTTGAGTTCCTGCAAAACGGCTTTCAAATCTCCCACCACGGCCACATCCGCGCGGATGTTTTTATTGATCTCTGCCGCGTCGATATCGATGTGCAGCACTTTTGCATGCGGAGCGAACTTGGCCGCATTCCCGACCACGCGATCGGAAAAGCGCGCGCCCATGGCGATGAGCAGATCGCACTGACTCACTCCCAGGTTGGAGGCCTTCGTCCCGTGCATGCCGATCATGCCGGTGTAGAGCGGATCATATCCGTCATAAGCCCCTTTCCCCATAAGCGTGTCGCATACAGGCGCATCGATTCTTTTTGCGAACGAGCGCACTTCTTCAGACGCATCCGAAAGGATCGCACCGCCGCCCACGTACAAAAACGGCCTCTTCGCATTTTCGATCAGCGAAAGGGCTCTGTCGATATCCGCCTGCGTGTACCGGCTGCGCCTCTTTACGGGCGCGGGCTGCATCGGCGAAAATTCGCAGGCATCAGCCGTCACGTCTTTTGTCACATCCACAAGCACCGGCCCCGGCCGTCCGGACTTGGCGATCCGAAACGCTTTGCGGATGGTGGATGCCAGGATATTGACATCCTTAACGATATACCCGTGCTTTGTGATGGGCATGGTTACTCCGGCGATATCCACCTCCTGAAAAGTATCCTTTCCCAAAAGCGGGAGGTTGACATTGGCCGTGATGGCCACGATGGGCACGCTGTCCATATATGCCGTCGCGATACCGGTGACCAGATTGGTGGCGCCGGGTCCGCTGGTGGCCATGCAGACCCCCACCTTTCCCGTGGCCCGGGCATAGCCGTCCGCCGCATGGGCGGCGCCCTGCTCATGCGAAGTCAATACGTGGAAAATTTCATCCTTATGTTGATAGAGAGCATCATAGACGTTCAGGATCGTTCCCCCCGGATAGCCGAACACGGTATCCACGCCCTGCTCCTTCAAACATTCGATGATGATTTCCGCACCTGTCAATACCATATGAATCTACCCCCATGGATGTGCTTTCGTCTCTTTTGGTTCCCCTCACTTCTTGATTTCCAGAATCGCTCCCCTGTTTCCGCTGGTGACCATTTCCCGGTACCGGGCCAGATAACCCGTCGTGATTTCAGGCTCTCTGGGCTGCCATTTCGCCTTTCTGGCCTCCATCTCCTCTTTGGAAATCCTGACCTCGAGCTTATGTTCCGGAATATTGATGCTGATGATATCCCCTTCTTCCACCAATGCGATGGGACCGCCTACCGCCGCTTCCGGGGAAACGTGTCCGATGGAAGCGCCCCTGGATGCGCCGGAGAATCGGCCGTCCGTGATCAGGGCCACGCTGGATCCCAGTCCCATGCCCGCGATAGCGGAGGTAGGATTGAGCATTTCCCGCATCCCCGGCCCGCCCTTCGGGCCTTCATAGCGGATGACCACCACATCCCCCTTCACAATCTTTCCACCCTTGATGGCTGCGATGGCATCCTCTTCGCAGTCAAATACCCGGGCCGGACCCTCGTGTACCATCATCTCCGGCACCACCGCGCTGCGCTTGACCACAGCCGTGTCAGGAGCCAGATTGCCTTTCAATACCGCGATGCCGCCGGTCTGGGAATAGGGATTTTCGATGGGGCGGATCACTTCAGGATTCTTATTGATACAGCCTGCGATATTCTCGCCCACCGTCTTTCCCGTGACGGTCATCAGATCCGTACGCAAAAGGCCCTTTTTGTTCAGCTCATTCATCACCGCATAAACGCCGCCCGCTTCGTTGAGATCCTCGATGTAAGTGGGGCCCGCCGGAGCCAGATGGCATAAGTTGGGCGTTTTTTCGGACAGCTCGTTGGCGATTTCCATATTCAGCTCCACTCCTGCCTCATGGGCGATGGCGGGCAAATGGAGCATGGAATTGGTGGAGCATCCCAGAGCCATATCCACCGTGAGGGCGTTCATGAACGCGTCTTCCGTCATGATATCCCGGGGACAGATGTTCTTTCTTACCAGTTCCATCACCTGCATCCCCGCGTGTTTCGCCAGGCGTATCCGCTCGGAATACACCGCCGGGATCGTCCCGTTTCCCTTTAAGCCCATACCGAGCGCCTCCGTCAGGCAGTTCATGGAATTGGCCGTATACATGCCCGAGCAGGAACCGCAGGTAGGGCATACTTTTTCTTCGTATTCCGCCAGCTCTTCCGGAGACATGGTGCCTGCCGCTACAGAGCCCACCGCCTCAAACATGGAGGAAAGGCTTCTTTTCTGTCCGTGTACCCGTCCCGCCAGCATGGGACCGCCGGAGACAAAAATAGTCGGAATATTGATGCGGGCCGCAGCCATCAGAAGGCCGGGCACGTTCTTATCGCAGTTTGGGATACACACCAGGCCGTCGAACTGGTGGGCCAGGGCCATGCATTCCGTGCTGTCGCAGATCAAATCACGGGTCACCAGGGAATATTTCATTCCCACATGGCCCATGGCGATGCCGTCGCAGACTGCGATGGCCGGAAATACGATGGGAGTCCCTCCCGCCATGGCCACGCCCAGTTTGACGGCTTCCGTAATTTTATCCAAATTCATATGTCCGGGCACGATTTCGTTATAGGAACTGACAATACCGATCAACGGCCGGTTGCGTTCCTCTTCCGTCATGCCCAGCGCATTCATCAGACTTCTGTGGGGCGCCTGCTGCACGCCTTTCGTCACATTTTCACTTCTCATATTATCCTCCTATCCTCCATTTTCCCAAATATCCCGGGATCCTTCCTTTCGCAAATCGACCGATCACCCGATCCGGTCCGTCAGGAGATCTCCCATTTGCTTACATCCTACCTTTTGACAACCCTCGGACCAGATATCCGCCGTCCTGTAACCTTCCTGCAGCACCTGTCGAACCGCCCGTTCCACCGCGTCAGCTTCCCGATCCAGGTCGAAGGAGTATCGCAGCATCATGGCCGCGCTCAAAACCGTAGCGATGGGGTTGGCGATGTCCTTTCCCGCGATATCCGGCGCGCTTCCGTGGCTCGGCTCGTACAGGCCGAACTTCGTATCGTTTAAGCTTGCGGAAGGCAGCATACCGATGGAGCCGGTGACCATGCTCGCCTCGTCGGACAAAATATCCCCGAACATATTCTCCGTCAAAATCACATCGAACTGGGCGGGATCCTTCACCAGCTGCATCGCACAATTATCCACCAGCATATGGGAGAGTTCCACATCGGGATACTGCGCCGCCACTTCTTCCACCACCGCCCTCCAGAGGCGGGAAGAATCCAATACATTCGCCTTATCCACGCTGGTCACTTTCTTCCGTCTCTTCCGCGCGATTTCAAAGCCTTTCACCGCGATCCGCCGGATCTCGTTTTCGTTGTAGACCAGGGTATCCACTGCCGTGCGCACGCCGCCTTCCACCGTCGTCTTCCTCTCCCCGAAATACAGGCCTCCGGTGAGCTCTCTCATAATCAGCAGATCGAAGCCCTGTCGGCTGATCTCCTCCTTTAAAGGGCAGGCCGCTGCCAGCTCCCGATACAAAAGCGCCGGCCTGAGATTCGCGAAGAGATTCAGCGCTTTTCGGATCGCCAAAAGCCCTGCCTCCGGCCGCTTCTCAGGCGGAAGCTGATACCAGGGGGAAGTGGCCGCATCCCCGCCGATGGATCCCATCAGCACCGCATCCGCCGCCTTCGCCTGCTCTACCGCCTCCTGTGTCAGAGGAACGCCGTGGACGTCGATGGAAGCGCCTCCCATCAGGATATCCTTCCATTCGATGGTATGACCATATTTCTCCGCCACTTTATTCAGAACCTTTTTCGCCTCGGCCACGATCTCCGGGCCGATCCCGTCGCCGGGTATGCTGACAATGTGAAGCTCCATCTTCCAACCACTCCTTTTCCTGCCCCATCGGGCAACTGTTACCTTTCAGTTTAACGTACCGCTGTTTCTTTTTCAACCGAAACCCCAAAAAAGACCATATCCTTTCGGTATAGCCTTTATAACTTCATGGAATAAAGTCCGCGTTTTATATTCTCTTAGGATATAACTTCTCAGGCGCGGAACAGAACGGCCTCCTATTGTCTGCAGGAAAACCCCATCGGGCCCGGCTCTTCAATGCGTATTGACAAAGGCCTGCGGGAATGTTATTTTAGTAGTGCTTATGGAGACACAGGAGGAGGATCGAGTGATGCAGGCGCGTGCATTGTGGGCGGACAGGCGATTTCGCGGATTTTTCCCACTTATGCTTATGTTGTCCATACTTTGTATGCTGGCTGGAGAACTGTTCTGCGGCGCTGCCGATCGGGCATGGCCGGAGGGTTGTTTTGCCCTCGCTTCACCGCAGGAAGATGTTTCGTTCTCATCGGACGCGCCCGATCCGATGACTGCTGCCGGCGCATCCATCCTGGCAACCGGTTCTCGCACTGCCGCGTCAGGCAACGGCTCATCCTCTCTTTTTCGGAATGAAGTGACCTCCAGAGCAGTCCGGTCCGCTGCATTTCTGGCGGGCTTTCTTTTTATTGCCAAAATTCTGCTCCCTTCTGCCGGATGGCATCTTTCGGTCTATTCCCATCCAGAGATGTTGCGTCCTGCGCGGTTTCTGCGCGAGCTTTTCATCCAGAAGAAAAAAGATGGTAAAAAACGCTGTTTCCCCCTGCGAGCCCATTGATTGAACAAAAGGAAAATACGAGGAAAAGATAAAATCATGTTTTTTATCAGATATTTCAAAAAAATGCCTCCCGGCCGTCTGATCGCCCTGGGATTTGCTCTGGTGATCCTGGCAGGAGCGCTGATATTAAAGCTTCCTGTTTCCGTCTGGCCAGACGCGGAGGTTTCCTTCGTGGACGCGCTGTTTACTTCCACCAGCGCGGTCTGTGTAACCGGGCTGATCGCCATCGACGTGGCGGATCATTTCACGCCCTTCGGGCAGGCAGTGGTCGCTGTCCTGATCCAGATCGGCGGGCTCGGCGTCACCTCCGTGGGCGTGGGCCTGATCCTGGCGGCCGGCAAGCGCGTCGGAATCCGTGGACGGATGCTCGCGAAAGAGGCGCTGAACGTGGACAGTTTCAGCGGGATCATCCGTCTGGTGCGCGCTGTCCTTCTCATGACCCTGTTCTTTGAAACCGCAGGAGCTGTTTTGAGCTTTCTGGTCTTCATTCAGGACTATCCGCTGCCTCATGCGCTCGGGATCAGCGTCTTTCACTCTATCGCAGCCTTCAACAACTCCGGCTTCGATATTCTGGGGGGACTGCGGAACCTGATCCCCTATCAGAACAACGTGCTCCTGAACCTGACCACCTGCGGGCTGATCATATTCGGCGGTATCGGGTTTCTGGTCATCCTGGACGTCATGAAACAAAGACGTTTTAAAAAGCTCACGCTGCATTCCAAAGTGGTCATCACCACCAGCCTCGTCCTGATCGTATCGGGTACCCTGTTCTTAAAAGCGACGGAAAATATTTCCTGGCTGGGCGCCTTTTTCCAGAGCGTTTCCGCCAGAACTGCCGGATTTTCCACCTACCCTATCGGCGAGTTCACCAACGCGGGATTATTCGTGCTCTGCATCCTGATGTTCATAGGCGCGTCCCCCGGCTCCACAGGCGGCGGTATCAAGACCAGCACCTTCTTCGTGGTGATCCAGAACGTCAGAAGCATTTTCGTCAAGCGGCCTTTGAGTTCCTTCCGCCGAAGCATTTCACAGGAAAATCTCTCAAAGGCATACATCGTGACCATCCTGTCGCTGGGAGTTGTCTGCCTGGCTACATTTTTGATGTGTATACTGGAGCCGGGCTGCACGTTCATTCAGCTTCTGTTTGAGGTCGTTTCCGCCTTCGGCACCGTGGGCCTGTCCACCGGTATCACTCCCGGGCTGTCCGATGCCGGAAAACTGGTCATCATCCTGGTGATGTATACCGGCAGGATCGGCGCATTCACGCTGCTGTCCATGTGGATCGATCATCCGGAACCGAACGCTCGCTATACGCAGGAACCCGTCACGATCGGTTAACGTTTTAGAAATAAAGAAAAGAAAGGATTTACGCATATGCTGAACAAGAACAAGAAGAACGAATCCGAATCCTTCGGCGTAATCGGTCTCGGACGGTTCGGAACCGCCCTGGCCATCACCATCGCCAAAGCCGGTAAGGATGTGATAGTCATCGACAGATGCGAGGCCAAAGTCAAAGAACTGCGTCAGTATACGGACTATGCCTTCGTGATAGACGAGCTGAATACGGATACGCTCAAAGAGGTGGGCATTCAGAACTGCGATACGGTTATCGTCTGCATCGGGGAAAAGATGGATACCAGTATCCTGACCACCATGTGCGTGGTGGAGATGGGCATCCCCCATGTGATCGCGAAAGCCCTTACCGCAGAGCAGGGCGCCGTGCTGGAAAAGCTGGGCGCGCAGGTCGTCTACCCGGAACGGGATATGGCGATTCGCCTCGGGAAGCGACTGATTTCCCGCAATTTTCTGGACTACGTTTCCCTGGATAACAGCGTGGAAATCCGGCAGATCATCGTTTCCGGCAAACTGGTGGGGAAGACCATCGAGGAGTACGGAATACGCAAAAAGTATAAGCTCAATGTCATCGCCATCGAGAGCGGCCATACGACCAACATCGAAGTGCAGCCGGATTACCGCCTCAACGAGGGGGACGTGATCGTAGTCATCGGCAAGATAGATAAAATGGACCGCTTCGAAGCGGATATGTAAGGCGGCAAAAAAGTGCCTGTGAAAAGACGTGAATTCGTCTTTTCACAGGCACTTTTTCTTCAGGCCGTTATTTAATCTCCATTCAGGAGCGGCACAAATAGCCGTGTGAAAAATAATCTACCAGGCTTATTTTTCACACTATTTCTCCCGGATCCGGATGTCTCCGTAATCCGTATAGACACGGATCCCGGCCGCATCCCCTTCCGTCTGAATGAAATCGCTGCTGCCTTCGGATTCATCCGGCTCGACGGTTCCATCAGGAGTGCGGATCGTCCCGTAATCCGTATGGAGATTTACCCCGTAGCGATCCATGCCGCCCACCAGATAGAGCGTCACGCCTCCGTCTCCGCTCTCCACATCCACGTTCTCCGCTTTCTCCACGTCCACGGTAAGCTGTCCGTATTCCGTTCGTAGATCCGCTGTGTCGGCTTTCAGGGATCCGATCTTGATATTTCCATCTTCGCTGGCGATGATCACGTTCGATCCATCCAGCATACCTGTGGTCAGGGAACCGTACTGCAGCTCCATTTCCAGATCGTTTCCTTCCCATCCTTCCATTCTGACGCTGCCGTCCTGAACATCGATCTGCGCGCTTTTCGCATATAGCTTCCGCTCGATTTCCACGTCCCCGTATCTGCTGGAAACGGAGACTTCCTCCAGCCTTCCGCCCTCCGGCACAGTGATTTTGACATAGGGGACAAGATGGCTGACTTCCTGCCCTATCCACCAGTAGTCGCCGATCCCGACAGAGGTGACCGAACGTCCGCTGTCATCGTAGTCCCCCTCTTTCAGGGTCAGCACCCCGTCTTCAAAGCTGTAGACGGGTTCCTGTCGCTCCGAATCCAGCTGGTATTCCACGCTCCAAGCATCGCCTGAAACGATCTGAATATCCGCATCCTGCAGCTGGAGATCCAGTTTTCGAATCGTCCCGGTTCTGACAGGCTCCATCACATAGTTTTCCTTCGGCACGACTTCCGTATTTTCCTTGACATGAATTCCTTCCTCATCGAAGTAGAAGGAAGGCGAACCTCCCAGACTGATACCCGCTCCCAGCAGGATGCCGCCGAGAACGAGGGCGGATCCGGACGCGATCAACGCAATTTTAATCCCTTTATTTTTCATGATCCACCTCCCCGGCCTGTGCCGTCTCTTCCGCCATACTTTCCGTTTTCTCCGCGCTTTCTTCCCGCGCCCTTTGCTTACGGTTCTGACCTTTGGAAATTCCTCTGCCGATCCGGGATGCGATCGCCCTGCACCCTCTGAAAATCAACAGGAAAATCGCCCAGACCAAAAGGCTTCCCAGCACCCCGGCTCCTGCCGCCATCAGGCTCACTCCCAGCACCGCCATGCCGCTGGCCGGAGCGGAGAACAGGAGGACAATTCCCACGCCCGTCCCAACCACTCCGCAAGCCAGCAGAGCTAACAGGACCAAAATACCGCCCGCCAGGCAACCCAGAAAGCCGACCAGCAAGGCCAGGATGCCTCCTGCCACAGCGATTCCGATCGCCAGCAATCCCCCTGCCACGGCCAGGGCCAGCGGCACCAGCACCGGCAGCGCCAGAATGAACAGAACGATCACCGCCACGGTACACCAGGTTTTCTTTTTCATCCCCTGCGGGGATTTCTGCATCTCTTCCGGATAACTCATCCTTTTTTCCTCCGTTTCCTTTGAACTTGTAAACAGGATAACTGAGAAAAATGAAAAACGGATGCAGGTTAACGGGAAACTTTCCCTAACAGTTTCTTAAAAAAATCTTATTCCGGCAGCGTATCCCGATACAATCGCAGCACGTTCCCCGAAAAAATCTTCTCCCGCTGGGACGCCGAAAATCCGGCTTTTTGAAATTCATCGTCCAGGACGGGCATCCTGCCGGCGCCCTCCAGCCCTTTTGGAGTGGGAATCCCGTCGAAATCACTGCCCAATCCCAGGCATTCGATCCCTCCTGTATTGACGATGTGCTTCGCATGGCGCACGATCGCTTCCAGAACCGGTTTCCCGCTTTCTTCCGCTCCCTCGTCCAGAAATGACGGGCAAAAATTCAATCCCATCACGCCGCCCCTTAAGGCCAGTTTACGGATCATATCGTCAGTCAGGTTGCGCACGTTTCCGCAGACAGCCCTGGCGTTGGAATGGCTGGCCACAAAAGGGCGATCGGTATGGGTCAGCACGTCGTAAAAACCCGCATCGGACAGATGAGAAACGTCCACGATCATCCCCATCCGCTGCATCTCTCCCACGAATTCGATCCCCTTCTCCGTCAGCCCTTTCACGGTCTGGGGGCGGAAAAAGTCCGTTTCTCCCCGCCCGCCTTCCGGTATGGTCACATTGGGAAAACCGATTTCATTCGGATAATTCCAGGTCAACGTCATCATGCGCACCCCGCGTTCAAACAGCCGCCGCAGTTTTTCCAGGCTGCCCTTGCAGACAGCCCCTTCCTCTACAGTCAGAAGGGCGCACATTTTTCCCTGTTCCTGTGCCTGCCGGATATCGGAAAATGCGCGCACTTGCGCGATCCGATCCCCGAATCGTTCCATCTGCTTTTCAAAGCAGTCCGCCAGAGAAAGAACCTGTTCCCACGGATCCTTTCCCTCTTCCAGGGCCACGAAAAGGGCGAAATTCTGCAGCAGATAATCCCCCTTTTCCATCTCCTCCAGGCTGACGTGCAGCCCGTTTTGTGCCAGGCTCCATCCCTCCTGCCCGCTTTCCGCCAGCGCGGCGATCGTATCGCAGTGCATATCCGCAACTTTCATAAAAACCTCCTAAAAGCAGGACAGACAAAGAGACTGCCGCATATCCATGAATGCGACAGCCTCTTTCCATCCTTATTTCGTTTCCGTTTCCGCCTTTTCCACCTGGGAAATCGCGCTCTTTTGCATCGGGATACGGCAGTTCTTGTTGTTGCCGAACTCCACGATCACGGTGTCATCCGTGATGTCGATGATGATGCCGTAAAACCCGCTGCTGGTCAGAACGCAGTCCCCGATTTCCAGAGTGGACAACATAGCGCTCATCTTCTTCTGTTCCTTCTTCTGCGGACGGTATAAAACAAAATAGAAAAATACGCCGAAGATCAGGACGTACATCAGAATGACCGGCAGCATGCTCCCCACGCCGGCGGTTTGTGCTGACTCAGTCAGTAAAATGCCCATGAAAACAGCTCCTCCTAATTTACTTTTAACTTACGTCTATTGCTCATCATACACAATATTTTGCATTCCGTCAAGTTTCCGCTTCTTATAAGCGGCAAATTCTCCCCGATCGATGGCCTCCCGTATTTCCGTCATCATCGTATTATAAAAATACAGATTGTGCAGCACGCACAGCCTCATGCCCAGCATCTCCTTTGCCTTCAGCAGATGCCGGATATAGGCCCTGGAGTACCTCCTGCAGGCCGGGCAGGAGCAGCCCGGCTCGATTGGCCGGTCATCCAGCTCATATTTTGCGTTGAACAGATTGATCTTGCCGAAATTGGTGTACAGGTGGCCGTGACGGCCGTTTCTCGTGGGATAGACGCAGTCGAAAAAGTCCACTCCCCGCTCCACCGCTTCCAGAATATTCGCCGGAGTGCCTACTCCCATCAAATAAGTGGGTTTGTCCTGAGGCAGGTATGGCACCGTTTCTTCTAAGATGTGATACATCTCCTCATGGGTTTCCCCCACCGCCAATCCGCCCACCGCATAGCCGTCCAGATCCATCTCTGCGATGCGCCTGGCGTGGTCGATCCGGATATCCTCATAGACCGCCCCCTGATTGATGCCGAACAGAAGCTGGTTTGGATTGAGCGTGTCCGGAAGCCCGTTTAAGCGGTTCATCTCCTTCCTGCACCGCTCCAGCCATCGGGTGGTCCTGTCCACGGAATTTTTCACATATTCCCGCTCCGCTTTGGCCGGGGCGCATTCGTCGAAAGCCATGGCGATGGTGGAAGCCAGATTGGACTGGATCCGCATGCTCTCCTCCGGCCCCATAAAGATCTTGTGCCCGTCGATATGGCAGCGGAAAGTCACGCCTTCCTCCCTGATCTTTCGCAGCCCCGCCAGGGAGAAAACCTGAAATCCGCCGGAATCCGTCAGGATGGGCCTGTTCCAGGACATGAACTTATGCAGGCCCCCGAACTTCCTGATCTTCTCGTCTCCGGGACGAACGTGGAGATGATAGGTATTGGACAGCTCCACCTGAGTGCCGATCCCCTCCAGGTCTTCCGTGGAGACCGCGCCCTTGATAGCGGCCACCGTGCCCACGTTCATGAACACCGGGGTCTGAATCGTGCCGTGCACCGTCTCCATCTCCGCCCGTTTGGCCCTTCCTTCCGTTTTCAAAACCCGATATGTCATTTTCTGCACTCCTGTTCCCTCCCTTTTTCTTCTTCTTTCCAAATCCCTCTCAACCGTTCATCCAGCCGTTGGAAAAAGCCGCGGATCCTTTTGCTGTTATCCAATGGAGAAAACAGTTTCTGGCGCACCAGCTCGATCAGCGTACAGACGCAGTAAACCGCCAGGATTACCCCGAAGCTCGCCGGCAGCAGGTACCACTGATCCAGCCAGGACGCCCCGTCGATTTTCGTCCATAATGTTTCCCGAATATAATAGTGATCGTGGATCAGATAAACCCCGAAAGACGCTCCCGCCACCAGGGTGATGGCCGCACAGACCCTCTTTCCTTCGATCCGCAGATTCAAAAACGCGACGAACAGAAGAACCGCGGCTATGGTCACAAGGATCGAACTGTAGGAAAAGAATACGCTGTATCCCCACATCAGATCCTCCAGAATGCTGATTTGGGAAAGCGGCGTCAGGAGCAGCGCCTCGATGACGAATCGGCTCAGGGGGATGAGCAGAGAAGCCCCGATCCCCAAGAGCAATTTCCTGCAAAACTTCCCGTCAGGCCGGTAGTACAGCCGCAGATAGGCCCCCATCAGGTAGACTGTCAGAAACCATGCAATGCTCACGCCCCCGGCCGTATTGAGCGCGGAGGAAAAATAGATCAGGTTGGGCCAGGCGGAAACCAGCGCAAAGCAAAGGGCGATCGCGCACTGAAGCTGCCTTTTCGTCAGGGAACGGATCAGGCGGTTCATCAGCGGAGCCAGCAAATACATGCCCACATACATGGAGACGAACCAGTAAAAGTCGGACAGGATCGGCAGCACGGAATAGACCAGATATTTGAATTCTTTTTCCACGTCCGTAAACAGCCAGAACAGCAGCGTGATCCCGAACGCATAAAAAAATACCTGCCCTGCCATCCGCGCGATCTTAAAGGTGGAGAACTTCGCGTCTACTAAAAAGAAGCTGCTGATGAGCAGATAGATGTTGATGCAGGTGAAGGAAACGCCGAACAGCGTCCAGACGATATAATAGGGAACGCTTCCCGGCCGGGCCATGGTGATCATATTCCCGTGGTTGACCAGGTGAGCGGTGACCACCATCACCATGGCGATGATGCGCAGCAGTTCCAGATTGGCCTGTCTTTGCTTTTTCATAGAGACCTCCTTTTTCAATTCTTTCAGTATAGCAGATTCCCTTGTATCCGTCAAAAAAATGTTTTATACTGAAAAAAGTGTCAATCAGCGCATTTGGAAAGGAGAATCTCATGGCCGGATCCACATTCGGAACACATTTCACCATCACCACCTGGGGGGAATCCCACGGGAAAGCTCTCGGCGTCGTCGTAGACGGATGCCCTGCGGGGCTCCTTCTGCAGGAATCGGACATCCAGGCTTATCTGGATCGCAGGAAGCCCGGTTCTACCCCGTTTTCCACCCCGAGAAAGGAAGCGGATCAGGTGCAGATCCTTTCCGGCGTCTTCGAGGGCAAAACCACCGGGACGCCCATCAGCCTGCTGGTGCTCAATACCTCCCAGCGCTCCGCCGACTATTCGGAAATCGCTTCTTATTATCGGCCGGGTCATGCGGATTATACGTTCGATGCGAAATACGGATTCCGCGACTATCGGGGCGGAGGGCGCTCTTCCGGCCGGGAAACCATCGGCCGGGTGGCGGCCGGAGCCATCGCGGCGAAGATCTTGGAGGAGCTCGGGATCACGGTACGGGCCTATACGAAGTCTATCGGCCCGGTCTCCATCGATCCCGCCCGCTTCGACCCGGAGGCGATCCTTTCCACCCCCACCGCCATGCCGGATCGGGCGGCGGATGAAAAGGCGCAGGAATGGCTGACCGCCTGCATGAAGGAACAGGATTCCTCCGGCGGCGTGGTGGAGTGCGTCATTTCCGGCATGCCCGCCGGCATCGGCGAGCCGGTTTTCGATAAACTGGACGCCCGTCTGGGAAACGCCCTCTTTTCCATCGGCGCCGTCAAGGCGGTGGAAATCGGCGACGGCACCGCGGTTTCCGTCGCCAAAGGCTCCGAAAACAACGATCCTTTCCGGATCCGGGACGGGCGGATCGTCAAGGCTGCCAATCACGCCGGCGGCATTCTGGGGGGGATCAGCGACGGGTCGGACATCGTGATGCGGGCCCACATCAAACCCACTCCTTCCATTTTCCGCCCTCAGGAAACCGCCGGTGCAGACGGTCAGGAGCGGACGGTTTCCATCCGGGGCCGGCACGATCCCGTCATCGTCCCCCGGGCCGTCGTAGTGGTGGAATGTATGGCGGCCCTGACCGTGACGGATCTGCTCTTTTCCAATATGAGCGCCCGTCTGGATAAGATCCTTTCCTTTTACGGAAAATAGAGTTGCAAATTCGCGGATTTTCTGTACAATACAATAGGATACTACCGAAGGACGGATCATGCGATATTTAAAATAAGAAAGGATTGAATCTATGATCAGTGCGAACAACGTGACGCTGCGCCTGGGCAAAAAGGCGCTGTTTGAAGATGTGAATATTAAATTTACGGAAGGCAACTGTTACGGCCTGATCGGCGCCAACGGCGCCGGCAAGTCCACCTTTTTGAAAATCCTCTCCGGGCAGCTGGAAACCACCAACGGCGATGTGGTCATCACCCCCGGCCAGCGGCTGTCCGTCCTGGAGCAGGATCATTTCAAATACGACGACTATACCGTCATGGATACAGTCATCATGGGCAATGCCCGCCTGTACGAAATCATGAAAGAAAAAGACGCCATTTACGCCAAAGAGGATTTTTCCGACGAGGATGGCATCCGCGCTTCTGAACTGGAAGCGGAATTCGCAGAGATGGATGGCTGGAATGCGGAATCCGACGCCGCCACCCTTTTGAACGGCCTGGGGATTGAGACGGATTTGCACTACAGCCTCATGAAGGACTTAAACGGCAGCCAGAAGGTCAAAGTCCTGCTGGCCAGGGCGCTGTTCGGCAATCCGGACATCCTGCTTTTGGACGAGCCCACCAACCATCTGGATCTGGATGCCATCGCCTGGCTCGAGGAGTTCCTCATCGATTTCGAGAATACGGTTATCGTGGTCTCCCACGACCGGTATTTTTTAAATAAGGTCTGCACCCACATCGCGGACATCGACTATGGAAAAATTACCCTGTACGCCGGCAACTACGATTTCTGGTATGAGTCCAGCCAGCTCCTGATCAAACAGATGAAGGAAGCCAACCGGAAGAAGGAGGAAAAGATCAAGGAACTTCAGGAGTTCATCTCCCGCTTCTCCGCGAACGCTTCCAAATCCAAGCAGGCCACTTCCAGAAAGCGCGCGCTTGAAAAGATCCAGCTGGACGAGATCAAACCCTCCAGCCGGAAATACCCCTATATCGACTTTCGCCCTGACCGTGAGATCGGCAACGAAGTGCTCACCGTGGAAGGCATCAGCAAGACCGTCAATGGCGTCAAGGTGCTGGACAACATCTCCTTTATCGTAGGCCACAACGACAAGATCGCCTTCGTGGGCGGCAACGAACTGGCTAAAACCACCCTGTTCCAGATCCTGGTCGGGGAGCTCGAGCCGGACGAAGGCAGCTATAAATGGGGGGTCACCACCTCCCAGGCGTATTTCCCAAAGGATCCCACGGACGAGTTCGATACCGACGATACCATCGTCGAGTGGCTCACCGGTTACTCCCCGGTCAAAGACGTGACCTATGTGCGCGGATTTCTGGGCAGGATGCTGTTCGCCGGAGAAGACGGCGTGAAAAAGGTCCGGGTGCTCTCCGGCGGCGAGAAAGTGCGCTGCCTCCTCTCCAAAATGATGATTTCCGGGGCCAACTGTCTCGTTCTGGACGAACCCACCAACCATCTGGACATGGAATCCATCACCGCTTTGAACAACGGGCTGATCAAGTTCCCCGGCGTGGCCCTCTTCTCCTGCCACGACCATCAGTTCGTCCAGACCACCGCCAACAGGATCATGGAAATCCTTCCCAACGGCTCCCTGGTGGATAAGATCACCACGTACGACGAATATCTGGCCAGCGACGAAATGGCCAGAAAGCGCACGGTTTATACTGCCAACCGGGAAGAGGACGAGAATTGAGAACCGTCGATCTGCACGTCCATTCCGACAAATCCGACGGCAGCTTCGCCCCGGCCGCCCTGGTGGATCTGGCGGCCGCCAAGGGGCTGTCCGCCTTCGCGCTGACGGATCACGACACTACCGCCGGGATCCGGGAAGCGACGGAAGCGGGAAAGAAAAAGGGGATCGAAGTCGTCCCCGGTATCGAATTTTCCACGGAGTACGGCGGGAAGGACATCCACATCGTAGGGCTTTTCATCGACGAAAACGCTCCCGCTTTTCTGGCGCAGCTCCAAGAGTTCATGGAATCCCGAATTCGCCGCAATGAAAAGCTGTGCGCGCGGCTGCAGGAGGCAGGGATCGACATCGCCTATGAAGCCCTTCTCAATGCCTTTCCCGGTTGCGTTATCACCCGCGGCCATTACGCCCGTTTTCTGTTGGATCGCGGCTATGTGAAAAGCCTGCCGGAAGCCTTCGAACGATATCTGGGCGACCATACCCGATATTTCGTTCCCCGGGAAAAAATCACACCGAAGCGGGCTGTGGAGCTGATCCTTCAGACAAAAGGCCTCCCCGTCCTGGCCCATCCCCTCCTCTATCACATGGGGAGGGATTCGCTGGAAACTCTGGTTCGCAGCCTGGCCGAAGCGGGCCTGACGGGGATAGAAGTGTTCTATTCCACCCACAGCGAGGGGGAAACGCGGCAGATGCAGCAGCTCGCCGCCCGGTTCGGCCTGCTGCCTTCGGGAGGCTCGGACTTTCACGGCAAAGCGAAACCCAAATTGGAGCTGGGCACGGGCTATGGACGTCTTGTCGTTCCGGAATCCGTGCTGGACGGCTTGAAAGCCAAAAGAAAGGAACTCTTCGATGTCTGAAAAAATCCTGTTCACCGATATGGATGGCACTTTACTGACCTCCCGGAAAACCGTTTCTCCTGCCCTGGCCGGCCTGATCTCCGAGATGATAGCCGCAGGCCATCATCTCGTCCTGTCTTCAGGCAGGACTCTGCCGAGCATCCTCTCTTCCGCCAAAAAGGCCGGGCTTTTATATCCGGACACTTTGATCATCGCAGTCAATGGCAATCTGGTATATGACTGTAAAAATCAAAAGGCGCTGCTGGAAAAGACCGTCCCGGTACCCATCTGCCGGGGCATCATCGATCTGGCCCACGCCTACGGCCTGCACATCCAGTCCTATGACGATTCCCGTGTAGTCTGCGAAAAGGAGGGGCCGGAGCTTTCCTTCTATCAAAAGAGCACCGGCCTTTCGGCGGTGCTCACAGACGACATCATGGGCTATATTGGACATTCCCCTCACAAACTGCTGGCCATCGATTTGAAGAACAAAAACCGGCTGCTTTCCCTGCAGAAAGACATCCTCTCTCTCTACGGGGATACAGTGACCGCCATCTTCTCCTGCGACCAGTATCTGGAGGTATTCGACAAAACGGCCGGCAAAGGAAATGCCCTGCGCTTTGTCTGCGATCATCTCGGCATCCCCGTTTCGGATTCCGTAGCGGCCGGAGACGCTGAAAACGACATTTCCATGCTCGACTCCGCCGGCGTGGCTGTGGCTATGGCCAACGCGCCTCAGGAGGTAAAAGTTCACGCGGATTTCATCACCCGGGCGGATAATGATCATGACGGGTTAGGGGAGGCGATCCTGCGGTACTTTTTGTGAAGTGCCGCATCGCGCCTCCCACTTTTTCTTCCGGTCTATCCCTCCACAATCAGATACCTTCCATCGCCGACTTCAAAAACCTCGTCTGCATTCAGCAGGTCATCCCCGTCCTCGATGTCCACACCTTCTTCCTCGAAATATTCCCTGACTTCATCAGCTCCATTTACCACCACGGCCATACACTCTTCCAGGAATGTTTCCGCCTCCTCAGGCGTTTCTGCCACCGGTTCCGGAAAGAGCCGGCCCTGCTGCTCCAAAAAGCACTGCAGCACCAGATCATCGTATTCTTGCATCGCTTTTCCTCCTCTCCCGTCTATTCCAGATCTTCCAGAAAATCGGCCATGGATATCTCCAATCCCCGGCAAAGGCGCATGACCGTATAGATCCCCGGATTTCGGGTGGAACCGTCCACCACATGCATAATAGTCGTCAGCGCAACGCCCGAAACGGCGGAAAGGGCATAAAATGAAATTCCCTTCTCGCGGCACATCCGCTCCAGCTTCTCTCCGATCTGATTCTCCTGTTTATTCTCCATCTGTACCTCCTCTTCCTCCCATATCCGGTAGTCCCTTCTCTTTTATTGCACGAGAAGGGCAGAGGGTTACAGACAGCCGTCAACATTCTATTGTCCGAACAATTTGCCAGACGCCTTTCTCCCACCAGGGCGGACAAACATGCTTTGCCGCCTCCCTGACCTCCGGCCTGGCATTGGCCACCGCATAGCTCTCCTGCGCCGCGCGCATCAGGCCAATATCGTTGGTATTATCCCCGAAAGACATGGTCTGCGCCCGCGGAATGTCGAACAATTCCCGGATCGTTTCCAGCGCCCTGCCCTTGTCCACCGTTGGATCCATGAAATCCACCCACTCTTCCCCGGCCACGCAGACCTGGAATCGATCCGCATAAGCGGGGATCAGGCTGGATTCCCCCAACTCCCGAATGCTGTCCTTCCTGTAAATGGAGACTTTCAAAATCGGCAGTTTTTCCGCAAGCACATCGTCCACAACCCGGTATTCGTTATGATAGCCCCAGGTCATCAGATCCAGGAACGCCCTGTTCTTCGTCTCCATCAGGCTTCCCTGAGGAGTGGAGACCACCATCTCGCAGTTTTCAATTCCCCGAAGCGTTTCGATCAGCTCCCTCACATCGTCCGGTTTCATGGGCGTCAGGGACAGATCTTCGTTCCGGTAGCGGATATGGGCGCCGTTTTCCGCGATGTAAAGAATGCGGTCCGCCACATCCCGAAACACGTTTCTGATGCTGGCATATTGCCGCCCGCTGGCGCAGGCGAAGAGCACCCCGCCATCCGTCAGCCTTCTGATCTCCTCGACGATTTCCGGATACAGATCCGGCGTGGAGTCCCGGATCAGCGTGCCGTCGATATCCGTCGCAATCAATCTGATTTTTACAGGCATTCCAACATTTCCTCCGGTCTTTGAATCAGGATGTCCGCCCCGTGCTGTTTCAGCTCTTCCGCCGTCCGAAACCCCCAGCAGACTCCTACGGCCGTAACCCCTGCCGCCTTTGCCGTGTCCATATCCACGCCGCTGTCCCCTGCATACAGCACTTCCTCCGGGCCGATGCCGAAAGCTTTTTCGATCTCCTCCACTCCGTCCGGAGCGGGCTTTTTTCTGCGCTGTGAATTCTGTCCCATCACCAGATCAAAACCTGAAGTCCCGAACAGCCCTTCCACCACGTCTTTGGTCTGTGCGTCCGGCTTATTGCTCAGAACCGCCAGCATAATTCCTTTTTGTTTCAGCGCCGAAAGCAGTTCGGGAATGCCGGGATACGGAGTTACAGCATAAAGGCAGTCTTTGGAAAAATAGTCCATGTAATGGGAAAGGATCTCATCCAACCCTTTCGGCTCGGTAAAAAAACCATCTTCATCCGGTTTTCTTCCCTTTTTCATGGCCTCTTCCGGTTCCACAGGCGTTTCTTCCACTCCCAAAAAGCGCAGTGCTCTCGTGATCTGCATTCTCGCACCGTTTCCTACGAACTTCCGAAAATGCTCCGCTTCGATCGGCGGGTAGCCGAAATCAGCCAGCGCCCGGTTGGTGCAGTAGGCGAGGGACGCGATGGTATTCGCCAGCGTGCCGTCCAAATCGAAAACCACCGCTTTTTTCATAATAGCTCTCTCCTGCGAAGTTCCTGATAGAGCCTGCCCACGGGCAGACCCACCACGTTGTTATAGTCCCCGTCGATCCCTTTGATGTGGGCCGCGCATCTTCCCTGAATGGCGTAGGCTCCCGCCTTATCCGCCGGCTCTCCTGTCTTCACATATGCTCTGATTTCGGCCTCGGTCATGGGATAAAATTCCACATCCGTGCGCTCCGCGAAAGAAAGGCGGCCCGCTTCTTTTCCCGCTTCGCCGCAGCCATCTTCCTTCCAGAGAACCGTCACCCCTGTATAAACCTGATGCTTTCTGCCCTGCAGCCGAAAGAGCATCCTGCAGGCATCCTCTTCATCTTTCGGTTTTCCCATGGGCTGCCCGTCCAAAAAGACCAGCGTGTCGGCGCCGATCACCAGCAGACGGCCCGCCTCTTTCGCCCTCTTTTGAAACACCTCTTCCGCCTTTTGGGAGGACAGCTCCCGGACAATCCCTTCGGGAGCGTCGGAGCAGGGTCGTTCTTCCCTCCCGCTCTTTTCTACCGCAAAAGTCAGGCCGATCTGGGAGAGGAGCTCCCGCCTTCTGGGAGAAGCGGAAGCCAGCACGATTTTGAAAGTGCGATCCCCGCAGCGCTCCGGTTTCGCATTCGTTCTGCTCATAGTCCTTCTCCCGCCCGGGTTTCCGGAATGAATACCCGTGTATCCTTAAACTGCTCCCGTTTCTTTCCTTCCTCCATTGCCTCCCGGCAGAAGGCGTCCTGGGCGCAGAAGGGTTCCTTGCCCCTCTTATCGACCTTTTCATAGGTTCCGTCGGGCTGGAGCAAATGGGCTTTCAGCGTATCCTTCAGCTGGCAGTCCAGTATATGCTGCAGCTTTTTTTCCAGCGCGGGATCCGTCACAGGAAAAAGGATTTCCACTCTCCTTTCCAGATTGCGGGGCATCCAGTCCGCGCTGCTGCAGTAATATTCGGGCTTGCCGTTGTTTTCGAAGCGGAAAATCCGCGCGTGCTCCAGGAAATTCCCCACGATGGAACGCACCGTGATATTTTCGCTGACTCCCGGGATTCCCACCTTCAGACAGCAGATGCCGCGCACAATGAGCTCGATTTTCACACCGGCCTGACTGGCTTCATAAAGCGCCACTATGATATCCCGGTCGCACAGGGAGTTCATCTTCGCCACGATGTGCCCTTCCCTGCCTTCCAGAGCATGCTTTTTCTCCCGGCCGATCAGGTACAGGAATCGATCCTTCAGCCACAGAGGCGCCAGGCTCAGACGGTTCCAGGAACGGGGCTCCGAGTAACCGGAGAGCATGTTGAACACCGCCGTGGCATCTTCCCCGATGGCCTCGTTGGAGGTCATAAGGCCCACGTCCGTATACAGTTTTGCCGTGGCGTCGTTGTAGTTTCCCGTCCCCAGATGGACGTAACGCCGGATGCCGTCCTCCTCCTTGCGCACCACCAGGGTGATCTTGCTGTGGGTCTTTAATCCGACCAGGCCATAAATAACATGACAGCCGGCCTTCTCCAGCTTTCTGGCCCAGACGATGTTGTTTTCCTCATCGAATCTGGCTTTCAATTCCACCAGAACGGAGACCTGTTTGCCGTTCTCCGCAGCCTGTGCCAACGCCGCGATAATGGGAGAATTTCCGCTGACCCGGTACAGGGTCTGCTTGATGGCCAGCACATCCGGATCCCTGCTGGCCTGGCGGATGAAATCCACCACCGGCGCAAAGGTCTGGTAAGGGTGGTGCAGCAGTACGTCCTTTTTGCGGATCACGTCGAAGACGGACTCCTCTTCCGAAAACTCAGGCACCGGCTGCGGCACGTATTTCTCCGCTTTCAGATGGTCAAATCCCTCCATGCCGTACACCTTCATGAGGAAAGTCAGATCCAGAGGTCCGTCGATGCAGAATATGTCGTCGTCTTCCACATTCAGTTCCCTTTTCAGCAGGCGCAGCAGCTTTTTCTCCATCCCATCTTCCACTTCCAGACGGATCGCCTGTCCCCGGGTGCGCTTCTTGATCTGCTTCTCGATTTCCAGAAGCAGGTCTTCCGCCTCATCCTCGTCGATGGCCAGATCGGCGTTTCTGGTAATCCGGAAAGGATGTGCGCAGAGCACATCGTAATTGAGAAACAGCTTCTTTATGTTGCGCTCGATGATCTCTTCCAGCAGGATGACCGTTTTACCCTTCTGCCCTTCCCCTGCCGGAATTTCCACCACACGCGGCAGGACTCCGGGTACCTGAACCGTGGCGAACTCCACCTCGGCTTCTTTTTCACCCTTTTTCTTCAGCAGCGAGCCGATATTGAGAGTCTTGTTCCGGATCAGCGGAAATGGCCGGGAGGAATCCACTGCCATGGGCGTCAGCACCGGGTAGACGTTTTCCTCGAAGTAACGATCTACAAACCGGCCCTGCTCTTCATTCAGCTGTTCATGGTGTCCCACGAATTCCAGGCCCTCCTGTCGAAGCTGAGGGAGAAGCATCCGGTTATAGGTGGAATACTGCAGGGCCGAAAATTCATGGGTCTGGGACGCCAGCGCTGTCAGCTGCTGGGCCGGCGTCAGGCCTGCGATATCCTTTTTGGTGTATTTGGCGTTGACCATATCCACCAGCGAACCGATACGCACCATGAAAAATTCATCCAAGTTGGACGCTGTAATGCTCAGGAATTTGAGCCGTTCGAATAAAGGCAGCTGTTTGTCCCGCGCCTCGGAGAGCACCCTCTTATTGAAAAGGAGCCAGCTCATTTCCCGGTTCGTATAAAATTCCGGGTTTTGAAGTTCTTTTTTTTCTGCCATAATCGTTCCCTTCTTTTCTCTGCGGCGCTTTCAGCGCCATGAGATCGCTATCGATGAATTCGACTCCGCCCGTTCATCCGATCCTCTTCTGCCGGATCACAGGGCGAATGCTGTATACTTCTTCGAAGAAATCCGCCCGGTTGTCGAACAGACCTTTCTCCAGGGTGATGTCTTCCGAAGTGTTGACCGTGATGATCAGCTGTTTTTCCTTCAGCATCGCCCGGATATCCCGGCACTTCTGCCTGTGGCTTCTGTCCAGGGCGTTGGAAATCTGCAGGATGGCGGTCAGCTTCACGATGGTCAGATACTCGGAAGCCTCCATAGCGCCTCCTTCCGTGCTGACCATCCCGTAATCGAATTCCATGTGGTTATATTTCACCACGTTGGCCACCATCTCCCGCTCCCGATGGGACAGGCCGATGATCTCCGTGGACATGATGATCGCATAGGAGCATTCCGCAAGATTCACCATACTGATGTACTTTCCGCAGTCGTGCAGGAGCGTGGCAATCCTCAGGAGAAGCCTTTCGCGCTTCCCCAGGCCATGTACTTTCTTCATGCTGTCGAAAATCGTCAGGGCGATCTGCTCCAGCGTCTCTCCCCTGCGGCGGCTTCCCATATACCTCTTGCTGATCCCCCTGGCACAGGTGACGATGTCCTGCTCGAAATCGTGTACTTTGGATAACAGCCTGTGGGCCTCTGCGTATTCGTATGCGATGCCGTCGCACAGCGTCACTCCCGGCGCCCAGATCAGCTTCGCTTCCGTCAGCACCGCCACCTGTCGCACGATAGCGGAGGCGATTCTCAAAAGCCGCACGTTCTCTTCCGGGAAGTCGAAACGCTTTGCGATCTCTTCGTCCGTATGATCGTTCAGATAATTCAGATAAGTGAAAAAGGAAGCCGCATCGGCGTATCCCGACTCCCTGGATCCCGCCAGCCTTTTGCGGATCAGCGCTGAAATATAATCATCCACCACGATGATATTTTCGATGGTCCTATCCTTCAAATACATCTTTTTGAAGACGGAAAGCTGAGCGGAGAGAAGCTCTTCCAACAGCTCCCCGAACTGGGAAGGGCGCATGTTCAGCCTCTGTAATTTCTCCTGAAGCCGCAGCACGCCCAACCGCAGGTTCTGGGTGAAGGACAGCTTATCCTTGTCGAACAGGGAGAGCTGAATGCTGCCCCCTCCGATGTCCAATACCACAGTCCCTTTTTCAATAATCCTTTCAAACCCCTCTCCGCGGGAAGCGATGGACTTATAATCCAGGAAACGCTGTTCGGAGTTGCTGAGCACCTCTATCTTCACTCCGGTTCTCTGGGCGATCTGATCCAGAACGATGGACGTGTTCTTGATCTCGCGGATGGCGCTCGTTCCATAAGCCCTGTAGTCGTCCACCCGATACCCTTCCATGATGGATACGAACTCCCTCAGCACCCGACACAAATCGTCCATCTTCTCCCGGCTCACTTTTCCGGTAGCGTAAGTATCGCTGCCCAGATCCAGGCGGTTGCGCACGCAATCCACCTCCCGGATTCCGGTTGACTTCGATATGGTGTAAATTTTCAGCGCCTGTTCATAGGATCCTACATCTATGGCTGCAAATGTCTTCATGATATTCCCGATTCCTTTCCGAGCAGATAATCGATAAACTGTTGCGCCGTCCGTCCCGAAAGCCCTCCGTGGGACAGCTCCCATCGGTTGGCCTGCAAAAACAGCTCCTCTTCTTCCATCTTCAGGCCCGCCCTGTCCGCCAGCGCTTTCACGATTTCCTGAAACTGCCTTTTATCCGGCGATCCGAAATAGATGGTCACGCCGAAACGGGACACCAGCGAGAGCTTCTCCTGCACCGTATCGTTGGTGTGGAGCTCTTCGTCCCTCTCCTGCTTATCCTTAAAGCTCTCCCGGATCAGGTGCCGGCGGTTGGAAGTAGCGTAAATGAGGATATTGTCCGGTTTCTTCTCCAGACCGCCCTCGATGACCGCCTTCAAATATTTATATTCGATCTCGAACTCCTCGAAACTCAGATCATCCATATACAGGATAAATTTGTAATTTCGATTCTTGATTTGTGCGATCACGTCGTTGAGATCCTGAAACTGATGCTTGTATACTTCGATGATCCGGAGCCCGCGGCCGTAGAACTCATTGGCAATGGCCTTGATACAGGAGGATTTGCCTGTGCCCGCATCGCCGAACAGAAGACAGTTGTTCGCCTTCCTGCCGCTGACAAAGGCTTCCGTATTGTCCAGAAGCTTCCTCTTTTGCAGCTCGTATCCCACCAGATCCGAAAGTTTGACATGGGCGATATTTAAAATGGGATCTATGGAAACGCCGGCCTGTCCGCGTGCGATCCGGAACGCCTTGTGCAGCCCGAACTTTCCCACGCCGTATTCCTGATAGAACCCGGTCAGCGTCCGCTTCATTTCCTCCGGCGTATGGGTTTCGCTGAACTTCCGGGCCAGGGTGCAGATCCGGTTTTTGATCCGCTGGTTATACACCCGGCTCTCCTGGGCATTGCCTTCATAATGAAGCGCCAAATCCAGCACCGCATTGTGAGCCGCTTTTTTCAGAGGTTCGAAATCGTAATCGTACAGCTCCCGGAAAATGGAGATATCGTGGAGCACCGCCGAATTGACCGTTCCCTCCACTTCCCCTCTCATCTCACAGGCATGGCTGTAGCTGTTTTCGTTGTTCACCAGCAGATCGGTTAGGTAGCAATGCCACAGATTTCCCGTGAAACCGAACCGGCCGGCCATTTCCAGCAATCGATGGATACAGCGGTACAAATCAGCCCCCATCCCCTCGTCCACTTCGCCCGTCCGGTCGAATTTCTCCATCAGGGACACCATATCCGCAAGCAGGTCGCCTTCATCGAAGTTTCGATATAAAATCAGTTCTTCCGTCCTCATCTTTCATTCTCCCTCTGTCTTTTCTTTATTGTTTCCCGCAGCTCTCAATAATTCCCCAGAATCTTTAAAGAAGACGCCTCTTCTCTCAATCCACGCAGCGCGTTCTTGACGGCGCTGTCGGCCAGATTCCCTTCAAAATCCACAAAGAAACGATACTCCCAGGCCCTTCCTTCGATGGGGCGGCTCTCGATCTTGGTCAGATTGAGGTGGTTGTAGATGAAGTGAGACAGCATATGGTAGAGGGAACCGCTCTCGTGAGGAACCTCAAAGCAGATGCTCACCTTTCGCGCATCCCGCCGGAAGATTTTCTGATTCGTCACGATGATGAAACGGGTTGAATTGTTGGAAACGTTGTTCACCGGCCTGACGATCACGTCAAGCCCGTATACCTTGCCCGCATATTCGCTGGCCACGGCCGCCTGATCCTTTCTGCCGTCCCGGGCCACCTTCCGGGCTGCGAAGGCATTGTTTTTCATGGAAATCTGTTGCCAGCTGTGGGAGGCCAGAAAACGGGAACTCTGCATCAGGGACTGCGGATGGGAGTACACCGTCCTGATATCCGACAGCTGTGCGCCAGGCACGCCCAGCAGACAGTGCTCGATCTTTAAAATCTGCTCCCCCACGATATAGTTTTCGAACTCCACCAGAAGATCGTAAATTTCGCTCACGATGCCCGCTGTGGAATTTTCGATAGGAAGGACAGCGAAATCCGCGCTCCCCTCTTCGATGGCGCCCATGGCATCCCGGAACGTATCCACATGGATGCTGTCGATATGCTCCCCGAAATAGCGCACCATGGCCGCCTGGGAATAAGCGCCTTCCGCGCCCTGAAATACCACCCGCACCTTTCCGGTATACAGCTCGTCCACGGCAAAAAAGGGCAGTCTTCCCGTCTGTCCTTTTTCTGTCAGCAGCTGATACTGCAGCTTTCGGCTCATGGACATGATTTGCTCGAACAGTTCCCCGATTCCCTGAGCGGTGAAGTCGCTGTGCGCCATCGCCCGGGCTTTGGCCAGCTTCTCCTCTTCCCTAACCCGGTCGTATACTTTTTTCCCGGTTTCGATCTTATATTCCGCCACTTGTCTGCAGACGTCCATCCGCTCCTCATACAGCCGTATGATCTGCTCGTCGATGGAATCGATCCGCCCCCGCAGCTCATTCAAATCCATAACTTCCCTTTCCTCCTGCCAGAGTTGCTATACAGGCTGGCTGCACGCTCCGCACAGGCCTCCCGATATTTTTACTATGATACCACAAAATGTATAAAAAAAGAAGTTATGTCCATACTAATCCCATGAAAAAATTGAGTAAAGATTTTGTCAAATGCGGCGTCATCGGCTGGTGTATGGAAATCGCGGTGACGTCCTTACAGGCTTTCCGCAGGCGGGAGCCGACGCTTACCGGCCATACCTCTCTCTTCATGTTTCCCATCTACGGGGCCGCCTGCCTGCTGCGCCCGCTGTGCATCCTGATGTCCGGTTTTCACTGGGCCGTGCGCGGGCTGGTCTATATGTTCTGCATTTTCGGCGGAGAATACGTCAGCGGCCGTTTCCTGCAAAAGAGAGGGCAGTGCCCATGGCGCTATGATCATACCGGTTGGAATGTGCGCCAGCTCATCCGTCTCGATTATGCTCCGGCCTGGTTTTGCATCGGTCTTGTGTTCGAACGCGTCATCATAGGCGGGCGGAGCGGTGCCCGAAATTGCCGGGGCTGACAAAACCCGCGATCCGAATTGCAGACCGCGGGCTTTATCAACGCCGGTTGATTCCGATATTGAGCACCACCCCGGCGCCGAGAAAAAGGCTGCACAGGGAGGAGAGACCGTAGCTGACAAATGGAAGGGTCAGCCCGGTATTGGGCAGCAGTCCGGATACCACCCCCAGATTGACGAATCCCTGAACTGCAATCAGAAATCCGTATCCGGTGCAAAACAGTTTCCCGGCATATGAATTCGCCCGGCATCCCACTTTCTGGCAGAGCAGGGCAGTCAGGAACAACAGGAAAATCACAGCCGCGCTCCCGCAAAAACCGAGCTCTTCTCCGAGGATCGCCATGATGAAATCCGTCTGCGGCTCCGGTATATAATTGCCGTTTTTCACCGAAAAAGCGCCTTCATTATACAGGCCTTTTCCAAAAAGGCCTCCGGATCCTATGGCCATGATCGAATTCTGCTGCTGCCAGGACTCCTGTACATAGTCCTCCGGATTCATCCATGCCAGAATCCGGTTCAGCTGATAGGAGCCGAACAGATCCACTCCGATCCTCTGCAGCAAAAACAGCGCCGCACCTCCGACGGGAAGGAGGATCAGCGCGCTTTCGACCAGAAGGCGCAGGCGGATTCCCGACAGAAACAGCATCGTCAGAAATACGGATCCCGTCACGATTGTGGTGGAAAGATCCGGCTGCGTCAGGATGAGAACGAGGAGGACCCCCGCCAGAGTCGCGGCAAAGAGCAACGTGGTGCGCTGATTTTCTCTTTCCCTCTCCTTCTCAAAAAAGAAAGCGAAGAATAAAATCAGTCCGATCTTTACGATTTCGGATGGCTGAAAACGGATAAAGCCCAGATCCAGCCAGCGGGTTGCCCCTCCCGCCGCGTCCCCCAAAATGCGGGTCAATGACAGAAGCAGAACGCACGCCGCATAAATCCACCAGCCGAGGGATATCAACATCCTGTAGTCGACCAGCGCAAAAATATGCATAAGTCCGATTCCCAGAAGCGCCCCGGCGAACTGCCTTCCCTGCAGATCCGGCTGGGCGCTTCCCACCGCCAGCACTCCGATTCCCGCCAAGGAAACCGTGGTCCCGATCAACCAGAAAGGAAGCTTTTTGAAGCGATACTCCTTAATCCGCGAAAATATTCCCCACATTTTCCACCTCCTGTGCCTGATCGTCCAGCAGCTCTTCCTCCTCGCTTAATTCGAAATAATACCGCATAACGTTGGCGCCCACTTCTGCGGCATTGGCCGAAGTATAGCCATAAGCGATCCGTACTGCCAGGGCGATTTCAGGTTCTTCATACGGCGCGAAGCCGATGAACACAGCATGATTGGGACGGCTGAGCATCTGCTGCGCAGTCCCCGTCTTTCCCGCCGCTTCGATGGGAAAATCCTCAAAGCTTTCGTATCCCTGCACGGCCATCCGCATGCCCGACCGAATGGCCTCCCAGGAGGCAGGCTGTATCGACTCAATCCTCCGGATCAGGCGATCCGAACTGTCCTTTTGCAGAGAGAGGCGATAAACCTCTCCCCGTGTGGCCAGAGCCAGCGCATAACGGGCCAGTTCGACCGTTGAAAAGTTGTTGTTCCCCTGCCCGATGGCCGACGTCACCGGATATTCCGTAGAAATCCGGGACTGCGACTCCCCTATTTCGATGCCGGTTCCTTCGCCCAGCCCGAACAGCCGGGCGTATTCCTCCAGTGCGGCAATTCCTTTTTCCTCCTGATAGACGCCGTTCTCCAGACTCAGCCGGTATCCCATCTCATAAAAAAAATAGTTGCAGGAGTCCCGAATGGCTTCCGAAACGTTTACGTTCCCATGGGTTCCTCCCGGATAAATCCAACAGGAAGGGCTGGGGGTGACTTCCGTGAAGACCCCTTCGTCCTCGATCCGGATCTGCGGCGTGATAATCCCTTCCGTCAGGGCTGCAGCTGCCACAACCGGCTTGAACGCGGAGCCTGGCGCTGTCAGCTGCTGAGTCGCATTATTGTATAGCGGCAGAGAAGCGTCGTCCAGCAGGGATGCATAATATTCCCCGTCCACTCCGTTTGCCAGACGATTATTGTCATAACCCGGATAAGTGACGCAGGCCAACACCTCCCCCGTATCCGCATCCAACACTACGCAGGAGCCCGTGCATGGATCCAGTGCCAGTTGAGCCGGGCTGATCTCCATCGTCCGGATCTTTTCCCGAATATAGGAGAAAGCGCTCGTCGCCCCCTCTTCCAGCGCCCGGTATTCCTCTTCATCCCAGATCAGCGCCCCTTGTTCCAACAGCGCCATACACATCTGTCTCCCTGTGATCTCTCCTGCCCGAATCATCTGCTCAAAAACCAGCTCTCCGAAGGATTCGTCTTCCGCCGCGAGACGCACCAGGCTGTCCCTTAACGCCCGGCAGGCTTCTTCCAGATACTGATAGGATTCCGCGCTATCCCCTTCGTTCCATCCGCTGATCCATCCGCTGGAAATGCCATATCTGATATATTGAGCAGCGGAAATCTCCCCGTTCTGCCATCGGATCCGGATTTCATCCCGGCTGTCGATTCGTTCCGCATCCAGAATCTGTTCCCGTTCCAGAAGGCGCACCGCTTCCCTCAGATATTCCTGCCATTCCTCGCTCTCCTGATTCAGGGGAACGGAATATCCGTCGGATAGCTTTTCGCTCAACTCAGCCGCCACCCGCTCCACTTCTCCCGCATGGCTGCGGCCGATCTCATACTGTGCCTCGCCTTCCGCCGCATCCGAAAAACGATCCCTGTCCAACACTCCGTTTTCAATCAGAGCGATATAAACGTCGCCCACAGGGATGGTCAGATCCGAACCCTGCACGCCCTCCTCATCCATGAGCCTGTCCTCGATTTTGGAATACAGGATTCCTGCCAGCTGTTGTTCGATCAGTTCGTAGACAGCCCGCTGCAGGCCGGCGTCGATGGTGAGCGACACATCCTCTCCGGCTTCCGGCGAAGGCACTCCTTCTTCCTGCAGGATCCTTCCCACGTTGTCCACATAAACCTGTTCCGAAATTCTCTCCCCCTGCAGGAATTCTTCCTGGCGATCCGTACCAGTTCCGAAGAAATCTCGATTCCGGCAATCCTTTCAAAAGGGAATTTAGCGGCCTCTCTGAGCACAACTCCTTTCCCGCAGCCCACGTCCAGCAGTTTCAGCCCCTTCGAAAAGTCCAGTTTCTGAAAAATATCCCGCAGATGTCTTTCATCCGTCTTGCTGTATCCGTGATACTTTCCTCCGCTCTTTTGAAACAGCTTCTGATCCCGCAAGGTAAAGTCCAGCCCTCTCGGCTTCTCCAATAAGATCACCTGCAAGAGAAACTCAGATATCTCTTCCATCGCTTTATTCTTTCCATACGACTTTCCTCCCGTCTCCCCTGACCTAAAGTATAAAGTTCAGAGAAAGAAACAACAAATACTTATATCGTATGCATTTCTATATGTGAATATTAAAATAAGCCCGCCTGGCGGCGGGCCTATTTCAAATCTTTAGCGAAATGTTGCTTTTCAGTCAAACGACTTCCAGCTTCGCCACATATACGGGGAAGGAATCCGTTCCTTTCAGTTCCTTTCCTTTCGTAACCGTCACGTTCTTATCCGTGATGATATACTCCAGGCTGGCGTTCTCTTCCACGACGGTATCCTGCATGAGCACGCAGTTCTTCACCTTCGCGCCCTTGCCGATCTTCACTCCCTTAAACAGCACGCAGTTCTCCACTTCGCCCTCGATGACGCAGCCGTCTGCGGCCATGATATTTTTGACTTTGGCTCCGTTGATATAACGCGTCGGATTATCGTCCCTGACCTTCGTATAGATCGGATTACCCGAAAACAGCCCGTCCAGGTTCTCATCCACCAGAAGCTTCATGTTCTCGTCGAAGTAGCTTTTCATATCGCTGATGCGGGCCTTGTATCCGTCGAAGCGGTATGCCTGCACATTCAGCTCGTCCAGCTGGCGGGACAGCACATCCCGTCCGAAGTGAGCGTACCCCTGTACATAGGCCTCCTTGATCAGATCGATCAGAAGGGTCCTGGAAATCACGTAAATGTTCATCGACAGGTTCTGTATCCCCGTCTGGTCGGAATTGATCCCGATCTTCTTCACTCGCGTCCCGTCCAGATCCAGCGTATAATACAGCTCCTTGTTGACGGTATCAGGCTTCATCATCCCTGCCGGGATCTCATCCTCCGCATAGACGACGGTCACGTCCGCGCCGCTGTCGATGTGCGCCTGAAGCATGGCCTTGAAGTCGAAATTCGCCGCGATATTGGGATCCGACATCACCACATACTCCTCTTTCTGATCCTTTAAGAAATCCAGCACGCTGGCCAGCGCATCCACCCGGCCGCTGAAAATCTTCACCGTCTTTTCCGCATAGGGGGGGACGATGTTGAGGCCGCCGTTTTTGCGAACCAGATCCCAGGGCCGACCGGATCCCAGATGATCCATCAGGGAGTGGTAATTTTTGCGGACGATGATGGAGATGTTATCGATCCCGCAGTTGACCATGCTGGACAGAATGAAGTCCACCATGCGGTAACGGCCCGCAAATGGGATGGAAGCCATCAGACGTTCGCTGACCAGTTCCGGAACGAGAGTATCGTAGCTATTGGGGAAAATGATGCCCAGCGCATCTGCATTGGAGTTTACCATTGTTCTTCACCATCCTTTACGTTATTGTTGACCATGGCGTTGGGGCCGACCTTCGCGTTGTCCCCGATATAGACGCCGGAGCCTACCGTAGCCACCCCGTTCTCCCCGTCTTTGGGCATCGCACCCACCACGGCGTTCTCGCCGATCACCACATTCTCCGCCACGATACAGTGCTCCACCACCGCGCCGGCCTTGATGACAGTGCCGCCCATGACCACCGCGTCCTCGACTTTCGCCCCTTCTTCCACGGTCACGCCCGCGAACAGAATGGAGTGCTTCACGCTGCCCGCCACACGGCATCCATCCGTAATCATGGAGTTCTCCACCTCTGCGGTGCTGTAAATCCGATGGCCGGTCTTGCCGCTGTTGCGGCTGTAGATCTTCCAGTTTTCATCGAACAGATTGATGCCGCTGTGCTCCGGATCCAGCACTTCCATATTGGCTTCCCAAAGGGAGGAGATGGTTCCCACATCTTTCCAGTAGCCGCTGAAATGATAAGCGTACATATTCCGCCCGTCCTTTAACAGGTTGGGAATGATGTTGTTGCCAAAATCGTTCTCGGACTCCGGATCCGCTTCATCCTCGATCAGATATTTTTTCAGGATGTCCCAGTTGAAGATATAGATACCCATGGATGCCAGATTGGATTTGGGATTCTTGGGCTTCTCCTGGAATTCTGTAATCTTGTCATTTTCATCCGCCACCATCAGGCCGAAACGGGACGCCTCTTCCCACGGCACTTCCATCACCGCCACGGAAAACTCGGCGCCCTTTTCCTTGTGAAAGCGCAGGAAATCGCTATAGTCCTGCTTGCAGATCTGATCGCCCGACAGGATGATGACATACTGCGGGCTGTAGCGCTCGATAAACGAAATATTCTGGTAAATGGCGTTTGCCGTCCCCTTATACCAGTCGGAGCCCGAAGCCTGCTGGTAGGGAGGCAGCACATGGACGCCGCCGTGCAGACGGTCCAGATCCCAGGGCTGTCCGTTCCCGATATACTCGTTGAGCACCATGGGCTGATACTGGGTCAGGATACCCACCGTATCGATCCCGGAATTGACGCAGTTCGAAAGCGGGAAATCGATAATACGATACTTGCCGCCGAAGGGAACCGCGGGTTTTGCCAGCTTCTGGGTCAACGCATAAAGGCGGGACCCCTGACCGCCGGCAAGGAGCATTGCAATCATTTCTTTTGCCATAATATATCCCCCTGATATGTATAAATGCTGACGTTCAAATTGTACCATAAAAGGCAGAAAATAGATAGTCTTTTGTGAAATTTTGCTAATTTTTTACCTTCCCGTTTTTTCTCAAAATAAAAATGGCACAATTTGCGTTGTTTTCGAACTGGAGACGCCATAAATTGTGCCATTTTCTATTATTTCAATATATTTTTTTCAGCAAACCGAAATTATCGGAGTTCTTCCCCGGATCCGAAGTTCTTTTCATAGTCGTCGTAGTTGCCGTACTGCTTCCACAGATCCATCATCATCTCGTACCGTTTCAGCGGCAGACCGGTATAGACGCAGTTGGAAGTGGAGAATACGTAACCTCTGCCGTTGGCCATTCCTTCCCGCAGCGACCGCAACACATCCGCCCGGCATTCCTCATCCGTTCCGGTCTGCAGAAGCCCGCAGTTGACATTGCCCACCAGAGCGATGTCCGGCCCGACGATCTTTCTCACCTCGGGGATAGAAACCCCGCCCTGGGGATCCAGGGAGTGGATCGCGTCGGGTTTGCAGTCCGCCATCTGTTTTAAGATCGGCATGATATTTCCGTCCGTATGCTTGATCGTGTAATATCCCATTTTTCTGTATTCCGCGATCACTTCCTTCAGATAGGGAACGATCAGTTCGTCGAAAGCATCCGGGCTGAAAAACGGATTTACATTAAAGCAATAGTCGGAGCAAAGGGTAAATCCATCCAGAAGATGCCCTCTCTCATCCAGTTTTCTGGCGAATTCAAGGGAGCGCTCCAGACGTCTTTGAGATTCTTCATTGAGCTTTTCGGGTTCCTCGAACATACGCATGGAAAACTCCATCATAGTATCCCCGTCCGGTATGGACCAGGTAGGATCCCCATGCATCATGATATAATATTCATCCCCGCTCTTTTCCCGGATCAGTTCCAGAAGCCATTGGGTATTATCGATGTCCCCGGGATTCGGATGTACAAAAATCGCGCTGTGGCCATACTTTTTCGCTGTGTCCACGTACAGCTGTGCCATCTCGTTCATATGCAGGCTTCTCTCCGTGCTGCTCATCTGATTCCACTGTTCATAAAAGCGATGAGACGGATGCACTTTTCCAAATGCTTCCATGGTCAGGAAAAACACCAGCTCGAAGGTGGGCACCTGTCCCCCGATCGGCTCGCACTTTAAAGTTTTGATAAATCGTTCTCTCTCAGTCATGGGTTTCGCTCCTTTTTCTTTTCAATCGAATCTATCGAAATGAACGCCTCAGACAAGCCGATCGTTCCGCGCTTTCGGGCGCTTCCGCAATCGCTGCCGTCCGGGCTTTCTCAAAAATACATGCCTTCGATATAGGCCTCCTGAAAAACGGGATTCGCGGCCAGATTCACCGTCTCGGCCTTTTGTACCAGCCTGCAGGCCTCCCCGGTTCCCTTTTCGCCCGTCAGCAGCATGGCAGCCCCGGTCAGGGCGGCGTTTCCGCAGACGCGGATAGAAGATGGCGCGAGCGGCAAAATCAGGCCGATGGCGGCCGCGTTTTCCAGGTTGACGCTGCTTCCGAATCCTCCGGCCACCAGCAATTCGGAAAGCTCTTCCGTTTTCGTATCGGACCAGTCCAGCATGGCCTTCATTCCCGCGCAAACCGCGCTCTTTGCAAGCTGCACTTTACGGATATCCTCCTGAGTCAGCTTCACTCGATCCGTCAGATATGCTTCGCCCTCCTCCAGATAGCCGGTTTCGTCCATCTGTCCGCTCTCCCGCAAGGCGTTGACGGCGTCGATCACCCCGCTGCCGCAGATACCCGATGCGGGAACGTTTCCGATCACCTGCACCGCAAAGTCGCTGCCGTTCCATTCCACATGGGAGATGGCTCCCGGACGTCCCTGCATTCCCATGCTCAGGCCCGCTCCTTCAAATGCCGGCCCTGCTGCCGTAGAACAGCATAGCAGGCGGCCGCCCTTCTGCAGCACCACTTCCCCGTTGGTTCCGATATCGGCAAGCATCCGGACTCTGTCGTCCCGTCCCATGTCCGTCGCCAGAAGCGCCGTTGTGATATCGGCGCCGACGAAAGCGGAAATACAGGGAGGCAAATAGACTTTCGCGTTCAGGGACGCAAAGCCCAGGTCTTTCGCTTCCATCCATTCCCCTGCAAGCCAGTCCGCCGCAAACGGCGCCCTCGATAACGCCTGGGGATTTCTTCGGGTCAGGAGGTAGAGCATGGCGGTGTTGCCGGTGATCACCACAGCATCGATGGCCGCCGCCCTGCGGCCCGCCCGATCCGCCAGCTCTTCGAGCAGACATTCGATTCCCTGGACAACGGACGCCGCCAAAGCCTGCCCTTCTCCCGAAAGGCTCTTTTCGATCCGGGAAATCACGTCCGCCCCGAAGGACGCCTGAGGATTCGCAAGCCCCGCCTGTGCGATCCGCCCGCTTTCATCGTACAAAGACGCCGCCAGGGTGGTGGTTCCTATATCCACCGCTGCGCCCAGCTTTTTGAAAAGAGGGGGGAAAATGCGGTTTCCTGCAGGCTCTCTGCCCGTCTCCAGCAGGATTTCCGGGGCCTCTTCCCGCAAAAGCCGAACCCGGCAGGGCCCTTCCAGCCGTACGCGGCAGGCCAGGCGAACGCCCTTCTTCCGCTCTTCTTCGCTCAAAAGACGCAGCTCCGCTTCCTCCGGCGGGCTCGCCTGACCGGAAAGGAGCACCCTGCACTTCCCGCAGCGCCCCATGCCGCCGCAGGGCATGGAGAGTCCGCCGCGCCTTTCCAGCAGCTGCCCCAAGGGGGTTCCCGCCGCAGCCCGGACGGACTCTCCATCTATTTCAATCCAAAATTCCCCGTTCTGCGCAAGATCAGACATTTTCACCCGCACCGCCGTTTTGATAAAATTCCTTCACCGCTGCAAAGAAGGCATCGATATTTTCCCATTTGGACAGCGGAGGAATATCGCAGCCGGAAGAGATCACGAAATTCGGATGGCCGCCGCATGTCTTCAGAAGGGAAAGAGTCTCTTCCCGAATGCTCTCCACCGTACCGTTGCGAAACTGTCCGGCAGGATCCACATTGCCCATCGCAACCGTATCGGCCGGAATATGCTCCATCATCTCCGCCATGTCGATAGCGTTGCCGAAATGGTAAGCGGCGGCGCCTGTGCTCAGGATGGAATCGATCGCCTGAATGGTGGTATTGCCGCAGTTGTGATAAATCACCAGGAAATTATCGTCCTGCAGAGCAGACACGATTCGCTTCACATAAGGCGCGGAAAACTCTTCTTCCAGAGCGGGAGAAAGCAGGCCCGCCAAAGGCTCCGCCAGCAGAATCCCATCCGCCCCGGCCTCCTTGTAAGCTCTTCCATAGGCGATCAGGAATTCCGTCGCCTTCTCCAGCAGGCTCTCCACCATCTCCGGTTCATCGTAGCAGTACAACATAATTTCCGTCACGTCCGCCAGCCGGCCGGCCAGGGAATACGGGCCGATCATCCCGGCGAATACCGGACGGTCTGTGATCTCTTCTTTTGCCCGACGCACCGCTTCGATGTAAATTCCCGTGCGCCCCGCTCCCACAGGAGGCACCTTCAGCGCATCCACCTCTTCGACTGTGGATACAATGCTCCCCTTCACCGTAGGCACTTCATCCTCGCTCACCACGATCTGCGAACCGAAGCATTCCGCCTCTACGGAAAGATCCATCAGGCTCACCGCCGCTGCGCTGTCCACCCGATCCGCAATCCGCTTCATTCCTTCCGCCTGTAGCGCGCTGTCCGAAATCATCTCCCGCACGCTGACACCCAGCAGCGATACGGCAGGGAAGGACAGGATCGGCATCGCTTTTTTGACCGGCGATCCCTTCATCTCCTGCAGCCACTCTCTCATATTCTGTTTCATATTCTGATCTCCTGCTTCCTTCATTCCTGTATTTCCCGGAAAAAGACGGCTCCGAAATAAGTGACCGTGTCCGCTCCGTTGATATAATTCATTCCGCTCTCCTTCGCCAGAAGGGATACGTTGATCCCGTAGGCTTCCAGGGAACCGATGGCTTTTTGGGGAAACCGGCAGGGTTCCCCTGTCCGTTTGCCGCATACTTCGCACATCCGGCAGCCCCCGGCGGCCAGATGCAAAATACCTTTTTCCGGAAATCCCGCTGTTTCTTCGCGCAGCTTCTGCGCCAGCAGGTTGTGACGCTTGCCGGCTTCCATCATCCCTTCGAAATCATAGCTGTCTTCCAGCTGTCCCACAGTCTGATAGACCAACACGGTATCGTAGGTGCGGATCTCGTCCATCAGCCTGTGGATGTCCCCGATATCCGGCGGACACATATAATTCCTCCCGTAGTTGCCGCAGGAATTCGCCCGGCACAGATCCCGGAAGGAGGCGTCAAGGGATACCCTTGACACCTCCATCAGTTCCGCTCTATGCGCTCCGAGCGAAAGCGCCCTTTCCCGCAGACGGATGATCTTCTCCTCTTCTTTCATTTCGTTTTCGCCCCGTCTGTATTCTTCCGTTTTCGGTCTTTCAGCCTGCAGCCCGGCAGAACTCCACCGCCGCATCCGCAGCGCTGGCTGCATCCGACGTGTACTTATCCGCGCCGATCTGCTCGCAGAACGCTTCCGTCACCGGCGCGCCGCCCACCATGATCTTGACCTTATCGCGGATACCTGCCTTCTCGGCTTCCTTCACCACTTCTCCCATGACGGGCATGGTCGTGGTCAAAAGGGCTGAACAGCAAATGATCTGGCAATTCTCCCGGATCGCGGTTTCAACATAGGTCTCCGGCGCCACATCCGTCCCCAGGTCGATGACCTCCAAGCCCTTGCCCTCCATCATCATTTTCACCAGATTCTTGCCGATATCGTGCAGATCGCCTTTCACGGTGCCGATGCACACTTTCCCCGCAGAAGTGTTTTCCCCATCCGCCAGCAGAGGTTTGAGCAGGGCCGCTCCCATATTCATGGCTCTGGCAGCCACCAGCACTTCCGGCACGAAAACTTCGTTGTTCTTGAATTTTTCCCCGATCACATCCATACCGGAGAGAAGGCCTTCTTCCAGGATCTGTTTGGCAGGAATGTTTTCATCGATGGCCTGCTGTACCAGCTCCTTTACGATTTTCGCTTTTCCTTTCTGCAGATTCGCAGAGATTTCTTCCAAAATGTTCATGTCGCTCCTCCATTTTCGCAACGGTTTACTCGTTGTCTTTATTATAACAACCCCCCTCCCGTTTGCTTGTAGAATCCCGGACTTTTTGGTAATTTTCCGACCTTTTTCCCTTGACATACCAAAGTTCTTTTTTCATAATGAAAACGGAAAGGACATCTCGAGATTATGATTCAGGAAAAATTCGATTATCAGCTGGCGGACGAATGTTCCCGGGCCTTTTGTGCCTCCACGGGACTCGGCTGTACCGTTTCGGATACCGAGGGAAGACTTCTGTTCGAGCACGGGTACGGATGCCACTCCTGCGCCCTGTGCCGCGCGGCCGGACTGCCGGATGAAAACTGTATCCGCGCCCACAACTACGGGATGATGGAAGCCGAGCGTTTCGGCGGAAAGTACATTTATTTCTGTCCTCTGGGGCTGACCTGCTTCGTCTCTCCCATCATCGGAGAAGCGGGCAGCATGGCAAAAATCACCGTAGGCCCTTTTCTTATGGTGGAACTGCAGGACTTCATCGACTGCGAGCTGAAAGAAAATCTGCATCTGGACGCCGGGCCCCGAGACCGGGTCATCTCCCTGATGGGGAAAATTCCCCAGATCATGCCGCAGAAGGTACAGGAACTTTCCATTCTGCTGTTCATGGCCGTGGGATTTTTAAATAATGTTTCTGCGGAAAACCGGCTGCTGGCCATCGAACGCTCGGATCTGCTGCAAGGGCAGATCAGCGGTTATATCGCTCAGCTGAAAAACAAACAGTCCCCCCGTTATCCCTTCAGCCTGGAACGCGCGCTGTTGGAATCCCTCTCCCGGGGGGATCGTCAGGGCACCCTCTTAAAGCTGCAGGAATTTCTGGCAGCCCTTTTCGCGGCGGGCGGCGGCAATCCGGACTGGATGAACCAAAAAGTGCAGGAGTTCATCGTCCTGTTGTCCCGCACCCTCACGGAAAAGGGCGCGGATGAACAACAGACTTTGTTCTGGCTTCAGCGCTGTCAGAAGGAAGTTTCTTCCCGAAAGAATTTCAAAGAACTGAGCGCCTGGCTCTACGAGACGCTGACCGGTCTTTTGGACAGCACGGCTGCCTATTCGGATGCCAGGCACGCCAACATCATCCACCGATGCATCCAGTACATCGGAACCGGCTACGCGGACCATCTGACGCTGGAATCCGCGGCCCGTGCGCTGTTCCTCTCTCCGGACTATCTGAGTCGGATCTTTTCCAAAGAGACCGGCATCAGCTTCAACCGCTATCTGAACAACGTGCGCATCACCAAAGCCAAAGAACTGATCCGTTCCAGCGATCTGCGCCTGACCGACATCTCCCAGATGGTGGGATACGACGATCAGAGCTATTTCACGAAAGTATTTCGACGGATCGCCGGAATGTCACCCAATGAATACCGGAAAAAAGTGCGTTCATGACTTTCACCGCTTTTGCATCGCCGCAGCCAGCGCCAGCATGGCTGCTCCCGCTGCCGCCTCCTCCCGGAGCTCTTTCAGGCGGAGGGGCAGGCCGAAAGCCTTTTCGATCTCCTGCTGCAGCAGGGCATTTTTGCGGATCCCATTTCCGCTTCCCACGATCCATTTCCTGCCTTCCCGCAGGGATTGTGGAAATTCCAGATAGAGCTCGTGCAGTTCTCTGGCCATGCCGGACACCCAGGCGCGGATCAGATCTCCGGGATGGAAGTCATCTTCCGTGATCCCTGAGATGCTGCCCTGTACCTCCGCCCGGGTTCGGCTGCCGTAGAGCAGCGGATCCGCCGTGAGGGCGGTGTCCTGCTTCCCTTCTCCCAGCCGGCGCATCCCTTCATAGGCATCGATCTTTTCTCCGGTGAAAGCGAACACAGCCTCCTCCCAAAAGGATGCCAGCTTTTCGTATACCTTTCCGCCGTTGACAGAAGCCTGCACATAAAGATTGCCCCCGCCCGGAAAAGGGCGGATTTCCCCGGAGCTCGTCTCCGTCAGGCCGGAGGAAAACAGGGAGACCTGGGAGCCGGTTCCTACGTTGACGCTGATCGCCGCCTCCTCCCGACCGGCCGCAGCGAAAAAGCTGGCCTGGTTGTCCCCCACCGCCGGATACACCGGAATCCCTCTCCAGGTTCCAAAGGGCGCGAATTCCCTGGATACCTCCGGATACAGCTTTGTCCGCACGCCGGCAGCAGAAAGTGCCTCCCGGTCATATCCGCTTTTATCGGGCAAAAGACCTCCCAGGCTGGCTGCGATGGAAACATCCTGACGGGGAACGGTTTTCCCGCACAGACGCATGGCCAGATAGTCCCCGATGTTGCACAAAAAGACCGCTCGCTCCGGGATCTGTCCCGTTTTTCCCAGATAAAAGTGGGTCGCGCTTCCATAGCCGGAATAAATCCGATATCCCGTCTTTCCGGAAAGGAATTCCGCGAAGGTCGCGCCCTCAAAAGGCAGCTTCCCGCTCTCGTCCTTCCAGGTATAATAAGGCGTCACCGCTCTGCCGGCAGCGTCCGTATACAGGATGCCGTGCATCTGGGCGGAGATTCCGATGGCGCCGATCGGTTCGTTTCTTTTCGCCAGCTCCTGCAACAACCGAATCACCTCGTCCGCGATATGATCCGGATCCTGGCAAAACGTTTCCGGCAAAAAGGCGTTCCGGACGCTTAAACTGTCTTCGATTTTTCCGCTTTCCCCTTCATAGACCACCAGACAGATGGACGTGGTTCCGATATCGATTCCTATGGATTTCATCCGCTTATCCCACCTCTTTTCCTCCGATATAAACCTTTTCCAGCGCGAAGTCCGGCGTCACCACCAGAAGATCCGCCAGAAGGCCCGGCCGGATATCCCCGATTTTATTCTCCAGTCCCATAGCCTTCGCCGGATTCCGGGAAGCGGCAGCGATCGCCTCTTCCGGCGCAACCCCAAAGGAGATGACGTTTCGACACTCTTCGAACACATCGCTGACGGAGCAGGCCAGGGTGCCGTCGGCCAGCGTCGCGCGCCTGCCGTTTACATGTACGGAAAGCCCTCCCAGGCTGTAGATTCCATCCCCCAATCCCGCAGCGCTTAATGAGTCGGAAACGATACACAATTTGCGCGCGTTGGAAGCGAAGGTCATGCGGATCACCGCCGGATGGACGTGGACGCCATCACAAATCAGCTCCGCCCAGACCTCCCTATCCTCCACCATTCCCACCACGCCGGGCTCCCTGTGATGCATATCGTTCATGGCGTTGTAAAGGTGAGTCACGTGATCCGCGCCCGCATCTACAGCCAGATTGGCGGTCTCATAATCCGCTCCGGTGTGGGCGATGGACAGCTTTTTCTTCCCGGCGAAAGCCCGGATAAAGTCCATAGCGCCCTCCAGCGCGGGATCCAGATCCACCAGGCGAATATGGCCTCCCGCACATGCGTCCAACTCCCGGAAATAAGCGATGTCGGGCTTGCGCAGATACTGCGGGTCGTGGCAGCCTTTCTTATCCGGCCCCAGAAAAGGGCCTTCCAGGTTGATCCCCCAGATCCGGGAGCCGTCAGACTTCTCCTCGATAGCCGTCCGAATCCGTTTGAGCATGGCGCGGCTGTAATTTTCCTCCATGGTCATGGTAGTCGCTAACAGGGAAGTCACTCCGCAGCGGGCATAGGAATCCCGGATGCGCACCAGCTCCTGCGCAGGCGCATCCGAAAAATCCGCACCGTCCCTTCCGTGAGTGTGCACGTCAAAAAATCCCGGAAGCAGCCATCTGCCCAAAAGATCTACCGCTTCTTCCCCCTCCTGCTTTTCCAGGGAAGGGCTCACCTCCGCGATGATCTCCCCTCTGGTGCGCACGTCGGCCTTTTGAAATTTTCCCCCGCAAAATACGATTCCGTTATAAAAAAGCATCTCCTCAGTCCTCCCCGTTGAACGCGCTGATGCGCACCTTCGGATCCTCTCCTTTCGAACTGACGATCCTCACGGTTTTGCTCTCGCCGGGAAACAGGTAAAAGTAGTTTTCGGAAAAGTACAGGTATCCCTTCTCTTCCCCTTCCAGAGCCCGCTCGTCCTCCAGCCACAGCCCCGCTGCAACCGTAGTCCCGACGTTCTTCATTTCCAGCATACACCCGCTTTCCGACTTTGTCATCCGGGTTTCGATCCGCGCTTTCGGCAAATGCAAAAGCTCCGACAGATCCGTTTTCGTAAAACAATAACGGTTTTGGGCCAAAACCGCCCCCTCCCGGTCGACGGCTTCCAGCGCCAGATAGAAAACTCCTGTTTCGATCCGCCCTACCGGGCAGGAAATCGTTCCGACCAAAACCGCCTTCTCCGCTTCCGCCCGCAGATCGCCGGCCGCGATTTCCTCCCGTACGCAGACGGCGCCATCCTGTGCGATCACCCGGGCCGAAATCTTCGCCGGCACCCGCTCCGCCGTGGAAGACTGCCAGAACAGCCGGGCTTCGAACGTTTCCCTCCCTGCCATGGTCTGGGAGAGAAACCGGGCGGACACCGTTTCCGCAGCATAGGCCGTCCGGACTCCGTAATAAACGGGCTTCGGCGCCGCATAATAGTCCACCGAACAGGTACAGGTGTTGTTGGGATAAGGCTCATTGAACTGCCAGGGAAAGGTTCCGCTGCAGACAAAAGCTCTGCGGCGGTTGGCTTCCACCGCATACTTTAACCCCTCATACTGCATGAACTGGCTGGCCTTCACCGCGGTTTCAACATCTCGAAGCTGCCCTCCGAAACTCTCCTGCAACAGCGGATAATTGTTCCACCAGGATCCTCTGTGAAAATAGAACTCGTTGTCGCGGGACGGGGGCCACAGATGGCTTTCCCGGATGTTTTTTCGCAACGCGGTCAGATTGGTCATGCCCTCCACGCCGAATTCGCTGGACAGCAGGGAAGTGCCCGCATTATACAGCGTATACTGTCCCGTCAGCCCCTGATGCTCCCAGGGGCCGTGCACATCATGCAGGCCTTCCGGATCCTTCGCGATGTTTTCCAGAGTATTGTTGAACATCCGCCCGGTGGGCGAAGATTCCAGGAAATAGCGGGAGGGGTCCAGGTGCCGCACCTGATCCGCCAGCACCCGGATCACCGGCTCATCCATGGAAATCATGGAGTCGTCCGGCCCGGACAGCTCGTTTCCACCTCCCCAGATGGCGAGACTTGGATGATGCTTTTTGCGGGGAATGATGATCTGGGCTTCGCTCTTCATCAGTTCCAGAAATTCCGGATCCCGGGACGGCTCGTTTTCGATGCCGGAGCTGGATTGGATAAACTCCTGCCATACCAAAATACCGTTTTCATCGCAGAAATCATAAAACTCCTCCCGCTCGATCAGGCCGCCGCCCCAGACGCGCAGGCAGTTCACATGGGCCTCTTTGGCCAGCGTCAGAAGCCGCTCCAGCTTTTGGGGCCGCTTGCGTCCGTACATCACGTCGATGGGCACCCAGTTATATCCCTTTAAGTAGATCCTCCTGCCGTTGATGCAGGCTGTATAGGGGCGGGCCGTCTCGTCCTCCGTCTCGTTTTTTACGAATTTCAGATCCCGGATTCCGATGCGCACCCGGCGCAGATCCGTTTCCCCGTTTTCTCCACGGGCCGTCAGCTCCAGGGTATAGAGGGGCTGTTCCCCATAACCGTTGGGCCACCATAGTTTCGGGTTCTCCACCGTCAGGGAAAAGGTCGCCTTTAAGCCGTTCGCCCGGACTTTCCCGCAGGCCGCCGCGATTCCATCCAGCAACAGCCGGACGCTGACTTCTTCCGCTCCTTCGACCTCAAATCGACCGGTCACCGCCGCCCGGGAAAAATCTTCGGCCACGGTCACTTCCACGTCGGGCGCGCTCAGACGCACCGACTCCGTGGCCTCTATCCACACGTCGTCCCAGATGCCCATATGGATCATGCGGGGGCAAAAATCCCACCAGTAGGTCATCCTGCTCTTGTGAGTTTTCACATAGCGGGTTTTGCTCACCTGGCACTGCTCGTCCGGCGCTTTATTCAGCACTACGGCCAACAGATTTTTCTCTCCCGGCTCCAGAATGTCCGTTACGTCGAAGACCACGGGGGTGTACATGCTGTGATGTTCCCCCAGAAGCCGATCGTTTAAGTAGAACAGCGCGTCGTAGTCCACTCCCTCGAAATGCAGGAAAAAGCGCTTTCCCGCCAATTCGCCGGGAATCGTGAACTCCTTTCGATAAATCCAGGTGCGCTCCGGAATCCATTCGATCAGGAGACTGTTTTTCTCGAAATAAGGATCCGGAATCACCCCGTCTTCGTACATGTCATCCGTCACGCTGCCGGGCACCCTGGCTGCCTTCCACCAACGCACGTCTTTCGTATTCCGCTTTTCTCCGTCTCTCCAGACCCAGTCCTCTCCGACGTATTCCTTGCAAAGCCAGTCGCTGCCGTTTAAATCGATCCTTTTCACATTTTTCCTCCTTTTTTTGTCTACTCCGCTTTCCGCGCATTTTTCAGCCATCTTCCGCTTCCCATCCGCCAGAGAAAACAGCCGGATCTGAAAATCCAGTCCACGCCCATGGCCGCCCAGATCCCCAAAAGCCCCATATGAAATCCCAGGGTGAACAGATAACTGCAGCCGATGCGAAAAGTCCACATGGACAAAATGGAAATCACCATGGTGAAGGTGGCGTCCATGGCCGCCCGCATGGCATTGGGCAGGGAAAATCCGGTGGGCCACAAAATCGTGGCGCAGATCGAATGGAAGACGATTACCTCCGCCGCCAGTTGCCGGGTGGCATCCGTCACCTGGTACAGACCGGCGATCTGATCGGCAAGCAGGATGATCCCGAGGTTTAAAACGGCCATGAACAGATACGCATAACCCATCATCTTTTTCACATAGAATTTGGCCTGTTCCTCGCTGCCCGCTCCCAGCGCCTGTCCTACCACGGTGATCATGGCGATGCCCATGGCGGAAGCGGGAATTACCGCAACTCCGGCCACTGTCCCCACGATGGCGTTGGCCGCGATGGCTGTCGTTCCGAGGCCGGCCACCAGACTCTGTACCAGGATCTTGCCCACCTGGAAGATGCAGTTGTCCAACCCGGTGGGCACGCCTACCCGCAGGATATTTTTCAGGATTTTCCTGTCCAGCCGCAGGGCGATCCTTCTGCTGTAATGAAGCGGATGCTTCCCGCTTTTCAAAATGCCGAACATGATGACCGCCCCCAGGATTCTGGAGAGGAGGGTGGAAAGGGCTACTCCGAATACGCCCCAGTGAAAGGCCATGATAAAAAACGCGTTTCCGATAATGTTGACCGCGTTCATCAGAATCGAAATCAGCATCGTGATCCTGGAATTGCCCATGGCCCGGCTCAGCGCAGCGCTGGCGTTATAGATCCCCAGAAAAGGGAACGACAGAGCCGTGAGATAGAAATAGACCACCGCGTTTTCCATCACGTCCGCCTCCACGTTCCCGAAGATCAGCCCCAGGATGATCCGATTGAAAACCAGGGAAAACAGGGAGATGATCAGGGCGATGCCGGTGACGCATAACAACAGCTGATCCGCCGTCCGATTCGCCGCCTCCTCCTTCTTTTCCCCCAGCCGGTGGGCAGCCACCACCGCTCCGCCCGTGGCCAGGGAGCTGAACAGGTTGGTGAGCAGGATGTTGATGGAATCCACCAGGGAAACGCCGGACACCGCCGCCTCCCCCGCGATGGACACCATGATGGAGTCCGCCATGCCCACCGTCAGCCCCAGAATCTGTTCCAGCACCAACGGGATGATTAGGGCGCGCAGCGCCCGGTTGCTAAATACTGGTTTTTCCGCTTCCATGTCCTATTCCGCCTCTGTTTTCCTCTCCTCCGGGCGCTCCTTTTGCTCCGTTTTCCGCTCTGTTATCGGCCGTTCCAGCATGTCGCATTCGACGAATCCTTTCTCCGTCAATTTCGCCGTTTTGATCTGATAAGGCCCCAGACTCGTCTTCCAGCTCTTCCCCTGACAACGGATCCGAACGCTTCCCCCGATTCCTTCCGTTTCAAAGGCCCGAATCACCAGCTCGTCGGGGCATTCCAGTCCCTGTTTGACGCAGGAAACCGCCGCATTTTCCGCTTCGGCCTCCAGCAGCCCCCCCGTGCGCTGCCACTTCCCGCCCGGGTGATTGCTGTCCCCCAGATATTCCGGCGGCATATGTAAAACATCCGCCTCCGCAAAGAGCCTCCCGTTGGAAACCCCGCTCTCATGCCCGATCATCCGGATCCGGTAGTCCCAGGTACCCTGATCCATGAACGGATGCTCCAGTTCTTCCGAAAGAGGGCCCCTGCCGCCTCTGGCATGCACGCTGCTGCGCGAAAGAATCAGGCGATATTCAGAACCGACCTGCTGGCAGGCGTAAACGCCGTCGTTGAGCATAGCGATGCCGCTGCCGTCCGAATCGCTCACGTCCGCGAACCGGTGCTGATAGTGCTCTTTGTTCGAATCCGTACAGGAAATCTTGTGTTCCGAAAGAAATGCGGTTTCCGTACGCACATCCGGGCTCTTCGCCTTCACCGGGACGCACAGGCAGATCTGCCGGTGTTTTTCCATGTTATGCAGGCGCAGATCCAGTTTGAGCACATCGCTCCCCTTTTCCAAAATATAGTCGATGCGCAGCTCAGACCGTTCGAAAGTCAGAAGAGCCCGGACTACAGCGCGCAGGGGATTGGCTTCCACAACGCGAATCTTCGATGCCTCAAACCGCCCCACAGGCTTTTCTTCCCAGACGTCCTCTCCCCAGGCGCCCCGATCATCATAGAAGACACGAACGCTACAGGGATCCTCCAGCAGTTCTCTGCCGTTTTTCATCAGGCTGGCCGGACAACCTGTATTTTCATCCAGTACGACTTTCACGATCCCATTGTCCAGCATCCGTTCCGAAGCCTGAATACAGGAAGGCTGCTCCATCTCGTTGGGCCCTTCCCCGATCACCCGGTATACGCTATAGCCAAAGGCCGGAATTCGGGCCGTAAAAAGGATGCCTTTCCGGCTATCCGGGGAAAAGTTGCGGTATTGGGTCTCGCAGCAGAAAATTTCCTCGCCTTTGGGATCCCGCATCCGGAGAGGCTTTTTCTGGGCTCTTGGGACATATACATCCGCCGTAAATACCCCTTCAAAAGCATGACCGGTGGGATTTAGGAGCACCAGCGGGAAGCCGTCCCCCCTGGTATCCAGCCCGTTGGCGACAGCCTGTACTCCGTCGCAGATCACATGCTCCGCTATGGAGACAGCCGTGTCGAACTCCCTGCAGGCCTGATTCCGGGCGGGTTCGATGCTGGTTCCTGCCAGCACATCGTGGAACTGATTGAACAGCGCTTCCTTCCAGGCGTATTCCAGCTTTTCAGCAGGTGTATTCCAGCTTTTCACCCCCATGCGGGAAGCCATGGCAGCCATGGCCTCCGCCTTTTGCAGCGTCCACTCCGCCCTCCGGTTTTTCTGTTTGATCTCCCGGTCGGAGCTGTAGCATCCCCAGTAAATACGTCCCAGCTCTCCCGTCACTTCGGGCAGCTTATCCGATTCCACCTTCGAAAAGAAGGCTTCCATAGTCGAGAAATCCAGGGTACCCGCAGGATATTCCCCGCGCATTTCGTAGATAGTCCGGATATTCTCGATCGTGGGGCCGCCGCCGTGGTTACCGACCCCGTAGAAGACCGCCATCCGGTCGTAGCCGATTTCATCGAGCCCTTCTTCGCTCTCCTTTAGATTGAACTCCAGGGCCGGCCGGGTCCAGGCCATGTATTCCCCTCCGGTGCGCTCCGTCGTCACCCGGCTGCCGTCGGGGGATTTCCAGACGAACATGGCCGGAAGAGGGACGGTTTTCCTGTCCGGCCGGGAAGCGATGTAGGAACGGATGCCGCAGCCGTTCAAAATGGCGGGCAGATTGGCCCCATGACCGAAACTGTCCGGATTGAAGGCCACCGTCACTTCCTTTCCGAATTCTTTCCGCACGAAACTTTTGCCGTACAGAAGATGGCGGATCAGCGCTTCCCCGGAAGGCAGGTCGCAGTCCGGTTCTACCCACATGCCTCCCTGGATCTCCCAGCGGCCTTCTTTCACCCGTTCCTTAATCCGCTCAAACAGCCACGGGCAGTTTTCCTTCAACCATGCCAGAAAGGAGATGCTGGTCTGGCTAAATCTGAAATCCGCAAATTCCTCCATCCGATCCAGCGCGGAAGCAAAAGATGACTTCACCTCCTGCATACCTTCCGCACGATTCCACAGCCACACCGGGTCGATGTGGGTATAGCCGATCATGTCATATTTTTTTTCGCCCATCGCGTTTTCCTCCAGTGATCTATTGTTTTTTACCGGCTTTTCTTTCGTCAGCGCCCCTCTTCCAGCAAGTTGACCGACACGGGCTCTCCCCCTGGATCGTTCGGAAGGAACAGGGTCAAAATCTCATAGGCGCCGATTTCATAAGGGCAATCCCGTCCGTTCAGGACAAAAGTCCCGGCGGTCTTCTTTCCTTCCGTTTCAAACAGGCGGACGATCAGCCCATCTCCGTCCTCCGCCGCCTTGATACAGCCCAGCTCCACATTGGCCTCCTCCAGCCGGATGCCCTGCCAGGAAATCAGTTTCCGCTCTCCCGGATGTCGGCAATCCGTGGTGATCAACAGCGGCTTTGCCGCCGCTTCCGCCATCCGATAGCGCTCCCGGTTGGAAATCGCGCCGCCGTGAGGGGACAGCAGGAATGTGAATTCCTGTTTTCCCAGATCCGTATAATCGTATCCTTCGATGGGGTTGTACCAGTTCACCCCGTTGCCCTGAGCGTAAATAGCGCTGCGGGCGACAGGAAAGCTGAGTCGGTTTTCTTCCAGGGAAAAAGCGTATTTTCCGTCATTTGCGACATACAGGCCGGCTCCTTTCTCCCCGGTCACATCCACGAACCGGTGCATGCTGTACTCCTGTCCGTCCCTGACAGGCGTACAGACGCTCTGATAGGCCGCCTCCCGGAATACCCGTGTTCCTTTCGCCGAAAGGGGAAACTCCATTTTCACCATCTGCCACTCCCGATCCCAGAAGAGCCGGTTGACCACTTCCACGTAGGCTACGCCCCTGTAAAGGATGAATTTCTGCCGCAGGACGCTTCCTCCCAATCGGTAAGTTGCCCTCACGACTTTCCTCAGGCTCCCTTCTTCCACCAGCTCGAGAGACTGCGGGCTGAGGCTTTCATTCCGTGGCGCAAAGGGTCTGCCCTGATCGCCTCCCCAGCTGTCCCGCTCATCCGTCCAGATCGGGAAGGTCACAGGGCCGGACAGCGCTTCGTATCCGCCTTTCTTATCATAAAGGCTGCAAAGGGCGCCGTTATCGTCGAAAGCGATTTTCAAAAACTCGTTTTCCAGCACCGCCGCCCGAAGATTCGCGCCGCCGCTCTCCCGGCTGTCGCAGCAAAGCGCCGATTCCCCGATGAGGGTCCGGTAGACCGCGAACCCCAGGGCGGGCACATGGGCGTCAAAGACGATGCCCCTTCTGCCGCCGATGTTGTAATTGCGCACCTTCGCTATCGTGTGCACCCGCTGATAGGGAATCTCCTTTCCCTGAGGATCCTTTATAATCAGCCCGTCCTTGCAAAACCAGTTGAGTTCCGCAGTAACAGGGCCATCGTAATCCCTGCCGGAGGGGTTGAACAGGATCAGCGGAAACCCATCTCCCCCGGTATCCAACATCCCCATGATTTCCTGCATGCAGGCGACCCACAGCTTTTTAGCTTCCGCCCCCGCTCCGGACATCTGGGCGATGGCTTCGTCCCTGGCAGGCTTGATCGTCGTGCCTCCCAAAGTGTCATGGAACTGGTTGAACAAAAGCGTCTTCCAGAGCTGTTTCATGGTTTCCCTGCGCCCCGCTTCCGCCGGCCGGCCGGCGAACAGAGACGCCATGGAGAGGAGATGATCCGCGGTCATCAACCTGCCTTCCGTCCGGCGGTTCGTCTTCTTGAGCCTGCTGTCCATGCTGTAACAGCCTGTGTTGACTCCGTCGAAAAACTCCCGGCGAACCGGCAGACTGTCCTTTTCCGCCTCTGACAGGCTGTCGAAAAACTCCCGATATGTGCCGAAGGGCAGGGACAGCTCCGCCTTTTCCTCCCTCAGGCGCAGAATCGCCCGAATGTTTTCCACAGTAGGACCTCCGCCGTGGTTGCCCACTCCATAGCAGCAGGCCATGGAAGACAGGCCCGCCCCCGAAGCCGCCCGTTCCGCCATTTCCACCGCTTCTTTCGTGGGTTCATAAAACCAGGTGGTGTACTCGCTGGGCAGACTGATGGCGTTCACCCTGCTGCCGTCTTCGCTCTCCCAGACGAAGACCGGCGTATCCAGCCTGGGCCGCATGAAGACATACTCATCCATCCCGCTCTTTTTCAGGATCTGGGGCAGCATGGGATTGTGCCCGAAGCTGTCCACATTGGAAGCGGTGCGGCAGGTGACGCCGAACTTCTCCTGAAAATAGCGCTGGCCGTAAAGGCCCTGGCGCACGAACGCCTCGCCGCAGGGCAGGATGCAGTCCGGTTCCAAAAACCAGCCGCCGGTGAGTTCCCAGCGCCCTTCCTGCACCCTGGCTCTGATCTCCTCGAACATCTCCGGCGCCACTGCCTCGATCCATTCGAAAAAGGCGGAGGATGTGGAGGTGAATTTCGCTTCCGGAAATTCCCGCAGCCGATCCAGTGCAGATGCGAAGGTAGCCTTCACCTCCTGCAGCCCTTCGTCCCAATCCCAGAACCAGACGGGATCGATATGGGAGTTCCCGATCATATACAGAGTTTTCTTTTTCATGATAATATCTCCTATGCGTAACGGAACGTATCCTTCATCGCCTTAAACCACGGATTATAGTAGGTAGCGAACTGCTTTTTCAGCTCCGCGATGCGCGCATCCGCGTCGCAGATTACATCCGCACCCATATGTCCGAATGTAAATCCGTCGAAATGTCGGGATGTGAGCTTCTCCAGGCTCTCTTTCCAGACCGTTTCATCAGAACCTATTTTGTCCGAATACCCGCCGTAAAGGGTATCCCCCGCCACCAGAAACGAAAATCCGTTCACATCCATAGCGTAGCAGACGCTGCCCATCGTATGGCCGGGGGTGTGCAGAACTTCCATGGAAATGCCGTTGCCAAAGGAGATTTTTTCTCCGTCGCGCACCGTGCCGTCCACCTTACAGGGCAAAAATTCCCGGCCGTACAGAAGCTCAGCTGTGGTTCGCACATTGTCCCCCTTTTCCACCTGCTCTTTGTCCGCCTCGTGCAGATACAGGCGGCAGCCGTAATCCCCGGCAAACAGCGAGGCCGCGCCCACGTGATCATAATGTCCATGGGTGCCGTAAACGGCCCGGATGTCCGCCGGATCGAATCCAAGCGACCGGATGTTGCCGACGATCTGCTCATACCCGTCGGGCGTGCCGCAATCGATGAGGTACAGCCCATCCTCCCCTTCGATCAGATAAGACGTAGCGTCATAAAAATGGGAAAGGGAAACGCCCCCCACCTGGTATAAATGCCCCATCAGCTTCATGCTCTTTTTCCTCCTTTATCGTTTTCCATCCGCAAATTTCCGCGTTCTCTACATCACGCAGGCCGTGACGATATTTCTCCAGCTGTTATCGCTCAACGGCAGAGTTCGATGGCCCGGATTCTCCCGTTCATCCAGCAAGAGCCTGGGTTCCTCCAACTCTTCGATGCGCGCCGTCCTTCCTTCCAGAAAGTCGGTCAGCCGCTGATGCGCGGACTCCAGACGGGCTTTCACACCGCCCAGGCGCACGTCCAGCACCTCCCAGCCAAACGGTCGGTTCTCCGCGAACCATTGTCTTCGCATCTCACGGCGGAATTCATCCACCCGGGACGCCGCTTCGAGAGCCCGATCGGCCAGCTCGGACAGCGCCTTCCGGTCTCCGCCTTCATAGGCCCGGCGCATCCGCACTCCCAGATCGCATTTTTCTTCCAAAACCGCACAGAGGGCGGACAGGGTGCGAAACAGGTAGCCGCAACTTTCCGAACGATCTGCAGCTTCCGCCAGCCGCCCTGCGGCAGCTGCGAAGTGGGCGGGATAGGTATCCTCATCCACGTGCCGGTCATAAATTCCCAAAAGGACATCCTGATACAGCAGATATTTGGCCGGCCCCACGCTGACCCTCCCCGGGCAGGGATTATCCGGCGTCAGGTTGGGCAAATCCAACAGGAGAAAATCCCCGTATCGCTCATTCGTGCAGGCCATCATCCGCTCGGAAAGCCAGGTGTCGTCCGTCCGATCCGCATAACAGCTCTCCGCATACAGACACAGCACGGGCAGCACACATGCCTGAGCTGCCTCGCCCCCGTCGTCACCCCAGCCCGTAACCATCACGTTTCCGATGGAAAATTCCCGACAGGCCGAAAGGGCGATACGGGAAGCCTGAATGCTGTGATTGAGCAGGGGCGCGTAACCGTTCCATTTCCAGGCGCCGCCTGCAAAGCCCACCCGGTCGGACAGTTTTTTATGGTTGGACAGCATCCGGCGATACGTATCCTGATCCCTGCTGTAATAGTCCCAGTAAATGAGCTCCACGTTCTGCGGGATCCGCCTGCGTACTTCATCTGTAATCTCTAATTTCTCGCTGTGGTATCCTTCTCCGGAGAGGAGCTTGAAAAACATATCGCTCCACATCATACAGGTGAAGCCGTACTTTTCGCAAATGGAAAGCACCCTCTGCAGGTGTTTTTCCATGATGGAAAGCCGGTCCCGATAGCCATAGCGGTTTAAGTACGCGCCCCGGCCGATCATCTCCGCCTCATCCATGCCGATGTTGATCACACGGGAACGCACCGTTTCAGCCCAGGTGCGAACCATGTCCTCGATCAGCGCATAGGTTTCCTCCTCGCCCGTGCTGAGAATATCAGCAGTATCGTGAACGCCCGAAAACGCCTTCCAGCGAAAGATCGCGTTTAAATGGGCCAACGTCTGGATGCAGGGCACCAGCTCGATCCCCAGGGACATCGCATAGTCGTCGAGTTCACGAAGCTCCTCCTTCGCATACCGCCCCCTCATCCAGCCGAAAAACGGACGTCCTTCGATCTCATAGGTATCTTCGGTGTACAACATCAGCCGATCGTATCCCATCAAAGCCATGGACACCAATAATTCCTTCAAAAACGATACCGAAGGAACAGCGTTGCGGGAGCAGTCCACCATGTAGGTCAGGTGTTCGAACGCTCTGTCTTCTTCCCGGCATCCCTCTGACCTTCCTTCCCGAATCCACTGCCGAATCCAGCTGAGCCCTCTGTAGTATTCGCAGTCCCGGCTGCACTCGATCATGCCCTTTCCGTCCTTTAAGACCGCTTTCAGCCCGCGATCCCTGTATCCCCGGGTCACCCGTTGCGCCAGTTCCCCGATCTGTGCGTATTTTTCCGGAAAAATGAGTTCCATTCCTGCCTCCTTTTCGAAACGTTTCACAATGTTTCGCCCTCCTCAGGCATTTTGAATCGATCTTTTCAGTATTTTACCATTGTATAACCATCATTTCAATTCAAATTTGAGCAGTTTTTGAACTTTTTTGATTATTTTATGAAATATGCGGCAATTTTCTCAGTTCGGAGCGCGAAATACATAACTGCCAAATTAAGATACTGCTGATAAAGCGGGATTCAATAAAAGGGCCATGTACCGGCTGTTTCATCAGCCCCGCACAATAGCCCTTTTGCTTCCTTCATGCTTTTCCCCTGATCAGATCGTAGCTCTCCGAGATCATCCGCCGGATTTCCTCATCCGGTATCGTTCCGTCCAACACAATGGAATTCCAGTGTTCCTTGTTCTGATGATATCCGGGCAGGACGGACGCATAAGCCGCCCGCCAGAAATCCCTCCACTCGGGATCCACCTTCACGTTCACCCAGATTTTTTCGTTTCTCTCATAGGTCAGCGCAAACGTCCGACGATTTTTCCGATAGCGCAAAAGCACCCAGTTATCGTCGTGAAACGGCGCATCCAGATACGCGCCCTCAAAGGTCAGTCCGAAATCCAAAACCTCTTTTCGTTCCGTCATGCGCGCCCCTCCCGCGATCGGCATTTTCTTTTCATCGAATGTTCCGTTTCTTCAGATGTTGGGCATCTTCGCGGTGGGCATCATCAACACCTTTCCTGTGCCGCGGTAGACGTTCACCAGCCCTTCTCCGGACGCCACGGAACCGATCAGACTCTTGCCGGAGCGCTCCACCGTGAAATCCAGGCTCTTGCTCCAGGCGATGGCATAGTTCCCGTCGATCTTCAGCACGTCGTTTTGCAAGGTGATTTCGATGAGCTCTTCTCTGGGGCACTCGGATTCGATGCAGAATACGCCGCTGCCGTTTAAGCTCAAATTGAACAGCCCTTCGCCGCCGGCCACAGCGGAGGAGAAGTTGGAGCGCATTACCGCCTTGTGCTGCAGGCTGGATTCGCACGCCAAAAACAGCCCGTCATCCAGCACCACTCCTCCGCCCCATTCGGCCGCATCCATCAGGATCAGATAGCGATATGTGGGCTCCAGCACCAGGATCCCGTCCCCGGTATACTCCGGCTTGATCGCGGATTCCCCGGTGGCCTTCCCCCGGACTGCCTTGCCCAGAAGATCCCCAACTCCCCTGACCCCGGTGGTGGCGTTCACATTGCCGAGCATCCACTGCATGGCACCGGCCTGCACTGTCACGTGGGCCTTGCTCAAATCGCAGACCAGCTGTCGCTTTCTCACATTCATCTGTGCGCTATAATAGGCGGTGATGGCCGAACCGGGCGTCACGCTTAAGTCCCTCTGATATTCGATCACCTGGAATGCTCCCAGTTTTGAAATGATCTTCACGTCGTCGTTATCGGTAAAATTGGAAATCTGATACATACAAACCCTCCCTGAAATTTGATCTGCAACCATATCCATTATACTGTAAGCACTGGCAGCTGGCAAGCTTTCCGGCATTTCGAAGATTCCGATTTCGCCGGGCACTGTGCCTGCTGCAGGCGCCAATGAGGGCACTTATCGTTTCTGCGCCCAGTACATTTTCCGGACGGTTGCGGTGGGTGCGGTCCCCACCGTACTCAATCAGGAACTGGCCCATCTGGAGGCGCGGAAAGCCTTCACGCTCGCCGTTCCGGGGACGGACACTTTGCGGGAATCCGATTTTCTCGGTATTGCCAGTTCCAACAAGATGGCGGACAAATTTGAACGCACCGGACTTCATGCCGTTAAAAGCGAACATGTGGATGCTCCTGTTATTACAGAATATCCGCTCACTTTGGAGTGCGAAGTCGTGGAAATGCAGTCTCAGCCCTACGGCCTGCGCGTCCTGGGCAAAATCGTCAACGTAATTGCTGACGAGAAAGTATTGGATGATACAGGGAAAATCGACGCGGGAAAACTCCATGCTTTTGTCTTCGACCAGATGCAGAACGGCTATTATGCAGTCGGCGAGAAGATCGGTCAGGCATGGCACAGCGGCGCTGACCTCATGAAAAAGTGAACTTTGAAAAACCCCCGGCTCTTTAGGCAACGTCCCATAAGGAAGTAAAAAGAATTTTGGTAGGAACCGGCGTGT